>JAFQQT010000010.1 GCA_017410455.1 Clostridia bacterium
CTGCGTCCACGTCCAGATCCACCTGCAGCAGCGTCCCGGCCTGCAGCCGGAGGTCGATGCTGTAGCTTCCGTCCATCCGGATCAGGTACATCCAGGAGTCCGTGCATTCGTAGCTTGCGAGATGCTCCGCCAGGTGGAGCGTCAGTCCGGCAAAAATGCCAAGGAGCATAGCGAGCACAATCAGTATACTCGTAACCCTTCGTTCCCTGATCATCCGTCTTCACTTCCACATGATTGTATGTTGTGTTACGCACATTATACAATAGCCATTATTGCACGTCAAGTGCAGCGGGACATTTAATGTTGCATAACATCCCTTCGCATCATCTACAATGATGCACAAAGGAGGGACGTACATGCTTCCCGATGAAATCCCGCTGCGTATTGCACGCTTGCGCACCGCCAAAGGTGTTTCCGCCCGTGACATGAGTCTTTCCATCGGTCAGAATACCAACTACATCAATCACATCGAGAACGGCAAGGCGCTCCCCTCGATGGACGCATTCCTGAACATCTGCGAGTACCTCGGCGTCACGCCCAGCGAATTCTTCGACGCCGGGTCCCGGGATCCGCAGCGCATCCGCGAGCTTACCGCAGACCTGAAGCGGCTCGATGAGCAGCAGTTCAGCATCGTAGCGGCACTGGTGCGCAGCCTGCTGAGAAGCTGAATGCGCAAAGGCGCAGCCCATTGCCAGCCGCGCCATCCCCGCCAACACAAAGCCCCGGCACGCACGCTCGCGCACCGGGGCTGTTGCTGTTCACTTATTCGTCCTGCTTCTGTGCGTTCTCCTCCACCAGCCGTTGCAGCTCCTGCATGAAATCGCCGATGTCGGTGAAGAGGCGGTACACGGCGGCAAAGCGAACGTAGGCCACATCGTTGACGGCCTTGAGTTCCTGCATCACCATATCGCCCAGGCGGGTGGTGCTGATCTCCGCGTCCATGCTGGCGTAGGCGGCCTGCTCCACGCTGGCGGTCATCTCGTCGATCTGCTGCATGGAGATGGGCAGCTTCTCGCAGGCGCGCATGATACCCGCCTTGATTTTCTGCACGTCAAAGGGCTCGCGGCGGCCGTCGCGCTTGACGACCATCAGCGGCAGGAGCTCGATCTTCTCATAGGTGGTGAAGCGGCGGCCGCAGTTGGTACACTCGCGGCGGCGGCGGATGCTGCTGCTCTCCTCGGTCGGGCGGGAATCAATAACTTTGCTCTCCGTGCAGCTGCAATACTGGCACTTCATACAGGCACACCTCCTGTAGGGGCTGTTTTGCTCGATTATACCACATTTTGCGCCCCGCGTAAAGGGGGAAATCAAACAAGGCCGTAATCCAGCAGCCGTGCCCGGGGGTGCTCACGCTCGATCTCCAGCAGGGCGCAGCGGTCCCGCATCACCGTGCCGGGGTTTACCAGCAAAGGGACGTTCATCTCGATGTTCGGGCAGTGGGTGTGGCCGTAGAGGCCGACCTTGCAGTCCGCCGCCCGCACCGTGTCCATCAGGATATCCAGCCTGCGCTTGACCTGCTGCTCATGGCCGTGGGTCATGTAGATCCGCACGCCGCCCAGGGTGATGATGCGCTTTGTGGGCGCGTCGCACCAGTCGTTGTTGCCCTTCACGGCATACATGACGGCATGCTCATCCCGCCGGCGGATGAAGCCCTCCACCCGCTCGAAATCCCGCACGCCATCCCCCAGGCAGAGATAGGCGTCGATGGGGCCCACGTCCCGCCAGACCTGCTCCAGCAGCCAGCGGAGGTTCGTGTCCTCCCCGTGGATATCCGAGAGAATCAGCGCTCTCAGCATTCGTGCAGCTCCTTCATGATCTCCAGCATCCGCTCGCAGGCCCTGGCGCGGTGGCTGATGGCGTTTTTCTCCTCGTCGGTGACTTCGGCGAAGGTCTTGCCCAGGGGCTCGTAGAGGAACAGCGGGTCGTAGCCGAAGCCGCCGGTGCCGCGCAGATCCTCCAGCAGCACGCCGGGGCAGCTGCCATGGGCGATGAGGGTCTCCTCGCCCGGGCGGGCCAGCGCGATGGCACACTCAAAGGCGCAGGAACGGCGGGTGCGGCCCTTCATGCGGCGCAGCAGCAGGGTGTTGTTGTCCGCGTCGCCCTCGCCCTCGTCGTTGAGCATGGCATAGCGGGCGGAGTACACGCCGGGCTCGCCGTCCAGGGCGTCCACGCTCAGGCCGCTGTCATCCGCCAGGGTGGGCAGACCCGTGGCCGCGCAGACCGCCTCCGCCTTGATGGCCGCATTGCCCGCGAAGGTGGTCGCCGTCTCCTCGATATCGCCGGTGAAGCCCGCCGCCTTCATGGGTACGACCGTGTAGTAATCCCCGAAGATGACCTGCAGCTCGCGGATCTTGCCGGGGTTGCCGCTGGCGACCACCAGCGGGGGCTTGGCGCAGATGTAGCGGGCTGCGTCGCCCAGGGCCTCGCGCTGGGCCGCCATCAGGGCCTCCACGCCCTTCTTGCCGTAGCCCAGCAGCACGTTCAGCTCATCAGCGGTGAAGGCGCGGCCCTCACCGGTGCCCTGCAGCTCGATGAATTCGCCCTTCTCGTTCATCACCAGGTTCATGTCCACCTGGGCGCGGCTGTCCTCCTGGTAGCACAGGTCGCAGCAGGGCACGTCATCCACCACGCCCACGGACACCGCCGCCACCTGGTGGATGATGGGCGACCAGACCAGCTTGCCCTCGCGCATCAGCTTGCTGACCGCCAGGGTCAGGGCCACCATCGCGCCGGTGATGGAGGCGGTGCGGGTGCCGCCGTCAGCCTGGAGCACGTCGCAGTCCAGGGTGATGGTGCGCTCGCCCAGCTTGGTCAGGTCCACCGCCTGGCGCAGGGAGCGGCCGATCAGCCGCTGGATCTCTACGCTGCGGCCATCCTTCTTGATGCCGTCGCGCTTCTTGCGGGTGGTGGTGCTGCCGGGCAGCATGGCGTATTCCGCCGTCACCCAGCCCTGGCCCTTGCCGCGCAGGAAGGGCGGCACGCCTTCCTCCACCGATGCGGTGCAGATGACGCGGGTGTTGCCCGTGGCAATCAGGCAGGAGCCCGCCGCCGAGGGCACAAAATCGGTCACAATGCTGATGGGGCGCGCCTGCTCAGGCGTGCGGTTGTCGATGCGGTTCATATCTTCATCCTCCTTGCAGGGTGTTTGTGGATCATATGGCCATACTCCAGCAAATTCTGTACTTCGACATTGCAGCCGGGGAATCCTGCTGCACCCGGGCAGCAATTTCACGCCCGCGCCGCAGGCAATACCCGCCGACCGCCGAAAAAAGTGAATTTCGGGCTGGTATTTCTCCACAGGATATGGTATGATATAGCTTGTGGCTGTCGCGACCGGGGCAGCCCGAGACATCTTCCACAATTGACGGACGCGCGTCCGTGGAAAGGGTATGGCCCGTGAGCAGCTTCCGTGAGCGTTATCTGACCAACATCTGGAACCTTCCCAACATCCTGACCATCGTGCGCATGCTGCTGATCCCCGTGTTTGTGGTGCTGCACATCATGGGGCATGGCAAGCTGGCGCTGCTGGTGTTCTGCATCGCCTCCTTCACTGACTGGCTGGACGGCCATATCGCCCGCAGCTGCAACCTCATCACCGATTTCGGCAAGCTGATGGACCCGCTGGCAGACAAGCTGATGGTCTGCACGGCCCTGGTGATGCAGGGCATTGAGGGCGTGTTCCCCGTGGTGGCCATCGTGATTGTGATCATCAAGGAGCTGGTGATGATCTACGGCAGCTCCTACATGCTGCACAGGAACATCGTCGTGCAGTCCAACATGTGGGGCAAGCTGGCGCAGTGCAGCTTCATCCTGGCGCTGGTGCTCTCCTTCTGGCATCACGATTTTGAGGCGATGGCACTGCCCATCGACCGGGTGATCCTGTGGATCGCCGTGGTCATCGCCGTCATCGCGCTGGTGGACTACACGCTGGCGTCGCTCAGGACCCTGCGCGGGCTGAAGCAGCAGCACGCAGGATAACCGATCCATTTGCAGACTCCCTCCTGCGGGGAGTCTTTTTTCGTGCAATCGAAAATCCCCCAGCCGCAAAGGCCGGGGGAAGGAAACCGGGATTACTGGAGCTTGATGGCGTAGATGAAGCTCTTGTCCTTGCCGGTGGTGCCAAAGACCATCATGTCGTTGTAGACAGCGGGGCTGCCTTCGATGGTGCCGGCCACCTGCAGGGTGTTGACCACTTCGCCCGTCAGGCCGTCAAGCAGGTAAATGGTGCCGTTGGAGCAGCACTGCAGCACCCAGCCCCGGCCCGCCTCGTTGTAGACCGCCACGGGGGAGGAGTAGCTGTAGGCGTCCATCGCCAGGGTCCACACGGGCTTGCCGTCGGCCTTGTTGATGGCCACCAGCACGCTGGGCTGCTTCGTCTGCTCGCCGGCCAGAGTGGCATAGCCATCCGCGCTGACGCTGGAGAGGGTGAAGTAGACCATGTCGCCCAGCTCATGCTGGCCGATGATGGGGCTGGCCACCGCGCCGGCGATGATCTCCTTGCCGGTGGCGTCCTTCTGCCCGGAATACTTGCTGATGCTGTGCACGGGCAGCTGCCAGTCCTCCTCGCCGGTCATGGCGTTGAAGCGGCGGATGGTGACGTCGCCATTCTTGCTGCGGTTCTTGATGGTGTTGGCCGTGTAGAGCCAGAGGTTGTTCTCCTCATCCAGGTCCAGGGCCACCGCCGCACACACCGCGTCGCCGGTATCCACCGCCCACACGGTGGTCATGGTGGTGGTGTCCACACAGCGCAGGATGCCGTCCATGTCAGCATAGAAGGCGTAGCTGCCATACATCGCCAGGGAGGACTCCACAGCTGCGTAGCTCTCCTTCTGGCCCTTCGTGTGGGACATCAGCGCCACCTGCTCCTCCACCTCGCCAAACTCAAAGCGGTTGCCTTCCGCGCCCACATAGAGGGTCATGTCCAGCTTCTCGGTGTAAAGCAGGCCATTGCTGCCAATGGCGATAAGGGTGTTGGTGTTGCGGTCAAAGAGCGCAGAGGTGTCCATCGCGCCCACGGTGTAGTAGGAGCGGTCGTCGTTGACGGTGTTGATCAGGTGTACGCGCTCATTGCTCGACAGGTCATAGTAGTGCAGGCCATGGGTCTTCACAGCGCTGCCCGAGGGCTTCTTGTTGCTGAACTGGCCCACGGTGATGATCGGGTAGCCCAGGGAGTTGACGCTGGGCGCGCCACGCAGGGCGTAGCCGATGTTGATGGCCTCGCGGGTGGGTTCGCCCGTCTCCAGGTCGAGGAAATAGACCTTGCCGTCCTGGCCGGAGAGGATGACCTCCTTCATGGCGCTCTTGGTGGCGAAGCCCTCGTTCATCGCCATCACGCTGCGGACCTCCTGCGTCCACTTGACGATGGCCGGCTGGCTGTAGACGCCGAAGCCGTAGCGCCAGGAGCCGGAGAGCTCCAGCTTGCCGCCCTCCACCGTCCAGACGACGGTCATGGAGGTGGGATCCGTATCCAGATTGCCGGAAGCCGCATTCATGCGGAAGGCATTGCCGCGGAAGGTGGTCACGCCGAAATCGCGGGTGAGATACGCATCACCGGCGGGCATGTTGATGGCCTTCTCGCGGGTGTAGCTGTCCACGCGGCGGGTACCCTTGTAGATCTTCTGCGTGGAGATCAGCGAGGGAGAGGCGCCCTCAGCCGCGGCGGCCTCCAGCTTCTGCGTGGGTTCGGGGGTGGGCTTGGGGGTGGCCGTGGGCTCCTCCGTCGGGGTGGCTGTGGGTTCCGCCGTGGGGGTGGCCGTGGGCTCCGCCGTGGGCGTGGCCGTCACGCGGACGGTGGGCGTGGGCGTGACCGCAATGGTGGGGGTGGCCGAGGGGGTGGGGCTGGGCGTCGCCGTCACGACGGGCTCGGCAGCAGCAGCCACCGCAGCGTCGGTTTCCACAGCATCGTCCGCCTCCTGGGTCTCAGGGGTCTGCGGGTCGTTGCTCCCCACCGCGTCCGTCGGCTGCGGCGCGCCGGTTTCCGACACTGCAGGGCTGACCGTCGACTCCTCATCGGAACCGGCGGCCAGCGTGGTGTTCACCGTGGCGACGGCAGTGGATCCGGCCGTCAGCGTGGTGGAGGACGTATCGGAGATCTTCAGCTTCATATCGCTGCCAATGGACAGCTGCAGGCTGTTATCGGTATCCAGCCAGTATTCGCCGTTAAAGATCTGCAGATAGATGTCGCCCTCGTATTCGCTCGCCAGCGTCAGGCTCAGCACATGCAGTACGCTGTTGGTGTTGTTGATCTGATTGACAAGGATGGCAGGCATCACCTCGCCCCGGCTGTTGAGGATGCGGACATCGCTGACGCCGGTGGTGGTTTCCACAGACAGGGAGATCTGGTAGGGGGCCGTATCCACAGTGGCGTCGCCGGTGAAGCCCAGGGCCTGAGCGGGTTCCCTGCTCTCCTTCGCGCCGCCGAAGATCCCCGTCACGGCGCGCTTCACATCGCCCAGGGGGCCCTCCATGTCGCTGGGGATCAGCAGCAGGCTCAGCACCAGCGCAGCAATCACCAGCAGCACGATGATCACAATGGGCAGCACGCGCCCCTTGCCCTCGGCCTCGTAGTCGTCCCCGTCATCCAGGGTGGCGGTGCGGCGGGAGGTCTGATCCAGGCGCGGCAGCTCCATCCGCTCCGGACGGGCAGACGGCTTGCGCTGCGCAGGATCCTGCGCATCGGTGCGGTTCGTGCCCAGCGGGCGCACAGGCACATAGCCCTCCGCCTTCACGGGGCGGCGGACCTCCCCCATCCCGGCGGAAAACACCGGGCGGCGCGGCGCCGGCTGATTGGACTCCGCCGGATGCGGAACGCCCTGAGAGGGGATCTCGCCCGGAACCGGCGGCGTGTAGCGCGTCTGGAAGCGGGGCACCGTCGTGGTGCTGGCAGCCTTCTGCACGGGCGCCGCCTGCGTATCCCCCGCCGGGATGGCCGGGATCTGCTGCGTGGGCGCGGGCTGGCTGTCCGCTGCGGGCGCTTCAGGCGCGGGGGCGTTCTCCCCCTGCTCACCGCCGTTGGCCTGCGCGGAAGAAGCCGCAGCTGCCGCCTCATAGCTGGCCGCATTGCGCTCGGTACGGCGGCGGCGCGTGGGCGTCACCGGCGGCACGGCGCGGGTCGCGTCCGCCCCGGGCTGGCTTTCCTGCGTCCCTTCGGGCGTGCCCTGCGGCGTTGTGGGCATATCAAAGATATCGTCCAAGGTTCTTACTCCTTTGCTGAATGCTGTCGCTTTATGCGTCACAGCGATATTCTTTGCGGGCCGGGCATATAATCAAGCCTGCACCTATTATAACGTATCTCCCGTGCAATCTCAACCCCTGCAAAACGCCCATCAGGAAATTCTTTTTGCAGGCAGCGCACACGGGATATACACCCATTTTCATTATAAGGGAGAGAACCCGCCCATGTCAACCCATCAGCCACCCCTGCCCCTGGGAAACCTGCTGCCCCTGGCCCTGGCGGGCGTCCGGCAGCAGCACGCCTTCTGCCTGCAGGCCGCCAGCGCGCTGGAAGCGGCAGACCTGCACGTGCTGGCCCACACCTTCCGCTTCACGGCCCGGCAGGAGGCGGAGCACGCCGCCATCCTGGGCGCCATGCCGGAGGATGCGCCGCCAGCCGCCCTGTCCGGATCGCCCGAAGCGCTCCTGCAAGCCGCCATCGCCCGGGAGGAAGCGTCCTGCGCCCTGCTGCAGGAGGCCGCCCGCCGGGCACAGGACGCAGCCCGGCCCCGCCTCGCCCTGACATTGCAGCGCATCGCCGAAACCGAGGCCGCCCACGCCCGCCGCTTCCGCCGCTGCCTTGCCCGCCTGCAGGATCAGTCCCTCCTGCACAGCCACTGCAGCGTGAGCTGGTTCTGCCTGGGATGCGGCGGGATCCATCACGGCTGCGACGCCCCCGAAGCCTGCGAAAGCTGCGGGCGCTCCCGCGGGCACTTCATCCGCAGCGACCATTCGCCCTTCGCCTGCGGCTGAACCGCGCTTGCGCCCTTCGCCCGCCTGTGGTATAATGCCCGTATACCATTGTGCAAGGAGGCCCTCCATGGACAAGCATGTCGTCGTCCTCGTACCCCTTGATACCTACGACCAGCCGCAGGTGGACGAAGCCGTCCGCACGGGTCTTGCCCTTCTGGGCGGCGTGGAACGCTTTGTCCGCCCGGAGGAGAAGGTGCTCCTCAAGCCGAACCTGCTGGCCCGCGCCCTGCCGCAGAAGGCCATCACCACCCACCCGGCGGTGTTCTCCGCCGTCGCCCGTGCCATCAGGGAGACCGGCTGCACCCACATCAGCTATGGCGACAGCCCCGGCAACCCCACCACCACCCCGGACAAGGCCGCCGAGGGCAGCGGCATCACTGAAGCCGCCGGGCAGTTCGGCCTCACGAAGGCGGATTTCTCCTCCGGCAGCATCGTGCCCTTCCCGGACGGCCGCACCGCCAGGTCCTTCTACCTGTGCAACGGCGTGCAGCAGGCGGACGCCCTCATCAACGTCTGCAAGATGAAGACCCACGCCCTGGAGCGCATCACCGGCGCGGTGAAGAACCTCTACGGCTGCGTCACCGGCGTGAACAAGGCCACCGGCCACGCCCTCTACCCCAACAGCGAAGTCTTCGCCGATATGCTGGTGGACCTGAACCGCTGCATCGCCCCGCGCCTGCACATCATGGATGGCGTGGTGGCCATGGAGGGCAACGGCCCCACCTCAGGCACGCCCACGCCCATGAACGTGCTGCTCTTCTCCGACGACCCCGTCGCGCTGGATGCGGTCTTCTGCGCGCTGATCCACCTGGCCCCCACGGAGGTTCCCACCTGCGTCTGCGGCCAGCAGCAGGGGCTGGGCGTGATGGACGCAGAGAAGATCTGCGTGCGCACCCCCGCGGGCGAGATGACCCTCGCCCAGGCCCAGGCGCAGTTCGGCCGAAAGGACTTCGACGTCTACCGCGGCACGCTGCAGAAGGGCCTGCTCTTCAAGCTCATGCCCCTGCTGCCCTTCCTGCAGCACCGCCCCAAGGCCGACCCGAAGAAGTGCGTGGCCTGCGGCGTGTGCGAGGAGGCCTGCCCCGTGCCCGAAAAGGCCGTCCGCTCCGGCAACGGCCAGAAGGCGAAGTACGACTATAAGAAGTGCATCCGCTGCTACTGCTGCCAGGAGATGTGCCCCGTCAAGGCCATCGACGTCTACCGTCACCCGCTGACAAAGCTGCTCAGCGGGCGCTGACCTACCACGAGTGAAGGAGTGCCCCATGCCGCTGACATCCTACTGCAAGAAGTGCGCCTGTGACATGCCCGTGGGCGATGTCTGCCCCCAATGCGGCGGCAAGCTGCCCGCCAGCAGCGTCCGCCTGGCCTGGTGCATTGAGCACACCCCCCTGCGGGACTGGATGTGCTGGAACGCCGTGATGCGCATCGCCCTGCCGGTACTGACGCTGATGCTGGCGATGATCTTCCTGCTGGAGCTGCTGCTGGGCGGACTGACCGGCGTGGAACGGCTGCTGACGGGCGGCCTCTTCCCCACCCTGGCCGGGCTGGCGCTGGGGGCGCTGGCGCTGCTGCTGCTCATCTTCATGCTGCAGGGGGATGACCTGCTGGACTGCGTCATCGACTCCGCCGGCCTGCATGTGCAGCAGTACCTGCCCCAGCCCACGGCGCTGAAGCTGCTGCTGCGCCTGCGCTCCCCGCAACTGCTGCAACAGGCCGACGAGAGCGGCCTGCTGCTGGCAGGCTCCCGGGAGATCCCGTGGAAGGAGATCCGCCGCGTGCAGCTCTGGCCGGAGAAGGGGATCATCCTGCTCTACGCCCCCGCCTGGTGGCAGCGTCTGGCCATCCAGTGCACCCGGGAGACGTGGCTGGACGCCCTCGGCTTCATCCGCGACAAGATCGGCAAGCGCAAGGACGTGATCCTGCCCCCGGAGTGCGTGCAGACCGCCCCGCCCAGGCCGAAGAAGGCAAAGCCGGCCCGCACCAAGCAGCTGACCATCGACGACGTGCCGCCCCAGCCCATCCCGCCCGAAGAGGTTCCCCCCGCCCCCGACTGGACGCAGGACGAGCAGCCCGGGGACTTCACCCCCCTGGGCGACGTCCTCGACGAGCTGCGCCAGGGGCAGGACGGGCAGCCCTGACCCGCCACCAAATGAAAAGGGACGTTGCAGCGAATGCAGCGTCCCTTTTGCTGTGCGATGATTCTCTTACTCCGGCTTCCGGGCCTCGAATTTCTCGAAGATCTGCAGGTCATAGCGGCTGCGCAGGGCGTCCATATCGGCCTGGGAGCGCACCGTCCAGGCCACGAACCAGGGCTTCATCCACCGCAGCAGCAGGCTGGGCAGCCACCACATCTTCTCCGTCTTGTGGTCCAGGGCCATGAAGTCCGGCCGCGCCCAGAAATTCTGCAGCATCGAGGCGATGCCCATGTTGCGCCACCACAGCTTCCAGGTCCTGCCCTTGCCGGCGTTGTTGAAGGCCAGCTGGCCGCGGATGACCTCCGGCGCGTTTTTGCGGAACCAGCGCACCGCCAGCGGGTCGAAGCTCTCCATGCACCAGGGGCCGTGGTAGCGCTGCATGCGCTGGTACACCGCCCGGCTCAGGGCGTCAGCGTTGCCCTCCACCTTCACCTCGACGATGAGGGGCACGCGGCCCGCCACCGCCTCCAGCATCTCGTCGAAGGTGGGCACCGGCTCACCGTTGGGCAGGCGGCAGGCGCGGATCTGCTCAAGGGTGCTCTGCCCGATGATGATATCCATGCCTGTCAGCCGCTTCAGGCTGTCGTCGTGGTGCACCACCAGGCAGCCATCCGCCGTCAGGTGCACGTCCAGCTCGATCCCGTAGCCCTTCTCCGTCGCCGCGCGGAAGCCCGCCAGGCTGTTCTCGGGGCGGTTTCCCTCGCCGGGCTCGTTGCTCGTCCACAGGCCGCGGTGGGCGTAGTCAACGCCCTGCAGGCAGGAGATATCCCGCCGGGGCAGGTTCGGCCGGATCAGCCAGGCATACGCCGCCACAAACGCCGCCACCGCCGCGGCAAACACGATCCATTCCATCCGTCAGTCCTCCACATCCAGGGCTTCAAGGCCCGATTTCGCCACAGGTCTGCTGTCGCCGTGGGCCACGAACAGCATCGTGCACAGCGCCGCCAGCCCCATCGCCACCGCATAGGGGAACAGCGTCCAGTAGCCCACATGCTCCATCAGCGCGCCGGAGAGCACGGGCGTTGCCACCTGCGCCGCCATGGAGAAGGTGTAGTAATAGCCGGTGTAGCGGCCCACGTCCGCGCCGGAAGCCATCTCCACCACCATGGGGTAGCTGTTGACGTTGATGGCCGCCCAGCCCACGCCCACCAGCGCAAAGGCCGCGAAGGCCAGCGCCGACAGCCCCGGCAGGCAGGCGCCCGCCAGGAACCCGATGGTCAGCATCGCAACGCCCGCCAGAATCACGCCCTTGCGCCCGACCCGGCTGGAAACGAGCCCCACCGGCCAGTAGCTGACGATGGCCGCGCCCGTGGCCACCAGGAGACAGTTGGCCGCCTGCCCCTCCGCGATGCCCCAGACCAGCGTGGCGTAGCGGCTGAAAGCAGTGGTGACGGCATTGTAGGCCATGAACCACAGGAACACCGAGCAGAGCATCAGCACGAGGGAGCGCATTTCCGGGGGTGTCAGCTTCCTGTCATCCCGCGCAGCCGCCTTTTCCGGGGCGATGCGGGCATTGACGGCCTCGGCCCGGGCGCGGAGCTTCTCCTCGGGGATGGTCAGCTTCACCACCCACGCGCAGGCCATCATCAGGCAGGCCACGGATGCGAACAGCAGCGTGTAGTCGCTCGCCTCACGGCCCGCGCCATCCACCACCTTCATCACCAGAAAGTTGGTCAGCAGCAGCGAGAGCGCGTGCCCCAGCGTGCCCATCAGGTTGATGACGGCGTTGCCCTTGGAGCGCAGCGGGCGGGGCGTCACATCCGGCATCAGCGCCACGGTGGGCGAGCGGAAGGTGCCCATGGCCACCAGCAGCAGCCCCAGCAGCACCAGGAAGATCACGAGTCCTTCTCCCGGCGTTTCCGCCTGCATCCCCTGCCGCACCACCACGGGCAGCAGCAGCGTCAGCGCAGATGCCGCCATCGATCCCCACAGGATGAAGGGCATCCGCCGTCCGCGACGGTCGCTCAGCGCGCCAAAGAGGGGCAGCAGAAACAGCGCCGCAATGTTGTCCAGCGCCATCACCGCGCCGGTCAGCGTGTCCCCCAGGGCATAGGTGTTCCTGAGGATGAGGGGCACAGCGAAATCGTAAAGCCCCCAGAACGCGCTGATGGCCATGAAGACCAGGCCCACCCGCGCCGTGCGCATCACATTCAGCTTCATATGCTTTCCCACCCGTATGTCTTACTGTACCAGCAACGCCAGCGTCTGCGCGTCTTCCTGCCCGCCGTAGTACTTCTCCAGCACGCGGCGGAAGAGGGGTTCCTCCGGCGCGACGCGGGCAAAGAGCGTCATGCAGGAGCAGAGCTTCAGGTTGTCCGGATACCCCATCAGCAGCAGCGGATCGCTCCCTTCCAGCCCCGCGATGATCCCGCACACCTCCCGCAGCCGCGCGCCCAGCACGGGATGCGCCCAGTATGCGCGGGCCTCCTCCAGCCCGCAGAGGCCGTAGTAACCCGCCCTGTGGCTTCGGCCCAGCCCCCGCAGCTGCGGGAACACATACCACATCCAGTGGCTGCGCTTGCACCCGGCCCGCATCTCCTCCAGCACCGCCGGCCAGATGCGGTCCTGCGCCTGGGTGAAGCGCTCCAGCCCATCATTCATCGCGCGTTTCCTCCTGTGAATCCTCGTCCAGCCGCCGCACCGGGAAGCACATGTACGCCATGCCCGTGGCGGGGTCGGTAAAGTCCTGCACGGCCCCGGCCAGGGACAGGCCCTGCGCAGCCATGTCTGCCAGCGTGCGGGCGAAGGCATCCGGCCCGCTCTGCACCCGGAGGTACGCAAACCCCGGCACGTCCCAGCGCGTCCAGCCCGGCGGGGGAACCGCGTCGTCCCGGCATTCCACGCCCGCCAGATACAGCCCGCGCGCGAACCCTTCCGTCCACGGGTGGAAGCTGCGCGACAGATCCGTCATCGCGCCCCACACGCCCACGAGGCTCCCGTCCGGGTTGCGTTTCGCCAGCGCGGCAACCTCATCGAAGCGCCCGTTGGCCTCCGCCCACAGCCGCTGCACAAAGCCCGCGCCGTCCTCCGTGGAACCTTCGATGCCTATGACGCAGAACCCCTGTTTCACCCAACACTCCATGCCACATGCCTCCGTCCCACATTCTCAGCCCCGGATTTCCACTCAGAACAGCACGCTGATGGCCTGCATCACCGTGTCCACGCCGATGAGCTTCACGCCCTCGGGCTGCCGGATGCGCCGGAGGTTCTCCCGGGGCAGCACAATGGTGGTGAAGCCCAGGCGCTGGCACTCGGCGATGCGCCGCTCGCACTGGGGGATGGCGCGCACCTCGCCCGCCAGGCCCACCTCGCCCATCACCGCCACATCCGCGCCCACGGGTTCATCCTTCAGCGAGGAAACCACCGCCAGGCACAGCGCCAGATCCGCCGCAGGCTCGGAGAGCTCCAGGCCGCCGGCCACGTTGATGTACACGTCCTGATTGTAGGTCTTCTGGTTCGCGCGCTTCTCCAGCACCGCCAGCAGCAGCGACACGCGGCCGCCGTCCGCGCCGTTGACCGTGCGGCGGGGGGTGCCGAAGTAGCTCTGGCTGGCCAGGGCCTGCACATCGCACAGCAGGGGCCTGGAGCCCTCCAGCCCGCAGAACACCACGCTGCCGCTGGCGCCCTTGGCCCGGCGCGAAAGCAGCTGCTCGGAGGGGTTCAGCACCTCCACCATGCCCTCGCCGGTCATCTGGAACACGCCCAGCTCGTTGACCGAGCCGAAGCGGTTCTTCACCGCTCGCAGCAGGCGGTACTCCTGCATCTTGTCGCCCTCGAAGTAGAGCACCACGTCCACCATGTGCTCCAGCAGCCTCGGGCCGGCGATGGCGCCATCCTTGGTCACATGGCCCACGAGGAAGGCCGCAATGCCCGTTTCCTTGCACACGCGCATCACGATGCTCGTGCACTCGCGGATCTGGCTGACCGAGCCGGGTGCGGAGGGCAGATCCGGGCGGTACATGGTCTGCACCGAATCGATGACCGCCACATCCGGCTGCAGGTGGCGGAGCTTCTCCTCCACCGCGTCCAGCGCGTTCTCCGCCAGCACGTAGAGGTTCGGCTGATTCACCACGCCCAGCCGATTGGCGCGCAGCTTGATCTGCCGGGCACTCTCCTCGCCGCTGACGTAGAGCACCCGCTTGCCCGCCCGGGCCAGATTGGCGCAGACCTGCAGGAGCAGCGTCGACTTGCCCACGCCCGGGTCGCCACCGATGAGCATCAGCGCACCCTCCACCAGGCCCGCTCCCTCGGCGCTGCTGCCCAGCACGCGGTCCAGCTCGCCGATGCCCGTGGAGGTGCGCAGCGTCACGTCCTCGGGGATGTCATCCAGCAGCATGGGCGCCGCGCCGGTGCCGGGGCGCTGCTTCGCCGCCAGCTTGGCCGCCTTGCCCGCCGTGCCGGTGATGACGGCTGCCTCCTCCATGGTGTTCCACGCGTTGCAGCCGGGGCATTTGCCCACCCATTTCGCCGTTTCATAGCCGCAGGCCGTGCAGGCAAAGAGCGTTTTCTCCTTGGCCAAGGGTCTCCGCCCCCTTTCATGTGTTGCCCTGATTATACCACACTCCCCCGCCGCTGAAAAGGGGAACATGAAAGGCCCGCCCCGGCAGAGGGAGCGGGCCGCGCGTCAGCGGTACATGGCCATGTAGGGCCCGTGGGCCTCAATCAGGTCATCGATCATGCGGCTCATATCGTCGATGGACAGCTGGGCGGCGCAGCGGGGCTCCAGCATCACCGCGCGGAGGATGTCTTCCTTCCTGCAGGTGCGGGCGGCCTCGATGGTCAGCAGCTGGGGATTGATGTTGGTCATGTTCATCGCGGCCAGCACCGGCGGCAGCGCGCCCACATGGGTCGGGTGGATGCCCTGGCCATCCACCAGGCAGGGCACCTCCACGCAGGCATGCTCCGGGAAGTCGGTGATGAGCCGGCCGGTGTTGAGCACGTTTCCGCCGATGCGGATGGGCGTGTCGGTCACGATGGCCTCCATGATGTAGGAGGCATACTCCCGCGAACGGGTGTGGCTGAGGGTCGGGTCCTCCAGCAGCTCCCGGCTGAGCTTCTCCCATCCGGCGATCTGGTTGACACAGCGGCGGGGGTACTCGTCCAGCGGGATGTTGAAGCGCTCCACCAGCTCCGGATACCCGGGCCTGATGTAGAAGGGGTTGTACTCCGCATTGTGCTCGCTGGACTCGGTGCAGTAGTAGCCGAGCTTGTCGATGTAGTCAAAGCGCACCATGTCCCAGTGCTTTTCCGCGCCGGGCTGCAGGGCAGCTTCGTTCTTCTCCCTGGCGCGGCGGCGGATCTCGGGGTACAGGTCGCGGCCTTCCCGGTCGCGGATCTCCAGCAGCCAGGCCATGTGGTTGATGCCCGCGATGAGTTCCTTGCGGCCCTCCATGTGCTCCTCCATGCCCAGATGCTTCAGCAGATGCTCGGAGCAGACCTGCACGCTGTGGCACAGGCCAACCGTTTTGATCTTCGTGTAGCGCAGCATGTAGCCCGTCAGCATGGCCATGGGGTTGGTGTAGTTGAGGAAGTACGCGTCCGGGCAGACCTCCTCCATGTCGCGGGCGAAGTCGGCCATCACGGGGATGGTGCGCAGCGCGCGCATGATGCCGCCGATGCCCAGGGTATCGGCGATGGTCTGGCGCAGGCCGTACTTCTTGGGCACCTCGAAGTCGATGATGGTGCAGGGGTCGTAGAAGCCCACCTGGATGGCGTTGACCACGAAAGTTGCGCCCCGCAGGGCCTCCTTGCGCTCGGCCACGCCCAGGTAGGACTTGATGACCGCGCGGCCCTCGTTGACGTTGCGGTTGATGACGTCCAGGATGCGGCGGCTCTCCTCCAGCCGCTGCCCGTCGATATCGTACAGGGCGATCTCACACTGGCGCAGCGCCGGGGTGCACATCACATCCCCCAGCACATTGCGGGCAAAGACGGTGCTGCCCGCGCCCATAAAGGTGATTTTCAGCATATGCGTTTTCTCCTTTTCCGCCGCAAGTCCGGCGCGTTGGCACCATTATAGCACATGCTGCGCCCCGCGTCCACATCAAAAGAACCCGTCCGCAGCCTTTTCAGGCGCACGAACGGGTTCATGCCGGGTACCGTCACCTCAGCTCCGCCCGCATCTTCCAGCGGAACGCCAGCGCCGAGAGCGCCGTCAGCAGCGCCGCGCAGCCCGTGACGATCACCAGCGGCAGCCACAGTTCCTCCCAGCCCGTGCGCAGCTGCAGCGCCGCGCGCATCGCGCCGGTGCAGTAATAGAAGGGCAGGCAGCGGCTGATGTCCAGCAGCACACCGCCGGTGGCGGCTGCGTCGAACCAGATGGACCCCAGGAAGGAGCCCAGGGAGATAATGACCGAGCACAGCCCCGGCGAAGCCTTCTCTGTGAAGAGTACGCCAAAGAGCATGCCGAAGGCGATGAACAGCACCGCCGAGGGCAGCAGGGGCAACAGCGTCAGCAGCAGCCCGCCCACCTGCAGCGCATCGCCCGTGATCAGCGATACAACCATCGCACACAGCCCGATGAGCGCCCCCTGCACCAGGGCGATGACCAGCATGGGCAGCATGTAGCCCGCCACGAAATCCACGGAAGTCATGGGCGTGGCGTACATGCGCATGAGGAAGGCGCCGCTGCGGTCCTTCGACACGGAGATGGCGGTAAAGAGCATGACGAACATCTGCCCGAAGACTACGATGCCGCCCGCCAGGTTGTCGATGTGGAAGATGGTCATCCCCGCCTGCGCCGGAATGCTGCGGTCCACCAGCGTCATGATGACGAGCATCACCAGCGGGAAGCCCACGCAGAAGATGTAGCTCAGGGGATCGCGCAGGATCTCCTTTGCGTTCCGCCCGGAAAACGCGCTGATCTTATGCATCCTGCTGCACGCTCCCTTCCGCAATGGCCACGAAGGCCTCCTCCAGCCCGGTCTTGCCCGTGGCGGCTTCCAGCTCCGCCAACGTGCCGCAGGCCGCGATCCGCCCGCTGATCATCACGGCGATGCGGTCGGCCAGGCGTTCCGCCTCCTCCATGTAGTGCGTCGTCAGCAGGATGGTGATGCGGCCCTTCAGCCCCTCGATCACCCGCCAAAGCTCCCGCCGGGCCAGCACATCCAGCCCCAGGGTCGGCTCGTCCAGGAAGAGCACCTCCGGGCGGCCGATGAGCGCCATAGCGATGGACAGGCGGCGCTTCCAGCCCCCCGAAAGGGTCTTCGCGCGGCTCCTGACCACTTCCCCCAGCCCCATCAGGGCGATGATCTCCTCCGTCCGCTGCGCCGCAGCCTTCCTGTCCAGGCCGTACACCTGCGCCATGAAGGTCAGGTTCTCCTGCACGGTCAGGTTCTCCGCCACGGCGGTGTCCTGCGGGGACAGGCCGATGCGGCGCTTCACCTCGCCCTGCTGGCTCTGGCAGGAGAAGCCGCAGATGCTGCACTCCCCCGCCGTGGGCACGCTCAGGCAGCTGAGCATGCGGATGGCGGTGGTCTTGCCCGCGCCGTTCACGCCCAGCAGCGCAAAGAGCTCGCCCTTTTCCACCGTCAGGTCCAGCCCGTCCACGGCCGTCTTTTCCCCGAAGCGCTTCGTCAGCCCCCGGGTCCGGATCGCAGTCATGTTCCTTCCTCCTTCACGATGGTCTCGCCGGACATCACGCCCATGTTCACCAGGGCGATGCCCTTCTCCGTGTCCGCCAGCACCAGCATCAGATCGCCCGGGCTGATGCCGAAGGCTTCCCGCACATTCACCGGCAGGGTGATCTGCCCCTTGTCGTTCACACGGACGCAGCCGTACATCTTCTTTCCGTTGACGGTGGGCGGGCCGTCTGTCAGGCTGCGCACCATCATCTCCACGGGGATGCCGAAGATGTCCGCCATCCGAACGCAGCTGGCGATGTCCGGCAGCGTGTCGCCCCGCTCCCACTTCGCCACCGTCTGGCGGCTGACGTCCAGCTGCTCCGCCAGTTCCTCCTGGGTCAGCCCCCGCTGGCTGCGGAAGATCCGGATCTGGTTCATGTCCATCCTTTCATCACCTCACAGGCATATTATACGCCACGGAAAATGCAATCGCAATCAACCAAAGTGAACATTTCCGCCATTTCGCTTAACATTTTCTGAAATTGCTGCATGGGAAAAGGGCTGCACTCCCCCGTGCAGCCCTTCATGTGTTACTCCGCGTTGTTGACGTCTTCCAGCATCTGCGCATACTCCGGCAGGTTGCGCTCCAGCCAGGTTGCCCAGTACTCGTCGGTGTAGACCATGGCCTCCTTGTCCGAAGGCGTCTCGGGCAACTCCAGCCCGGAGGCGTAGATCAGCGCGCTGATGGGCACCACCTGCAGGCCCAGGGACTCGTAGTAGGTCAGGCCGGCGTCCAGCGTGTCGGGCTGATAGTAGCCGTCCAGATGGCACAGCACCACGCTGCCGGGGCCGTAGTCGCTGCCCTCGGTGGCGTAGTTGTAGATCTGCTTCTCGGTGTACTTGCCGGTGGAATCGTGGTAGGTGGCCGACCACATGACGACCTCCATGCCCTCGGCGCGGGCGATGGACGCGATGTTGCTGTTGTACTCGCCGTGCGGGGGGCGGAAGAGGCGGGGCGTGACGCCCAGGAGGGCCTCGGCTTCCTCGGTGGGGATCTGCAGCTGGCGCAGCTGGTTGTAGCTGCTCAGTTCCTTCATGTGCTTATGGGTGTTGGAGTGGTTGGCGATCTCATGGCCGGCCTGATAGATCTTGACGGCCTCCTCGGGGAACTCGCGCAGGAAATAGCCGGTCATGAAGAAGGTGCACTTCACATTGTGCTTCTCCAGCACGGCGAGGATGTCATCGGTCTTGCGGCCGTTGAAGCCGCAGTCGATGCCGATGGCCATGAGCGGGATGGGCGTATCCAGCTCCACAACCACCTTGCGCTCCGGGTCTGCAACGGTGCCGTAGCCATCGTCGATGGAGACCTCATGATCCCCCAGCCACACGGTGAACTTGTGCCGGCCGATCATGCCCTCATCCGGGGTGAACTTGAACGTCAGGCGGTTTGAGGCGTTGGACCACACCTTCTCGCACAGAACCGTGCCGTCGGTGTCGCGCAGGGTGAAGGTGTTGTTGTTCTTCTGCACGGTGGAGGCGTTGTTGCACTGCACGATGACAGACATTTCCTTCCCCGCCGTGCCGAAGGACACCGCCAGATAGAACTGCACCTTGGGCAGCTGCAGGATGTTGAGGGTGTGCATGCTGCCCACGCTGTAGGCGTCAGTCTTGACGAGGGAGAAGGTCATCTTGTCCTTCTTCTCCACCACCTGGGTGGGGATGGTCAGGGACGCGGTGGTCTGCCCGGCAGGGATGACCACGGTCAGCGTTTCGCCGGTGGTGTTGTTGAGGATGTCGATGGACAGATCCTCCTCCTGGGCCTTGCTGACCTTCACGCCCAGCTCATATTCAAAGCCGCCGTTGACATTGCCGCTCTTCGCCGTGAAGGACACGGTGGGCTTGCTGGCCGCCAGGGCAACGCTGCACGCCAGCGTCAGGCAGATCGTCAGCAGCGCAACGAGAAATTTCTTCATTCGGATTCCTCCTGTGATGTACAGATTCGCCCCATTATACCACGTCGGCAGCGTCGGATGCAACCATTCCCGCGTGATTTTACAACTTCCGCCAGCAACCGATTGTGCCCCGCGCGATTCTGTGGTATAATACGCGGGAATCCACACAAAGGAGCTTCAACCCGATGGAGAACCTCGTCACATCCTTTGAGGCGGTGCTGCCGCTTTTCCTGATGATCATGCTGGGCATGTTCCTGCGCCGCATCGGCATGCTGGAGGAGAAGGTCCGCCAGAGCCTGAACAAGCTGTGCTTCAAGGTGTTCCTGCCCATCTACCTGTTCAACAACATCTATGAGATCGAGGACATCTCGAAGGCCTTCGACCTGCGGCTGATCCTCTTTGCGTGCATCGGCCTTGTCGCCGCCTTCTGCGTGATGATGGCCCTCGTCCCCCGGTTCGAGAAGAAGAACAGCCGCCGGGGCGTGATGATCCAGGCCATGTTCCGCTCCAACTTCGCCCTCTTCGGCCTGCCGCTGGCGGAGACCCTGTGCACGAAGGAATTCATCGGCCCCACGTCCCTCCTGCTGGGCCTGACGGTGCCCATCTTCAACATCCTCGCCGTCATCTCCCTGGAGACCTTCCGCGGCGGCAAGCCCAGCGTGAAGAAGATGCTGCGGGGCATCGCTGCCAATCCGCTGATCATCGCGTCCCTCCTGGGCATCGCCTTCTACTGCCTCAAGACTTACGCCGGGTTCATCCTGCCCACTTCGCTCCACAAGGGCACGCTGGTCAAGCTGGGCAACGTGGCCACGCCCCTGTCGCTGGTGGCGCTGGGCAGCCAGTTCGTCTTTTCCAGCGTGAAGAATTTCAAGTGGCAGCTCTTCTTCACCGTGCTGGTGCGCCTGGTGGTGCTGCCGCTGGTGATGGTGAGCATCGCGGTGATGCTGGGGCTGCGCAACGAGTTCCTCGTGCCCATCATGATCATGTATGGCGCGCCCACGGCGGTGTCCTCCTACCCCATGGCCCAGCAGATGGGCGGCGACGGCGACCTGGCAGCCTCCTGCGTGGTGTTCACCAGCGGCTTTGCCATCCTGACGATCTTCCTGTTCATCTTCGGGCTCAAATCGATGGGGCTGATCCTGTAAATAAGCATACGAAAAGGGCGGCGTACCGAGGTGGTACGCTGCCCTCTTATTCTGCCATGGTCGAGAAATACCACACATGCCCGCCGGCCCGCCGGAGCACGTTCAGCCCCTCCGTGCCGACAGAAGCGTCCCCGGAGACCACATAGCCCCAGCAGTCATCCACCGCGCCGCCGGTGATGAAGTACACGTCATCCCCGGCCTTCCAGCCGCCCAGCAGCCGGAACCTGCGCCACCATGGCCGCTCAAAATGCGCCATGACTTCCGCCGGCAGGGGAACGACCTGCTCCGTCCCGTCCGTCAGATACAGGCGCAGACCGCCCTCCTCCGGCCGCATGCGCGTGAAATCCGGGCACGCGGCCAGCTGCGGGTACGCCTCGCCCAGTGTCTGCAGCAGCTCCTGCTCACCCTCGCGGCGCAGCGCATTGCATGTCAGCGTCACGGTCAATGCCAGTGTCAGCAGCGCCGCCACAATCCACCAGGGTATATTCCGGGACTTCTATGAGGTATGTTTCAGGATTCCCATAATACACCTCAGTGCGTCCACTCCATCGGATCCTCGGACTCCTCGAAGATGAGGATATCCCCCGGCTGGCAGCGCAGCGCACGGCAGATGGCGTCCAGGGTGGACATGCGCACCGCCTTGGCATGGCCATTTTTGAGGATGGAGAGGTTCGCCATGGTGATGCCCACCTTCTGGCTCAGCTCCGTCAGCGACATCTTGCGGCGCGCCATCATCACGTCCAGATCAACACGAATCATATCGTCAGGCCTCCTTGTTCATGAAGGTCGTATTCGCCCCATTATACCACATCTGCCTGCTCCTCTTCAAGTGCCATCGCATTTTCCAGCAGGCGGCTGAGGATGAAGGCCAGCGCACTCACCGTCAGGAAGGTGCCGGGAAGGATCACCGCCTCGATCACGAGGTAGACGTCGGGCGCAGCGATCAGCCGGGGCAGCGCGCGCAGGCACATCACCACCGCCATCAGCGCCACGCAGCCGCCGATGGCCCGCAGGGCGCGGCTGTTGGCCTGCGTGAAGGCGCTGCCGCCCTTCATCAGCCGGCCGCACATGCCAAAGAACGCGCACCAGGCCATGCACCACAGCCCGCAGTTGACCAGGGCTGTGACCACATAGCCCACCGCCGGCGCATCCTCCGCCCCGGTGAGGGCCTGTAGCACACCGCAGCTCAGGCTCAGCCACACGCCCACAGCGATGGCGACCACCGCCACCACCCGCAGGAGACCGAAGAGCACCTTCGGCGAATCAAGCCACTTCATCATGTTGCAAACGCCTCCTCACACCGTCAGGTCGCTTTCGTTCTGCATGTCCACGGCGCGCTTCAGCAGCACCTGGATGGCGCGCACCAGCAGCGCCGCCGTCCAGGCCACAAAGGCCGGCAGCAGCCACCACACCGGCGAGCGGAAGCCCCGCATGCCCAGCAGGAGCCAGTCCATCATGGGCTTGCCCAGCAGCAGCATGAACACGCCGCCGATCACAAACGCCAGCACGATGCGCCCCAGGGCCCGCACATTCGCGGCGGTGAAGGCCGTTTCCTTCTTCACCCGGCCGCACATGAGCACAAACTCCAGCAGCAGCCACATAAGGCACGCGCCCACGCCCGTCACCGTCAGCAGGATCAGCAGCATGTTGCCGATATCGCTGCCGCCCTCCTGCGCCGCGGTGATCAGGCTCCCGCACACCGGGATGATCACCCCCGCCAGAATGGTCACGGCAACGATCACCATCGCGCACAGGCCCATCGCCTGCACGAATGTGAACAGCGCCACCGGGCGCCCCTTCTTCATGCTCATCGCTCGTCCTTCCTTTCCATAAACCCTGCCGGCAGTTCACACCGTCAGGTTGACTTCCGTTTGCATGCGCACCGCGCGCTTCATCTGCGCCTGAATGGCCCTGACCATCAGCGCCGCCGCCCAGGCCGTGAAGGCGAGCATCGGCAGCCACAGCGGGGACACAGCGCCATCCCCCGCCAGGAAGCCATGGATGCAGATCACCGCCAGCCCCACCAGCAGCTCCCCGCCGATGAGCAGCAGCGTCCCGCCGGCAAAGAACGCATTCGCGATGCGCCCCAGCGCCGCCACGTTTTCTTCCGTGAAGGTCGCCCCCCTGCGCACCCGACCGCAGAGCAGCACGAACTCCGTCAGCAGCACCAGCGCGCTCACGCCCACGCCGAAGCAGCACAGGCACTGCAGCAGCAGCGGCCACTCCCGCGGCAGATCCAGCGCGCCGCCCAGCACGTCCATCAGCGCGCCCAGGCCAAAGAGCCCCAGCGGGACCCCCACGGCCACCAGCGCCACCGCGCCCATCGCCTGCGCGAAGGTGAGCAGCGCCACGGGGGGCTTAACATTCTTCATCATGCGCGGCCTCCCTTGCCGTTTGCCTGCAGCATCCGCTCACTCAGACTCCACAGCCCGTGCAGCAGGCACTGCGCCGCCATCACCGCCGCCATCAGCTGCACGATGCACTGGCCGACGTTATCCCATGCACCGGGGTATGACTGGCTCGCCAACACAGCCCAGGCCAGCGCGTTCGGGAAGAAACCCCACCAACGGTACCCGTAGCCGCTCAGGCGCAGCGCGGTCAGCATCAGCAGCAGCCCCCACAGGCACCACGCCGCCCGGATCAGCAGCGTGTTGCCTTCGGGCATGCCCTCCGTGATCAGGCCCGCCGCCGCCGTGAGGATCAGCATCACGCCCGGCCACATGCAGATCACCGTGATGATGGTCAGCCCCCACTGGCACCCGCGCAACACCTTCCCCCACAGCCCCGGCTGAAGGGGGCCGAAGGGTTCACGGGGTCGGTTCCGCAGATCCGTCATATGAAAACACCCTCCTCTGTTACCCCAAGGATAACACGGGAGGGCGACGTTTGTCAAGGCTTATTTATTGTTTTACAATACACAGCGATTGTAACAACATCACAGTTCCTTGCCGGGGAAGAGCAGCATCTGGCTCACGGGCGCACCGCCGAAGCCGCGCATCAGGCGGGCCTGGGGCTGGCTGGCAGCCATGATGCGCGCCTGTACGTTCTGCACGCCATAGGGCGCGCACAGGGACAGCGCGCGGCGCAGCAGCTTCTTGCCCATGCCGTTGCCGCGATAGCCGGCGGCGACGTAGATGGCCACCAGCTCCGGCTCGCTCCCGGGTGCGCCGGAGATGATGCACTCGGCCACGGGGGTGCGCACATCGCTGTAGAACAGGCCCAGGGCGACGAAGACGGGGTTGCGCGCCAGCATCTGCAGGTACTCCTGGGTGATGTGGGTCAGGCCGTTCTGCGCCATGTTGGCGATGAGGGCATTCTGCTGCTGGATGGTGTTGAGGGGGATGGGCGCAAAGGTGCAGCCGAAGGTCTCCGGGCCGCCATCCTGGGGCACCTGCAGCATCACCAGCTCCTCGGCGTTGCCCACCGTCAGGCCGTTGTGGAGGCAGAAGTTCAGCAGGCGGGTATCGCGGGGGTTCACGTCGGTGTAGACATAGGCCGCCACATGGGGGTGCTGCTGACGCAGCTGCAGCGCACGGCCCATCAGCGCGCCGAAGAGCATATACTCCGCCTCGGGCGTGCACTCCATGCTGAAATAGATGCGCACCGGCCGGTCGGGATAGATCGCGGGCTGGTAGAGGTAGCACACATAACCGCGGCCACACATCACGCCCTGGTCGTTGACCACGTCAAACACATTTTCGGGGTGGATGTTGTTCACCGGCCCCGAGGGATGAATCACCTGCATCAGGCAGCCTCCTTCCGGCCGTCAGCGATGGCCACGGACAGCATCAGCGCCACCACGGCCAGCACATCCAGCACATACAGGGCGGTGTTGTCGCCGCCGAACATCCTGATCTTGCCGTCCAGGGCGAACTCGACCACGATCACCACGCCAACGCCCAGGGCAAACAGCACGATGCGCAGCGTTTCCCAGGCCTTCCAGCCGCCGCGCCGCACCCGGCGCACAATGCGGGTGACGAGGATGAAGGCCAGCACCGCCGCCGCCGCGATCATGTTCAGGCACACGAAGCCGAAGCGGATCAGCTCATCGCCACGCATGGACTCAAAGATCAGCTGCCACGCGCTGATGATGGCCAGGCCCACTTCCGCCACGCGCCCCGCAGGCGCACGACGCGCCAGCAGCACCACGCCGGCAATCAGCGCCGCTGCCGCCGCGATGGCCTCGTAGATCCAGACCTTCATCACCGGGTCGTCCCACTCGTTCACGCCGGTGAAGGGCAGCATCCGCAGCGCCTCGGCGGCACGGGTGTTGGCCATGCCCTGGCTGGTGAACATCTCGCCCGCGCGGCCCGCCACCATCACCAGCAGCGCGCCCACGATCACCATGTCCAGCACCTGAGGCAGGCGCATGCCGGTCATCTTCCACGCGATCACGCCGCCCAGGAGCGCGCCAAGGATGGCGCCATACATCGTGTAGCCGCCCTGCCAGAACTGCACAGGGAAGCTCCAGTCGCCCGCCAGGTCATTGACGATATAGCCCCAGCGGACAGCGCAGTACATCCAGTGGCCCATCAGCAGCGCGAACAGGCCGCTGAGCACCGCTGTGGCCGCGCCCTTTTCCGCACCCGCCGGGCACATCAGCGCCATGACCAGCAAGGCCAGCACGCCGCCGATGGCGATGCACAGCCCGTAGCCCGTCACCGAAAGGGGAATAGGCTCCTCCCATGCGTCCACCAGGCCGGTGTCCAGCGTCAGCAGCGACCAGGCCGTGGCGTCCCCGGCGCGGAACTCCTCCAGGGTACCGGTGTATTCCAGCTTCAGCGCGGGCGAAGAGGGCACCAGCGCCAGCGCGAACACCGCCACCACCATGCACAGCACCACCGTGACCACCACGCCGGCAAAACTCAGTTTCTTATCCTTCATTGTGTATCTCCTGCATGCATTGCTGCGGGTCTGCACAGAAACCCAGCATCTATTATAGCGCGTTTGCCCGCGCATTGCAAGCCATTGGCGAATTTGTTACGATTCCCCCAGCAGCGTCATCAGCCCCAGCGCCAGCAGGAAGGACAGGCCGCCATGCACCGCCTGCCAGAGGATCTGCCGCCCCAGGGGCATCGCCTGCGCCCCCGCCGCAGCCCGGTTCTGCGTCAGGATGGCCATGCCGCCCGCGCCCGTCACCCCGGCGATCAGCGCCGTCCGCCAGGCCAGGGGCAGCGGCTGCTGCGAGAGCTGCCGAACGCCGCAGGTCACCTCCAGCAGCGCCGAAAGGGGCAGCGCCATCCCCGGCAGCCATTCGGCCGCAAAGGCCGCCAGCACGCGCCAGACTGCCATCGTCCCGCAGACGGTCAGGAGCGTCCGGGCCGTCTGCTCCACCGCCGCGCCCAGGGTCAGCGGGGCCTGTGCTGCCGGGGCCTCTCCCCCGCCCGATGCGCCGCGCATGCCACCCGCCGCCATCGCGCCGGCTGCCGCGCCCCCCGCCAGCACGCTGATGAGCAGCACCCACCCCGCCCGCGCCGAGCCCAGCCATCCCCCGCAGGTCCCCAGGAGGAACATGGGGCTCATCGTGGCCGCAGCCACGCAGACGAAGCGGTGCTCCCGCCCCGTCAGGCCGCTCAGCGCAGCCAGCCGCGCCCCCGTGGGCGAGCCGCCGCACCACCCCAGCAGCACCAGCAGGCCGGGTGAAAGGCTGCGGCACCGGCTGACGAGCATCGAGGAAAGCACCATGTAGGGCAGCAGCCCGGGCATCACCGCCGTCACAAACAGGCGGCAGGAATCCCGCACCGCTCCCATCGCCATTTCCGACCGGAAGAGCAGCAGCGCCATCGCCGCCGCCAGCATCAGCCGCATCACATCACCCCCTGATACAGCCTATGCCGCCCGTCCAGGCGCAAGAAGAAAAGCGCCCCCACGATGGGAAGCGCTTCGGCGTTTCTGCATTCACTCCACGAGGGTCACGTTCACGTTTTCGACCGCTGCATCGCGGATCAGGCCCTCAGCATAACCATCCGTCTTCGCGCGGATGGTCAGGTTCCTTAGCGTGAAGCGGCTCAGCTGATACTGATCCGGTCTGGCGGACACGTTGAAGAACGCATCGCAGTCCAGGTCGCAGTCCGCCAGCGTCACCGCATCGGCGTAGGACATGGGCGCATCCGCCCGGCCCTTCAGGTCGAAGAACTGCGTCCAGGGCTGGATGTAGACCACATTGCGCACGCGGCCGCTCATGCCCTCCACGCGGATGTGCTCATAGCGCTGGGGCGTGTCGGGGCGCATCTTGAGCCAGAGCAGGTTGCTGGCGTAACCGATGCGGCAGTTGCGCAGGATGATGTTGCGGTCATGCACCGACTCCGACCCGCAGGTGAGGCAGCCGTGGCAGAATTCATAGTCGCAGTCCTCGATGAGGACGCGCTCGTTGCTGCCGTTTTCCGGCTGCGTGTCCGCCCAGGGGCCCTTGCCGCCCTTGAGGACGATGGAGTCGTCGTTGACGTGCAGGCTGCAGCCCTTCACCAGCACATCGTGACATACATCGATATCCAGCGCGTCGCTGCTGGGGGCGCGCACGCCCTCGGTGGGCGCTGTGATACGCACGTTCAGGTACCGCACATGGTCGCACCGGTAGAGGTGGTTCGTCCAGAACTGCGGGTTGCGCATCGTCACCCCGGCGACAGTCACATTGCTGCAGCCCGACAGGTACACCAGGCGGGCGCGCTGCTCATCCTTGTTGGTGCATTTCGGGTTCCATTTGCGCCGCAGCCAGAAGGCCTTCCACGCCCGCAGGCCGTTGCCGTCGATCACGCCGCTGCCGCAGATGGTGAAGCCATCGAGCCCGTCGGCGTTGATCAGCGCGGCAAAGTAGGTGCAGCTCTCCCCCTCGATGCGCGTGGGCAGGAGGGGGTAATCGCTGATATCATCGCTGCCCAGCAGCACCGCGCCCTCCTCCAGGTACAGGTTCACGCCCTGGCGGAAGAAGAGTGCGCCGGTCAGGAACGTCCCCCGGGGGATGACGAGCACGCCGCCGCCCCGGGCCGCAATGCGGTCAATCAGGGCCTGCAGCGCCTCCGTCTGCAGCGTGCCGTCGCCGCGCACGCCGTGCTCCGTGGCCACGTAAGGCTTGCCCAGCGCCGCCAGCTCCGGAACCTCCGCGCCGTGGAACCAGGCGTCCATGGGCGTGCCGTCGGGGAAGAACTCCTGCCTCATACCTGCCTCCTGTCAGCCCAGCCGCTCATCCACGCGGCGGAGGATGTCCTTGGTACTGCCGTAGGTCAATGTCCTGATGGCCGCCTCCACCGGCAGCACCAGCACCCCCAGCACCTGCGTGCGGTCCGCCACGGGGGTCTGGTTCTCATAGTAGGCCATGAACCAGCTCACCCGCTTCAGGTCGCCCCCGGCGATGGGGTATTCATCCACCATCACGGGCTGAAAGGTGTGCAGCATCGCCCGCACGCCGGTTTCCTCACGCACCTCGCGCAGGGCCGTCTGGGCCAGGGTCTCTCCCGGCTCCACATGGCCCTTGGGCAGGCCGTAGCTGCCGTTTTTCTCGCGGACGAGCACATAGTGCCGCACGCCGTCGATGACGGTGTACAGCGCCGCGCCCGCAGACTGAATCAGTGCCATATCGCACCTCCTGTTAAACCATCTTGCGCCCAAAGGCGGCGTCAGTCAGCCTGACATGCGCCCTCCAGGGCCTTCCTGAGCCGCATCACGCCCTCGGTGATATGGCGGCGCGGGCAGCCGATGTTGATGCGCAGGAAGCCCTCGCCGCCTTCGCCGAAGAAGCCGCCGCCGGTGAAGACCACGCCGTGCTCCGCCGTGCGCTTTTCCAGCGTCGCGCCGTCCAGGCCGTAGGCCCGCAGGTCGAGCCAGCCCAGGTAGGTGGCCGTCATGGGCGAGAGCACCGCCCGGGGCAGATGCTCCTTCACCAGCGACGCGAGATGGTCCCGGTTGCCGGCCAGGTAGTCCATCAGGCCATCCAGCCAGGCGTCGCCGTGCTCATAGGCGGCGCGGGTGGCCTCCAGGGCAAAGATGTTGCCGCAGGTGACGCCGGCGCGGTTCTTCTCCTGCTGCAGGGCAGCGCGGAGCTTCTCATCCGGGCAGATGCAGGTCGCCTGCTGGAGCCCGGCCAGGTTGAAGGTCTTGCTGGCCGCGCAGAAGGACAGCACGTTCTCCTGCGTGACGGACAGGATGGGCACGAAAGTCTCCGGCGCGTAGACAAAGTCCGCGTGGATCTCGTCGGAGACCAGCGGGACGTTGTAGCGGCGCAGCAGCTCCGCGAGCGCGGTCAGCTCCTCCCGCGTCCACGCGCGGGACACCGGGTTGTGGGGGCTGCAGAGCACCATCAGCTTCGCGCCCTGCTGCAGGCGGGTTTCCACCGCCGCCAGATCCATGTCATAGCCGCCATCCTCCCGGCGGATCAGGGGCGCATCCATCAGCTTGCGCTCCGTGGCCTCCACGCTGAAGCGGAACGGGCCATACACCGGGGACTGGATGATGACCCCGTCCCCCGGCTGCGTCAGGGCGAGGATGGCCAGCTTGATGCCCGTCACCACGCAGGGCAGCATCGTCAGCGCCTCCGGGGCGATGGTCAGGCCGTGGCGGCGCTGCCAGAAGCTGATGAGCGCCTGCCAGTCGTCCTCCTCCACGCCCGTGTAGCCGAAGGTGGGGTGGCCTGCGCGGCGCAGGATCGCCTCCTGCACCTCCGGCGGGCTGGGGAAGTCCATGTCCGCCACCCACAGGGGCAGCACGCCCGAACCGTGCTCCTTCCGCATGCCGTCCCACTTCTCGCACCGGGTGCCCACGCGGTACAGACCGGCGTCAAAGAATTCCTGATCAAACTTCATCGTCATTGCCCTCCTGCGCCACGGGTTCACTCGCCTTCAGCACCCAGAATCCGCCGGACTTGTCCAGCTTCTCCACCGTGCAAAAGAGCGTCCTGAGGTACTTCACGCAGCTCTCCGCGCCCTGCTGCTTGCGGATCACCAGATACAGCGCGCCGCCTTCCTTCAGGCTGACGGCCGCATCGGCAAACATCCGGTAGATCACCTGCTTGCCCGCGCGGATGGGCGGGTTGGTGACGATGGCGTCAAAGCGGCGGCCCATCACCGCTGCCATGCCGTCGGACTCGATGACCTCCGCAGCAACGCCGTTGCGCTGGCAGTTCTGGCGCGTCAGATCCAGGGCGCGGTGGTTCACATCCGCCATGACCACGCGGGCGTCGCGGTTCGCTTTGGCGATGGCCACGCCGATGGCGCCCCAGCCGCAGCCCAGGTCCAGCACATCCCCGTTAAGGGACGGCAGCGCGTCCAGCAGCAGACGGCTGCCCACGTCAAGCTCCCCCTTGGAGAACACGCCCGCATCGGTCATGAAGTTCAGCCCGTACCCGCGATAAGGGAAAGCACAGGGCACGGGGCGCGACTCGCTCTGCGGGTCGGCGGTGTAATACTGGTCGTTCATTGCTTCGCCTCCATTTGCGGCCATCACCGCCACGGCGGCGCTGGCTACACTTGACCATTGCAAGCAATGGTATTGCAAGCAATGGTCTGCGTTAGTCGGGCTTGCGCACGACCTCCAGATGCGCATCCCGATAGAGCGCAGCGATCTCGTCTTCCGTCAGTTCACGCCAGCTTCCCTCGGGGAGGTCGTCCGGCAGAGTCAGCGCGCCGAAGCTCAGCCGGTGCAGCTGCACCACCTCGCGCCCCACGGCGCGGAACATGCGCTTGACCTGGTGGAACTTGCCCTCGCGGATGGTCAGCACGGCCACGTCGGGTGCTTCCAGCGTGAGCTCCGCCGGCAGCGCGTCGAAGGCAGGTTCCTTGCCATCAGCGGGGATGTGCATCCCGGCAGCGAAGGCCGCGATGTGCTCCTGCCCCAGCGCGCCATCCACCGTGGCGCGGTAGGTCTTGTCCACATGCCGGCCCGGGGCCAGCAGGCGATGGTTCATTTCGCCGTCGGTGGTCAGCAGCAGCAGGCCCGTGGTGTCCTTGTCCAGCCGGCCCACGGGCATGCAGCCGATGGCCCCGTACACATCCGGCAGCAGGTCCATCACGGTGGGCTGCTTCTTATCCCGGGCGGCGGTGAGGAGTCCGGCGGGCTTGTGCAGCATCACATGGCGGACGAGGCGGCCATCAACAGCTGCGCCCTGCACGGTCAGCTGTGCGGTGCGCTCATCCACCTGCTTCCCGGGGTCGGTCACGATGGCGCCGTTCACCTTCACCCCGCCCTTGCGGATCAGCTTCTGCACCTCGCTCCGGCTGCCCGTGCCCAGGGTCACCAGCCATCTGTCAAGCCTGAGCATCGTTCTTCTCCCCGCCGGTCTTCAGCTGCGGATAGTCCGCCTTCGCCTGCTCATGGGCCGCCACGGCGGGCAGCAGCTGCTTGAAGGGCACCATGGGCACGAACAGCAGCGCAAAGGCCGCCGCGATGAGGTACGCCTTCTCGCCCAGATCGGGCACCGTCAGGCTGTTCATGAGGAACATCTGCGCGAAGTTCAGCACGAAGGCCTTCAGGTCGCTCATGAGCACCGCAAGCGTCACCGCCATAAAGGGCAGGAACACCACGAAGCCCAACGCCCAGAGGAACATCACCTTCAGGCGCTTGCCGCGCAGGAGCTTCTTCTCCTCCAGCGCCGCAGCGTGGCGGTTGCCGCAGTGCACCGCGCAGCCGATCACCGGCAGGATGAAGGTGCACAGGATCACAATGACCGCGTTGATCACGCCATTGATCGTGCTGCTGCCCAGCTTTCCGAACCACTTCATCACCGTGATGCCATCCATGCCCTCAAGGCCCCACAGGCTCATGACCCAGCGCACCAGCGCGCCCTGGCCGATATACGCCTGCACCAGCAGCACCACGCCCGCAATGGGCAGCGCCATCCAGGCCAGCATCTTCAGCGTGCCCGCCAGGCCGCGCCCCAGCTTGCCCCAGTAGCCCTCGAAGCTGATCAGCCGCGGGCTGAGCACCCGCCCGCCATAGAGCATGTCCTGCATGGCGATGGCGTAGTTCTGCCGCGCCGGCAGGGCGATGAACACATACAGCGGCACGCACAGCCACGCAAGGGCCGCCGTCTCCGGCACGAGCAGGAACATCAGCGGCGCCAGGCACATCGCCCGCAGCGCAGCTTCAACCAGATACGCGCCCATCAGGCCGAAGAAATTCTTCACATACGCTTTCGCGCTTTCCATCAATACGGTGCCGATTTTCATTGGAAAATCCCCTTTCCCGACAATCCTTCACCTTATTATACAGGAGAAACGCAACAATTGCAAATGGATATGCGCATGTGGTAGAATGTTCATGAGAAAAACACGGAGGATCCCGCCATGCGCCTGACTCTGACCGCCCTGGCCAGCCAGTACATCCACATGCCCCTGGCGCCCTTCTGCCTGAAAAAGGCGGTGGACGACGCCCTGCCGCAGGTCACGGCAACCATCTGCGACCTGAACATCAACCAGCCCCACGAGGAGCTCCTTGCCCGCGTGATGGCCACCGGGCCGGACGTACTGGGCGTTTGCACCTACATCTGGAACCGCGGGCACGCCGCCGCGCTGATCCGCCGGGTGAAGGCGCTGCAGCCGGAGATCGTGGTCATCCTGGGCGGCCCGGAGGCCAGCTGCGACCCCGGGGGCATGCTGGCGGAGGCCCCGGCGGACTTCGTGCTGCGCGGCGCGGGCGAGGAGAGCCTGCCCGCCCTGCTGCGCTGCCTGGCGGAGGGCGGCGACCCGGCGGAGGTGCCCGGCTGCTGCTTCCGCACGGCAAACGGGCTGCATGCCGCCGCCCCCGCGCCCACCCCGCCTCCCCGCGCCGACCTCTACGACGATGGCTGGCACGCCGCCCTGAACGGCCGCATGGCCTATGTGGAGACCTCGCGGGGCTGCCCGTTTGCCTGCGCATTCTGCCTGTCCGGCCATCACCGCCCTTCCGGCAGCGCATGCGACCGCACAGTGCAGTTCATGCCGCAGGAGGAGGCGCTGGCGCTGCTGATCCGCATCGGTCAGAGCGGCTGCGACACCGTCAAGCTCATCGACCGCACCTTCAACTGCCACCGGGGGCGCACGGAATATCTCCTGCGCGGGCTGATCGACGCGAAGACCCGGGGCGATATCGGCGATGTATGCTACCACTTCGAGGTGGCCGCCGACCTCTTCGACGATGAGATCCTCGATCTGCTGGCCACCGCCCCGCCGGGCCTATTCCAGATGGAAGCCGGCCTGCAGTCCTTCCACGCCCCCACCCTGGACGCCTGCGACCGCCACACCGACATGAACCGGCTCGCCGACCGCATCCGCCGCATCCTCGCCCCCGGCAACATCCACCTGCATATCGACCTGATCGCCGGGCTGCCGCTGGAGGATTTTACGACCTTCGGGCAGAGCTTCGACCAGGCCTTCGCCCTGCAGCCCCATCAGCTGCAGCTGGGCTTCCTCAAGCTGATCCACGGCAGCCGCCTCAGAGAAACGGACTGGGGCCAGCGTTTCTCCCCCGACACGCCCTACGAGGTGCTCTCCACCCCCTGGCTGGCCTACGGCGAGCTCTGCCGCCTGCATGCCGCCGCTGAGGCCGTGGAGCGCATCCACAACAGCGGCCGCTTCGCCCTGGCGGAGGAACTCGCCCTGCGCGAAACGGGCATGCGCCCCTTCGACCTCTATCTGCTGCTGGGCGAGCGGATGGCCGCAAGGCAGGGCCGCTGGAGCCTGGACGCGCTGACCGGCATGGTGCTGGATGCGCTGCTGTCCCTGGGGCTGGACGGCGCTGCACTGCGGGACGCGATGATCCGCGACCGCCTCGCCACGGACAACACCGGCTACATCCCGCCCGTGCTGCAGCCGGGAGACCCCGCACGCGTCAAGGCCGTGCTGCGCCAGGTGCGCGAAGGCCGCCCCGGCAGCCGTCCCCGCGCCGCTCTGCTGCACGATGGCCGCATCGCCCTGGCCCTCTGGGAGCGGCTCCACCCCGTCACCGGGCGGGGCTGCGTGGAAATCCTGCCGTAACGGTTGTGCATTCCCACGAATCATGCTATAATGGAGCATCCCGCACCGTTCATACAAGGAGGCACACCCATGAAGCACATCCGCCGCATCCTCGCCCTGCTCTTATGCATGACCCTGCTGACCGCCGGCGCCTTCGCCCGCGACTACGGCAGCGCCATCGACAGCATCTTCACCACCTACACCTCCGGCGACAACAACGCCGAAACCGTCTACCAGCAGATGGCCAACGGCGCCTACCGCTCCTTTGAGTTCGCCTACATCATCGCCCTGGAGCTGGACGAAAGCGGCTACTACGACAGCGCCATCCGCAGCGTTTTCTCCTCCTATGAGCAGAACAACGACCGCGCCGAGAACATCTACCAGCAGATCGCCAACGGCACCTACCGCACCACCGAGATGCTCTACATCATCGCCCTGGAGCTGGATCAGAGCGGCTACTACGACGCCGCCATCCGCGGCGTTTACTCCGCCTATGAGCAGAACGACGAGTACGCCGAGAACGTCTACCAGCAGATCACCAACGGCGTGTACCGCTCCTTCGAGCTGACCTACATCATCGCCCTGGAGCTGGACGAAAGCGGCTACTACGACGATGTGATCCACAGCGTCTTCACCTCCTACGAGCAGGGCAACGAAAACGCCGAAACCGTCTACCAGCAGATCGCCAACGGCGTCTACCGCACCACCGAGATGCTCTACATCATCGCCATGATGCTGGATGGCGATGGCGCTTACAGCGACTACCTGGGCGGCGTCTGGAGCTCCTTCGAGCAGGTGGACAGCCTCAGCGAGACCGTCTACCAGCAGATCGCCAACGGCTTCTACCGCTCCACCGAGCTGCTCTACTTCATCGCCACCTGCTGGAACGACTGATCCGCAGCAGCACCCCCGCCTGCCTCTTGTGCAGCCGGGGGTTTTCTGTCGTCACGGCACACAAAAGCCCCCGGAACCCTTTCGTTCCGGGGGCGTTGTCCGCTTATTCGAAGAAGCGCGTGTAGCAGGTGGGGCAGACGATCAGGCCGCCCACGTCGTGGCCCTGGCCCTCATATTCCTTGCCGCAGAACTCGCACACGGATGCGGCTGTCTGCGCTGCCGGGATCGTTTCTGCCGCCGGAGCCGTCGTTTCCGGCGCATCCTCGCGCACGAAGATCAGCACCACCGTGTCGCCATTCATCAGCGTATCGCGGCACAGGCGCCCCTTCACGTCCACGGTGAAGGCGATCTCGCCCTGGCGGGTGGTCAGCGTCAGCACGCCCTCGCCCTGCTCGGCGATGGCCAGGGAGCTCTCCTCGTTGAGGGTGTAGCGGGCGCTCTGGCCCATCACGTTCACAAGGCCGCTCATGCCCAGCTGGGCAGCGTCCATTTCCGCGCCGCCCTGCTGCACAGCCGTCAGCGTCCACAGGCCGTCGAAATTCTCCACAGTCACGGGGGCATCGGCCACTGCAGCCGCAGGGGCGCCGCCCACGCGCTCGAGGCGGATGATCACCTCCACGCCCTCCATGTCCATGGTCATGTACATGCTGCCGTCCACGATGGCACAGGTGAGCGTCTTGCTGTTGTTGGTGAAGATGAGGCTGTCGCCCTCGTAGAGCGTGGGGCATTCGCCACCTTCGCCATCCAGGTTCAGGTAGGCCACGTCCTGCTCCACCCGCAGCTCGAACACGCTCCAGCCGACCTCCTCAATGGCGAACTCCATGCCCATCAGGCTGAGGGACTTGCCCTCCCACTCGCCCAGGAAGGGGTTCGCATCGGACGCGGCCTGCAAATCTTCTGTGGGCTGGACATCCGCAGATGCCTCGCCCACGCGCTCCATCTTCACCGTTACTCTGATGCCCTCAGAGATCATTGTCATGAAGACAAACCCGTCTTCGAGCCTGCAGGAGATGCCGTTCTCCAGCACGAGGGTATCCCCCTCCAGCACCGTCCGGCAGCTGCCGGTCTCGCCGTCCAGGGTGAGGCGGGTCTCGTCCTGCCCCACATGCAGGGTGAAGCCGCTCCAGCCCAGCTCATCCAGGGTGAACTCCAAGCCCATCAGGCTGGCGCTCACACCCTCCCACTGACCCAGGAAGGGGTTCACGGCTTCCTCCGCCAGGGCCGCACCGCAGCCCAGCAACAGCAGCGCCACAAGCAGCGCAAGCAGTTTCTTCATCGTTCAAAGGCCTCCTTTTGCATTCCGGTTGATTCCATTCATTCGACATGCAGCCGCCGGATTCCTTCAACGCGCCCTGCAAAAGCGGACGCGCAGGAATTTCCTTCCTCCCGCCTGCAGGGAATCACGCAGTCCGCAGCGAATATATCCGCAAAGCGTCAGCGACGCATTCAACGCTGACAATGAATTGAAGGAGGTCGATTCCCATGGCAAACCGCATCGTTCTCAACCCCATCTCCTATCACGGCAAGGGCGCCATCGAATCCATCGTGCCCGAGGTTCAGTCCCGCGGCCTGAAGAAGGCCTTCGTCTGCTCCGACCCCGACCTGCTCCGCTTCGGCGTGACCGAGAAGGTAACCAAGCTCCTGGACGCAGCCGGCTGCGCATACGAAGTCTACTCCGACATCAAGCCCAACCCCACCATTGAGAACGTCCAGACCGGCGTGGCCGCCTACAAGGCCTCCCAGGCGGACTACATCATCGCCATCGGCGGCGGCTCCTCCATGGATACCGCCAAGGCCATCGGCATCATCATCAACAATCCGGAATTCGCCGACGTCCGCTCCCTGGAGGGCGTGGCTCCCACGAAGAACAAGACCGTCTTCACCATCGCCGTGCCCACCACCGCCGGTACCGCGGCCGAGGTCACCATCAACTACGTCATCACCGACGTGGAGAAGAAGCGCAAGTTCGTCTGCGTGGACGTGCATGACATCCCCGAGGTGGCCGTGGTCGACCCCGACATGATGTCCACCATGCCCAAGGGCCTGACCGCCGCCACCGGCATGGACGCCCTGACCCACGCCATCGAGGGCTTCACCACCAGGGCCGCCTGGGACATGACGGACATGTTCCACCTGAAGGCCATTGAGATCATCGCGGGGTCCCTGCGTGATGCGGTGGCCGGCAAGGCCGATGGCTTCGAGGGCATGGCCCTGGGCCAGTACGTGGCCGGCATGGGCTTCTCCAACGTGGGTCTGGGCATCGTGCATTCCATGGCGCACTGCCTGGGCGCGGTGTACGACACCCCCCACGGCGTGGCCAACGCCATCCTCCTGCCCACCATCATGGAGTACAACGCCCCCGTCACCGGCGATAAGTACAAGTACATCGCCGCCGCCATGGGCGTTGAGGGCGTGGAGAAGATGACCGTGGAGGAGTACCGCAAGGCCGCCGTGGACGCCGTGAAGCAGCTCTCTGCGGACGTGGGCATCCCCGCCGACCTCAAGCAGATCGTCAACCCCGCCGACCTGGACTTCCTGGCCGAGTCCGCCTATGCAGACGCCTGCCGCCCCGGCAATCCCCGCGAGACCTCCGTGGAGGACATGAAGGCGCTGTACATGAAGCTGCTGTAAGATGAATCAGGAATGATGAATCGAGAGTGTTCACCGTTTGTTCCTTTTCGTGATTCCGCACACAAAACCGCCGGACGGCCCTCCCCCGCAGGGAGCAGCCGCCCGGCTTTCCTCATCCAATGAAGAATTACGAATTAAGAATTAAGAATTCCACATCACCCGTTTCCACGGCATTCCCACACCGCTTCGCAGTCCTCGATGGTCTCTTCCAGCACGATGTCGCGGAACCAGAGGTTCTGGGGCGTGCCGTAATCGTAGCTGGCGCCGGGGCTGGCAACGCCGCTGGCGTCCTGATGCAGGCGGTACACCTTGCCGGTCATGCAGTTCACCTCGGCGTACCAGAAGTCGCCGCCGGGCTGCTGCATGCAGACCTTCCAGACCGGGGTGCCGCCAGCTGCGCTGTCCTCCGCCGTGCCGATGAGCACCGCGCCGCACAGCGTCCAGTCCTCCATGGCGTGGCCATTGCCGATGGCGGTGGCAGCGCAGCGCATGGCCTCCTCGCGGGAGATGGCATTGTCCGGGATGTCGGGGTAGATGGTGGCCCGCAGGCAGGGCACGCCCAGGTCGTAATCATAGTCGCTGCTGAGCATCACCATCTGCTGGAAGGTGCGCAGCTGCTCCTGCGTCCATGCGCCCATGTCGGGGCCATAGATCTGCCGGAAGCGGGTGTAGAGGTGATCCACGCGCATGCCGTCGGCGGTGTTGTGCGCTTCCGCAAGGGGCCAGGCGGGGGACTCGTAATCCACCGGGACGGGCATGCCCGCCGCCTGCATATCCGCTGTCAGCACATAAGGCAGATACCAGTTCTGCCAGATGTTCTCCACCTGCTGCAGGTGCAGGATCTCCATCGTCACGCTGTCCACCTCCGCCAGGAAGCTGCCCGCATCGCAGCTGAAGGCCAGCTTCCACACAGGGTTGGGCGTTGCACCGATCAGCACGGCGCGGAGGTTCGTCGCCGCTCGCACGTCCAGGGCGTTATAGACCGCTTTCTCAGCCACGCTGTATGCGCTGCCGTCGTAGTAGTCGCCCAGCCACACGGTGCTGCAGAACACGCGCATGACCGCGTCCTCCGCGTCCGCTATCTCGCGCGCCCGCTCCTGCCAGAGCTGCAGGGTCTCCAGCCGCCAGTCCAGCGCGGGTGCAGTGGGGGTGAAGGGCTCGCTGCCAGCGGGCGTGACGCTGCGGTTCGCCGCCAGCACCTGGCCGTAATCGTCGATCCACAGGACATACTCCGTCACTTCGCCCGCGCCGGTGCTGCGGTAGGTCAGCTGCTGCTGGCACTGCATGCAGGCCGGGTCGCCGAAGGTTTCAGTCAGAGTGAATTGGTCGGGATCGTTGATATCGCGCTCCTCGCCCCAGACCTCCCGCACATAGGCCGCCGCGATTTCGCCGCGGGCCTCGTCCGTCAGGCCGGGATGGCCGTCTCCGGAGGTGGTGGTGGCCATGAGGGCATCGATGGTGGAGCGGGCGAAGCTCTCGTGCCAGGCAGAATAGAGCGCATCCACCGTTTCCATGCGCAGCACGGCCTGCGTCACGCTGTCCACCTCAATCAGGATTGTGCGGATGGTTTCATACCCCTCCTGATTGACCGCCCGCTGCTCCACCGCCACCTTCCACACCGGGTTCGGGTAGGCGCTGATGTAGCGGGCGCGGGGCTCGCCCAGGAGCTCGGCGTCCTGCCAGCGGGGCGCGGCGCCGGTATCGCCGTCGTGCTCAAAGAGGAGCAGATCCAGATCGGCCATCGTCCAGGCGAGGACCTCCTCGCGGGTCATGGCGCCCTCCGCCACATCCGGGTAGCTGCTCAGGAGGTAGAGGTAATCCTCCCAGCGCAGGGTGCCGGCGGCCGCCTTCTTGAGCGTCTGGCAGTACAGGCGCAGCTGCGCGTTGGTCCAGGTGCGGCGGTCCGGGCCGTAGAGGCGGGCGTATCCGGCGAGGATCTCCTGCGCCGTGTGCCCGGGCTGCGCGCCCCGCTGCACATCGCAGCTGAGGATGCTGCCATCCTCCGCCGACACCCGCAGGGCATAGGCCGTGCCCTCGGCGGTCAGGGCGCAGAAGTCCACGCGGTAGAAGTTGCGGTGCACTTCCTCCCGGGCGACGTATTCGCAGTTGATCGCGTAGCAGGCCCCGTCGCGCAGGTTGACGGCGCTGTCGTGGTTTTCCAGGACGTAGCTTTCCGCCAGGGCGGTGGCGCGGTTCATGTCAATATTGATGATAGGCTCCTCCTCCACCGGCACGAACCCGGCGGGGACTTCCGTCGTCTGCACATCCGGCTGATTGAGCGGCTGCGCATCCTGCACGCTGGTGCTCAGCCGCCAGCCCACCGCCGCGACCATCGCCAGCATCACCACCGCCAGGGCGATGACAGGCCGCCAGTCGGTGCGCCTGCGGGGCTTCTCCTGCCCATCGGCACGGGCCCTGCGCAGGATCGCGGCCACATGCCCCTCATTGACGCGCAGGCCATACAGGCCGCCGTCAATGGCATTCCTGATCTGTTCAGACATAGCAGTCACCTCCTTTCAGCGCAAGCTTCAGCATGCCTTCCGCCTTCCTGAGGCGGTTGTGTACGGTGGATTTGCCGATGTGCAGCACCTGCGCCACCTCTTCGATGGTCATGTCATGATAGTAGTACAGCAGGATCGGCTGCTTGTACTTCTCCGGCAGCTGCATCACATCCAGCAGGAGCGTGCGGTCCTCCGGCAGCGCGGCGGACACCCCCTGGGGCAGATCCTCCAGCGCGCGGCGCTTGTCGATATGCCGGAACCAGCGCGAGCGCTGCACATCGCGGCATACATTGAGGGCGATGTGGCACAGCCAGGTCTTCTCGCTGGCGCCGTTGCGGCCCTCGAAGGCGTCCATGGCCCGCCAGGCCTTGATGAATGTTTCCTGCATGGCGTCCTCCGCTTCCCGCGCGTCCGACAGGCAGACGAAGCACGTGCGCAATATCGCCGTACCATAGGTGCGTACCCAGCCTTCCAGGCGCGCCTCCCGCTCGGGGCGGGATGTTCCTTCGTTCATGGTATTTCCTCCTGATCCGGGGTTGGGGGTTCATGTTGTGCACCGGTGTTTCGCCCATATAGACGCAGGTGAGGCGTGGTTTTTTCCACCGGTCTGGAAAATTCATTGCCACATGCGATCCGCCGGATCAAAAATGCCGGACGGCCCGCCCCGAAAGGCAGCCATCCGGCTCAGGATATGAACCCCGTATCAGCGGGAATACACCCCCGTGAGCACCTCGTTGATGAAGGCGTCCGCGTGGGGCAGGGCAGCGTCGCGCCGGGCGATCTCCGCCATGGCTTCGTTATCGTAGGGCACGCAGAGGATGGACATCGTCAGCGGCGCGGGCGCAGAACCCATTTCACCCTCCACGATCAGCGCATGGGCGCGGTTGACGCCCAGGCTGTTGCCCACGCTGCCGGTGTTGACCGCATAGCCCTCGTGCAGCGTGCGGACGAAGGGGCGGTGGCTGTCGGCGAAGATGATGCCGGAATACTGCACCCCATTGGCCCGGAAGGCTGCAGCCAGCACATCCTTATCCGCCTGCACGGACATGAGCGGCGTCACCGGGCGGCCGTGGAAGAGGCGGAAGTGCACGCCGCTGATGTGGGCGTCCATCTCCCGGGGCAGGCCGTTCAGCCACGCCAGGCGCTCATCGCCCAGCTGATCCCAGAAATAGCCGTCCTCGGCAAACTCCCTGCCGCCCACGCCGTAATCCCAGTTGCCGCCGACGAAGCGGGTGCAGTGGCTGCGCACCCAGTCGCAGGTCTCGCGGGACTGGGGGCCCTTGCCCACCGCATCGCCCAGGAACCAGATCTCGTCCGGCTGCACGCGCTGAAGCGCCTTCTCCAGCGCCAGGGTGGCGACATAGTTGCCGTGGAGGTCGCCGATCATTGCAATCTTCATGTGGCCTCCTTACGCGGGGTAGGTCAGGGTATCCGCGCTGCAGCCCGCCAGCACGCGGACATACGCCGCCGCCTCGGCCTTCGCGCCGGGGAGGTCGTGCTCCAGGTAGTTGCCGCACTCGATCTGCTTCGCGCCGGGGATATCGCCGGTGAAATCCGCCGCAAAGGCGAAGGCCGCCTTCACCAGGTCGATGGCCTGCTGATGGCTCACCGAGTCCCGCATGATGAGGTAGAAGCCCGTGCGGCAGCCCATGGGGCCGAAGTACACCACCTGATCCGACCTTTCGGAGGAGCGCACGAAGGTGGCCACCAGGTGCTCGATGGTGTGCAGCGCCGCCTGGGGCAGGTAATCGCCCCGGTTGGGCCACTTGCAGCGCAGGTCATAGGTGATGCAGTCCCCGTCCACGCGGGAGACATACATGCCGGGGGTGAGGGTGTCGTGGTTGATGGTGAAGGACGCGATCTTGCGCAGCATGGCGGAATCCTCCTGCAGTTTTTCCCGATCATTATAGCACATGATCACGACTTGCACAAGTGCGTCGGATGGAGTACAATGGAACCATCATCATGCGCCACAGGAGGCTGATTCCATGCATTACACCGCTGACGAGCTGATCCGCCGCTTCTCTCTGACACCCCATGTGGAAGGCGGCGCCTTCCGCGAGCTGTACAAGGAGGGCTGCATCCCCGACGGCACCCGCCCCGCCCACGGGGTCATCTACTACCTGCTGAACGCGGACGAGGTGAGCGACTTCCACGTCCTGGATGCGGACGAATACTGGCTCTGGCATGCCGGGCCGGACATCGAGCTGTGGTCATACCCGGAGGGCGACCCTGCCGCGCTGAAGGTGGAGCGCATGGGCATGGGCGAGGGCGCGCAGCCCTGCGTGCTGATGCCCGCCGGCACCATCTTCGGCGCACGGCCCGTGAAGGGGGCGCAGGGCGCGATGCTCTGCTCCTGCGTGTGCGTGCCGGAGTTCACCTACGAGCATTACCGCATCCTGACGAAGGCCGAGGTCCTCGCCCAGTGCCCGGCAGCGGCGGACTTCTTCGCCTGACCAGCCCGTCTGCAGCAAAAAAACGCAGAGCCGGTCCCATTTCACAGGGATCCGGTTCTGCGTTTTTGTGATTGCGTCGTCAGGAGAGCGTCACCTCGGCCACCGAGCAGGGCGGCAGCGTCACGCAGAGCCTGCCCCGGGCGTACTCCGCCGTATGGGGGCGGATCACCACATCCTCCGGGTGGTCGAAGTCGTTGAAGGCATGGGTGTCCGCAGTCAGGATGCGCGCCCGCACCTGCGATGCGCTGAAGTGGCACACGTCGCAGGCAATCTCCACCGTTTCTGTGAGGGAGCAGTTGCTCAGCGTGATGGTCATCACCCCGTCCAGGACAGAGGCGCTGCTGGACACCATGTCCGCCCGGCAGCCCTCGGCGGCCTTCTCGCTGTCGGTGTAGCAGTAGACCGCCGTGCCCTCCTGATGCGCCTTGAACAGGTCGAACACATGGTAGGTCGGGGTCTTCACCAGCCGGTCGCCATCGGTGAGCAGGACGGCCTGCAGCACGTTCACCGTCTGGGCGAGGTTGGCCATCATCACGCGCCTGCTGTGGCGGTTGAAGGCGTTGAGGTGGATGGCAGCCACCAGCGCATCCCGCATGGCGTTCTGCTGATAGAGGAAGCCCGGATTCGTCCCCGGCTCCACCTGATGCCAGCAGCCCCATTCGCCGATGACCAGGCCGACCCTGTTCTCCGGGTCGTAGCGATTCATGATCTCGGTGTGGCGGGTGAGCAGCTCATCCACAAAGGCTGCCGACTCCATGGTGGCGTAGTGGAGCTTATCGTCAAAGTCGGTGGCGGAGTCCATCTGCGGGTGGATGGGCATGGTGTAGTAGTGCAGGTCAACGCCGCCAGCCAGCGGGTAGCCGCCCCAGCCCCGGCTGAGGGACTTCATGATCGTTTCCATCCAGCCGTAATCCGCAGAAGAAGGCCCGCAGGCGATGCGGCACAGGCGATTGCCGTTGTGATCCCGGCAGAAGGCCCCGAAGCGGCGGAAATGCGCCGCGTAGGTCTCGGCGGTCATTTCGCCGCCGCAGCCCCAGTTCTCGTTGCCCACGCCCAGGAACTCCAGCTTCCACGGGTCGCTTTGCCCGTTGGCCCGGCGCCACTCGGCCATGGGCGTGCCCTCAGCGGTCATGTATTCGACCCACTCGGCCATCTCCTGCACGGTGCCGGAGCCGACGTTGCCGTTGATGTAGGGCTTGCAGCCCACCTGACGGCACAGCTCCATGTACTCGTGGGTGCCGAAGGAATTGTCCTCCACCACGCCGCCCCAGTTGATGTTGACCATCCGCCGGCGCTTGTCCTTCGGGCCGACGCCGTCCTTCCAGTGGTACTCCTCGGCAAAGCAGCCGCCGGGCCAGCGGATGGTGGGCACGCGGATGTTGCGGAAGGCTTCCACCACATCGGTGCGGATGCCGTTCACATGGGGGATGGCGCTGTCCTCGCCCACATAGATGCCGCCGTAGACGCACCTTCCCAGATGCTCGGCGAAATGCCCGTAGATCTCCGGGCGGATGCGGGCGATGACGTCCCGGGCGTTGATGAGCATGCAGATCTGTTTCATGTTGTCCCTCCATTGCCGTGAGGCAGGGTTGTATCAGCCATCATAACATATCCCCGGCCATTTGTAAACAGGAGGGACGCCCGGCCGGCTGCAGCGGACGCCCCTCCATCTCTCACGTCAACGGCTTGAGGTAGACGTCCGCCTGGTTCTTTGCACTGATCCCCTTCTGCAGCCGGTAGCCCTGCCTTTCGTAGAACCCCGGCGCCGTATCCGTGGTCAGGATGGCATAGCCGCAGCCCAGCTGGGCAAAGTGCTTCTCCGCCAGGCGGAGCAGGGCGGTTCCGTGCCCCTGCCCGCGGAGTTCCGGGGCGACCCAGAATTCCTCCACGCAGCCCAGCCGCGCCGTGTAGAAGCCACGCCCCGCCGTTGCCGCCTCCAGCATCGCGAACAGCAGGAAGCCCGTCACCGTGCCTTCAGTATCCCTGCGGACAAACAGGCAGTCCGGCGAGGTGCTGATCTCCGCAAACAGCCCCTCCCAGTTGGTCACCTGCACGCCCAGCTCGCCGTAGTAAGCGCGGAACGCCCTCTGCAGCGCCGCATCGGTCATGTCCGTCATCAGCGTATCGGTATACATCATCATTTTCTCCCTTTCACCGCAGCAAAAAGCGCGCTCCGGTCTGCGAAGCGCGCTGGTTTTCCGCCATATCAAAGGGAGGGGCTGCTGCGTGTCACCGCGCCCCCCGTGAACGGCAGATCGCTCCGAACCGGGCCTGAATCACGAACATACCGCTCACCTCCTTCACATCGTTACCCCGATTTTACCATCCTGCGCCATCAGCTGTCAAGCAAGATATCCCCATTCACCCGCAAAATCACTTTGCCAAACCCACCACGATATGCTATGATGTAACCAGACATCATCCACACCTCTCCCAATTCATAATTCCTGATTCATAATCACTCAGAACCAAGGAGGTCCCTCTATGATGAACCTCACCCCCTTCGGCATGACCTGGAACGGCGACTGGAACCTCTTCACCCGCATGGCCGCGGCCTACCAGCAGGAGCTGTCCCTGCCCGACGGCCTGAGCGCCCCGGAGGTGCGCACGCGGCTGATCCAGCGCTGCCAGCACCAGCACAACCCGCTCATCCTGCGCAAGATCGACGTCGATGGCGCCTGCGTGGGCTTCATCTGCTGCACGGTGGATGACGACGCCCACGCCGCCTCCCTCCTGGCCATCACCCTGTGGGCAGACAAGCGCCGTCAGGGCCACGGCAGTGCCGCGCTGCGCCGCCTGGAGCGGGAGCTGCGCCAGCGGGACGTGACCCGCGTGACCCTCGCCGGCGCGCCGCAGTGCCTGCCCTTCTGGGAGAAGCAGGGCTACGCCTATGCCGGGGACAGCTGCAGCAAGGCCCTCCCCCGCCGCAACGAGACCGCCCCCGTGCAGCTGCTCATCTACACCCGCGAGCCGCTGGACGAAAGTATTTACGCCCCCAAGCTGGCCGACAGCGTCCACTTCGCCCTGATCGAAGACGGCGAGTGCATGCCCCTGCTGCACAACAGCGGCGTCGTGTACGCCAGAGCCGTCCCGGGCGAGATGGGCGTGCTGCACCCCTACAGCCTGCGCAGGCCCTGGCTGATCCGGCTGGGTGGCCATCCCCGGCCCTGGGCGATCCTCGCCGAGCGCATCGAGTGCGACGGCACGCCGGATGCCGCCAGCGAGGATCACGTTCTCCTCTTCATCAGCGACGACCTGATCCACTGGGTGGAGCAGCCCCTGCTGCACATCAGCGACCCGCTGGCCCAGGAGTACCTCGACAAGCGCCGGCAGCAGCCCGACCTGCCCGGCCTTGACCTGCCCGAGGGCTGCATCCCCGGCAATGTCGTGCCCCTCAGCGAGGCCGCCGCCCGCCGCCTGCGCACCCGCTTCCTCACCCCGGTGAACGTAAGCAACGACGTGCCCGCCGAGGTGGAGGCCGCCTCCCCCGCCGACCTGGCCGATGTGCGCGCCACCGCCCGCTATTCCGACGGCAGCAGCGTCGTCAAGCGCGTGGACTGGGATACCCGCGCCATCGACTGGACGAAACCCGGCCGGTACGGGATCGCAGGCCGCGTCCATCAGGACCGCTACGAGTTCCCCTCCATGTGGAACAAGGCTGACCCTGCCGTCTGCCGCTGGCAGGGCAGGTACTACTTCATCTCCACCAACGACCTGGACGGCAACCACACCCTCTTCATCCGCGAGGCGGACAGCCTCCCCGGGCTGGTCACCGCCCAGCAGACCTGCATCCTCGATACCACCATGTACCCCCATCTGGGGAGCCTGCTCTGGGCGCCGGAGTTCCATGAGATAGGCGGCAAACTCTACATCTTCCACGCCGGCACCCCCGGCCCCTTCGGGCAGGAGCAGAGCCATGTCATGGCCCTGAAGCCCGGCGGAAACCCCATGAAGGCCGCCGACTGGGAGATGCCCCGCCGCGTTGTGAAGAAGGACGGCTCAATGCTCTACGACAAGGGCATCACCCTGGACATGACGGTCTTCTGGTCCGCCGGGCGGCTGTACGCCAGCTGGTCGCAGCGGCAGTTCGACCCCGTTGATCTGGGCGCGTGGCTCTACATCGCCGAGCTGGATCCCGCGGAGCCCTGGCGGCTGCTCAGCGACCCGCAGGTGCTGACCGTCCCCGAGTACGGCTGGGAGAACAACCACACCTTCGTGGTGGAGGGCCCCTTCGCCCTCAAGCAGGGCGGGCGCATCCTGCTGACCTACTCCGGCGCGCTGGTGGACAGCACCTACGTCGTGGGCCTGCTCTCCATGGCGGATGGCGCGGATCCCCTCGACCCGGCCAGCTGGACGAAGGAGAACTATCCCCTGCTGACCTCGCGGAGCGTGCCGGGCGAGTTCGGCCCCGGCCACAACGCCTACGTCATCGACGGGGACGGCCTGATCTGGAACACCTACCACGCCCGCCCCGGCGTGATGGTGGACGGCAGGCAGGGCTTCGGCCCCCGCTCCTCCGGCATCCGCCGCGTCCACATGAACGCAGAAGGCTTCCCCATCCTGGACATGACCGAAGAGATGGATCTCGACCCGAAGCTGGCGTGGGTGAAGACCACCGTCACCGTGAAATAACAAACAGGCAGGCACCTCTCACACGGGCGCCTGCCTGTTTCCGTACCACAAACCAAATTCATAATTCATAATTCATAATTCTTTTTCAGCGTTTCCTCCGCCTCCAGCATGATCAGGCGCATCTTCTCCTTATCCACCTTGCAGACCTGCCGGTCGTAGGTGTACAGGCCGTTGATCTCCTCCTCCACGTCGCTCAGCTGCGTGTAGACCACGCCGCACAAGCCCTCCGGGATGGCCGGCAGCACCATCTCGCCATACATCAGGGCAATGGCGGCGGTCAGCTGCTCCTCGGTGTCGGTCTTGCCGTAGCCGTAGTTGGCCTCGGGCTTCCACAGATGGCCGGGGATGGCCCGGGCGTAGCCGCCGCATTCGCTCAGGAACATGGGACGCTTGCCGGGGCGCAGCCGCTTGTTGCGGAAGTAGACATGGCGGCTGTCCACGTCGGTCTGCCGGGGCTCGAACCAGCCGGAGCACACGTCGTAGAAGCGGGTGCCATCCAGCCCCTTCAGCAGCCGGTAGAGCCGCTCGGGCTCGAACTGCCCCCAGCCCTCATTGAAGATGGTGTAGGCGATGATGCAGGGGTGGTTGTACAGGTGGCGCAGCGTCCCCAGCGCCTGCTGCTCGAAGTACCCCCTGAAGCGGCGGTTCAGCGGCAGATGGGGCGTGTACTTGAAGCCGATGGTGGGCAGGGCGGTATCCATCAGCCAGGAATACGGCCCGCCGGAGACCATGTCCTGCACCACCAGCATGCCCAGGCGGTCGCAGGCGTGGTAGAAGCACTCCGGCTCGATCTTGATATGCTTGCGCAGCATGTTGAAGCCCAGCGCCTTCATGCGCAGCACGTCCCGCTCGAATTCCTCCGGGCTTTCCGGCAGGAAGATGCCCTCGGGGTAGTACCCCTGATCCAGCACGCCGTTGAGGAACACCGGCTCCCCGTTGAGGCACACACGCTGCACACCGCTGCCGTCCGGGCGGATCTCCACCGTGCGCAGGGCGAAGTAGCTCTCCACCGCGTCCTCCCCGGCGCAGATCCGCATGTCGTACAGCACGGGATCCGCCGGCGTCCACAGGCGGCGGGATTCCGGGGGGATCTCGATCCGGTAGGGCCGCCCCGTCAGGGAGAAGGAGGCCCGCGCCACCGGCTCTCCCGCCAGCGTCACCGCCACGTCGCAGTGGGGGGCGTCACTTTCCACCTCCAGGGTGATCCCGGTCAGGTCGGGGGTGATGCGCAGGCCGCGGATGTAGCGCACGGGCACGGCCTCCAGCCACACGCTCTGCCAGATGCCGCTCACGGGTGTGTACCACATGCCGCCGGGGTTCTTGGACTGCTTGCCGTAGGGGATGTCCTGGTCGAGGCGATCCACCGCGTCCACTTCCAGCAGGTTTTCGCCCGGCAGCAGGTGCGCCGTCACGTCCGCCGAGAAGGGCAGGTATCCGCCCTCGTTGTATGCCACGCGCTCGCCGTTGAGCTTCACCCCGGCGATCTGGTCCACCGCTCCCAGGTGCAGCAGCAGCCTCCGCCCCGCCGGCAGGAAGCCCTCCGGCAGCGCAAAACGCTTCTCATAATGAAGATTCTCGCCCACCGTGCCGCCAAAGCCGCTTGCCGGGCTCTGCGGCGGATAGGGCACATTGATGGGCTGGCCATCCAGCGTCCAGCCGCCATCGCACAGGGAGCAGAAGCTGTCCCTGCGCATCTGCGGGCGCGGATAGTATTCCTGCCATGGATTCATGAGCGATCCCTCGCTTCCGTCTTGCTGCTTCTATTGTAGCAGAACACGGCGATTCCGTCTACCAGAAATTTTCTCGCATTATTCAGGGTATATTGTGGGATCCATCGCGGTATATTTCGGGCGGCTTCCGATGTGCAAATTCGACTTTGCCCCCTCATTTTCTCCAGTCCGCAAGGACTTCAGCCCTCCGGCAGCGAATGCAGACCGCAAAACCCTGACAGGAGGCGCACCATGATCTTTCAGAACATCGACTTCCACAACGTTGCCCAAATCATACCCTATGAAGATGGCTGCCGGCTCTGGCGCGTGCCCGTGGACGTTGCCGCCCGGGCCAACGAAGGCCTGCGGGACCGCAGCGCCACCTATTCCACCGGCATCGAGCTGCGCTTCGTCATGCACAGCGACGAGGTGACCATCCGCCTGCGCAACCTGCCCATCGCCGAGGGGCAGATGGCCTACCTGTACTTCGGCTCCCTGCAGGGCGGCTGGCAGCAGTCCTCTTTCATCATCCGTGATGATACCACGACCATCAGCATCCGCAGGCCCGGCAATCTGGAGCAGATGCAGCTCATCACCCGCCAGGCCGGCCTCCCCTTCGACCCGCAGGTGGTGCGCCTGGTGCTGCCCTATGGCAACATCCTGTACTGCAGCATGACGGGCGAAGTGACGCCCCCCACTGCCGACATGTTCCCGAAACATACCCTGCTGTGCTACGGTTCCTCCATCACCCATGGCTCGCTGGCGCTGGCCGCTCCCCATACCTACCCCTTCCGCATCGCGCAGAAGCTGGGCTTCGACTACCTCAACTGCGGCTTTGCCGGCACCGCCCTGTGCGACCGGGCCATTGCCGAGTGGCTCGTGAGCCGCCGCGACTGGCATGTGGCCACGCTGGAGATGGGCGTGAACATGCTGGGCATGGACGAAAGCGAGTTCGAGGCCCTCGTGGACACTTTCACCGGCATCCTGGCCGATGACGGCCGCCCGGTGTTCGCCACCTCCATCTTCCGCTTCAATACCGTGGATGGCCAGCTCTCTCCCAAGGCGAACCGCCTGCGCGCCATCGTCTGCAAGTATGCCCAGGCCCGCATGCACTTCACCGACGGCCTGGCGCTGCTGGAGAATCCCGCCTTCATCTCGCAGGACATGGTGCATCCCTCCCTGGAGGGCATCGCGCAGATCGTGGAGCGCTGGACGCCCATCATCCGCCAGAACCTGCCCGAAACGCTCCGCTGAATTTCAGGGTATATTTCAGGCACATCAGGTTGCAGGGTATATTTCAGGATTCTTCAGGGCATGAAAATCCGGAAAAAGAACAACCGGAATCTCCATTTTTGCCATCTTTGGGGTTGAGCTTGCCCGGAATGCGTGGTATAATAAAGGAAAAGATTGCACAGGAGCAGCCCATGATCACGAAAGACGACGTTTTCCGCCTGCTGGAGGCCCACGGTGTACAGCGCAGCGATGTGGTGACCATCCACGCCGCCCTGCGCGCAGCCGGCCCCATCGAAGGCGGCGCAGATGGCCTGATCGACGCGCTGAAGGCGTACCTCTGCGATGGGCTCCTGCTCGTGCCCACCCACACCTGGGCGGTTGTCAACGCCGCCAACCCGCACTTCGACGTACGCAGCACCGTTCCCAACATCGGAACCCTGGCGCGGGTCGCCGCCTTCCGCCCGGATGCGGTGCGCTCCCTGCACCCGACCCACTCGCTGGCCGTGTTCGGCCGGGGCGCCCGGGAATATGTGCAGGGCGAGGAGCGATCCACCACGCCGGCGCCCATGGGCGGGTGCCTCAGCCGCCTGTACGAGCTGGGCGGCAAGGTGCTGCTGCTGGGCGTGGGGCACGAGCGCAACACCTACCTCCACGCGGTGGATGAGCGCATGAACCTCCCCAACCGCCTGCGCCAGCCGGGTTTTGCCGTGAGCGTCACCGACTGGGATGGCAATACCACCCACGTGGCGGAGTTCCACCCCCACGCCGTGGCGGGCATTCCCGTGGGGTGCTCGGAGTTCTACCCCAACTACGGCCCCGCCCTGGACGCCTGCGGCGCCGTCACCCGCGGCACGCTGGGCAATGCCACCGTGCTTGTCTGCGACTGCCGCCGCATGACGGACTGCGTCATGCACCTGTGGCAGCAGGCCGACCGCGACATCTGCCTCGGCCCCTTCGACATCCCTGAAGCCTGGTATTCCCGGATTATACCCTGATATCCCAATACATACCCTACAGACGGAGTGATGATATGTCCACCATCGATAAGAGCCGCCTCCATAGCGCCTGCGACGACCTGACCCGCCAGTACAACGCCGCCGTGCAGCGTCAGCATGACCTCGAAGGCCAGCTGCAGAACGTCCAGGCCGAGATGGGCAAGCTGGGCTTCATGCAGCTGGGCAAGAAGATGCTGCTGCGCGCCGAGCTGGACAGCATCTCCAAGAAGCTGGCTGCCAACCAGCAGCTGCAGGAGAACCTGAAAAAGCGCGTCGCCGACGCACAGGCGCAGCTCGAAGCCGCACTGGCGGAGGCCTCCACCCCCGCGGACGAGCCTGCTCCCGTGGACGAGCCTGCTCCCGTGGACGAGCCTGCCCCCGTGGACAAGCCCGCTCCCGTGGACGAGCCTGCTCCCGTGGTCGAGCCTGCTCCCGTGGACGAGCCTGCTCCCGTGGTCGAGCCTGCTCCCGTGGTCGAGCCCTCCCCCGTGGACAAGCCCACGATCGTGGATGAGCCCGCCCCCGCCGCAAAGCCCGTCCGGAAGCCCCACAGCAGCGCACCCCGCAAGAACGGCCCCCGCGCCGCCCGTCCGGCTGTGGACGCAGCCCTGCCGCCCCAGGAGCAGGCCGCCCGCCTGCTGGCCCACCTGGAGGCCTACTACCCGGAGCACCAGGTGTTCGCCACTGAAGTCCTCACCACTGAGGCCCGGAACATGCTCGCCGCCCTGGCCACTGGCAGCGGCATGGCCATCGCGGATTTCCTGGCCGCCAACGGCTGGCAGCTCATCACCCCCCAACAGGGCCGCACCCTCCGTCAGGGTCTGTACACCACGCCGGGCAGCGAGCCCGCCGTCATCCAGCCCAAGCTGCAGAGCGTGCTGAACCGCCTGGAGCGGCACTATCCCGACCGCGTCATCTCCCGCAGCATCCAGCACGACCACAAGGGCCTGGCGCAGGACGTGTCCGCCCTGAGCGCCTTCCTGGGCTACCCCACCGGCGGCGCCATGCTGACCGCCCACGGCTTCCGCTACAACGTGCCCTCCAGCGGCCGCCCGGCCATGGACGTACAGAGCGTGGTGACCGCGCTCAAGGCTGCCTACGCCGGCCGCGAGAAGCCCCGCACCATCGCCGCCATCGCCGCGGATAACCCGCAGTACGCCGCCGTCCTCAAGACCCTGCAGAACCAGGCGCCCAAGCGCTTCGGCATGAGCCTGCGCCAGTATTTCGTGCAGCAGGGGCTGATGTGAGGCCGATCCCCCGAAACAGACAGCGCCGGACCGCGCAGGGAGCATCTTCCCGCGCGATCCGGCCTTTTTCTGCTGATTTACGGCCTCCAGGCCGTCTCCGCAGCGCACTTTTCCCTTGACGCACCCCTGCCGACGTGGTACTCTGAACTGGAACTGCTCTCGGCATGACATACAGGCTCTAACCACGCCACCAAGGAGGCTTCCCATGAAGGTGATCCTGCTCATCGGCCGCATCTGCTGCGGCAAGTCCACATACGCCCGCACCCTGCCGGGCACGATGCTGCTCTCCTGCGATCAGCTGATGCAGACGATGTTCCCCGGCGGATGCGGCGAGGCCCACGACGCGCTGGCCGCCCGCGCCCGGGCATACCTCTTCGCCCTGGCACGGCAGTCCACCGCCGCCGGCGTGACCCCGGTGCTGGACTTCGGCTTCTGGACGCCGGAGATGCGCCGGGAGGCCACCGACGCCCTCGCCGGGTGCGAGCTGGACTGGCGCTACCTCGACGTGCCGGAGGATGAGTGGGCGCGCCGCATCGCGCAGCGCAACGCTGCCATCACCGCCGGCCACGCCGACCCGTCGGACTACTACGTGGACGAGGGGCTGCTGGAGAAGGTCCGCACGCTGTTCATCCCGCCGACGGCGGACGAACTGCCGGGGCTGACCATCCTGCGCGCATGATCGCGCAACGCTGCCCTTCCGCTGCGGACGGGCAGCATTTTGATGTCTGCCCGTCCCCGAAAAACACCACAAAAACAGCGGCGGCCTTGAAAACTCCACCAAATCGTCCTATAATGAATTGACCCGCAATCCGAAATTCATTATAGGAGATGTATGATGATGGCAAAGCAGATCGATTGGGCCAACCTTGGCTTTGGCTATATCCAGACCGAATACCGCTATGTCTGCCGCTACAGGGACGGCCAGTGGGACGAGGGCGGCCTCGAGACCGAGGCGAATATCACCCTGAACGAGTGCGCCTGCGTGTTCCAGTACTGCCAGGCATGCTTTGAGGGCCTGAAGGCTTACTATACGAAGGACGGCCGCATTGTGACCTTCCGCCCCGACCTGAACGCCCAGCGCATGGCCGACACCTGCCAGCGGCTGGAAATGCCCCCCTTCCCGGTGGAGAAGTTCGTCGAGGCCGTGAAGATGGTCGTCAGCGCCAACGCCGATTATGTGCCCCCCTACGGCAGCGGCGCGAGCCTCTACCTGCGCCCCTTCATGATCGGCACCAACCCCGTCATCGGCGTGAAGCCCGCCACGGAGTTCGAGTTCCGCATCTTTGTCACCCCCGTAGGCCCCTACTTCAAGGGCGGCGTGAAGCCCATCGCCCTGACCGTCTCCGACTTTGACCGCGCGGCTCCCCACGGCACCGGCGCCATCAAGGCGGGCCTGAACTACGCCATGTCCCTGCACCCGGTGATGGAAGCCCACCGCGCGGGCTACGCGGAAAATATGTACCTGGACGCGGCCACCCGCACCAAGGTGGAGGAGACCGGCGGCGCCAACTTCATCTTCATCACGAAGGATGGCAAGCTCGTCACCCCCAGGAGCGACTCCATCCTGCCCTCCATCACCCGCCGCAGCATCATGGTGGTGGCGGAAAAGTACCTGGGCATGGCCGTCGAGCACCGCGAGGTGCCATTCACCGAGGTGGAGACCTTCGCCGAGTGCGGCCTGTGCGGCACCGCCGCCGTCATCAGCCCCGTGGGCTCGATCAATGACCATGGCCGCGAGATCGTCTTCCCCTCCGGCAAGGAGGAGATGGGCCCGGTGCTCACGAAGCTGTACCAGACCCTGCGCGGCATCCAGATGGGCGAGATCGAAGCACCCGAGGGCTGGGTCGTGCAGGTCAAGTAAGCCGCCGTTTTTCACCATTGTCACCATTTTCACCGCATCATTTCGGGACTGCGCGCTCTTGCGCAGTCCCATTTTTCGTGCTATGATAAGAGTTCCGGGCGTCCGAGGTGGCACGACAACGCCCCAGAATCAGGAGGAATCCCCATGCAGAATCAACCCGACCTCGGCCGTGAACCCATCGGCAGGCTGCTTTTCAAGCTCGCACTGCCCACCATCACCGCCCAGCTGGTCAACATGCTCTACAACATGGTCGATCGTATCTATATCGGCCACATCGAAGGCATCGGCACTGCCGCCCTCACCGGCGTGGGCGTGTGCATGCCGCTGATCATGATCATCTCCGCCTTTGCCTCCCTGGCAGCCATGGGCGGCGCGCCGCTGGCGTCCATTGCCCTGGGCAAGGGGGACAAGGAGCGAGCGGAGGGCATTCTGGGCAGCTGCACTGCGCTGCTTCTGTGCATCTCCGCCGTGCTGACGGCTGTGATGGCCCTGTTCCACCGGCCGCTGCTCGTTGCCTTTGGCGCCACGGAGGATGTGATCGGCTACGCCTGCCGCTACATGTCCGTCTACAGCCTGGGCACGGTATTCGTGCAGCTGTCCCTGGGCCTGAACGCCTACATCACCGCCCAGGGCTTCTCCCGCGTCAGCATGCTGACGGTGCTCATCGGCGCGGTGCTCAACACCATCCTCGACCCCATCTTCATCTTCGGCTTCGGCATGGATGTACAGGGCGCAGCGCTGGCGACCATCATCTCGCAGGCGGTCAGCGCGATTTTCGTGCTGCGCTTCCTCACCGGCAGGAAGACCACCCTGCGCCTGACACTGCCCCGCATCCGCCTGAACTGGAAGCTGCTGGGCCCCTGCGTGGCCCTGGGCCTGTCCCCCTTCATCATGCAGAGCACGGAGAGCCTCATCGCCGTGTGCTTCAACACCTCCCTGCGCACCTACGGCGGCACCGTTGCCGTCAGCACCATGACCCTTTGCACCTCCATCATGCAGCTGGCGATGCTGCCCTTGCAGGGACTGTCGCAGGGTGCGCAGCCCATCATCAGCTACAACTTCGGCGCAGGCAACGCCGACCGCGTAAGGCAGGGCTTCCGGCTGCTGCTGATCTGCTGCCTGACCTTCTCGGTGACCCTGGGCGTGGCGGTCATCGCCGTCCCGCAGGTGTTCCTGGGCATCTTCACCCCCGACGCCGCGCTGATCGAATACGCCATCCCCCTGGTGCGCACCTACATGGCCGGCACCGTCATCTTCGGCATCCAGATCGCCTGCCAGCAGACCTTCGTGGCCCTGGGCAACGCCAAGTGCAGCCTGTTCCTGGCCTGCCTGAGAAAGCTCATCCTGCTGATCCCGCTGGTGTACATCCTGCCGAATTTCTTCGGCGACAAGGTCTTCGCCGTGTTCCTCGCCGAGCCCGTGGCGGATATTGCCGCCGTCACCTGCACGGCCATCCTGTTCTTTGTCGTCTTCCACAGGACGATGCGCAAGCTGGCCGAAAAAGCCGCATGACCATCCCCCAGGCCGACTGTCCGCAAAGGCAGCCGGCTTTTTCGATTCAATCTTTACAAACCCCGCCCACATCCGTTATAATGGAAACAACCAACCTTGAAAGGGGTTACAGAGAATGATTCAGCATCACGACAACAAGGTTTCCGGTCTGCAGATCGCCTACATCGGCGGCGGCTCCCGCGGCTGGGCCTGGGGCTTCATGACCGACATCGCCTGCGACGAGCAGCTTTCCGGCACCGTGCGCCTCTACGACATCGACCGCGAGGCGGCTGCGCGCAACAAGATCATCGGCGAAAAGATCGTTGCTCACCCGGATGCGAAGTCCCACTGGGATTTTGAGGTCTCCGGGAGCCTGCAGGAAGCGCTGACCGGCGCGGATTTCGTCATCATTTCCATTCTGCCCGCTACCTTTGAGGAGATGCGCTCTGACGTCCACCTGCCCGAGCGCGTGGGCGTGTACCAGCCCGTGGGCGACACGGTGGGCCCCGGCGGCTTCATGCGCGCGATGCGCACCATCCCCATGTTCGTGGAGATCGGTCAGGCCATCCGCGATTACGCCCCCGACGCCTGGGTCATCAACTACACCAACCCCATGACGCTGTGCATCCGCACGCTGTACGAGGTGTTCCCCGCCATCAAGGCCTTCGGCTGCTGCCATGAGGTCTTCGGTACGCAGAAGCTGCTGTGCGCCATGCTCAGGGAGATGGGCATCGCCGATGATGTGCAGCGGCAGGACCTGTACACCACGGTCGTGGGCATCAACCACTTCACCTGGCTGACCCGCGCCACCTGGAAGGGCGTCGACCTGTTCCCGCTGTACGCCCAGTTCTGCGAGAAATACCAGGACGGCTTCTGCGAGGGCGGCGACGACAACTGGATGAACAGCTCCTTCTCCTCCGCCCAGCGGGTGAAGTTCGACCTCTTCCGCCGCTATGGCGCCATCGCCGCCGCCGGCGACCGCCATCTGGTGGAGTTCCTGCCCCCGTGGTACAACCGCGACCCGGAGACCGTCCGCCGCTGGAAGTTCGGCCTGACCACCGTGGACTGGCGCGTGGAGGATCTGGCCCGCCGCATGAAGCGCTCCGACGACCTCATCTCCGGCGCGGAGGAGATCCAGCTCAAGACCTCCGGCGAGGAGGGCCATCTGCTCATCAAGGCCATCCTCGGCCTGGGCGACCTGGTCAGCAACGTCAACATCCCCAACCGCGGGCAGATCGAGAACCTGCCCATCGGCGCGGTGGTGGAGACCAACGCCCTCTTCGGCTACGACCGCATTGAGCCCGTCCACGCAGGCCGGGTGCCGGAGAATGTGCTGCCCCTGGTGGCCCGCCATGTGTACAATCAGGAGAACACCCTGCGCGCCGCCATGACCTGCGACCGCAAGCTGGGCCTTTCCACCTTCATGAACGATCCCCAGATGGCCGCCGTCACCCCGGAGGAGGGCGAGAAGCTGTTCAACGACATGCTGGAGAACCAGCGGGAATGGCTGCCGGAGGGATGGTTCCCCGAAGATGAGCTGCACATCATCATGACCACCTTTGCGGACTCCGACTGGCCGCTGATCGCTGAGCCTGCCAATGCCTGGCTTTCCGGCAATTACGACCGCGAGGTGCTCATTGCCGCCATCCGCCAGGCCGACGCCGAGTGCGGCAGCTGCGGCTGTTCCTTCGACGCGATGTACAAGCGGGCGCTGGCGCTGCTGTAAGATATCCGTCAGACCCCTCGATCGCCCCGGGCTGTCGCGGCAAGTGCTGCGGCAGCCCTTTTGCTTGACAGGCCCGCGCGTCCGGGGTATGATAAATACGCCCCATCAACCATCCGAGGTGAGCCGCATGTCTGAACAGTTTTCCCGCTCCATCGCCCTGCTGCAGCAGGAGGGCTTCTCCCGCCTGCAAAAGGCCCGCGTGGCCGTCTTCGGCGTGGGCGGCGTGGGCGGATACGTCTGCGAGGCGCTGGTGCGCTCAGGGCTTACGCAGCTGGACATCTTCGACAGGGACGACGTGAGCGAATCGAACCTGAACCGGCAGATCATTGCCCTGCGCTCCACCCTCGGCCGCGACAAGTGCGACGCCATGGCCGACCGCCTGCGCGACATCAACCCGGAGGCCGTCATCCGCTGCCACCGCATGTTCTACCTCCCCGAAAACGCGGACGAGGTGGACCTGACCCAGTACGACTATGTGGTGGACGCGGTGGACACCGTCGCGGCCAAGATCGAGCTGGCCATCCGCTGCCAGCAGCTGGGCGTACCGCTGATTGCCGCCATGGGCGCGGGCAACAAGCTGGATCCCTCCAGGCTTCAGCTTGCCGATATCAGCAAGACCAGCGTGTGCCCCCTGGCCCGGGCCATGCGCACGGCGCTGCGCAGGCGGGGCGTGAAGAAGCTGACCGTGGCGTTCTCCACCGAGGAGCCCGTGCGGCCCGCCGCGCCCATCGCCGGCGATTCTCCCGTACGCAAGGACGTGCCCGGCTCGATGGTGTTCGTCCCGGCAGCCATGGGGCTGCTCATCGCCAGCCATGTGGTGCGCCAGCTGACCCTTCCGCCCGTGCAGGACGAAGCAGAATGAAAAAAGCGCTCCGCAGGAGCGCTTTCTTCCCTCAATTCACGCTTTCTTCCTTCGCCGCACGGGCCGCTGTCATGCGGTCCAGCACATCCTGCAGCGTCATGGACGTGAGGTAATCGCGGATGACCTTGTCCAGCCCCTCCCAGATGAAGAGGGTTTCGCAGCCATTGCAGCGTTCGCAGTCATTGGGCGCGTGATCCAGGCAGGCCACGGGGTGCAGCGAACCCTCCATCCGCTCCAGAATCTCGCAGACGGTATAGTCAGTCGCCTTGCCCACCACGCGATAGCCACCCTGATGGCCGCGCGCGCCGTGAAGCATGCCGGACTGGCTGAGCACCAGCGCGATCTGCTCCAGGTACTTCTTGGAAATGTTCTGCCGCTCCGCCACATCCTTGAGGGCCACAGCGCCCTTGCCCTGGTGCTGGTAGATGTCCAGCAGCATGCGCAGGGCGTAGCGTCCTTTGGTAGAGATCTTCATAGTCTCTGCCTCCATTCTCAGATTGTTAATGCAAGTATACCACAAGGTTGATATGCTATCAAGGGGTACTTGCAAATTTGCGACCAAAACTTTCTATTTTTCATCATTGACGGCATTCGCGCACAGTCAAACGGAGGTACACCATGGCTCGCAGCCTGACCCCTTGTGAGCGCATCGAGCGCAGCATCCTCACCGAACACCGCAAGAAGATCTGGAAGCCCTTCATCGCCGCGGTCAAGCAGTATCAGCTCATCCAGGCGGGCGATAAGGTCGCCGTGTGCATCTCCGGCGGCAAGGATTCGGTGCTGCTGGCCAAGCTCTTCCAGCTCCTGCACCGGCACACGGCGGTTCCCTTTGAATTGGAGTTCATCGTGATGGACCCGGGCTACAACCCCGCCAACCGGCAGAAGATCATCGATAACTGCCAGCTGCTGGAGATCCCCATCCGCATCTTCGATTCGGACATCTTCGACGTCACCACGCAGGTGGCAAAGAACGCCTGCTACCTCTGCGCCCGCATGCGCCGGGGGTTCCTGTACGACCGGGCGCAGGAGCTGGGCTGCAACAAGATCGCCCTGGGCCATCACTTCAACGACGTGGTGGAAACCACCGTGCTGGGCATGTTCTACGGCGGCCAGCTGCAGGCGATGCTGCCCAAGCTGCACGCATCACATTTTCCCGGGATGGAGCTGATCCGCCCGATGTACATGATCCACGAGGAGGACATCCTCGCCTGGTGCCATGCCAACGGGCTGACCTTCATCCAGTGCGCCTGCCGGTTCGTGGAGCAGCGGGATCATTCCGGCGATGGCGTGGGCGACTCCAAGCGCCAGGAGGTCAAGGTGCTGCTGCGCAAGCTCCGCGAAACCAACCCGGACGTGGAGAAGAGCATCTTCAACGCCATCCACTGCGTCACTCTGGACACCTTCCCCGCCTGGAAGGTACACGGCCAGACCTTCAGCTACCTGGAGGACTATGACCAATGGCCGGACACCTTCCGCGGGCTGATGGCGCAGAAAGCAGACGACGCCGACCGGTAATACAGCACGCAAAGAGCCGCAGCATCCACCTACGGGCGCTGCGGCTCCTTCATTATTCTTCCCGTTCTTCCCGGCTTCACGGCATGGAACAGCCATCAGCCAACTGCCTCCACCATGTCCGTCGGCGTAACAGTCGCCGGCGGCGTCTGCTGCAGCATGTCCTCCGTCGGCTGCGCGGGCTCCGCAGTCACTGCAGGCACAGGCTGCAAAAGCTCCCCCTGCTGCAGGATTCCGCATACGGCAGCACCTGCCAGCAGCAGCACCAGCAGGATCAGCATTGGTCTCTTCACGCTTCTTCATCCTCCGTCTCCATATCAGTTCGCCTCATTGTACGTCCAGAACGGCCATAAGTCAACCGGAATTTGCAGGTCAGTCCTCATATTGGTCATTATTTGCTCATTTCATGTGCATTCCTTGACAAAAGAATCCTCTGGTGTATACTGTAAGACAGGGTATCCCGTTGTATCCAATGTATACAGAGAGGAGAAAACCACATGAAGAAACTGCTCATCGCCCTGCTGATGCTGGCGCTGCTGCTGTCCGCCGCCATGGCGGAGGACGCCGTGATCGACTTCGAGAACGGCTCTGCCGGCGTGTTCCAGCAGTCCGGCTCCTGCTCCGTCGCCGTGACGGACGCCATCGCCCACGAGGGCGGCAAGTCCCTGGCCATCACCGGCCGCTCCGGCAACAACTGGGACTGCGCTGACCTGGTTGCCGCCAGGGCCGGCATCGCCCTGGGCGACAAGGTCACCATCACCGCCTGGGTGTATGTGGACAGCGACGAGGAAGGCACCTTCGTCATCGCCAAGTCCGCCGCCGACTACGGCTGGTACGGCAACGCCACCATCCCCGGCAAGACCTGGACGGAGGTGACCGCCACCTTCACCCTGGAGGATGACGTCAACATCCGCTTCCAGAACTATGGCGACAACTGGAACGCCGTCAACTTCTACATTGACGACGTGACCATCGTCAAGGCCGCCGCTGAGGCCGCTCCCGCTGCCGAAGCCGCCATGACCACCACCACCTTTGACTTCGAGACCGGCGTGCCCGGCGAGTTCATCCAGTCCGGCTCCTGCGCGCCCCGCACCTCCGGCAACGTCGCCCACGGCGGCAGCAGCGCCCTGTACGTCACCGGCCGCACCGGCAACAACTGGGACGCCGTTGACCTGAACGCCGAGGCCATGGGCATCGGCCTGGACGTCCCGGCCATCGTCACCGCCTGGGTGTATGTGGACAGCAACGAGGAAGGTACCTTCGTCATCGCCAAGGCTGGCGGCGACTACGCCACCCTGGGCTCCGTGACCTGCCCCGGCCGCACCTGGACGGAGATCCGCGCCGAATTCAGCCTGGATCAGCCCGTCAACCTGCGCTTCCAGAACCTGACGGAGAACTGGAACAACGCCGAGTACTACATCGATGACGTGACCGTGTCCGTGGGCGAAGCCCCCGAAGCGGTGGAGTCCACCGAGCCGCCCATCGACTATGCCTCCGACTTCTCCACCGGCGAGGACGGCTGGTACGCCCGCTCTGCCGGCGGCGCTTCCATCTCCGTGGTGGATGGCACGCTGTTCATCACCGGCCGCACCGCCACCTGGAACTCCCCCGGCCGCGACTTCGCCCTCGTGCCCGGCAAGACCTACAACCTGTCCGTGCTGGTGAAGCAGGATCAGCTGGATTCCACCGGCTTCATCCTCTCCATCGCCCACACCCGCGACGAGGAGGAGTCCTACGAGAACCTGGGCACCTGCACCGCCAGGAAGGGCGAGTGGACGCTGATGCAGGCCACCTACGTCGCCGGCCGTTACGATAAGTACGTCCTCTACGTCGAGGGCGGCGCGGAGGACACCGAGTTCTACATCAAAGACTTCACCTGCATGGAGAAGGTCAGCTCCTTCGGCCAGGAGGGCATGCCCTCCCTGAAGGAGGTCTACGCGGATCAGTTCGACTTCGGCACCGCCGTGACCGGCAACGAAGTCATCGACGAGGCCCGCATGGACTTCTACGCCACCCAGTTCGCCATCTTCACCCCCGGCAACGAAATGAAGCCCGACTACCTGCTGGACATGGCCGAGACCCGCCGCCAGGTGCGCCAGACCGGCGACCAGACCATCGTCTGCGTCAAGTTTGACACCTGCATCCCGCTGCTGGACTGGGCGCAGGCCAACGGCGTGAAGGTGCACGGCCACACCCTGGTCTGGCGTTCCCAGACCCCCACGGCCTTCTTCCACGAGGATTACGCCACCCACAAGCCCCTGGTCTCCCGCGAGATCATGCTGGCCCGCATGGAGAGCTACATCAGGCAGGTACTGACCTGGACGGCGGAGAACTACCCGGGCGTCATCGTCTCCTGGGACGTGGTGAACGAGGCCGCCGCCGACTCCGGCCGCAAGCTGTACGACTGCCTGTGGGTGCAGGTGGTGGGCGATGACTACGTCAACCGCGCCTTCGAGTATGCCCGCAAGTACGCCGAGCCCGGCACGCTCCTGTTCTACAACGATTACAACAGCGAGATGACCCTCAAGAACCTGATGATCTGCGACATCCTCAAGAGCCTGATCGCCGATGGCACCGTGGATGGCTACGGCTTCCAGTCCCACTACTCCACCACCTCCAACCTGACGAAGATCCGCACCGCGTGGATCAACGTTTCCTCCCTCACCCTGCAGGACGGCTCCCCCATCCTGCTGCGCGTGTCCGAGCTGGACGTGGGCATCGACGCCAACGACGAAATCAACTGGGAGCGCCAGGCTTACTTCTACGGCGAGCTGTTCAAGATCTACGCCGAGTATGCCGATCAGCTCATCGCCGTGCACACCTGGGGCACGGTGGACGACCTGAGCTGGCGCGCGAGCAACTATCCGCTGCTCTTCGACGCCAAGAGCCAGCCCAAGCCCGCCTTCTGGACCCTGGTCGGCGAGTGATCAGCCCCGGCCCGTGATACCATGATGCCCGGCCCTCCTGCTGCTGCGGGAGGGCCTTTCGTTTTTCACATGTTTTTGCAAAAAATCTTGAAAAAAGGTGTTGACAATCCGTTCCGGATGTGTTATTATATATCTCGTCGCCGCGGTGGCATGCGGTTGACAGGGACACGGGAGCATAGCTCAGCTGGGAGAGCATCTGCCTTACAAGCAGAGGGTCACAGGTTCGAGCCCTGTTGTTCCCACTCCTCGAAAGAGGACTTACAAATATGGCCCGGTAGCTCAGTCGGTTAGAGCGCCAGCCTGTCACGTTGGAGGTCGAGGGTTCGAGCCCCTTCCGGGTCGCCATCATATTTGCCTCGGTAGCTCAGTCGGTAGAGCAGCAGACTGAAAATCTGCGTGTCGGTGGTTCGATTCCGCCCCGCGGCACACTTCATGCGGTAGTAGCTCAGTTGGTAGAGCGCCACCTTGCCAAGGTGGAGGTCGCGAGTCCGAGCCTCGTCTACCGCTCTCTTTTATAGGCTGGGTTTTCCAGTCTGTAATGAGGTCGGGCTTCAGCCCGACTAGCGACAGCGATTGCTTGCAATCGCCGAGCGTAGCCAGCACGCGGCTTTACGCCGTGGGATGGCCGATTGGTGCCATGGCCAAGTGGTAAGGCAAAGGTCTGCAAAACCTTTATTCCCCAGTTCGAATCTGGGTGGCACCTCTCCAACCCCGACTTTTCAGAGTCGGGGCTTTTTTTGTTCCGGCAGCCACCCCTGACAAAAGCATCCGCCACGCAAAACCCCACCCGGCACGCTGTCCCGCACACAAAAAGCGCCTCCCCGTCCGGGGAAGCGCCTTATTCGTATGGGTCACTCGCCTTCCAGCACCGCCAGCATCAGGATGCCCACGATGATGATGCCGATGAAGAGGTACTGCTTCTTCGTCAGCTTCTCCTTCAGGAAGATGCGGGACAGGATCAGGGACACCACGCACACGGCGGAGATAATGGGAGCCGCGATGGCGCCGTTGCCGCTGGCCATGGCGTAGACGTAGGTCAGCTGACCGGCGGTCTCGCACACCGCCGCCAGGGCCTTGTCCTTCTGCTCCAGCAGGCCGCCGAACTTCACGCCCTTCACCTTCATGAAGATGAACATCACCAGACCCACCAGGGCGAAGGTCAGCTCGTAGGAGGTGTTGGCGATCACCTCGATGGTATCCTCGGTGGCGCCCATGGTGAACAGGGGGCTGGTCACGTCCTCCAGGAAGTAGATGTCCAGCACGCAGCCGATAGCGTCAATGAACGCATACAGGAAGGGCATGCAGAAGGCGATGATGGCCAGCTTCTTGCCCAGGCGCTTCTGACGCTGCAGATCGCCGGTGTTCTCCAGGAAGCCGATGCCCACCACGCCGACGGTGATGATGCCGATGGCGACCCAGATCATCGCAGACAGCTCCTCGCCCAGGAAGAGCACGCACATCAGCGCACACATGGCGCCGGAGGTGTTCTCAATGGGATCAGAGATGGACTCCTCGATAAAGCGCATGCCGAAGAAGGAGAAGGCCATCGACAGGATGTAGCACGCCGACACCGGCAGGTAGCCCACCAGGTACTTCAGGTCATAGCCGACGTCCTCCGTCAGCAGGGTGAACACCGCGTGGACGCCCATCACCAGACCCACCATGACGCAGATCTTCAGGTGGGAGTACTTCTCGCGCTCCACAGCGCCCTTCTTATAAAACAGCTCCGCAAGGCCCCACAGCAGGGTGGTCGCAATCGTATATACAAGCCACATATTCTTTTTTCCTCCGCATCAATTCACGTTATTCTGAGGTTGCCATGTCAGTGAATCAATGCAGATCTCATGGGGAACCCATTTGCGGGCACTCTCGTCGGAAGCCGCCAATGGCATACCACGCTTCCATCGCCACTTCCCTCCCTTTCATAAAAAGCGGAATACCGCATCAGCATTCTACCAGATTTTCCGATTGTTTGCAATCAGTTTCCATTCGATGTTCAAACTCTTCCCTGCCTTGACATCGTCATCCACACGCTATACAATATATCCATACACACTGGAACATAGCCTGCGAGGTGACACGAATGAATTTTGAAGCGCTGCTGAACACCCTGCTTGAACTGTTCACGACCATCGGCCTGAAGCTGCTCTACGCCGCGCTGGTGTTCTTCGTCGGCCTGAAGCTGGTCAAATGGCTGCGCAAAACGCTGCCCGTTTTCCCCTTCATGGAGAAGCTGGATGAGGGCGTGCGCGGGTTCCTGATCAGCACGCTGTCCGTGGCGTTGTATGTGCTGCTGGGCGTAACGGTGGCCATGCTCCTGGGCGTGCCCACGGCGTCCTTTATCGCGGCGCTGGCCTCCTGCATGGCGGCCATCGGCCTGGCGATGCAGGGGTCGCTGTCCAACGTAGCAGGCGGCCTGATGCTGCTGATCTTCAAGCCCTTCCGCATCGGCGACTACATCAGCTGCCCCGACGTGAATACCGATGGCTTCGTCCAGCAGATCAGCGTCGTGTACACGATCCTGCGCACCTACGATGGCATCGAAGTCACCGTCCCCAACGGCACGCTGATGAATTCGGTCATCAAGAACATCGGCGCCGCGAAAACCCGCCGCATTGATCTGACCTTCCGCACGGATCTGAGCTGCCCGCTGGAGAAGACCGAGGCCATCCTGCATGCCACCGTGGACGCGGACGAGCGCATCCTCCGCGATCCCGAGCCCTCCATCGTCCTGTTCGAGATCACCGACAGCGCCATCGTGTACGGCGTACGCGTGTGGTGCCCCGGCAGCGAATACTGGAACGTCCGCTTCGCCCTCAACCGCGCCGTCAAGCTGGCCTTTGATGAGAACGGCGTCGGCATCCCGCACCAGCAGGTGGATGTGCACATGCAGGACACCCCTGAGACCTGACCCCGATTCCTCAAGGAGGCTCCCATGAAGATCCAGATCAGCGATAACCTCATCCGCCACTACCTCCGCAATGTCTACTTCATCAACGGCCACAGCTACGCCGGCAAGTCCACCATGGTGCGGATGCTTTCCGAGCGCTACGGAATGATCCACTGCGGGGAGAACTACCATGACGCCTTCCCCCGCCAGAAGCTGGACCGCTGGAAGCAGCCCGGCCTGTGCTACTTCGACACCATGAGCGGCTGGCAGGAGTGGCTCTCCATGACCCCGGAGGAACACCACCGCTGGGTGACGCAGGTGTCCCAGGAGTGCATCGAGCTGGAGATCCTTGAGCTCCTCCGCCTGGCTGCCGGCGGGCAGAAGGTCATCGTGGACACCAACATCCCCCCGGAGGTGCTCCGGGAGATTTCCGATTACGACCATGTGGCCATCATGCTCTGCGACCCGCCGGATATCACGAAGGACAAGTTCTTCGACCGCGACGACCCGGACAAGAAATTCATGATGGACCGCATCATGGAATGCCCCGACCCCGAAGCGACCCTGCGCAACTTCCAGGCCTGGACGACTTACCATCCCCCGCTGGAGACCGACTGGGCGCACACGGGGTTCTTCACCCTGACCCGCTCCGACTTTGTAAACGACACCCGCGAGGAGATGCTGGCCACGCTGGCCGCCCACTTCGGACTGTGACCGGCAGCCGTCTCTCTTCCCCGAAAGGATGACCCGATGGAAGAAGTCCGTCTCGTCCGCGCCGGAATCTCCGACGCGGAGACCCTGCACCGCATGAAGCACACCGCCTTCTGGCCTCTGTATCAGCGCTATCATGATGACGCCACCTCCCCCGCCCTGGAGCTGCTGAGCAAGGTGAAGGCCCAGCTTGAGCATCCCGCCACAGACTGGTACATTCTCCGCCGGGGCGATAGCGATGTGGGCGGCATGCGCATCGTCCGCGAGCGCACGGAGGACGGTCTCCCCTGCTGCCGCATCAGCCCGCTGTTCGTGCTGCCGGAATATCAGGGGCAGGGCCTGGCGCAAGCCGCCATCACCGCCGCCTTCAGCCTGTATCCAGAGGCCGCTCAGTGGCGCCTGTCCACCATATTGCAGGAGCACGGCAACTGCCGCCTGTACGAAAAGCTCTGCTTCCGCCGCACGATGACCGAGCCCACAGCCTACCCCGGCATGGACATCGTCTGGTACACGCGCCTGCGGGAGGATGTGCCCATGCGCCGCATCGCCCGGCTGACCGACCGGGAGCTGCTGGGGACAGAGGCCATCTCCCACGCCGCACCCCGGCTGACCGCCCGCGCCATCGTCCGTGGGCCCCAGGGGCTTTACGCCGTGACCCATACGGAGGGCTTCGGGATCTACATGCTGCCCGGCGGCGGCGTGGACGGGGACGAATCCATCCTGACCGCGCTGCACCGCGAGGTGCGCGAGGAGACCGGCTGCCGCATCGAATCCGCCGTCCCCCTGGGGTATGTGGAGGAAAACCGCGGGCATGCGGACTACACGCAGCTGTCCTACTACTTCGTCGTCACCACGCAGGACGCCGAGCTCCGCCCTGAATTGACTGCGCTGGAGGCCGCCCACGGCACCACCGTGCAGTGGATGACGCTGGAGGACATGTGGCAAAGCATCAGCACGCCGGTCTTTGAGCGCCCCCAGGGGAAATTCCTGCAGGCGCGGGATGTGGCTGCCCTGCGCGCCTATATGGAGGAGGAGGGCCTGAAATGAACTGGCTGAACGCTTTCGAGCTGATGTGCTACCTGATCACCGCCCTGATGCTCTTTGACCTCATCCGCCGCCGTGACTGGGAGGCGCTGTACACCTTCGGCTCCGCTGCGCTGGTGGGCTTCGTGATGGAGCTGCTGGCCGTGGCGGTGACGGACATCTACGAATACAACAACGGCTTCTGGCTGTCGCTGGGCGTGCCGCCCAAGCAGTTCCCGTTTTTCGGCGGGCTGATGTGGGGCGCGCTGACCGTGTATGGCATCCGCCTGGCGGAAAAGCTGCGCATGGGCCGCGTGATGACCGCCCTGACGGCGGGCATGCTCATCGTCAGCATGGATCTGCTGCTGGACGTGGCGGCCATCCGGCTGGACGGGGGCTTCTGGGTGTGGATCGGCAAACCCATCACCTGGGGCATCGATCAGCACACCTTCATGAGCGTCATCTGGGTCAACTTCCTGGGCTACATGATCGAAACACCCACGGTGGTTTGGCTGGTGCTGCGCAAGCGGGAGTGCCTCGCGCCCACGGACTGGCGCCGTCAGCTCCCGCAGATGCTGCTGATATCGCTCCTGGCCATCCTCGTCACCGCCGCGGGGAGCCTCGTCGCTCTGGGCCTCAACCTTCTCACGGACGACTGGTTCGCCTGCGTCGCCTTCCTGCTGCTCTGGGGGACGATGCTGGCGTGCATCCTGCGGCACGTCTGCGCCATGCGGCCCCACCTGCGCCTGTCACACAGGCCCGACTGGCCGCTGACCATCTTCTGGCTGGGCATGTATGGCTACTGCCTCGTCGCATTGACGGCACTGGGCACACCGAAGGAGCACCCGTGGTTCCTCGCGCTGGGCGCAGGTCTCGCGCTGGCGACGCTGACGCTGTGCCTCTGCGATGCCCCGGACAAAGCCTGATCCGCATGAAGACTCCCGCCCGCCGGGAGTTTTTCTCATTCCCCATGACCTTCCGCGCCGGCGCGCGCCGTGCTATCATAGCCTCATCAAAGGAAACGAGGTGACCCCGATGAACAATATCCGCCTCAACGAAACCCTCCGCCCCCTGCGCCAGCAGGCCGGGCTGACGCAGAGCGCGCTGGCCGAGAGGCTGGGCGTATCCGACCGCGCCGTCAGCCGCTGGGAGAATGGCGACGCCCTGCCCGACGTCGCCCTGCTGCCCCCGCTGGCGATGCTGCTGGGCGTGTCCGTGGATGCGCTGCTGGGCGTGGACAGCCAGCGTCGGCAGGCCGCCATCGACGCGGCCCTGGCCGCCTGTTCCGCCGCCATGCAGCAGGGCAACGCCCCCGCTGCTGTGGCCGCGCTGCGTCAGGCGCTTTCCGCCTGGCCGGACGAGCCGGAGCTGATGGTCGCCCTCGCCCGGGCCCTGATGGCCCTGCACACGGAGGACGGCGTCCGGGAGGCATTGGCCCTCGCCCGCGCCGCCGACGGCAAGCCCGCGAGGCTCTCCACGCAGTATGGCTGCAAGCAGGTGATGGCCCTGGCCCTGCACCGCCTCGGCCGGAGCGAGGAGGCTGCGCGGCTGGTCTCAGACGAGCTGCCCTCCTTCTGGGCCAGCCGGGAGCTGCTCTACACCCGCGTCGCCCCGCCGGACAAGGCTCAGGGGCAGCGGCAGTTCAACCTGCTGTGGCTGACCGACCACCTGTACTTCACCCTGCGGGAGATGGCGAAGGCCGACCCCGCCAACGCCATCGCCCTGCTGGAGATGGCCGTGCGCATTTACCGCGAGGTCACCGGCGGCAGCGCCGGCATGTACGAGGAGCGCATCTGCCAGGCGCAGGCGATGCTGGCCCGGCTGCACGCAGAAGCCGGCGACACGCCCGCCGCGCTGGCTACCCTGACTGCCGCCACGGAGGCTGCCGAAGCCTTCGCCGCCCATGATGGCCGCTACACCGCGCCGTGGCTCCCATCGGCGCACGACCAGCCCGCCACGCCCCGGGCGCTTGCCGTCCTGCGGGAGCACATCCTCGCCAGCATGCGCGAGCCGGCTTTCGACCCTCTGCGCAGCGATGCTGCCTTCGCCGCGCTCGCTGCCCGGCTGGAGGAAAGCCTCTGCTCATGAAGGATTTCCGCCCTCCCCCGGCGAATGATATCCACAAACGATCCGCAGGAGGACAACCGCATGCGCATTCAGCAGACCGCTTTCTCGTCCGGCCTGCCCTTCCTCAAGGGCGCGCTCCACGTTCACACCACCCGTTCCGACGGCCAGCAGACCCCGGAGGAGATCATCCGTCTGCATCATCAGCATGGCTACGATTTCATGGCGCTGACCGACCACAATATTATCGGCCATCCCTCGCCGCAAGGGCGAGTGCTGGCTACGCTCGGCGATTGCAAGCAATCGCAGTCGCCAGTCGGGCTGAAGCCCGACCTCCGGATCGGACAGGTCAACCTCTGCCCTGACGTGCCCATGACCCTCCTGGCGGGCATTGAGCGGGATTTCGGCCTCCCCGGCCGCGCGGCGGACAAGCCCCACTGCGTGCATGTCGTGGGGCTGGGCGTTCCCGGCGATGCGCGCATCCCCCCGCAGGATTTCCATCCCCAGTGGGCCGGGCGCGGCGAAAGCTGCATGGACGCCCAGCCGATGATCGACGAGATGCACCGCTGGGGCATGAAGACCTTTTACGCCCACCCGGAATGGAGCGGCACGACGTACAGCGACTTCGGCGTGCTGGAGGGCAACTTCGCCATGGAGGTGTGGAACAGCGGTTGCGCGATCGACAACGACCTCGACAACCACGCCGCCTGCTGGGATGAGGCCCTGGACGCCGGCCGCCGCCTCTGGGGCGTGGCGGTGGACGACGGGCACTGCCTGGCCCACCAGTGCAAGGGCTGGGTGATGGTCGCGGCGGCGGGCGACCCCGCCAGCATCCTCGCCGCGCTGGAGCAGGGCGCGTTCTATGCCTCCTGCGGCCCGGAGATCGTCGACTTCTGTGTGGAGGACGGCGCGGCGCACATCGTCTGCAGCCCCGCCGCGTCCGTGCAGTTTGTGTCCCTGCGCCATCCGCTGCCCTGCCGCCGCGACCCCGATGGCCGCCTGACCCACGCCAGCTGTGAGCTGCCCGAGGGGCTGCGCTACATCCGCGCCGTCGTGAAGGACGCCCAGGGCCGCCAGGCATGGACGAATCCCATCTTCCTGCGCTGAGCCGAGCGCCTGTCCCCTGCGTTCCCCGGGATCGACCCCGCCATCCGCCTCCCATGCCGGGAGGCGATTTTTCTTTGCGCGCCGCCTTCATCCCCGTTTGACAAAGCCTGCATTCTCTGCTAAACTTCTCAATGATATCGGGAGTGGGGTGAACCGGCCATGAAGACGATCATACCGCCGCAGCAGGCCGTGCTGCAGGCGTTGGGGCCCGTGCGCGGCGGAGGCGGATGGCGGCTGTGCCAATACTGCCTCAGGCGTGAAGTGCCGCAGGGCATGCTGCTGTATCACCTGCTGACCCGGGAGCTGCTCCTGCTGTCCCCTGCGGAGTGGGATGCGGCGCTGACCCTGCCGGAGCTGCAGGCGCGCTGGTTCATCGTGCCCGAGGACACGCCGGAACAGGAGCATGCGGACCTGGTGCGCTGGGCGCTGCGGGCGATGCATAAACCCGGCCCGGTCACGGACTTCACCATCCTCCCCACCACGGACTGCAACGCCCGGTGCTTCTACTGCTACGAGGCGGGCCGCCCCCGCAGGATGATGAGCCAGGAAACGGCGGCGCAGGCGGCGACCCATATCATCACGCAAAGCAGCGGGAAGCCGGTCCGGCTGCGCTGGTTCGGCGGAGAACCGCTGATGAACCACGCCGCCATCGACGCTATCTGCGCCACGCTGGCCAGTCAGGGCGTCCCCTTCACATCATCGATGACGACCAACGGCCTGCTGTTCACGCCCGAAACAATCCGCACAGCCGTGGACTGCTGGAAGCTCCGCGCGGTGCAGATCACCCTGGACGGCACCGAGCAGACCTACAACCGCACAAAAGCCTATGTGGGCGCGGACGGCAGCCCCTTCTGCACGGTGCTGGCGAACATCCGGAGCCTCCTGGAGGCCGGCGTGCACGTGGCCATCCGCCTGAACGTGGGCGCACACAACGCACCCGACATGCTGCAGCTGGCAGAGCTGCTGGCAAGGGAGCTGCGCGGCGCAGGCAGCCTGAACGTCTACGCGCGCGCCCTCTTCAGCACCGACAGCTGGCATTGCGCCGCAGACCCCGGGGCGCCGCTGGCGCAGCTCACCGGGCGACTCTGCGAGCTCGGCCTCCAGCCGCCTGCAAGGCTGCAGCGCGAACTGCCCCTGAACCAGTGCATGGCGGACAGCGGACGCGCCCGGGTCATCCTGCCCGACGGACGGCTGACGCTGTGCGAACACCACACGGAGGACGAGATCATCGGGCACATCGCCTCCCCTGAGCTGGACAGGCCGCTGATGAAGGCTTGGGCGCAGCAGGAGGCACCCATCCCGGCCTGCGCGACCTGCCCGCTCTACCCGGAATGCAACCGCCTGTCCAAGTGCGACACGCTGGAACGCTGCACCGACGAATCCCGCCGCGCCGCGCTGCGCAGCCGGGAGCGCTCGATGCTGGCGGAGTACCAGCGCTACCTGAACAGCCAGGGCTGACGCCCATCAGAAAGGAGCACCCGGATGGAACGGGATTACCTGATCGCCGGACTGCGGGTCCGGATGGACACCTTCGGGCGAACGGAGGCGCTGGCCCAGCCCTACTGCGCCCTCCACGGGGGCGAACCGGATATCCACATCTGCTCGCAGCAGGAGTACTGCCGGGCGCATCGCCCGGACGCGCCCCTGGACGAGCTGGAGTACATGGGCACCAGCCGCGACTTCTACACGCAGCTGCTCCAGCACGACGGCATGGCGCTGCACGCCTCCGCCATCCTGGTGGATGGCAGGGCCTGGCTCTTCTCCGCCGACAGCGGGGTGGGCAAGTCCACCCACCGCGCCCTGTGGCAGCAGGTGCTGGGCGAGGATCGCGTCCTGATCATCAACGATGACAAACCCGCACTGCGCAGGCTCGACGGGCAGTGGTACGCCTATGGCACGCCGTGGTGCGGCAAGGAGGGGCTGAACCGGAACCTCTGGGCGCCCGTGGGCGGCCTGTGCCTGCTGGAGCGGGGGGATACGAACGCCATCGCCCCCTACACGGCGGACGACCTGCTGTTCCGCCTGCTGCGCCAGACGCAGCCGGTGCAGGCGTGCGACGCGCTCAACCACCTGCTGACGCTGATGGACACGCTGACAAAGGAAGTGCCCATCTGGCGTCTGCGCTGCACGCCAACGCCCGAAGCCGCGCTTCTGGCATACCGGCACATGACGGGGAAAGCCAATGAATGAACAGTATGAAACCCTGCAGGTGGCCCTGCAGGACATGATGCCGCTGTTCCGGGAGCAGCTGGCCGCCGGAAAGAAGGTGCGCTTCACCCCCCACGGCAACAGCATGTGGCCCATGCTGCGCTCCGGCCGGGACATGGTGGAGCTGTCCGCCCTGCCGCAGCAGCTGCGCAAGCACGACCTGGTCCTGTACCAGCGCGCCAACGGGCACTATGTGCTGCACCGGATCGTCCACATGGATCAGGGCAGCATCACCTGCTCGGGCGACCGGCAGCTGAGGTGCGAGTCCGGCCTGCAGCCGTCGCAGATGATCGCGCTGGTGAAGGCATTCCGCCGGAACGGGCGCTGGTATGCCGTCACCCATCCGGGCTACTGGCTGTACTGCCGCCTGTGGCCCCTGTGCAAGCTCATCTGGCGCGGCTGGAAACGGCTGCAGCGGATCCTGCGCAGAAAAAAACAAAACGGAGATGGACATACATGAGCCGAATAAGAAGACTAAGCGGCACCGAGGCCCCGCCTGCCCGGACGATCACCGACATGCTGGCCCAGGCCTGCGCGTCCCGTCCCGAGCAAACCGCCTTTATCGACATGGGCGAACCGGAACAGCGCTTCACCTACGCACAGTTCCGGGAGGATCTGCTGGCCGCCGCCGGAAAGCTGCAGGCGCTTGCAGCCCGGCATATCGCCGTGGTCTGCGACGGCAGCTATACGTGCGTCGTACACCTGTATGCGGTGATGGTCGCCGGCAAGGTGCTGATCCCTCTGGATGCGCAGCTGCCGCAGGAGGACGTTGCCACTCTGCTCACCCGCTTTGACGCAGATCTGGTGCTGGGCCCGCAGGAAGACCGCTGTCACCCCTGCCCGGCCATATCGTGGGAAACGTTGCCGGACACCCCCGGTCAGCCACTGACGCAATGGCCCCGGCATGAGCCGGACGCACCCGCCTGCATCGTATGCACCTCCGGCACGGAGGGCAAGGCGCGCGGCGTGCTCCTGACCCAGTACAACATGGCGCATACGAACAACTGCAGCGTCGTCAACAACCTCAAGCGCCCTGTTCGGCAGATGGTGTATCTGTCGCTGCACCACATCTTCACCCTGCTCGTGGTCACCACTGCGCTCCAGCAGGGGCACGAGATCTACCTGAGCCGGTCGGTGAAGTACTTCGTGCGGGACATGGAGCGCGTCCAGCCGGACATCATGACCACCATCCCGATGATCAACGAGATGTACCGCAGCCGCATCCTTGCATCGCTCCGGCGCTCCGGGCAGCTTGAAAAGGTGCAGAAGCTGATCCGCCTGTCCAACGCCCTGCTGCGCCTGGGAATCGACCTGCGCACGCTGCTGTTCCGCCAGCTGCGCGAAAAAGCAGGCCGTCTGCCCCAGCTGATCGTCACCAGCGCCGCCGTCTCGCAGCCGGATACGCTGCGTTTCTATCAGGATATCGGCGTGATCGTCCTGCAATGCTATGGCATGACGGAAACCACCGGCTCCATCGCCACCAATACGCTGCTGAACAACCGCATCGGCTCGGTGGGCAAGCCCAAGGATTACTGCGAGGTACGCATCGTCGACGGCGAGATCCAGGTGCGGGGCAGCAACGTGTTCCGCGAGTATTATGGCGACCCCGCTGCCACGGCGAAGGTCTTCGACGGAGAATGGCTCCGCACAGGCGACCTGGGGCGCCTCGACCACGACGGTTACCTCTTCATCACCGGTCGCCGCAAGAACCTGATCATCCTGGACAGCGGCGAGAACGTATCCCCGGAGGAGCTGGAGCAGCAGCTGACGGCCGACCCGGCCATCGCGGAAGCCCTCGTGCGGGAGAGGCAGGGCCGCATCCACGCCGAGCTCTACATCAGCGCGCCATCGGAGATTTCCCCCGATGAACTGGCCAGGCGCTGCGTGGAGCGCATCAACGATCGCAATCCCGCCTACAAGCGCATCAGCTCCTGGGATCTGCGGGATGAGCCCTTTGAGAAAAACGCATCGATGAAGATCAGGAGGCCATATGATGAGCACAATGATTGAGCAGATCCAGCAGAAGGTGATCGACTACTGGCGGCAGGTGCTGGACGATCCGGACGTGGAGATCGGCCCGGACAGCAACCTGATCGATGATCTGGCGCTGTCCTCGCTGGAGATCTTCGTATCGCTGATGGACATGGAGCGGAATTACGGCATCCGCATCCCCGAGCGCTGTCTGCGCCGCATGACCACCCCCCGGGGCGCGGCGGAGGTCATCGCCCAGTCCCTCAGCCAGAAGGGAGACGCCCATGAGCCGCGCCAATGACCTGCTGCGCATCGACCGGGATCCCGCGCTGCGCCGCAGCAGCTATGTGGGCATGTTCGACCTGCCCAAGGGGCTGCTGATGCTGGCGATCATCGCCTTTCACAGCGTCAACGACTACAGCATGTTCACATCCTGGGCTTATCGCCAGCCGCTGCCCCTCAGAACGCTCCTGAGCCTGCTGTCGCTGCTGCATTACGGGCTGACCCCCGCGCTGTTCATGACCTGTGGGTTCGGGGAGCGCCGTGAAAAGCTGGTGAACAACGTCCGGCGTCACATTTCACCGTTGATAATCCCTTACATCTGTGTTACAATAGCAGTGATGATTCTCGTTCCGCTGCGTCAGCTCCTTTCTGGAGAGAGCGTGATGCAGGGGCTCAAGGAGCAGGGCCTGGCGTTTCTGCTGGGGCTGCACCTCAGGCTGGATGGCGTGGGGAACATCGGCCCGCTGTGGTTCCCGACGGCCTATGCCGCAGCCGGGCTGATGCTGAACCTGCTGCTCCGCGTGAAAAAGGAATGGCTGCGGTGGCTGCTGCTGGTAGCCGGTGCCGCGCTGGCCATCGTCACCAGCCGGTTGCCCATCCCCTTCTGCATCCAGCAGGCGCTGGTATGCACGGGGCTACTGTATGCCGGATACCTGCTGCGGCAGCACAAGGTGCTGACCAGGCCGCTGCCTGTCTGGCTCTGCGGGCTGATCTGGCTGGTGTGCATCATCGCCATGACCTTCCGGGGCTATGTGGAGTTTTCCCTGGCGTATTTCCGCAGAGGGCTGCCCGACCTCGTGGTGGCCTATGCCGCCGGTTATGCGCTGCTGCGGCTGCTGATGCAGCTCAACGCATTGCAGGGGCGGCTGCCGGATGCGATCCGCTGGATCGGACGGCACATGTTCTGGCTCTGCTGCATCCACACAGTGGTACGCCTGGGCCTTCCGTGGGATGCGTTCATCGCGCTCTTCGGGGCCAACCCGATCCCCGGCTATCTGATCGAGCTCGTCCTGCAGCTTGCCCTCGCCCTTTCGGGCTGCTGGCTGCTTGATCACCTGGTTTTCATCCATCACTACAAAGCAAACGAAAGGAAGCCTGCACAATGAAGAAGTACGAAGCGCCCTCCATCGATTTCTACGTTTTCGAAATGCCCGAGTCGATCATGAACTCCGGCTGCAGCACGCTCGCCTGTACCGCCGATGGCATCGGATGCATCGTGGATGGCACCTGCATCACCGATGGCGTCTGCGTTTCCGACATCTCCTGGTACTGAGGATCGCTGCCGATGGAAAAACTCAGGATCAGGACGGGGTATCAGCTCCGCACGGTAGCGGGGCGTACCGTCGTCGTTCCCACGGAGGACACGCTGGACACGAACGTGATGATCGTCCTCAATGAAACGGGCAAGCTCCTGTGGGATCGTCTGTCCGCGGGCGCCACGCCGGAGGAGCTGGTCAGCGCCCTGCTGGCGGAATACGACGTTTCCCAGGACGTTGCCCGCAGCGACGTGCAGGCCTTCATCGCCCGCATGCGCCAGCGTGGCCTCTTCGAAGATTAAGCAAGCGAAAACGCTTCTGCAGCGACAGCAGAAGCGTTCAAATCATCGACAGAGTCGATGGTTTGCAGACCTTCAAAAAAGTCTGCAAGCCAAGGCGGCAAAGCTGCAAATCCGGGAGTTTACTTCGCGGTAAATGACCGGATTTTCAGCTGCAGCCAACGCAGGAAGCATCCTTTCCGGCGCCCCTGCCGGAAAGGATGCGGTTGCGGGCTTTTTTGATGGTCTGAACGCTTCTGCAGCGACAGCAGAAGCGTTTTTCTTTTGGCCTTCAGGCGGAGGATTCACGCCAGCACCGCGTAGGTCGTGGGCAGGCAGTCGCAGGCGCGCGCATCCGCCAGGAAGCCCTCCCCGTGCAGCATCGCCGCCGGCTGGGACACGCCGCACTCGAACAGGCGGAAGTACACCATGCCCTGCGCCGCCCCTTGCAGATGCTCCGGCGCATGCTCGCGCAGCAGGGCGGCTTCCTTGTCACGCATGGACAGGGCGATGTCCGCGATCTCCTGCGCCGCAGGGTCGAGCAGCGCCAGCAGCGCACGGCATTGTGCAGCGGTGAACACCGGGCAGTTCGCCGCCAGGCCGCCCTCCCCGTGCAGAACATAGCCCATGCGCGTCATATCCGCCGCGATGGCCTCGTCATTCTCGGAGAGGTCAAATGCATCTCCCCTGGCAATGCACAGGAACACATTCGTCCAGGCCTGCCGCCCCAGGGCAAAGTGCACCATCTCGCCGTTGATGGGGAAATCCATGCACTGCACCAGATCCCCGGCAGCATTGCGCGCACCGCACGCACCAAAGGCAAAGGGATCTTCGCCCCTGTGAGGCTCCACGCCCCAGCACACGCAGGGCACGCCCCACTTGTCGCAGGGCAGCTCCGGCGCAGCCTGCTCCCCGGCCAGGCTGATCACCGCCCGGTGCAGCAGCAGCGCGGTCATCTGCCAGCGGAAGGCCGCCGCGTTCATGCCGCAGCCCGTGAAGCCGATGGCGCGGATATCCGCCTCCTGCTCCGCAATGCAGCGTTTCACCCGCTCTGCGATGGCCTGCACCTCCGGCGCGACCAGCGCTGCCGCCTCCCGGGTGTAATCCGCCGTGAAGATGACGATGTTGGTGCGGTACCGGCCGCTGCTGTCCCGCAGGAGCAGGTTCACCTCGTGAAGCTTATCCAGGTCCTCCTCCATATAGGGCAGCCCCACGCCCACCGCCAGGGCGATCTGCCCGGCCGTGAGCGCGTCGTTGTAGCAGGCCAGGAGGATGTTCTGCCGCAGCAGCGTCCCGGCCATGCCCCAGTAATGGTTGGGGCCATGCCCCCAGTAGCGCAGATCCAGCCTGCGCGGATGATAGCTCTGTTCACCGTAATCCCGTTCCATTTCCATGCCCTCCCTGATGGTGTTGCGTGCCTTGAACAGCAGGTATTTGGCCATGCTGACGCTGACCCCCAGCGTCCCGGCAACCCCGGCCACCTTCATGCCGCGGATGTAATACATCACCGCCGCCTGACGGCATTGCCGGTTCAGCAGCATCAGCTCCCTGCGCAGCAGGCGGATGTCCTCGGAGGCCTCCACCGCAGCAAAGGGGTCATGGGGGTCGGCGGACGCCTCCGCATCCTCCAGCGGCGCAGGCAGCACGCGCCGCCTGCGCGCCCACGCGCTGTACACATGCCGCGCCACCGACCACATGAAGCCGTAGAACGCCCGCTCGTCCTGCAAATCCGGCGCGGCGCGGAGCATCGCCAGCAGCACCTCCTGGGAGAGGTCCTCCGCATCAGCCGCCGTGGCCGTGCGGGCGGCGCACCAGGCGTACACCGTGCGGGACATCTCCGCGATGCGGTCGTTTGCGGTCATACCTGCTTCCTTCCTGCCCGCTCGCGAGGCGGGCAACAACGTTGTTCACCCATATAGTGGCATGGGCAGCGAGATGGTCAGGGCATGGATCCAACTTTTTTTGCAGACAGAAGCCCGGCAGGCACACGACCCGTCGGGCTTCTGTTACGCGATATGTGCGCTCACTTCAGGGTATAGGGCAGTTCCCGGGCAATGCAGTAGCTTTCCGCCCAGGAGCCGCTGACCACCACCAGAGTCTTTGGGCCCTTCGTGAAGGCATCCTCGCCAATGGCTTCGAGGCTGGCGGGCAGGGTCAGGATCTCCAGCTTGCGGCAGGCGGAGAATGCCTTCTCCCCGATGCTGACCACGCCTTCAGGCAGGGTGACCGCCGTCAGGCCGCGGCACTCGGCAAAGGCCTCGCTGCCGATGGACGCCACCCCCTCGGGGATGGTGATGCTCGTCAGCGTGCACTTGTAGAACGCGCAGTCGCCAATCGCCAGGGTACCGGCGGGCACGTCGTAGTGATCGGCCTCCCGCGTTTCGGGATAGGTGATCAGCCGCATGCTGACCCGGTCAAAGAGCACGCCATCCACCACGGCCAGCATGGGGTGCTCCTCCGGCACGCCCATATCCACCAGCAAACGGCAGTGGTAGAAGGGGTTCGCGCCCACCTCCGTCACCCCCAGGGGGATGTTGACCTCCGTCAGCGCGGTACACCAGCAGAAAGCGATGTCCCCGATGGTGGTCAGGCTTTCCGGCAGCACCACGCTCTGCAGCCCGGCACAGGAGCAGAACGCCGACGCGCCCAGGCTGGTGACGCCCTCGGGCACCACCACCCGCTGCAGGCTCCGGCAGGCGGAGAAGGCATAGGCCCCGATGGCCGTGACGGGCACGCCATCCAGCTCCGCCGGGATGACCAGCTCCGCCGCCTCGCCGGTGTAGTCAGCGATGCAGGCCGTGCCATCCGGCAGGAGAATGTAGGTAAAGTCGCCACAGGTGGATCGGCCGCCCTCGGCTGCCGCAAAAGCAAAGGCGCAGGTCAGCAGCAGGGCAAGGGTCAGCGCAAGCAGTTTCTTCATTCAGCATACCTCCATATTGGTCAGGGGCGTCAGCAACCCAGCACATCGGCAATGAACTGCGGCAGGGTCGGCCAGCTGTTCAGAGCCTCCGGGGCTTCGTGGCTGAAGCGGATGACCGCGCCGTCCATCAGGAGCAGCACCACGTCGCCGTCCGCGCAGGCAGCGATGACCACGCCGTCCGGCTTGTCCGGAAGCAGCTCCTCGGCGGCCAGAGCATCCCGGAAGGCCGCCGTTTCCTCCGCCGCACGGTCAGGGGACAGCAGCTCGTATTCGTCGGAGAGATAGCTGCTCTGGGCAATCAGCCAGTACGGCACGAGGGGCACCCAGGGCATGTCCGCCAGCAGCGCCGCCTTCGCCCTGGGCAGCGCCTTGCCGAAGTCCTCCTTGCGGGCCTTTTTCGCCGCCCGCAGGAGCTTGAGCGCCTCCTTCTCCGTCACCATGCGCACCGGTCGCAGCGTGGCCTTCAGCGCCTCGTATGCCTTCAGCAACTCGTCACGGACCGCAGCAGCTGGAGCCTCCTGACGCGCTGTCACCACCGGCTCGTATCCGGGCAGGAACGCATCCAGTACCGGCACGGGAACCAGCTGGGAATCCTGCAGCGCCTTCCTTCTCAGCAGCATCGCCGCCGTATCCCGGTGGACGAGAATCTGCTGCCGACCACTGCCAAAGCGGGAATCCGGCGGCATGAACGCGCTGGAGAACCCGCCCGCAGGCAGCTCAGCAGCCAGATAGCACCGGGGCAGAGCGATCATCAGATCGGAAAACATCTCCGCCAGCCGGGGCAGCGAGCCGCCCAACTCCCGCATGCGCGTCGCCTTCCGGGGATCGTATTCCGGCATCCCCGGGGCATAGTAGTGGAAGAACGTGCTCTCCGTCATGTGCTGCACCGCGTGGCGCGGGTAGAGGTGGAAGTACTGGTGTGCATCATACTTGCCCTTATCCTGCGCCCAGCAGAAGTCGACATCCGCCCAGCCCGCCTGCAGGCAAACATCCCGGAAGCGCTCCGGCACCAGCAGGGCGTCAAGGCTGCATCTGAGGGGCGCGGAGCCCGTCCCGTGATACGCCTTGACGATACGCACCTTCACCGTGCCGCCGCTCCCGTCCGGCACCTCGCGGAAATCGTTGTATCTGGAGAAGTCCTCCTTCGCGTCGGCAAAGACGATTTCGTACCAGTCGCTTTCCCCGGTATACGTCCGCGTATACATGCCCCGCGCGCTCCAGCCATTCTCCCGGCAGAAGCACTCAATAGCGCACAGGATCTCCTCCGCCCGGGGTGAAGCCATGTCGAGCTTGCTCCACCCGACGCAATCGCACTTCAGCCCCAGCGAATGCACGAAGTCGATGGTCTCCCTGTACACCGCTTCATCCCCCAGCTTCGCCCCGTGCTTATCGAGGATCCAGTCCAGGGTCTCGGTATACTGCATCTTCTTCACCTCATCACACCCACAGCATCGGATCCACGCCCTTGAGCTTGCACAGCGCCTCCACAAAGAAGAAGTCGCCGTAGGTGATGTTGGTGTGGGTGCCCACGTTGTCGTCGTGGTAGGCGGCGGTGCAGTGGGTCAGGATGCCGCAGTACCTGTCGCCGAAGTCGGTGCAGTGGTCAATCAGGCCATCCAGCAGCTTCTCGGCAGCGGCGCGGTATTCCTCCTTGCCCGTCAGCTTCGCCAGCTCCAGGAAGCCGCAGGCCGCGCAGGCGCTGGCGATGTTATCCAGGCGGCAGACGTCCTCCGGCTGGCGGAAGTCACAGTCGATGAGGTCGTCCGCGCGGATGTTGGCAGTAAAATAGCGGGCGATCTTCTCCGCCGTGGCCAGGTCTCCGGCGTCGCCGGTGTTCATGGCCAGGAGGGTGAAGCCGTACAGGGCCCAGGCCTGTCCGCGGCTCCAGCTGCTGCCCACGGCGTAGCCCTGGCCGCCGTGCTCGCGGACGAAATCGCCCGTTTCGGGGTCAAACTCAACGATGTGGCGGCAGGAGCCGTCCTCCCGGACGAAGTGCTTCCTCGCCGTGTCGGCATGGATGCGGGCGACGGCAGCAAAGCGCGGGTCGGCCGTCTCGCGGGTGGCGCGGAAGAGCAGGGGCAGGTTCATCATGCAGTCGATGATGGCGTAACCCAGCTGCTCGCGCCCATCCCAGGACTTGATGAAGCCCGCGCGGGGGGTGCTGGTGGGGTTGAAGCGGCCCATCAGCAGGGACGCGGCATGGAGGGTGTCGAAACGGGACTGCTCATCGCCTTCGATCTTGTGCTTCGCTCCGCAGCTCAGCAGGAACATGAAGCCCACGTCGTGGTTGAGGTGGCGGTAGACTCGGAACTGATCCGTCATCAGCTCCGTGGCGCGCACGGCCTCGTCGCGGAAGACCGCCTCCGGGCTCAGGCTATTCAGCAGCCACATCATCCCCGGCCAGAAGCCCGCCGTCCACCAGCCGTTGCCGCAGCCCCAGGGGGACTCGACCCACCCGCCGTTTTCGCTGCGGTAGGGCAGCAGGTCGCTCTTCGCCGCCATGGGCACGGTGCGGCGAAACTTTGCCAGCGTCCTTGCGACGATCTCGTCAATGTTGTTGCGCATGTGCTCGTACTCCTTATACGGTCATGTTGATGTGTACCCGGTGGCGCGTGTCCGGCTCGGCGGTCAGCATCAGCCGCCAGAGGGAGCCGGGGTAGGACTTCGCCATGCGGGCGTCGGTGATTTCAATGGGCTCTGCGGAGGCCGTCAGCGCCTCTGTGTCCCGCCACTCGATGAAGAAGTTCGTCTCCCGGCCATGGCAGCACTGATCCTCCGCCTCAATGACCGGCTCATCCCGCAGCATGAACACCCAGGTGACGGGCTGCGCGCAGGCAAGGTCGATCTCGTCCATCACGCTCAGCATCGCGCCGGTGAGCTGCAGCTTCCGGGCGCAGCGGTGCACGCCGGCCTGAGCCGGATAAGCCGCCGCCATGTCCAGCGCCAGGCCATCCGGCAGCGCCTCCACATCCCGCGCGGCATACTGCAGGCCGTTGCACTGCTCAAAGCCGCCGATGATGGGCACATTGTGGTACACGCTGCGGCAGTTCCACAGCTCGTAGCGCCTGTCGGAGAAGGTTTTTGCCGTGTAGACCATGTTGCCCGCGTCCACCACATGCATCTGCCCGTTGATGGCCAGCACAAAGCTGCCCACGTCGTTGTGGTTGTGGCTCTCGGCGTTGTGGCCGCCCTTCATGGCGGCGATGGTCCGCAGCTCCTTCGGGCCGTGCGAACCGCCGCACCAGTCCCGGGTCTCCACCAGACGCACCTGCAGGTCGGGCAGCCAGACGTCTTTCATCCGGTTGTCCGAGCCTTCCGTCACAGCAGGCCTGGAGAACAGCCGCATCAGCAGCCGGGACAGGTGCGGCGTGTCGCTGACCTCCCGGGAGGGCCGTCCCCACATCTCCACGCCCATGCGGACGAGGGCGGCGTTGCCCGTCTTCAGCCCCGCGTACTGCAGGCGCTCGCCGCTGATATAGGGCCGCGCGTCGCAGTCGGCGAAGTTGGCGAACCAGCCGCCTCCCAGGTGCATCAGCTCCGGGTAGGCCATCATCCGCTGCACCTTCGGCACATCCCACAGGCGCACGTCCGCCGTGTGTTCCAGCAGCATCAGGCAATCCAGGAACGCCCCGGCCGCCATGTTCCAGTAGCCCGCGCCCTCGTCGCACCCGCCGTCCTCCGGCACACAGGCCAGCCAGCGGTCCAGCATCCCGCAGGCGCGGGGGTACAGCTTCGCGCAATCGTAGTCCCACACGTTGGCCGCCATCATCACGTTGGACACGATCCATGGCGTCCAGTTGCACAGATCCTTGCGGACAAAGCCCATCCACCATTCGCCGTCATACGTCATGAAGGGCCGCAAAATGCGCCGCTCCACCTCCCGCCGGACGCGCTCGCGCAGGTCGGGGTGCAGCGTGACCTCCAGCAGCTGGCAGATGAAGGACAGGATCATGCCCGTCTGCGCGGCGAAAAGGTCGATGATCGTGCGCCCCGCATCCGGGAAGGGGTGCGCCGCGCTCAGTTCCGCGTGGGCGCTGATGGCCCAGGTGGTCTCCTCGCAGATGAGCCACAGCCCGTCCTCAACGATGGGCAGATCGCCCATTTCGCCAGTGATGCAGACATGCAGCGCCGCCGCGATCAGCTTCACCCGCCGGGCAAAGTAGGGCGCCTCGCAATCCCTGCGGCTGCCCGTGCGGCAGAAAGCCGCGTACATCCCCGCCGTCAGCAGCGGATAAGGCCGATCGCGCCACTTCTCCGCCAGCGCAAGGAGGTCATCCCGGTCCGCCGAATCAACCGCCTCCCACGCCGCCCGATCCCTCACCGGCGGGAACTGCGCCACACACCGCACACAAAGCGGATGCGCCGCCAGATACGCCATCATCATCCCGTCCACACTCCAAATTCATCATTCATAATTCCTGATTCATAATTCTTCTCAAATGCTGTACCCCGCCGACACCGCTTCGCCCCGCCAAATCCTGGCCTGCGTCCACAGTGCATCCGGATCCGCCCAGAAGGCGTCCGTCTCCGGCAGGCCCAGGGGCAGGAACACCGCCATGCACAGGTAGAGGCTGCCGGTGGAGATGTACCCCTCGCCCATGTCGGGCTGGGAGCCGCACACGCCGATGCGCAGGAAACCATCCCCGTCAAAGTTGTCAAAGGCCATCACCCGGTCGATAACAGCCGTCAGGCCGCAGCGCACCTGCGCCGGGGACAGGCCCGTATCCGGCAGGTGCTGCAGCATCGCCTGGGCGAGCATCTGGAAGCAGCCGAACCGGTACGCGCTGGAACGCCCCAGCACCGGATACGACCCATCCGGTGCGATCAGGTTCTCCAGGAACTGCGCATACCGCGCGCCATAGCGCTCCGCCCGGGGCAGCAGCCGCTGCCAGTCGCCGTCTTCGTGCCCCACGGTGCGCAGGATGTCGATCAGCATCGGCTGAATGACGTAGCTGTTGTAGTAATCCATGTGAAACTCCGGCCCGTCACCGAAGAAGCCATCGCCCTTGTACCAGTCGAAATGCTGGCGGAGGGCGTAGTCGATGCGCATGCTGTCCCAAAAGGCTCCCTCCCCGAGGGAGCTGGCAGCCGGAGGCTGACTGAGGGAGTACAGCAGGCACTCGATCATCGCCGAAAAGAGCAGCCAGTTGCAGTGATAAGGCTTGCGGGTGCGGGTCTCCCTCATGCGGGCGACGAGGTTCCGGCGGTCGTCCTCCGGCAGCGCTTCCCACAGCTGCGTGGGGGCGCGCAGGATCGCATGGGCGAGGAACGCCGCATCGACGATGGGCTGATGCCCCTGCGAGAAGTTCATGCAGTCCCGGGTGCCGGGGGTGACGGCATTGTGCATGCAGCGGCGCACAAGGGCGCGGTACTCCGCCTGCAGGGCGGCCTCCTCCCCGGTCAGCCCCGGCAGTTCCAGCCACGGGGCCATGCCCACCAGCGTGCGCCCGAAGGCCTCCAGGTAGGTGAACTGAGCCCGGTCCTCCCGGGGGGATTTGCTCTCAATGGGCATCGTTTCCCGCAGGCGATCCTGCGCCAGCGCGCGCAGAACGGGATCGGCAATCTTCAGCATCGTGTGCAGCCAGTGGCGGCGGGTATCCATCATCAACGCACCTCCGTCTTTTGCTGGGGAAATTCGACATACCGCGCCGAATCCCTGCCGGCAAGCAGGAAAAACGCGCCCACCTGTCGAATGTAGTCACTTATTCCGCCTGAAAACGCTTATGAGGTGATTGCCGTTATGAAAAAGCTCCTGTCCCTGCTGCTGGCCGCCATGCTGTGCCTGTGTGCACTGCTGCCCGCCGCAGCCGAAGAAGCCCCCATCACCCGTGCCCCCATGGCCTTCACCACCTTCCAGGCACTCTACAATGACCTCTTCACCACCGCCTATCCCGGCAACACCATCTCCTGGATCACCAGGGAGATCAGCGGCACGGAGGCCTGGGGTGCACTGATGAACGACACGCTGCCCATGGCGATGGCGCTGCTGCAGGACGGCAATGTCAGCCAGATCGTCCTGAGCTACGACGGCCCCATGGACGAGGAGACCGTGACCGTCTTCATCGTGCAGTGCGTCCTGGTGGGCGGCTCGCTCCTGACGGGCGACGGCATGCCCGCAGAGGCGGCCATCGAGGAGGCCACCAACACCCTGGCCGAGAACCTCAGCCAGGCGCTGCAGGGCGGCAGCAACGAGTTCTCCGTCTGGGGCGTGAACGCCCTTTTCAGCAGCACCACCGAGGACGGCACGAACTACGAGTTCCTCCTGGTGCTGACCTTCAACGCCGGAGAGTAACGCCGCGCTCTGCATCCCACGGATCGAACGGCGGTTGATGCAGCCGCCGCTTGAAATAACATATCGGAGGACCCTGACATGAAGAAGATCATTTCCCTGCTGCTGACCCTTGCGCTGCTGATGTGCAGCATCGTCCCCGCCATGGCAGAGGCCACTACCACCACCACTACTACCACTACTACCAC
>JAFQQT010000011.1 GCA_017410455.1 Clostridia bacterium
ACCAGCTGGTACTTCTCCAGGGAGCCGGGGGTGGTGTAGATACGCCACTGGCCCTGGTAGGAGTGGGACTCGTAGCCGTTCTCAGCAGCGCCGTCGCCGGGGAAGTGCTTGATGGACAGGCTCACGCCCTCCAGCTGCACGCCCTCGGTGCCCTGCTGGTAGCCGGAAACCAGAGCGGTGGTGATGCCGGCAACGACCTCGGGCACTTCGCCGTAGGTGCCGGAGTTACGGGACCAGCGGGGATCGGTGGCCAGGTCGATCTGGGGGCCGTACATCTGACGGATGCCCTGGGCAACCCACATCTCGCGGTCCAGCTCAGCATACTCAGAAACCATGGAGTAGTCGCCGCCGTTGGCAACGTCGCCCATGACAGCAGCAGCCAGAGCCATGTTGTTCACGTGGCCGGTGCTGATGGGGTTGGAGATCAGGGTGAAGGGCAGGAAGGCCTCGCCGTTCACGACAGCATCGTACTCAGCCAGCTGGTTGAACACGTTGTTGTACAGCGCAACGACGGAAGCATCGTAGCCCACGCCACCGCGGTACACGGCATGGCGCAGGTTGTAGTTCAGCACGTCATCGTCGGAGGGAGCAGACCAGCTGCCGCCGCCGGAACCAGCAGAGCCGTCGTCAGCTTCCTCAACGCCGATGGTCACGGAGATGATCTTGGCAACGTTGTAGGTGCCATCCTCATTGGTGACGTCAGCCAGGGTCTTGCTGGTGGGGTTGGCCATCAGCTTATTGAAGATGAAAGCGATCTTCTGGTTGTTGGTCAGCTTGGAAGCCAGGTCGATGGCGCGGGTCTCCGCATCCAGACGCCAGTCTTCGAAGATGTCCAGCTCGCGGTCGTTATCGGCGTCCTTGAAGTACTTGCCGTCCACGACCAGCACGCCAACGGTGGTCACACCGATGGAGGGCTCACCCTCGCCGTTGTTGTAATACACGGGCTCGAGGTAGGCGTCAGTGATGTTGCCGGTAACGGTGTAGGGCGCGGGGATGTACTCCACGGCGCTCTCAGCCATCGCGGGGATCATGCCCAGCAGCAGCATCGCAGCGATGAGCAGGCTCAGAATCCTCTTCATGTGCACTCTCCTTAACCTATTTGGCTAGATTTGAACAGGCCAACGCGCGCTGCTGACCCGTTCAGTTGTGTTCATTATAGCATACATGTTTCCATTTGAAAAGGGAATGTCTTGAATTTCAGGCCTTCAGTCGCTAACGCTATCCCTTCTTATTCACGACGTATTTTCGCCGTGAACGCGCTCATACCTGTACAAATCGCATGCGTTGTCAGCCAGATTCTGCATACAGCAGAAAAACATCCCTCCCCTGCGTGCTGCAAAGGGAGGGATCGTATCAGGCCGTTGCCGGGCGCAGGAGCACCGTGAGTTTGAAGATATTGCCATCCGCCTGCACGGTGGCAACGCCGGAATACTTCTCAGCGATCTGCTGAATGGAGCGCAGGCCGAAGCCATGGCCGGAACCCTTCTTGGTGGTCACGGGCATGCCGTCGACCATGTTGAGGGCCGCTTCAAAGAAGTTCTCCACATGGAGCACCACCATGTCGCCATGGCGGGCGGCCTTCAGGGCGATGACGCGCTTCTCCTTCTCCGAAACCTTGCTGCAGCTTTCCAGCGCGTTGTCCAGCGCGTTGCCGAAGAGGGAGTAGATCTCCGTTTCGGTCATGAAATCGAAGAGCGTGCCGTCGATAATGTAGGAAAACTTCACGCCGCAGGTGCTGCAGAGGATGTTCTTTTCCGTCAGCACCACGTTGATGGCGTCGTGGCCGCACTCCACCACCGTGCCGTACTCGATGATGGTGTCCTCCAGCTGCTGGATGCGCTCGTCGAGGCTCTCCCAGTCCGCACGGGTGCGGATGGCGGCAATGAGGTGCTTGAGATCGTGGCACTTGATCTGCAGGGACACGATGCCATCGTGGCTCATGCGGTAGTACTGCATCTTGTTGCGGATGAAGTTGTGCATCTCCTCGTTGTCGCGGCGGTAGAAGGCCAGCTGGGAGATCACCAGCAGCACCACATAGGTGATGAGGGTGTACAGCAGCGCGCAGATGTAGTACAGGAACAGAGAGGAGATGTCCGCCGTGAAAACGCGCCCGCAAAACTCCAGCACGATCTGGCAGCACAGGAACGCGCCATAGGAAATCAGCATGGACCACAGGTCCGCCTCATCGGGCGTCTTCTTCACAATGCGCTGGTGGATGTAGCACGTGAGCAGGCAGACGCTGCCATATGTGAGGTAGGACACGATGGAGCCCATCAGGCTGTAGGTGGTCCACAGCTGCGAACCGGGCACCATCCCCGCCGCCGCCGCGAAGACCTTGAATGTGTTCCACGCCAGCTTGAAGATTGTCAGCGCCAGGAGGTCGGCATAGATCGCCTCCACCGGCGTGGTTTCATAGCAGAAGGAGTAGCTGCACATGTACAGCAGGCTCATCACCAGCAGGTGCACCGAGTGCCCCAGGCCCTGTGCCACCTCGCCCACGAGCATCTCATCCACCACCGTGCGGACGCACCAGCTCGCCAGGCACATCGCCAGCATCGAGGCGACCATGCGCAGACCATACATCCGCCGGCGCTGCGGTTTGCCCGTCAGCAGCAGCACGAGCGTGAAGATCAGCGCCGTGGAGATGCGGTGGTCAATCACGCGGATGATCCACAGATCCGTTATCATAGGTTCTCCCCCAGGAAATTCGAGAAGTGCTTCATGATCTCCTTGCTGTGGGATTTGGAGATGTAGATCTTCTTCCCGTCCACCACCAGATACTCGCTGCAGGCGCTGGAAACATAGCGCAGGTTGACCACAAAGGAACGGTTGCACATGATGAAGCGCTTGGGATCCAGCTTCTTGACCACGTCCGAAAGCCGGCCACGCACCTCATAGGTGCCCTTGGTGGTGTGGTAGGCCAGGTTGTGGTCGAAGACCTCCACATAGGTGATGTCCCCCGAGGAGAGGCTGACGATGCCCTCGGAGGTCTTGAGCGCAAAGACCGTGCTGGAGGTATTCTCCAGGCGGGTGAGCGCCTTTGTGAGCACATAATTGATGGAGAACTGGTCCGCAGGCTTGACGATGAAGTCCAGCGCGTCCACCTCGTATCCCTTGATGGCCAGCTGGGCCATGTGGGTGACGAAGATCAGCACCGCGTCGGTGTTGATCTTGCGCATGATGCGCGCCACCTCAATGCCATCCAGCTTGTCCATGCGGATGTCCATGAACACGATGTCATGGCTCTCCGTGCTGCGGATGAAGTCCAGCGGCGTATCAAACACATGGATCATGTAGGCCTGCTCATTGCGTGTGAAATAATCGGCCACCAGTGCACGCAGGGCCGCAGAATCAGCAGGCGTGTCATCCACAATGGCAAGTCGCAGCATACAGATTCATCTCCTTGTGTGTTTATGTGCTTTCATCATAACACAGAATCCTGTATTCGACAAGTTTTTTTCCAACCAGAATTTCATGCCTGCACACAAAAAGGCACACGACGCCGAAACGCCGTGTGCCGGGGATTCAGTTTACAGGAGCTCAGGCAGCCTTCCTGGCCTTGCCGAACTTCTCCTTGGCGATGTCCAGCACCAGCAGCAGGCCCGCGATGGCCGTCAGGCCCACGAAGGTCCACTGGCACACGCGCAGGGTCATCTGCCACCAGGCCACATTCTCCACGATGTAGATGCTGTCGTCGATGCCGTCCATACCGCGGGAGTTGGCCACGATGTACATCACGCGCTTGGCGCTCAGGCGCATGTGCTGGGCGACGATGGGGTTCGCCTTGGCGCCGTCGGGGCCGTAGGGGGTGAACTCAGCCAGGCTGGAAACGTAGTCATCGGGGATGTCGTTGCCAGCCAGCACCTCGTGCACCTTGACCATGTAGCTGTTGTCGTACATGTCGGTCACGGCGAAGCCATCCATGCCCGCCTCGCCACGCAGCCAGCCTTCCAGCAGCTCGCGGTAAGCGCCGGCCCAGACCTGGCCCAGGCGGTTATAGGCGGTCATGACGCACTTGGCGTCGGCATTGACGATCGGCAGCTCGAAGGCGCGCAGGTAGATCTCACGCAGCGCCTGCTCGTTACACCAGGTGGCGATGCCGGCGCGGTTGTTCTCCTGGTCGTTCAGGACGAAGTGCTTGTTGTAGACGTACACGCCCTTCTCCTGGATGCCCAGGGTCTCGTAGGTGTCGATCAGGCCGGTGAGGATGCCGTCCTCGGAGTAGTACTCGAACACGCGGCCGGAGTAGGGGCTGCGGTGGATGTTCAGGCCGGAGCCGTACAGGCCGGCATAGCCCGCCCACATGGCGTCCTCGCCGATCAGCTGACCGACGCGGTAGGCCAGGTCATCATTGAAGGTGGCGGCGATGATGCCGTTGCAGGGGAAGGCGGTGCCCTTCATGCCCATGTTGGGGTCGTTGGTCTGGACGGCGTAGCCGTTCTTGCCAGCGTTGTAGGCCTGGGTCACGCCGGCAGGGCCGTTGTGATCCAGCGTCTGGGGCTTGCCGACGGAGGTGACCTCCGCGGTCATGCGCAGGCCGCGGGCACAGATGGCCGCCAGCTCGTCATAGGTCAGCTGGTCCATGAAGGTCTCCCACTTGGGATCGTCGAAGTCAACGCCCTTCATGTGGATCAGCTGGATGCCCATGTCTTCCTTCTCGCCCATCACGGGCCACTCGTCTTCCTCGGTGAAGGCAGGCAGGTCGCTGTCGTCCAGCACGGACAGGGAGCGCATGGCCTCGGTCATGTGCAGCACGACGGTCTTGTTGGTCACGGTGCCCTCCCAGTCAGAGCGGGAGTAGTACACCACGGAGTTGTCGCCGCGGCCCTCGTAGCGGTTGATGTCAGCCTCGTCGAACAGGCTGGTCACCTCAGCGCCGGTGCCGTAGGCCTTGGAGTAGGTCTCAGCGTCGAAGGCGTAGGTGATGGTGTGGACCATGTCCTTGTTGCCCTCGGCGGTCATGCCGTCGGCAGTGGTCTTGCCCTTCACGGCCAGGATGTTGTTCACAGCCTCGTGGGAGTTGTCGGCCACGGTCAGGTAGTGGTCGCCCTCGGAGAGGATGTACACGCCGGTGCCGGTGGCATCATAGGAGGTCAGGAAGTACTCGGGAACCTTCACGGTGACGGTCTCGGAAGCGCCAGGCTGGAGCACCTGGGTCTTGCCGTAGCCAACCAGCTCGGCAGAAGCCTTCTCGATGCCATTGGCCATGTCATACTCGGTGTAGGGCTTCTGGGCATAGACCTGCACGGTCTTCTTGCCCGCCACGTCGCCAGTGTTGGTCACGGTGACATTCAGCACATACTCGGTCTCAGTGCCCGCGCCGGTCTTCTCCACCTTCAGGTCGGAGAAGGCGAAGGAGGTGTAGCTCATGCCGTAGCCGAAGGGATAGGCCACCACGTCGGCCCAGTTGAAGCGGCCGGCCTTGGGGGTGCCCAGGACGACGTCCTCATAGCGGGTCTCGGTGTACTTGTAGCCCAGGTAGATGCCTTCCTGATAGACGACATACTTGCTGTGGGCGGTGCCCAGGCCGTCCGCGCCGGAGGCGTAGGTGTAGGCGCCGAAGTTGCTCTGCACGGGGTTGAGCTGGTTGTCGATCCACCAGGTGTCCGGCAGGGAGCCGGAGGGGTTGACGTCGCCGCAGAGCACGTCGCCCACGGCGTACACGCCGGTCTGGCCCACGGAGCCGACCCACAGCGCGGCGTCAATGCTGTAATCCTCCTCGAACAGGAAGCCCACGGAGATGGGGTTGGCGCTGTTGATGACGACGGTGATGGAGGCGATCTCCTCATCTTCCTTCATCGCGGCCAGCTCCTCCAGGATCTCGATCTCGTTCTCATTCAGGGCCAGGTAGTCCTCCGCGTCGCTGGCAACGTTGCCGGTCAGGTCGTTGCCCTCGCCGCCGGTGCGGCCGATGACGAACACGACATGCTCGCCGTTGCCGACGGTGTACTCGCCATCATCGTCCTTGGACTTGCGCCTGAGCCAGCTCCAGCCCATCTCGCCCACGTCGCCCTTGGGACGCTCGCCATGCTCATCCACATAGGCCTGCAGCATGGGGCCGTTGACGACGGTGAAGCCGCTGTTCTCCAGCGCGGTGCGGAAGTCGGGCGCGCCCGCAGCATCCACAGCGCCGGAGCCGCTGCCGGCATACACCGGGAACACGGCAGACATGCCCACCAGGGCGATCTCGCTGCCGCGGGCCAGGGGCAGGGTGTTATTCTCGTTCTTCAGCAGAACGATGCCCTCGCCCTCCACCTCACGAACCAGCGCCTCGCCGGCGGCCTTCAGGTCCGCAACAGAGGTGTACTGGCTCTCGAAGTAGCGCTTGTACTCCATGGTCTCGGGATCCACCTCGGTGCCGTCGGCCAGCACGTTCTTGGTGGCCTCCGTGCCCAGGAAGCCGTGGATCTGAACCGCACAGGCCTCTGCGATCAGGTTGCCGGTGATCAGCACCACGCACAGCACGGCCACGATATTCAGGAACACTTTCTTGAGCGTCCTGCTCGTCGAAGCTTTCATTTGATGAAATCTCCTTTCGGATTCGGTTGCGTTATTGCATACTGATGCCGCCGCGCCAGCCCATGCGGTGACCGCGCAGCATAGCCAGACAGGCCCGCCGCGCACATCCCGCAGAGGCCATTCCAGCTATTGTTATGAGTATTTTAGCTGAATTTCCCCCGAAATGAAAGGTGTTTGTCGTGCACAAGCGCGATGCTGTCGCGATATTGTTCGTTTTCTTCCTGCGACAATTCTTTGTCGCGAACGAATCCTGCATTTCATTCGCGATGCCATACGTGTCGCGAATTTTCATTTTTCCGCTGCCAGCAGCGCCATTCCCCGCAAAAATGATATTGCATCCGGCGGCTAACTGTGCCATAATAGACGTACCATGAATCAGAGGAGCATACCCGTCCGGGAGGGAAATGCGGTTCCCGCCCAGGCAGGCATGACCCTCTTCAAGCTGTGCAAACGGCAGGATTCTGCGTGAACAACAAAGCCCCCTGCGGGCTCCACGATCCATATAGTTGGAAAGGAGTTCCACACCATGAAAAGGTTTACCACCCCCGGCGCGATCGTTGCGCTCCTCTCTGCGCTGATCTCCCTGGCTGCGGGCATCTTCTTCCAGGTCACCAACGGCACCTTCGGTCAGGGCAAGGTGCAGAGCTACTACAACCCCGTGCTCTTCGGCCTGCTGATCGCCGCGATCGTCGTGGTCGTTCTGCTGCTGATCTTCAAGCTCCCCGGCCTGGCTTCCTTTGCGGCCACCCTCATCCCCGGCATCGGCATCGCGCTGTTCTTCCTGGGCGGCAATGGCGCCCGCGCGGCCTACTGGCACTTCGCTGACCTGGGCTTCGAGGAGAAGAGCTTCGGCATGTGCCCCAAGTTCCTGACCTTCCTGATGCTGATGGTCGTCGCCTTCATCGTGGGCGAGATTTCCGTCTACCTGCGCAAGAACCCCAAGCTCAAGGGCTGATTGCGCTCTCAACGCTCCGTCACCCTGCTGTGGCGGAGCGTTTTTTCTTGATTCAGGGGCACCCGTTGCCCCGTTCGCGCCCGATGCGCGACGCGAGTGCAATCAGCGCGCCGGTTCGCGTCAGATTTCCGACGTTTTCATTCGCTTCCAGCATTTTTGCGCCCCTCGCTGCGACATTCAAGAAATCTCCCTTCACTTTCCTTTAAAAATATGATACATTAGGACATAATGAATCTGTCCAATTTCACGCCAAATCCACCACCAAGGAGGAGTACCATGCGCCAGAAGATCGACCTGATGACGGGCTGGCAGTTCACCGACCTGAGCGGCACGACTGTCACCCTCGACCTGCCCCACACCTGGAACAACATCGACGGCCAGGACGGCGGCAACGACTACAAGCGCGGCAGCTGCACCTACCAGCTGACCTTCCCCGCCCCGGCCTTTGATGCGGAAACGCAGGAGGTCTGGCTGGAGTTTGACGGCGTCAACTCCTCGGCGAAGGTCACCCTGAACGGTAGCGACGTGTGCACCCACGAGGGCGGCTATTCCACCTTCCGGGCCAACATCACCGCCCTGCTGACGGAGGAGAACGCCCTGACCGTCGTGGCGGACAACTCCGTCAACGACACCGTCTACCCCCAGAAGGCGGACTTCACCTTCTACGGCGGAATCTACCGCGGCGTGCGCCTGCTGGTGGTCAATAAGGCCCACTTTGCCCTGGACTTCCTGGGTTCCAGCGGCATCCGCGTCACCGCCACCCCCGAGGGCGAAGGCGCGAAGATCCGCGTGCAGAGCCGCGTGACGGCCGGCGAAGTCGCCATCGCCATCATCGACCGCAACGGCAAGACCGTCGCCACCGGCACGGGCGCGGACTGCACCATCGAGATGGCCCGGGCCCGCCGCTGGCACGGCGTGGAGGATCCCTACCTGTACATCTGCCGCGCGCAGGTCGTGGTGGACGGCGTGGTCACCGATCAGCTGGAGATCCCCTTCGGCGTGCGCTCCTTCCGCGTGGATCCCAAGCAGGGCTTCATCCTCAACGACAAGCCCTACTCCCTCCACGGCGTTTCCCGCCATCAGGACCGCAAGGGCCTGGGCAACGCCATCACCCGCGAGATGCACGATGAGGACATGGCCCTGATCGCCGAGATGGGCTGCACCACCGTGCGCCTGGCCCACTACCAGCACGACCAGTACTTCTACGACCTGTGCGACCGCTACGGCATGGTCGTCTGGGCCGAGATCCCCTACATCTCCGAGCACATGCCGAACGGCCGCGCCAACACCATCAGCCAGATGCAGGAACTGATCGAGCAGAACTACAACCACGCCTGCATCGTCTGCTGGGGCGTGTCCAACGAGATCACCATCTCCACCAAGGACAAGAAGGACATGCTGGACAACCACCACGTCCTGAACGACCTGGTGCATCAGGCGGACCCCACCCGCTTCACCACCCTGGCCTGCTACGCCATGTGCGGCCCCTTCAACCCCGTGGCCCACATCACCGACGTGGTCTCCTGGAACCTGTACCTGGGCTGGTACGTGCCCGGCATGTTCCTCAATGACCTGTGGATCGGCTTCTGGCACCTGTGCTTCCCCAAGCGCCCGCTGGGCTACTCCGAGTACGGCGCCGAGGGCATGCCCAACCTGCACTCCTCCCACCCCCGCCGCAACGACCACACCGAGGAGTATCAGGCCAAGTACCACGAGTTCATGCTCAAGTGCTTCAAGCGCCACCCCTGGATGTGGGCCAACCACGTCTGGAACATGTTCGACTTCGCTGCAGACGCCCGCGATCAGGGCGGCGAACCCGGCATGAACCACAAGGGCCTGGTCACCTTCGACCGCAAGGTGAAGAAGGATTCCTTCTACCTTTACAAGGCATGGTGGTCGAAGGAGCGCTTCGTGCACATCTGCTCCAAGCGCTATGTGGAGCGCACCGACAAGGTGACCACCATCAAGGTCTACTCCACCGAGAAGACGGTGAAGCTGCTGGTGAACGGTCAGGTCGTGGGCGAGCAGACCCGCGAGGATCACGTCTTCACCTTCAAGGTGCCGCTGACGGGCGAGATCCAGGTGGAGGCCGTTGCCGGCAAGCTGAAGGACACTGCCTCCTTCCGCCACGTCGACGCCCCCAATCAGGCCTACATCCTGCCCAAGAAGAAGAACCCGCAGAAGTCCAACTGGGTGTAATCAAGCCTGCAGAAGCAGACTGGTTGATATACTACACAAAGCAAGGAGGAAACCTTCCATGGCGAAGAATGCCACCGTTCAGGTTCCTGCCGACAACAGCGGCATGAACCGGGCAAAATTCTACCAGCTGGCCATGTTCCCCATGAACAATGGCGCGACCAATGTGTACTACGTCCTGATCCTGTCCTTCATCGCCACCTTCGGCAACCGCGTGCTGGGCCTTGGTCTTGCCTTCGCGTCCTTCATGATCACCGGCATGCGCGTCTTTGACGCCATCACCGACCCCATCATCGGCGCGCTGATGGACAAGACCGACGGCAAGTTCGGCAAGTTCCGCCCCTTTATGGTCATCGGCAACGTCATCATGGCCGTTTCCGTCATCCTGCTGTACATGGTCTCCCCGCTGGTGCCCGACACCATGATGTGGCTGCGCTACACGCTGTTCGTGGTTCTCTACGCGGTGTGGGTCATCGGCTACACCTTCCAGACCTCCGTCACCCGCTCCGCTCAGCCCGTGCTGACCAACGACCCCAAGCAGCGCCCCCTGTTCACGGTGTTCAACACCATCGGCTCCCTGGCCGGCATGGGCCTGATCCAGGTGCTGGGCATGGTCATCGCCTCCGATGGCATCGCCGGCGACTACAATGGTACCTGGTTCAACATCATGACCCCCATCGGCATCATCGTGTCCATCCTGCTGACCATCGTTGCCATCATCGGCATCTGGGAGAAGGATCAGACCAAGTACTTCGGCATGGGCGCCAAGCAGGAGAACCTCTCCCTCTCCGAGTACGTGCAGATCATCAAGGCCAACAAGCCTCTGCAGCGCCTGATGGTCGCCGGCGGCGGCTGCAAGCTGGCCCTGTCCATCGCCACCAACCTGACGGTGCTGTGCATGATCTACGGCTGCATGACCCAGTTCGGCGTCATCACCAACGAGGCCGGCGAGCTGGTCAGCCAGAACCGCTACGACAGCCTCAATGCCATCATGATGGTGCTGGGCTACGTTTTCTCTGCTCCCTTCTTCCTTCTGACCGTCCGCACCTCCCAGAAGTATGGCCAGAAGAAGTCCCTGATGACCTATGTGGGCGTGGCCCTGGCCTGCTATGTGGGCGTGCTGGCCCTGCTGCTGCTGTGGAAGCCTGAGACTGCGGCGCTCAACCTGAGCATCTTCGGTCAGGATGGCGGCCTGGCCATCAACCTGTACACCATCGCCTTCATCCTGCTCTTCGGCATCGGCTACGGCGCTTACTACGCCACGGCCGACATGCCCATCCCCATGGTTGCCGACTGTGCCGACTACGAGACCTACCGCTCCGGCAAGTTCATCCCCGGCATCATGGGCACCCTGTTCTCCCTGGTGGACAAGCTCGTGTCCTCCCTGTCCGCCACCGTCGTGGCCCTGGTCGTGACCTTCACCACCGGCCTGGACATCCTGCCCACCAAGTCCACCCCCTACGCTCCCGGCATGAACTGGACCGTCATCATCTGCTTCTGCATCATCCCCATGCTGGCGTGGATCGCCTCCCTGTGGGCCATGAAGGGCTACAAGCTGGATGGCGAGTACATCAAGCACATCCAGAAGGTCAACGCCGACCGCAAGGCCTACATCGCCGAGGGTCACACCATCGAGGAGGCCATGGTTGCCTTCCCCTGCTCCGATAAGTAATCGCCATTTCATCATCAGTTAAGGAGGAAACACTATGCCTATGCAGATGGGTTTCAGATGGTACGGTGAGGGCAACGACAAGATCACCCTCAACGACATCAGGCAGATTCCCGGCGTGTCCACCATCGTGTGGGCGCTGCACCACAAGATGCCCGGCGAGATCTGGGAAGAGCACGAGATCGCCGAGGTCATGGATCAGCTGCACCAGTACGGCTTCAACGGCGACGTGGTTGAGTCCGTCAACGTTCACGACGACATCAAGATCGGCAAGCCCACCCGCGACGCCCTGATCGAGAACTACAAGGTCTGCATCCGCAACCTCTCCAAGTTCGGCGTCAAGGTGATCTGCTACAACTTCATGCCCGTCTTCGACTGGACCCGCAGCGACCTGTTCCACCCCGTGGGCGACGGCTCCACCGCGCTGTTCTACGAAAAGGGCATGATCCAGGACGACTACAACGCCATGGCGAAGTACATCCTGGACTTCACCGAGAAGTACAACATGTCCTTCCCTGGCTGGGAGCCCGAGCGCATGGCCAAGCTGGACGAGCTGTTCAAGGCCTATGCGGACGTGGATCACGAGAAGCTGTGGGCGAACCTCAAGTACTTCCTGGAAGCCATCATGCCCACCTGCGAGGAGTGCGGCATCAAGATGGCCATCCACATGGACGATCCGCCGTGGGATATCTTCGGCCTGCCCCGCCTGCTGATCAATGCCGAGAACATCGACCGGTTCCTCAGCATGGTGGATCACCCCTGCAACTGCCTGACGCTGTGCTCCGGCTCCCTGAACGCGGATCCCCGCAACGACGTGGCCAGCATCGTGCGCAAGCACTGCGACCGCATCGCCTTTGCCCACGTCCGCAACGTGAAGCACTTCGAGAACGGCGATTTCTCCGAGGCCTCCCACCGCGACTGCGACGGCGACACCCGCATCCTGGACATCATGAAGGCCTATCACGACTGCGGCTATGAGGGCTACATCCGTCCCGACCACGGCCGTCACCTGTGGGGCGAGGGCCCCGGCACCGTGCGCCCCGGCTACGGCCTGTACGACCGCGCCCTGGGCATCATGTACATGATGGGCATCTGGGATATGCTGGACAAGCTGGCCGGCAAGTAAACGACTTCAACCATACAAGCAATTGGAGGTATCATTATGATGAATCTGCCCCTGAACGTTGATTTCACCGGTAAGGTCGTCGTCGTCACCGGCGCCGGCGGCGTGCTGTGCGGCGACATGGCCCGCGCTTACGCCCAGGCGGGCGCGAAGGTCGCTGCCCTGGACCTGAACGAGGACGCCGTGAAGAAGCTGGCTGCCGAGCTGCGCGCTGAAGGCTTCATCTGCGAGGGCTACAAGGCCAACGTGCTGGATCCCGAAGCCCTCGAGGCTGTGCACCAGCAGGTGCTGGCCGACCTGGGCCCCTGCGACATCCTCATCAACGGCGCCGGCGGCAACAACCCCCGCGCCACCACCGACAATGAGTACCATCACGAGGCGCAGGAAGGCCAGAAGACCTTCTTCGACCTGGACGCCGGCGGCATCGACTTCGTGTTCAAGCTGAACTACCAGGGCACCCTCCTGCCCACCCAGGTGTTCGCCCGCGACATGGTGGCCCGCAAGAGCGGCAACATCCTGAACATCTCCTCCATGAACGCCTACATCCCGCTGACCAAGATCCCCGCCTACTCCGGCGCGAAGGCCGCCATCAGCAACTTCACCCAGTGGCTGGCCACCCACTTTGCGGGCACGGGCATCCGCTGCAACGCCATCGCCCCCGGCTTCCTGGTGTCCAACCAGAACCGCGCCCTGCTCTTCAACGCCGACGGCACCCCCACCGCCCGCTCCGCCAAGATCCTCGCCGGCACCCCCATGGGCCGCTTCGTGGACTCCGAGGAGCTGCTGGGTGGCCTGTTCTTCCTCACCGATGACAAGGCTGCCTCCGCCATCACCGGCGTGGTGCTGCCCATCGACTGCGGCTTCGCTGCTTACTCCGGCGTGTAACAAATCCGTAAACCCCTTGAAAATACCAGTCTTATCTGGTATAATACCAACAGGTTAAGGACAGCTGCGGCTGTTCAAAATAGAAAGGAGATACCCCTATGAAGAAGATTGCTGCTCTGCTCATGGCCCTGCTGATGCTGCTGGGCACCGTTGCGCTGGCTGAGCCCACCCTGCTGGCCGAGTTCGGCGACGACAACACCCTGGTGTACGCCCGCGAGATCGCCTACGAGGCTGACGTTGTTGACGCCCTGGGCAACCCCGCCAACCGCGACGGCCGCCCCGTCTCCAACGCCCATGTGACCCTGTGGGCCGGCGAGTGGCAGCTGGTTGCCGCCTACGTCTCTGAGGACGGCATTGACGAGTTCGAGCTGGAGGGCGTTGAGCCCGGCTACTACGCCGTGACCGAGGGCGTCATCCTGAACCTGGTGCCCCTGTTCAACAACTCCGCCAACCACGCCAACGGCGTCATGGCTGACCAGGCTGCTTACCTGCACGCCCACGCCTACGACCTGGAAGGCACCCTGACCATGCCCGAAGCCATCGACGACGCCTACGAGTTCTTCGCCAAGTTCGACGCCTGGGAGTACGGCACTGTCCGTTCCGAGAACGACGCCGACATGAACTTCGGCCCCATCAAGCTCTCCTTCAAGAAGGGCGACGATGACTTCCTGTACTGGAACGCTCTGACCGGCTTCGAATTCGAGGAGATCGAAGAGTTCAAGTACATGGGCATGAACGAGAACGGCCAGATCGTGGTCTGCTCCGCTTCCAAGAACATCGTTTCCAACGCCAAGGCCAAGATCTACTTCGCCTACATCTTCGAGCCCGTCGTGGCCGAGGAAGTCGCCGAGTAATCCCCACGCAAACAGGGCGTGACCCCCATCATGGCGGGTCACGCCTTTTTGCATGCATACGGTACAGAAAAGTGGGCGCACCGTTCATGCCAGTGCGCCCACTTCCTGTTATTCCGGTTTTGCGTTGGTGACCTCCAGCAGCTCCAGCACCTCGCCGAAGTAGAGTTCGACTTCCTCATCCGTCAGCTTCATCGCCTTCTGCAGCAGCTCCGGGATCTTCCGAGGGCGCACGCGGGCGTAGTACTTCGTGGCGCTGATGTTGGTGTACCAGTTCTTGAGCTTCATGTTGTTCCAGCGGTCGATATGGCGGGGCAGGATGGGCTCCAGCTGGGCGATGACCTCATCGAACTTCGCCTCCACATAGGCCCACTGGAACTTCGTTTCCAGCAGCTCTGCGATGCGCATGAGGAACTTCGCCTTGTACTCCGGCACAGCCAGCAGCGCGTTGAGCGGCTCATGGCGGAAGCCCTGGATCTTGCCGGACACGGGCTTGATGTAGTACTCCAGGGGCGTCTTGTCCAGATTCCGCCAGCAGGCCTCCACGTCAAAGAGCAGGTACCTCCACTTCCCGCCCGGCACGCGGTACACGCGCACGTTGGTGAAGTCCACATTGCCCAGGATGATCTGGTAGGCAGCGTGGGTGAACATGCTGTCAATGTCCAGCTGGCTCTCCACCCAGGCGAGGTTCTCGGGAATGTTCAGGTCGTTCGTCTTGCAGAAGTCGCACAGGGCCAGCCAGTCCTCGTTGTCGCCGTTCTGGGTGTAGCGGTCGGTGCCGGTGCGGGTGAGGATGTCGATGTTGTCGATATCCTCCTCGTCCGTCACGCCCTCATAGGCGGCGATGAAGTGCTTGTTGATCTTCTCGCGCAGGTTGTAGTGGCCCCAGTACTCGCCATTGATGTACACCTGAATGACGACATGATCCTGATAGAGGATCCCCTCCCCCTCCGCCAGGGAGGAGGCGACGACGTCCCGCAGGCGGGTGGCGGAGAAATCCGAGTTGGCCGCCCGCAGCAGCACGGACTTGTACTCCGTGTAGTCGCGGGTCGGGAAGGGGTTGAAGGCGAAGGTCTCCTCGCCATAAGCCTTGCGGGCGTAGAGGGCAATGGACTTCTGCGCATTCTGCCGCGCGGAATGCCCCGAGGCGGTGAAGGTGCCCACCTGGTTGATCTCGCAAACGCCCGCCATGTTGAAGTACTCGATGTTGACCGGGTACTCCAGCTCCTTTTCGTAGTTGGGCGTATCGCCGCTGCCCTTGACCAGCGCGCCGGTCTTCTTGTTGAAGAGGTACTTGTCGTCCGTCACCAGGCAGACCACCGGGGTCAGCTGCTCCGCCTCCACCAGGTACGTCGCGCTGATGGCCCAGGAGGGCACCTCGCCCTCCCGGAAGGCGCGGACGCGCAGGGCCGTGGTCTTGCTGATGACGAGCCCTTCGGCCGGGAACTCCTTATCCTTGGCAGTGGGCGTTTCGCCGTCGGTGGTGTAGCGCAGCACAGCCCCTTCCGGCGCCGTCACCGTGACGGTCACGCCGTCAGGATAGAAGCCGCCCACCGTCAGACCCGTGGGGTCCTCCGTGCGCCCGGCGCAGGCAGTTTTACCGTTCTTCTTGCCGGGCGTGCCCTCCTCGAAGTAACCGTACTCCCCGCCGCCCGCCGTAAGGCCGTAGCTGACATTCACATACTGCTGGGGGAACTCCAGCTTCTGCACCAGCTGCACCTCCGCGTCGGAGAGGTAGAGGGTCTCGCCGCCCGCAGACAGGCTGAAGGACGCATAGAACTCGCTGCCCTTGCCGGGGTCGATGTCATCCTCTCCCGTGCAGTACACGATCAGGTACGCGCCCGCCTTGAGCTTCGTCCCCTCGGGAAAGACGAACTTCTGCAGGTTCTTCTTGCCGTCAGACAGGCACCAGCCGCTCAGGTCGACGGCCTTGCTGCCGTCGTTGTACAGCTCCACCCAGTCGTAGCTCTTCTCATCTTCATAAATGCCGTTGGATGCCATCACCTCGTTGATGACCACATCCGCCAGGGCCAGCGCCGGCAGGCATACCATCAACAGGAGCATCACCAGCAGGCTGCAAAGCTTCCTCTGCATATCATCACACCTCCGCAGCGGGCGCAACCGCCCGCACTCGTAATGATTCGACACAGCAGCAGAGAATCCCTCTTTCAGGAGCCGTCTCCATGCGTGACGCGCCGTTCGCCCCCCGCCACCAGGGCGTCCACCGCAGCGAAATCCCCTCCCCGCACACGGCAGAGAGGGGATGCTCTTATGCAATCGGGAAAATCAGTCGCCCAGGTACGCCTTGCGCACGTCGTCGTTGTGCAGCAGGTCGTCCGCCGGGCCTTCCATGGTGATGTTGCCAGTTTCCATGACGTAGGCGCGGTCAGCGATGGACAGGGCCGCCTGGGCGTTCTGCTCGATCAGCAGGATGGTGACGCCCGCGGCGTGCAGCTCCTTGATGATGTCGAAGATCTGCTCCACCAGGATGGGCGCCAGGCCCATGGAAGGCTCGTCCAGCATCAGCAGGCGGGGGCGGGACATCATCGCGCGGGCGATGGCCAGCATCTGCTGTTCGCCGCCGGAGAGGGTGCCGGCGATCTGCTTCTCGCGCTCCTTCAGGCGGGGGAAGCGGGTGAACATCTCCTCGATGCTGCCGGGGATCTCCTTGGGCGGACGGGTGTAGCCGCCCATCTCGAGGTTCTCCTTGACGGTCATCTGCTGGAAGATGCGGCGGCCTTCCGGGCAAAGCGCCATGCCCTGGGACACGATGCGCGCCGCCGGGGTGGCGTTAAGGGACTTGCCGTCGAAGGTGATCAGGCCGCTGCGGGGCTTGAGCAGGCCCGCCACGGTGTTGAGCGTGGTGGACTTGCCCGCGCCGTTGGCGCCGATCAGGGTCACGATCTCGCCCTCATCCACATGGAAGGAAACGCCTTTGATGGCGTGGATCGCGCCATAATAAACATGAATGTCGTCAACCTTCAGCAGGCTCATCAGACGTTCTCCTCCCTTCCCTGGGAACCGAGGTAGGCTTCGATAACGACGGGGTTCTGCTGGATCTCCTCGGCCGTGCCCTTGGCGATGATGCGTCCGTAGTTCAGCACGCAGATGCCCTCGCAGATGCCCATGACCAGGTTCATATCGTGCTCGATGAGCATCACGGCGATCTGGAACTCATCGCGGATCTTGATGATGTTCTGCATCAGCTCTTCCGTTTCATGGGGGTTCATGCCGGCGGCGGGCTCATCCAGCAGGAGCAGCTTGGGGTTCGTCGCCAGGGCGCGGACGATCTCCAGGCGGCGCTGGGCGCCATAGGGAAGGCTTCCCGCCTTCACGTCCGCCATGTCCTGCATGCCGAAGATGGACAGCAGCTCCAGCGAGCGCTGATGCATCTGCTTCTCGGCCTTCCAGTAGGCAGGGGCGCGGAAAATGCCCTGCAGCATGCCGTAGCGGATCTGGTTGTGCAGGCCGATGCGGACATTGTCCTCCACGGTCATGTTGCCGAAGAGGCGGATGTTCTGGAACGTGCGGGCGATGCCCATGCGGTTGGCCTGCTCGGTGGTCATGCCGGAGGTATCCTTGCCGTCGATGAGCACGGTGCCGCTGGTGGGCTGGTACACCTTGGTCAGGAGGTTGAAGACGGTGGTCTTGCCCGCGCCGTTGGGGCCGATGAGGCCGCAGATCTCGGTGGGGCCCACGGCGATGTTGAAGTCCTCCACCGCCTTCAGGCCGCCGAACTCAATGCCCAGGTGGCGGGTTTCCAGCACAGGACGCTTGCCCACGTCGCGTTCGGGCACGATGGATACGGAGGGCAGCGGCACCATCTTGGTGTCCACAAGACGCTTCTTCATCTGGGTCACTGTGCCTCACCTGCCTTTCCGTTCTTCTTGTTCCAGGGAAGCGCCGCCTTGATCCTGCCCGGCAGCGCCTGCAGCCATTCTGCGGCCACGCGCAGGGGCCTGATGCGCATCAGCAGCGCCCAGAGGTTCTTCAGGATCGGGCTGTTGGTCGCCAGCATGACGACGATCAGCACCACCGCGTAGGCAAACATGCGGTAGTCGTTGAGGAAGCGCAGCTTCTCCGGCAGCACCTTGAGCAGCACCGCCGCAATCACCGAGCCGCGGATGGAGCCGATGCCGCCCAGCACGACGATCACCAGGATCTCGATGGACATGTTGTAGTCAAAGTCCACCGCCGTGACGGTCTTCATGTTCAGGCCGTAGAGGCAGCCTGCCATGCCCGCCAGTGCAGCGCCGATGACGAAGGCCATCATCTTGTACTTCATCACGTTCAGGCCCACGGACTCCGCCGCAATGCGGTTGTCGCGGATGGCCATGATGGCGCGGCCGGAGCGGCTGTTGATCAGGTTCAGCACCACAAAGAGAGTGAAGATGACCAGCACGAAGCCGACGATGAAGCGCTCGTTGTTGAACGCCACGGACATGACCTTGTTGTTGGTGCCCTGCGCACCGTTGATGACCATCTGTGCACCACCGGGAACGGCGGCAGCAGAGCCCTCGTTGATCTTCAGGGCAAATTGCAGCGTGGAACCCTCGACCCACACCAGCACGCAGTTCATCACATTGCGGATAATCTCGCCAAAGGCCAGCAGCACGATGGCCAGATAGTCGCCGCGCAGCCGCAGCGCCGGAATGCCGATGATCACACCGGCCACCGCCGCAATCGCGCCGGCAACGATGATCGCAATGACCAGGATCGCCGTGTCGCTGAAGAAGGGCACCGTCTTGCCCGCCGCATCGATGGTCAGCAGAGCCTTCTCCAGCCATGTGGCAACCACCACGCCGGAGAATGCGCCGATGCTCATGAAGCCCGCATGGCCCAGGCTCAGCTCGCCCGAGATGCCCACGATCAGGTTCAGGGAAACCGCCAGCACGATGTACACGCAGATGGGCACCAGCAGGCCCTTGTCGGCACGCTTGAGCGCAAAGCCCTTGCCGAACCAGCCCTCCAGGGCCGCTTCACACAGGATAAAGGCAACAATGACGATCGCAAAGGTGATCAGTGCATTGAGGAGCTTTTTGTTGATCTTCATGCCTGTCACCTCACACTTTCTCATGGACCTTCTTGCCCATCAGGCCCGTGGGCTTGACGAGCAGCACGATGATCAGCACCGCGAAGGCAAAGGCGTCGCCCAGCTGGTCGGACACATAGGTCTGGCCGAGCTTTTCGATGATTCCCAGGAGGATGCCGCCGATCATGGCGCCGGGGATGGAGCCGATGCCGCCGAACACCGCCGCCGTGAAGGCCTTGATGCCGGGCATGGCGCCGGTGGTGGGCTGCAGGCTGGGATAGGACGCGCACAGCAGCACGCCTGCCACCGCCGCCAGCGCAGAACCGATGGCAAAGGTCAGCGAGATGGTCAGGTTCACGTTCACGCCCATCAGCTCCGCCGCGCCCTTGTCCTCCGACACGCAACGCATGGCCTTGCCCATCTTCGTCTTGTTGATGAACAGGGTCAGCACGACCATGATGGCCACGCAGGCCAGGATGGTCAGGATCATGTTGCCGGAGATCTTCAGCTGATCATTCAGCAGGGAGATGGTGTTGTTGCTGATGGTGACGCTGCCGCCGAACAGGCTCGCATCCGGCAGGCTGAACATGGCCGGGAAGGCCTTGGGGTTCGCACCCCAGATCAGCTGCGCGGAATTCTGCAGCAGGTAGCTCACGCCGATGGCGGTGATCAGCACAGCCAGGGACGTGGCCTGGCGCAGGGGCTTGTAGGCCAGCGACTCGATCACGATGCCCAGCACCGTACACACCACCATCGCCAGCAGGAAGCCCAGGATGGGCGGCAGGCCCCAGTAGAAGATGGCGACGAAGGAAATGTATGCGCCGACCATAATCACGTCGCCATGGGCGAAGTTCAGCATCTTGGCAATGCCGTAAACCATCGTATAGCCAAGGGCGATGATGGCGTACACGCTGCCCAGGCTCAAGCCGTTCAACAGTGTGGAAAGGAGCGATATCATTCCTTCACGACCTTTCTTTCAGCCCGCAGCCACCGGGGCGGCAGGGGCCTCTTGCCGGCGATCGCAGGCCGATCGCCGTCGTATTGGGAGGGAAATGGCGTCTTTGGCGTCCGGTCCCCGTCAGAAGTGAAATCCCATAATGACAAGAACTGCCCGACTCCCACCTTGCGGGCAGGAGCCGGGCGTAAGCGCATGCCTGCCCTTCAGCAGAGGCCTGCCTTACTCAACCATGGCGTAAGCGCCGTCCTTGATGACGTACACGGTGGGATCCTTGGTGACCGCGCCGGTGGCATTCCAGGAGAGCTTGCCGGTCAGGCCGTTGATCTCCAGGGTGGGGAACTGCTCGATCAGCAGCTCGCAGGCCTCTTCAGCAGAGGTCTCGCTGGTGATGCCAGCATTCTGGCAGGCCTGGTAGAGGGCGTAGATGCCGTCGTAGGCGTCCGCGGCGAACTGGTTGGGCTCCTCGCCGTATTCGGCGGCGTAAGCGGCAACGAAGGACTGGGTCGCAGCGTCCTGAGAGGAAGCAGCGAAGGGGGTCAGCAGCATGACGCCCTCAGCCAGGGTCTTGTCGAAGCCCTCCAGGGTCAGGATGCCGTCCATGCCGTCCACGCCGAAGAAGGTGGGCGCGTAGGCGATGGCGTTGGACTGGGACAGGATCAGGGAAGCGGGGGTGTAGTAGATGGGCAGGAACACCAGGTCGGCGCCGGCGTCCTTGCAGGCAGCGATCTGCACGGAGAAGTCGGTGTTGGAGTCAGCAGAGAAGCTGCTGGTGGCCACAACGCTCAGGCCCAGGGCGGCAGCCTGCGCAACGAAGGCGTCCTTGATGCCGGTGGAGTAGGCGTCAGCGTTGTTGTAGATGATGCCGACCTTGGCAGCGGCGTTCATCTCGAAGATCTTGTCAGCCGCAGCGATGCCCTGGCCGGGATCGGTGAAGCAGACCTGGAAGACATTGTCCTTGCCCTCGGTGACGCCGGTGGCGGAAGCAGAGGGCGTCAGCATGAAGATGCGCTCCTCAAAGGCGATGGCGGACACGGACAGGCAGGGGCCGGTGGTCACGGTGCCCAGAATCATCTGCGCGCCGTTGTCCAGCACGGTGGAGTAGGCGTTGATGGCCTTCTCGGGGTCATGCTCGTCGTCCTGGATGTCCAGCTCGATGCGGATGGGGCCGCCAGCGGCGTTGATCTCGTTGGCAGCGATCTGCGCGCCACGGGCAACAGCGGTGCCATACACGGCCGCGCCGCCGGTCATCGGGCCAATCACGCCGACCTTGATAACGATCTGGTCGTCAGCGTAGGCAGTGGGGATCATGCAGGCCGCCAGGCACAGAGCCAGCACGGCAGCAAACAGCTTGCGGATCTTCATGGATGATTACCTCCCTAACATATACCTTGCCGCTTTGCCAGCGGCTTTGAGGATGTCCCTATTATAGCGAGTCGCGTCCAATGAATCAAGCGTTTTGCTGTATCTTTCATGTTTTTTTGTCGCAAACGTTCGTCTTTTCCCCGGCAGGGACGTTCACGTCGCCGGTCAGTCGTGGATAAAGCTACCATTCCGCACCGCGCCATGTTATAATGAAGATACATTGACACCATATCCGACAAATCCCCCTTCGAAAGGAGCCGCATATGAACTCTCATCTGCCGCCCGAGCGCCTGAAGTATCTGCGCCTGTTATCCGAGCGTTACCCCACGCTGGAGGCCCTGTCCACCGAGATCAGCCGCATCAGCGCGCTGCTGAGCCTCCCCAAGGGCACCGAGCACTTCATGAGCGACATTCACGGCGAATACGAGGCCTTCTGCCACATCATGAACAACTGCTCGGGCGTGATCCGCGAGAAGGTCCGGCTCTGGCTGGGCAGCCGCCTCACCCCCCAGGAGGCAGACGAGCTCTGCACGCTCATCTACTATCCCGACCAGACCCTCAAGCACCTGCACGCCGCCGGGGAGATCTCCCCTGAGTGGTACCGCACGCGCATCGAGCACCTGGTGCACCTCACCCGCATGCTGACCAGCAAGTACACCCGCGAGAAGGCCCGCGAGGCCATGCCCGCGAACTGGTCCTTCCTGCTGGATGAGCTCCTGCACTACCAGAGCGACGAGGCGGACGTGGTGAGCGAGCAGGAGGGCAACCGCCGCCGCTACCACCATGCCATCGTGGACGCGATGATCGCCATCGACACCGGTGACCGCATCATCAACGCCCTGACCCGCACCATCAAGCGCCTGGCGGTGGACCGCCTGCACGTGGTGGGCGACATCTTCGACCGCGGCCCCCGCGCCGATTCCGTCATGGACATCCTCATCAGCCACCACGCCATCGATATCGAGTGGGGCAACCACGATGTGCTGTGGATGGGCGCGGCTTCCGGCAGCGAGGCCTGCATCTGCGGCGTGGTGCGTAACTGCCTCTCCTACGGCAACATGGACATCCTCGAGCGCGGCTACGGCATCCCCCTGCGCGCCCTGTCCCTCTTTGCTGAGCACCAGTACCCCGACCTGCCGCCGGACGTGGCCCCCAGGCACGCCATCACGGTGATGATGTTCAAGCTGGAGGGTCAGCTGATCCGCCGCAACCCGGAGTTCGCCATGGAGGACCGGCTGCTGCTGCACAGGATGGATATGGCCAGCCACACGGTGGAGATCGACGGCGTCACCTGGCCGGTGAAGGATCTGCCCTTCCCCACCGTGTCCCCGGAGGATCCCTACGCCCTGACGCAGCAGGAGGCGGATGTGCTCGCCGGCCTGCGCTCGGCATTCATGCACAGCCCCCGCCTGCACCAGCACATCGCCTTCCTGTATCAGAAGGGCTACATGTACCGCGTTTACAACGGGAACCTGCTCTACCACGGCTGCATCCCCATGACGGAGGCCGGCGACTTCCTCGGGAAGACCCTCGAGGGGCAGACCTGGGCGGGCAAGGCCTTCATGAACTACACCGACCGCATCGCCCGCCGCGCCTTCTACAAGGGCGACCGCTACGCGCTGGACTTCATGTGGTACCTCTGGTGCGGCACCGACAGCCCCGTCTGCGGCCGCCGCATCAAGACCTTCGCCCGCGCCTTCGTGCCGGACAAGGCCGCCTGGGTGGAACCCCAGGACCCCTACTACCGCTGGTACCGCACGGAGGAGAAGTGCACGAAGATCCTCGCCGAATTCGGCCTCACCGACCCGGAGAGCCGCATCATCAACGGCCACACGCCCATCCATGTGGGCAGCGGCGAGAGCCCCCTGCGCGCCGGCGGACGGCTGGTGGTCATCGACGGCGGCTTCTGCAAGGCCTACCAGAAAACCACGGGCATCGCAGGCTATACCCTCATCGCCAACAGCCACGGCATGCGCCTGATGTCCCACCAGCCCTTCACCACCCTGGAGGACGCCCAGCTCACCGGCCGCGACATCCACAGCCAGAGCTACGAATTCGCCACCTACCCCGAGCGCAAGTACGTTTCCGACACCGACTATGGCAAGCGCCTGCAGGAGCGCATGGAGGACCTCATCGACCTGCTGGAGGCCAGCCGCCGCGGCCTGGTGGTGCTGCACTGACCTGCCCATCACAACAAAATGCGCCCTGCGGATGTGCATGCATCCACAGGGCGTTTCCATTGCATCAAAGCGGCTGCCGCCCCCAACGGGACAGCAGCCGCTGTTTTCATCCGATTACATGTGATGCAGGGGCTTGACCTCGCCGCAGTTGCTGCAGAAGCCATCGCTGCGGTTGTTCTCCGTGCCGCAGCCATCGCAGGTCCAGCTGGTGCGGGCACGGCGGGCGCGCTCGGCCTCGATCTCTTCCTTCGTGCGGGTCATGGGGCTGGTGCCCGAGAGCGCCCACGCGCCCAGCAGCACCACGGCATAAACCGCCGCAGCACCCACGCCGACGCCCCAGCCGAAGCAGATGCCCGCCATCACGCAGGCCGCCAGCACGAAGGGGCCGGCGAAGTACACCGCCAGGTACAGGATCTTGCCCGCAGGGGTGCCCTTGTCCACGCCGAAGAGGCTCGTGTGCATCTCCTTCGCCTTGAGGATGATCTGCTGGATGCCGTAGCCGCAGCCCAGGGCCGCCGCAGACCAGATGAGGTAGTTCTCCATCAGGATCTTGCCCACTTCGGGCAGGGTGCTGCTGCGGATGTTGACCACATGCCACAGGCCCGCCAGCAGGAACGCGCCGGCAATAATGATGCCCACCCACAGGAAGGCGCCCGCCGTCACGCGCACAGGGCCCGCCTTGCGCAGCGCCCTAAACCATGACATGACATTGCCGATGATCCAGCCCAGGAAGATGCCTCCCGCCAGCGGCAGGATCGCCCAGCCCAGATACCCGGTGACAAAGGTGCCCATCTGCGATTCCAGGTCCAGCCTGACCACCGGCGGATTGGGCAGCACATATTCCTGATAGGTCTCAGGCAGCTCGTGCGGGGGCTCCTCACCGTTCTTGATGGCCTTGTTGTTCTCGCGGGTCTTCTTGTTGAATTCGCTCTTCTGCTGGCTGGCGTACTGCTTCTCATAGGATGCTTCGCGCTCCGCCACGGCAGCGTCATAGATCTCCTTGAAGCCGATGGCCAGAATGACCACCGCAGCTGCGATGCCAATAAGCATCACCACACGGCCAATGGTCTTGAGCAGGCCGCCGGTGGTGAGCCAATCCATAAACTTCCTGAAAACCGACCTGTTATCCATATGTCGCACCTCATCCTTTCACGGATTTCCCTTGTATCCATTATAGTCTTTCATGTCCAATCTGTCAATATCCTTACCCGTTCCGACAAAGGGCACAACTTCCCAAAACGCACCAACTACTTCCCGCATTTGACCAAACTCCCCGCCGGCCCCCGGGTTGTCACAATTCCTGCGCCGGATGCCGTGAAAAGACGCATTTCGCCCCTTCCATTTCTTCATCAGATGTGCTATAATAGCTTTGTATGTGCATTTTCCGGGTCTGCCCGGTCCACCCCGACGACCTTCATTGTATATAAAGGAGAAACCCATGCTGACTGTCAACAACGTTTCCCTCACCTTCGGCGGCCAGAAGCTCTTTGCGGGCGCTGACCTGAAGTTCCTGCCCGGCAACTGCTACGGCGTCATCGGCGCCAATGGCGCGGGCAAGTCCACCTTCCTGCGCATCCTTTCGGGCGAGCTGGAGCCCACCACCGGCACCGTGTCCTATCCCTCGACGATGCGCATGTCCACCCTGAAGCAGGACCAGTTCCGCTACGACGCCTACTCCGTGATGGACACGGTCATCATGGGCAACCCCCGCCTGCATGAGATCATGAAGGAGAAGGACGAGCTGTACGCCAAGGAGGATTTCTCCGATGCGGACGGCGAGCGCGCGGCGGAGCTGGAAGGCGAATTCGCCGAGATGGACGGCTGGAACGCCGAGTCCGACGCGGCCACGCTCCTCACGGGCCTGGGCATCCCGGCTGAGATGCACTACGCCACCATGGGCGACCTGCGCGGCGGCGAGAAGGTGAAGGTGCTGCTGGCACAGGCCCTGTTCGGCAACCCGGACATCCTGCTGCTGGACGAGCCCACCAACAACCTCGATAACCGCTCCGTTGCATGGCTGGAGGACTTCCTGATGGAGTTCCCCGGCACGCTGATCGTGGTCAGCCATGACCGCTGGTTCCTGAACAACATCTGCACCCACATCGTCGATATCGACTTCCACCAGGTCAAGCTGTACGTGGGCAACTACGACTTCTGGTACGAGTCCTCCAAGATGATGCAGGCCCTGATGAAGGACCAGAAGAAGCGCCGCGACGACAAGATCAAGGAGCTGCGCGACTTCATCCAGCGCTTCAGCGCCAACAAGTCCAAGGCCAAGCAGGCGACCAGCCGCCGCAAGCTGCTCGATCAGCTGACCATCGAGGAGATGCCCGCCTCCTCCCGCCGCTACCCCTGGGTGCACTTCAACCCCGACCGCGAGGCCGGCAAGGACATCCTGCGCGTGGACAACCTGTCCTACTCCCAGGATGGCGTGCAGCTGCTCAAGGACGTGTCCTTCATCGTCACCAAGGGCGAGAAGATTGCCATCGTCGGCTCCAACGAGCAGGCGCAGACCGCCCTGTTCCGCATCCTGATGGAGGAGCTGACCCCCGATTCCGGCTCCTTCAAGTGGGGCGTGACGATTTCGACCTCCTACTTCCCCAAGGATAACGGCCCCTACTTCGACGGCTGCCCGCTGAGCATGATCGACTGGTTCGCCCAGTACTGCCCGGACATGCTCGAATCCGACAAGCGCGACCTGCTGGGCCGCATGCTCTTCCGCGGCGACGACGTGTACAAGATGGTTTCCGTCCTCTCCGGCGGCGAGAAGGTGCGCTGCATGCTCTCCCGCATGATGCTCTCCGGCGCGAACTTCCTCATGCTGGATCAGCCCACCAACCACCTGGACCTGGAGTCCATTACCGCCGTGAACAACGCGCTGATCGCCTTCCCCGGCAACGTGATCTTCACCAGCCAGGACCACCAGTTCGTCACCACCATCGCCGACCGCATCATCGAGATCCGCGAGGACGGCACCATCGCCGACTACTACTGCAACTACGAGGAGTACCTCGAGAAGATCAGGAACGCCTGATAAACACAGAACCGCAGAGGCTCCGGCTTCTGCGGTTTTTTGTCAACACAAGGAGGTCAAACCATGTTCCGCGACCTGTCCCGCAAGAATAAGCAGCTCCCCCACGAAACCTGCATCGCCCTGCTGGAAAACGAGCGCCGCGGCGTGCTCTCCGTCCACGGCGACGACGGCTACCCCTACGGGAGCCCGATGAACCACTTCTACAACGCCGAAGACGGCTGCCTGTACTTCCACTGCGGCCGCGCCGGCCACCGGCTGGACGCACTCCGCCGCGATGGCAAGGTCAGCTACTGCGTGATGGACGGCGGCGTACGCCCCGAGGGCGCGTGGGCCTATGATGTGCAGAGCGTCATCGTCTTTGGCCGGGTGGAAATCATCGACGACTGGGACACGATGGTGGACATCACCACGCGCCTGAGCCGCCTTTTCCCCTGCGGCGAGGCGTATATTCAAAAGGAGATCGCCCAGTCCGGCAGGGGGACGCTGCTGCTCAGGCTCACCCCGGAGCACATCTGCGGCAAGCGGGTCACCGAGGCGTGATCCATCCCCGCAAATTCCCATCCAGCTTTTTTCACAAAACGGTTTCACTTCCTCCAAACGCTGATATACTATAAGCGTACCCCAACAAAACCAACACAACCAACAAGGAGGATTACGAATATGAAGCATGTTTGTGAAGTCTGCGGCTGGGTTTACGACGAGAACGAGGGCTGCCCCGAGCAGGGCATCGCGCCCGGCACGAAGTTTGAGGATCTGCCCGAGGATTTCGAGTGCCCCCTGTGCGGCGTGGGCAAGGATCAGTTCGCCGCCGAGTAAATCAGCAAAAGAAACGACGAGGAGTGACTCCCATGCACATCACCGACGCCATCCGCTATGTGGGCGTGAACGACCATGACATCGACCTGTTCGAAGGCCTGTATCCCGTGCCCGACGGCGTGAGCTACAATTCCTATGTGATCCTGGACGAGAAGATCGCCGTGATGGATCCCGTGGATCAGCACTTCGGCGACCAGTGGCTTGCCAACGTCCGCGAGGCGCTGGATGGCCGCACGCCGGATTACATCGTCGTGCACCACATGGAGCCCGACCACTCCGCCAACCTCGCCCGCTTTATGGACGAGTTTCCCGGCGCGGCGGTGGTCGCCTCCGACAAGGCGTTCACGATGATGAAGGCCTATTTCGGCAAGGATTATGCCGAGCGCCGGGTGGTCGTCAGGGAGGGCTCGACCCTCGCGCTGGGTCAGCACACGCTGCAGTTCATCGCCGCGCCCATGGTGCACTGGCCTGAGGTCATGATGAGCTACGAGATCTCCACCGGCACGCTGTTCTCCGCCGACGGCTTCGGCAAGTTCGGCGCGCTGGATGCCGAGGCGTCGGAGGTTCAGCCGCAGGCTGAACGAGCGTCTGCCAATGCTGGCATTGGCGATGCGAAGCCCGCTGCGGGCGAAGGCCGAAGCGGGCCGGATTGGGCCTGTGAAGCCCGTCGCTACTACTTCGGCATCGTCGGCAAGTATGGCACGATGGTGCAGAATGTGCTCAAGAAGGCTGCTGCGCTGAAGATCGATCGCATCTGCCCCCTGCACGGCCCGGTGCTGGAGGGCGATATGCTGGCCGAGGCCCTGCGCCTCTACGGCATCTGGAGCAGCTACGGCGTGGAGAGCGAGGGCGTGGTTGTCGCCTATGCCTCCATCTACGGCCACACCGCCGATGCCGCGCTGGCCCTGGCCGCCGACCTGGAGGCAAAGGGCGTGAAGGTCGCCGTGCACGACCTGTGCCGGACGGAGATCTACGAAGCCGTGGAGGACGCCTTCCGCTACGGCAAGCTGGCCCTGGCCTCCGTCACCTACAATGGCGACGTGCTGCCGCCCATGCGGGCCTTCCTGCACCACCTGAGCAGCCGCGCGTACCAGAAGCGCACCATCGCGCTGATCGAGGCGGGCTCCTGGGCCCCCATGGCTGCCAAGGTCATGCGGGAGCTCCTCGCCCCCTGCAAGGACGTGGCCATCCTGGAGGAGGGCGTGCGCATCCTCGGCGCCATGACCGATGAGAACCGCGCACAGATCGCCGCCCTGGCCAACGCCCTGGCATAAATCAAAAGAACCTCCCGACCAGCCGAAGTGCTGCGTCAGGAGGTTCTTTTCGCATAGAGGCGCGCTGCCTTTACAGCCGCCGCAAAAGCTGCTACAATGGAAGAAAGGAAGCGCCCGTTCAGGCATTCCACATCACACAACGGAGGTGCACCCATGGAGCGAGTATGTGAATTCCTCAAAAACGCCGGAACCTACTACCTGGCGACGGTCGAGGGCGACCAGCCCCGCGTACGCCCCTTCGGCACAGCTCTCATCTTTGAAGGCCGGCTGTACATCCAGACCGGAAAGGCAAAACCCGTGGCGCAGCAGCTGGCGGCGAACCCGAAGGCGGAGATCTGCGCCTTCCGGGATGGCACATGGCTGCGCGTGGCGGGCGAACTGGTCGAGGACGACCGCGTGGAAGCCCGCAAGGCCATGCTGGACGCCTACCCCAGCCTGCGCGCCATGTACGACGAGAACGACGGCAACACGCAGGTGCTCTACTTCCGGCACGCTGTGGCAACCTTCTCCTCCTTCGCCGCTCCGGCGGAAACGGTGGAGTTCTGATCTCCTCCGGGCACCCCGCCCATGGCAGCGCGATCTGCCATCCCTGACATGCAGAAACGCCCATCCGGTTCAAGACGCCGGGTGGGCATTTGGTGGCATGGCGGCTTATTCGTCAGCGTCATCCGCCTCGTCCTCGTCGTCCTCGCGGTGCTCGCCGAAGATGGCCGCCAGCAGCCATTCCTCGGCGCTGTCGTAGCCGTGGCCTCGCGCCCGCACCTGGAAGTAGTCCAGTTCGGCGTTCATCAGGTGCACCTCCGCGCCCTGATCCTCCAGTTCCAGCATCATGTCGTCGATGACCATCCACTCGGTCTGCCCGGAGATATCGGCCATCTCGCCCGTGGCGCCCACGGCCCTGGCCGCGTAGACCGCCTCGAGTTCCACATCTTCGTTGTACTCGCCGGCGCTGTAAATGATGAACTCGCCGCCCAGGGCCGGCACATCCCGGCTGGCAACCACGCTGTAGACGACCTCGCCGTCCTCCAGCCAGGCAGTGAAGCGGCGCGCGCCGCGGGTGTAATCCGTATGTATGCTCATGCCATCGTCCTCCTGCGTTTTTTCGGGGCAGGGGGTACAACGCTGGGCGGCAGGGGTTTTCTCATTTTTCCGCAGAGGATGATCCCGTTCACAAATCACCGGCGATGACTTTACGGGGCGCGGGCAACATGGTATAATGAACGCATCCATCACTCCACACAGGGAGGGCAATCACATGAAGCACTACACCTTCGGCGTGAACTACTACCCCGAGCACTGGATGGAGCCCATCTGCCAGCCCCGCGAACGCTGGGCCACCGACGCGAAGATGATGCACGAGATGGGCATCGAGATCGTCCGCATGGGCGAGTTCTCCTGGGCGATGTTCGAGCCCCGCGAGGGCGAGTTCCACTTTGAGGTGCTGGACGAGGCCATCGACATCCTCGCAAAAGAGGGCATCGACGTGATCCTGGGCACCCCCACCGCCGCCCCGCCGGCGTGGATCATCGAGCAGAACCCCGAAATCCAGCCCACCAACTGGCACGGGCATCAGCGCTTCTTCGGCGGACGGCACCACGACTGCCAGTCCAACCCCGTCTACCGCGAGCACATCCGCCGCTACGTCACCGCCTTTGCCGCGCATTTCGCGGACAATCCCGCCGTGGTGGGCTGGCAGGTGGACAATGAGCTGGGCAACAGCCACGGCGACCTGTGCTACTGCCCCGAATGCGAGAAGCGCTTCCGCCTCTGGCTCCGGGAGAAGTACGGCACGATCGACGAGGTCAACCGCGCCTGGGGCACCGCCTTCTGGAGCCAGGGCTACCCGGACTTCGAGCACATCCACGCGCCGAAGATCACCGCCGCATGGGGTCAGAACCCCTCGCAGGACCTGGACTGGCGGCGCTTCTGCTCCGACCTGGTGTGCGAGTTCCATCAATTCCAGGCGGACATCCTGCGCGCCGCCGCGCCGGAGAAGTGGATCACCCACAACCTGATGGGCTTCTCCTCCAAGCCCAGCTACTATAAGCTCGGCGAGCAGCTCGACTTTGCCTCCCACGACCAGTACCCCGGCGGCCATTTCCACGCCCGGCACAACGAGTACCGCGCCGACTGGCACGCCGCGGAGGTCGACTTCATCCGCGCGGTGAAGCAGAAATCCTTCTGGATCATGGAGCAGCAGAGCGGCATCACCGGCTGGGAGATCCTCGGCCGCACGCCCCAGCCGGGGCAGACGGGCCTGTGGGCCATGCAGTGCATCGCCCACGGCGCGGACACCATCGTCTTCTTCCGCTGGCGCTCCTGCGCCATGGGCACGGAGCAGTACTGGCACGGCCTGCTGCCCCACAACGGCGTGCCCGGCCGCTACTACCGCGAGGCCGGGGCCTTCATGAAGCAGACCGCCCCCCTGCTGCGCGAGATCGCTGCCGCCATGCCCGAGGCCGAGGTCGCCATCCTCCGCTCCTACGATCAGGAGTACGCCTTTCAAATACAGCCCCACCATCCCCAGCACAACTACATCCAGCACCTGGCTACCTACTACAAGGCGCTGCACCGCGCCAATGTCCCCGTCGATTTCGTGGGCGAGCATCACGACTGGTCGCGCTACAGGGTGCTCATCGCGCCGCTGCAGTTCCTGATGACCCCCGAACATGCCGCGAAGCTCCGCGCCTACGTGGAGAACGGCGGCCACCTGCTGCTGACCTGGCGCTCCGGCGTGAAGGACGCGACGAACCTCTGCCACACCGAGGGTGCGGTCCCCTGCCTGGTGGACGACCTGTGCGGCGTGGCCCTGGCCGAGTACGACTGCCTGCGGGATGTCGATGGCAAGGTCCTCTGGGACGGCACGGAGTACGAGAGCCGTCACTGGTGCGACATCCTTGACCTGACCACCGCCGAGGCCCTGGCCGCCTACGGCCATGAGTTCTACGCCGGCAGCCCCGCCATCACCCGCAACAGGTATGGTCGCGGCCTGTGCTACTACGCCGGCACCACCCCCGGCGACGCGCTGGCGGACAGGCTCATCGCCCAGCTGCTGGCGGACGCGGATATCGCCCCGCTGATGGCCACGCCCCACGGCGTCGAGGCCGTCCGCCGCGTGAAGGACGGGCGCACCTACCTGTTCCTCCTCAACCACAACCGGCAGGCGGAAAGCGTCACCATCCCCGAGGGCTACATCCCCTGGGACGGCGCCGCCTGGGACGGGACGCTCCCGCCCATGGGCTACCGCGTTTTCGTCCGCTGAGATATCCGCCATCCGCAGCGCCAGAGAGGAGCCCCATGCGCAAGCCCATCACCCCCCGGAGAAGATCGCCTCCGCCAGCACCTGATCCGCCTCGATGAACCACAGCGGCTCGTCATAAAACAGGAACACATGCCGCTCCCCCACCCGGCAGAGATACCGCATGCCCTGGCCCCCCGCTTTGAGGGCCGGGGCTTCTCTTTCGTCCTCCACCGCGTCGATGATGACCGTCGGGCCATCCTCCGTGCGGAACATCAGCGGTCGCACCCGCCCGCTCAGCAGATGATCCGCCCTCACCTTCACATAATGCTTGCATGGCGACTGCCGCTGCACACCGTCCACCTCCAACAGGGTATATTTCAGGAACGCATAAACCAAGGTATATTTCAGGACTCCCATAAAGGGTACATTTCAGGATCCACCTTATTCCCCCCCCCCCCGTTCATCCGCTGAAGAACGGCACCGGATGAATGGTATGATCCTCCACGGGGTTGATGTCCGCAAAGCCGCGATCCGTCAGCACCACGCCGCGCTGCACCACCTGATGGCCGAAGCGGCGGCGCAGGTCGTCGATGGAGCGCTCCATGCTCTCCACGGCGATGCGCCTGTCCTCGTCGCCCAGGCAGTCCAGCTGGATGGGCGCGTCGTCCAGCGTCAGGTGGGAGCAGCTGATCCCCACGCTCCGGTAGGGCAGGCCATCGCCGAAGCGCTCGTGGAAGAGCTGCATCGCCATGGCGGCGATCTCCCCGGAGAGGTTGGTGGGACGCTTCAGCATCCTCTGGTGGGAGCGGGTGACCAGCTCCGTCGTGCGGGCGGAGATGGTGACGCACCGCGCCCGGAAGCCCTCCTGCCGCAGCCGCGCCGCCACGGACTCGGCCAGCAGGTAGTAGATGCAGCGCGCGTCCTCCGCGGTCGCGATGTCGTGGGGCGGGGTGGTGCTGTTGCCCACGGACTTGATGGCCGCGCGGAAGTCGACGGGCATCACCGGGGACTCATCCAGCCCGTTGGCGTAGGCCTTGAGCAGCAGGCCGTTCTTGCCCAGGCAGTACTGGATAACCCCCGTGTCCAGCTGCGCCAGGTCGCCGATGGTGCGCACGTTCATGCGGGCAAGCTTGCGCTGGGTCGAAGGGCCAACGTAGAGCAGCTCCCCGGCGGGCAGGCGCCAGATGCGCTCGCGGAAGGAATCCGGCGGGATGACCGTCACCGCGTCGGGCTTCTTCATATCTGAGCCCAGCTTGGCGAAAATCTTGTTGAACGACACGCCCACGGACACGGTGATGCCCAGCTCCTCCTTCACCCGCTGGCGGATCTGATGGGCGATGCGCTCGCCGTCGGCAATGGTGACGCCGGGGTTGGTCAGGTCAATCCACGCCTCGTCCAGTCCGAAGGACTCCACCCGGTCGGAGTACTGCTCGTAGAGGCGGCGCATCTTCTTGCTGAAGCGGACGTAGAGCGGGTAATCCGGTGGCACGCAGACGAGGCCGGGGCACTTCTGCCTCGCCTGCCAGATGGCCTCGCCCGTCCTGATGCCGCAGGCCTTGGCCTTCTGGTTCTTGGTCAGGATGATGCCGTGGCGCGCCTCAACGCTCCCGCCCACAGCCACGGGCTTGTCGCGGATGGACGGGTCGTAGAGCATCTCCACGGCGGCATAGAAGCTGTTGGCGTCGCAGTGCAGGATCACGCGGGACATGAAATCACCTCGCAGCACAAGAGAACATTTATTCGTTGTCTATTATATATGCGAACAGCCGTTTCTGTCAAGTGAAATTTCTGGATAACCGTGTTGACGTCCGACGAACAGACGGCAAAATTATTCTCGAAAATTCCCGCCGGCGCATTAACTTCTCCCCCGCGCCAGCGTCTAAAGGGTGTAACGTTACAAAAAAGCCGGCAGCGAGGTGATCGGATGGACAGGAACGAGTTTGCCGCCCGGGTGGTGGCACAGACGGACAGGATGTACCGCATCGCCTGGATCCTGCTGCGTCATCCGGAGGATTGCCGCGACGCGATGCAGGAGACCGCCCTCAGGGCGTGGGAGAAGCGTGCGACGCTCCGGGAGGAAGCATACTTCGCCACCTGGCTGGTGCGGATTCTGATCAACGAGTGCCGCAGTATCCAGAGGAAGCGCAGGCGGCTGGTCACGCTGGAGGAGATCGCAGAACCTGCCGTACCGCCGCAGGACCCGGCGTTGTCCATCGCCCTGCAGCGCCTGCCGGAGCAGCTGCGGCTGCCGCTGACGCTGCATACGCTGGAGGGCATGAGCTACGAGGAAGTCGCCAGAACGCTCCGCCTGCCCCGTTCGACCATCGTCGGAAGGATTCAACGAGCAAAACAGCAATTGAAAAAGGAGCTGGAGGTATGAGCATGGACAAGCAACACGACATCGATCTGCGTGCCGCCATCCCGGCCACGCCCGATTTCTGCCGCGAGGCTGTGCTGCAGGCCGTCCGCACCTATCGGGAGGAAAGAGCAATGCGCAGACCTTACAAGATGATCCTGGCAACGGCGCTGGCGCTGATGCTGCTGTGCGGCACGGCCTTCGCCATCGTGAACCACTACAGCGTCCGCGACTATGTGGCGGACGGCAAGCCCAGCGTGGCCTTCGTGGAGGCCATCGTGCCGCTGGAAACCACCGCGACGGCCTGCGGGCTGTCCTTCACCCTGGGCGATGCGGTCTTTGACGGCAAGGACCTCGCCTTCACCCTGACCATGGCCGCCGGAGATGGCGCGTCTCCCCTGTACGTGGCCCCGAAGCTGCAGGCTTTCTGCGGCGGACGGGAGCTGGAGGTGGATCACGGGGGCTTCGGCGGAGCGTATGACTTCGGCTTCCTCCTGCCCAGCACCGATCCCGGATACGCACTGGCCGCCGATCAGGGCGTGAACGCCTCCCTGTTCAATGACACGGCCGACGGCCCCGTGACCTGGCGCTACACCCTGACGCTGTACCGGCCCACGGGCGAACTGGTGGACGTGAGCGACTGGCAGCCCGCTGCGGAGTCCTTCGCGGCCTTCGAGGACAGGCTGCGCGCGCTGCATGCGGAGGGCAGAATCGGCTGCAGCTATGGCGTGGACATCACGGATTATCTGGATGCTGTCGCCTCCTCCCCCATCGACGGAACAGGACGCGCCCTCTATACCACCTTCGACGAGCGCCTCATGTCCACCGGCATGTTCGAGGTGGCAGACACGATCACCTTCGAGTTCACCACCGCCGTGCCGGAGAAGGTCAGCCTGACAGGGCCCGCCACCTTCGATTTCGACGGCTACACCGTGACGGTGAAATCCATCACCCAGAGCTTCCTGCAGGTGAATTACGTCCTGGAGGTCATCTACGATGCGCCCCAGCCCAGCGAGCATCATCTGGAGCAGTTCTACGCCCTGACCGACCAGAACGGCAGCGAGCTGGCCTGGCGGGCGTCGATGCTGGATCTGGCCGACGACGGCGTGACCGTAACGGTCACCGGCAGCGTCACCCGCATCAGCGACGAGCCGCTGACGGCCATCACCTTCACGCTGGATCACCGGATGACCATCGACCAGAACGACACGGCAGAGGACATGCCCGCCTTCACCGTGGAGCTGAGCAAGTAAATAGGCCACACAAAAAGCCGCCGGAGCTGGCATCGCGTGGATGTCGCTCCGGCGGCAATCTCGTTGATCCACTTATTCCGCCGGCGCTTCCACCACGCGGATGGTATTGATGACCGGCTGATTCTCCCTGGCCACGGAGCCGTTGCCGTCGGTCACGGGGGTGTTCTGGCAGATGGCGTCGACGATCTCCATGCCGCTGGTGACGCGGCCGAAGGCGGCGTACTCGCCGTCCAGCCAGGGGGAGACCTCATGCATGATGAAGAACTGGCTGCTGGCGCTGTCGGGCATGCTGGAGCGGGCCATCGAAAGCACGCCGCGCTCGTGGTTCAGGGGGTTGTACACGCCGTTGGAGGTGAACTCGCCCTTGATGTTGGTGCCGGAGCCGCCGGTGCCGGTGCCCAGCGGGCAGCCGCCCTGGATCATGAAGCCATCGATGATGCGGTGGAAGGTCAGGCCGTCGTAGAAGCCTTCATTGACCAGGTTGACGAAGTTCTCCACCGTGATGGGGGCGACGTTGGGGTAGAGCTCGGCGGTGATCACGCCGTAGCCCGCAATGTCGATCTCGATGTACACAGGGTCCTCATAGGGGTTCTGCACAGTGTTGACCGTGCCGCCCAGCAGGCCGAAGAAGCCCTCGGCGCCCGCCAGGCAGGGCGTGCAGGCCAGCATCAGGGCCAGCAGGGTGATCAGAATGCGCTTCATATGTTGCTCCTTACTCCGCGATTTCCGTCACGCGGATGCTGTTGATGATGGGCTGATTCTCCCTGGCGACGGTGCCGTTGCCGTCGGTGACGGGGGTGTTCTGGCAGATGGCGTCGACGATCTCCATGCCGCTGGTGACGCGGCCGAAGGAGGCGTACTCGCCGTCCAGCCAGGGGGAGACCTCATGCATGATGAAGAACTGGCTGCTGGCGCTGTCCATGGAAATGCTGTTACGGGCCATGGAGAGCACGCCGCGCTCGTGGTTCAGGGGATTGTACACGCCGTTGGAGGTGAATTCGCCCTTGATATTCGTGCCGGATCCGCCGGTGCCATCGCCGTTGGGATCGCCGCCCTGCATCATGAAGCCATCGATGATGCGGTGGAAGGTCAGGCCGTCGTAGAAGCCCTCATTCGCCAGCTTGACGAAGTTCTCCACGGTGATGGGGGCGATGTTGCTGTAGAGCTCGGCGGTGATCACGCCGTGGCCCGCGATGTCGATCTCGACGATGTGGCTGGCTTCCGGGGTGATTTCCGGCACTGCGGTGGCACTTGCGGCACCCTGGGTGGCAGATGCGTCATCCTTGCCGCCCAGCGCAATGGCGCCCACGATCAGCGCCACGGCCACCACTGCGGCCACGGCCAGCATGATCCAGCGGTTCCTGCGCTGCTTATCGGCCAGCGCCTTTGCCTCGGCGTTGCGGGCATCGTTCATTCTGCTCTTTCTGCTCATGGTTGGTTCCTCCGTTCATTTTTTATGGGGTTGCCCATAGGATACCAGATGGATGTGACTTCTGTGTGAAGCCCTCACAGGGGGCAGCTTTCCCCGTCCTCCTGCAGCTTGCGCATCACGCCGTCCCGGATGACCCAGCCCTCGCCATACAGGGTGGCCCTGCCGCCCTCCTGCAGGATGTAGCTGCCGTCCGCCAGGGCGTGGAAGGTCTGCCCATGGCTGTCGGCGAAGGTCACATCCTCAAAGAGGCGCATGCCGTCGATGACATTGTCCCGCACCATATGGTAATGGGGCAGGATGTTGCGCTGCGTCAGCCCCAGGCCGGGGAGGAAGCGCTGATAGCCGGGGTCGGTGGCCTCGCCGGGCTCCTCGGGCTGGGCGTAGACCACGTCTGCCGCGTTCATGCTGCCCGCGCTCACGCCCATCACCACGCGCTCCCGGTCCGCCAGCAACGCCCGCAGACCGAGCTCCCGGAAGAAGGCATTCTGCGTGGGCACATGGCCGCCGGCCAGCAGGATCACGTCGGCCGCAGCCACCAGCGCCGCGGCGCGATGCGCATTGCGGCTGTCCAGCACGTCCACCCGGGTAAAGCCCATGCCATGATAGCTGAAGCACCCGGCGAAGGTCAGCGCCATCTCGTCATTGCGGGCATGGTCGTCCTTCCAGGCGGCGATGGCCAGGAAGCGTCCGCCGGGGGCAACATGGCGGCGCAGGTTCTCCACAAAGCCGTTGCGATGAAAAAAGATGCAGGGCAAGCCGCAGCCCGCCGGGACGTCATCGTCGCAGGGGCTGCTGGTGAGGTACAGGGGCATGGGAGAGCTCCTCCTTTTGTACTGCCCTCTATTTTAGTGCCTCCGGCCCCTGTTGTCAAGTCGGGAGGATTATGCTATACTTCACAGGACACACACCACACGAAGGAGTCAACCCATGAGCATTCTTTCCGTTGAGCATCTCTCCCACGGCTTTGGCGACCGCGCCATCTTCGAGGACGTGTCCTTCCGCCTTTTGAAGGGCGAGCACATCGGCCTCATCGGCGCCAACGGCGAAGGCAAGTCCACCTTCATGTCCATCGTCACCGGCAAGCTCCAGCCCGATGACGGCAAGGTGGAGTGGAGCCCCCGCGTCCGCGTGGGATACCTGGATCAGCATGCCGTGCTGACCCCCGGCATGTCCATCATGGACGCGCTGCGGGCCGCCTTCTCCTGGCTGTTTGAGCTGGAAGCGCGCATGAACGAGATCTGCGACCTGCTGGGCACAGCGGACGAGGCGCAGATGGACGCTTACATGGCCGAGCTGGCGGAGATCCAGGAGCTGCTGGACGCCCACGATTTCTACCTCATCGACGCAAAGGTGGAGGAGGTGGCCCGCGCCCTGGGCCTGATGCACCTGGGCCTGGAGCATGACGTCAGCGACCTCTCCGGCGGACAGCGCACCAAGGTGCTCCTGGCCCGTCTGCTGCTGGAAAAGCCGGACATCCTCCTGCTGGACGAGCCCACCAACTACCTGGACGAGGAGCACATTGCCTGGCTGAAGCGCTACCTGCAGGAGTACGAGAACGCCTTCGTCCTCATCAGCCACGACATCCCCTTCCTCAACGATGTGGTCAACCTCATCTACCACATGGAAAACCGTAAGCTGACCCGCTATGTGGGCAACTACGACAAGTTCCTGGAGGTCTACGAGGTGCAAAAGGCCCAGCTGGAGGCCGCCTACCGCCGCCAGCAGCAGGAGATCAGCGACCTGGAGGACTTCGTCAACCGCAACAAGGCCCGCGTCGCCACCCGCAACATGGCCATGTCCCGTCAGAAGAAGCTGGACAAGATGGAGCGCATTGAGCTGGCCGCGGAGAAGCCCAGGCCGGAGTTCAGCTTCCTCATGGGGCGCACCCCCAGCCGTTTCATCTTCCAGACCCGCGAGCTGGTCATCGGCTACGACACGCCCCTGACCCGGCCGCTGAACCTGACACTGGAGCGCGGGCAGAAGATCGCCCTGGTGGGCGCCAACGGCATCGGCAAGACCACGCTCCTGAAGAGCATCCTGGGCCTCATCCCCGCCCTTTCCGGCCAGGTCGAGCTGGGCGATTACCTCCAAATCGGCTACTTCGAGCAGGAGGGCGATTACCAGAACAGCACCACCTGCCTGGAGGAGATCTGGCAGGAGTTCCCCAGCCTGAACCAGGCGCAGGTGCGCGCCGCCCTGGCCAAATGCGGCCTGACCACCAAGCACATCGAGAGCCAGGTGCGCGTCCTCTCCGGCGGCGAGCAGGCGAAGGTCCGCCTGTGCAAGCTGATCAACCGCGAATCCAACGTCCTGCTGCTGGACGAGCCCACCAACCACCTCGACCAGGACGCCAAGGATGAACTCAAGCGCGCGCTGATGGCCTACAAGGGCGCGATCCTCCTCATCTGCCACGAGCCGGAGTTCTACCGCGACGTGGTGACCGAGGTCTGGGACTGCTCCCGGTGGACGACGAAGATCATCTGATGACGGGAGGTTTTCCCCATGCGCAAAGCTGCTTCGGTCCTGCAGATCATCCACATCCTCTGCTGCGTGTTTTCCCTGCTGATGATGGCCGTGTATCCCCCTTTCCAGGGGAGCGAAGCGGGCATGGTCATCCTCATGCTCAGCATCACGCCGGTATGCATCTGCCTGTTGTTCCCCGTCGGCCTCGTCGGCTGCGTGATGCAGATCATCCGCTGCATCCGCTTCCGGAAGCAGGATGGCAGGCGCGCTCCGGCAGGCCTGATCGTCTGGGCCATCCTGGGGCCGGTGGTGTGCGCCGTGCTCTGGATGGCAGCGGTCATCGTCTGGGTGGAAAGCACCGGCGGGGTTTGACCCGCAGCTACGAAAGGAAGGTCATTCATGATTCAGGGTTCTGATTATCTCTCCCCCGTCCTGGACGAGCTGGAAAAGCGCTGGCCCGCCAACCGCACGGTCAACATCGTCTGCCACGGCCACAGCGTCCCCAGCGGCTACTTTGATACGCCCGTTGTGGACACCTTCAACGCCTATCCCCACCTGCTGCACCGCATCATCCAGGAGCGCTACCCCCATGCGGTCGTAAACATGATCGTCACGGCCATCGGCGGGGAGAACGCCGTTTCCGGCGCGGCGCGCTTTGCCGCGGACGTCCTCCCCCACCGCCCGGACGTGGTCATCATCGACTATGCCCTGAACGACCGGGGCGTAGCGGGCATCGTCAAGGCCTGGGAGGACATGATCCTGCAGGCGAAGGCCGCCGGGGTGAGGGTCATCCTCTGCACCCCCACCTGGGACGCGACCTGGAAGGAGCAGAGCGAGTACTGGCAGGCCCTTGTCCGCCACGCGGAATTCGTGCGCGACATGGCTGACAGGCACGACGTGGGCCTGGCGGACTTCTTCGCCGCCTTTGAGCGCACTGTACATACCCCGGAAGAGCTGAACGCACTCCTGTCCCACTGGAACCACCCCAACCGCGCCGGTCACGAGCTGGCAGCGCAGGAGCTCGCCCGCTACTTCCCCGCCCGGTGAACCAATTGCATGCAGAGCCCCCGGCGTCGCCTCAGACGTCGGGGGCTCCCTTATTCAGCTCAGGATCACTCCACGGTCAGCAGCAGCTGAACCATGTCCGCCCGGCCGTCGATGCTGCCATGGATCACATAGCTCCCCGGCCAGTCGTACAGGGTTGGCTCCACATGGTCCCACAGGACGGCCTTCTGGCCCACGGAGCCATCGGCGAAGGTCACCTCCACCGTTTCGGGCAGCTCCGGCGCCGCGCCCACAGGGGTGCTCATGGCGATGGCAGCCGGCTCCGCCAGCACCGCGCTGTCCTGCACGGTATGGATGCGCAGCACCGTCACGGAAAGGGCGGGCGCTTCGTAGACGAAGTCCTCGCTCACGCCCGTCAGCCGGGAGGAAGTGGGCGCCACATTCTCCGGGTTGCGGGCGGAGTTGGTGATGTTCTTGCGCGTGCCGGTGAGCACGTTCAGCTCCGCGGTGGGGTTGATGAAGGCGTCGCCGGCGTTCTCCAGCAGGATCTGCACGCGGTTGACTGCCTCGGTGGCGTTGACGATCTTGAGGATGACGTCGCCCGTTTCCGCGTCCACGGAGGAGGTGACGTACACCGGCTGCCGCTGGGGAATGACGGAGGAGATGATCATCTCGTCATCCACATAGCACTTCATGGTGTTGGCCGTCACCTCGATGCGGATGTCGTACCAGCGGTTGCTCTCCACCACGAAGTCCGACGTGCCCGCCAGGGACTTGCTGCCATCCACCGCCCGCTCGATGGCGGAATAGGTGTTGTTCCAGCCGCCCAGGTTCAGGTGGTAGTAGTTCAGCCGGTCCTCCACGAGGAAGGGGATGATGAAGCCCTCGGAGCCGAAGAGCTTGCGGGCCCGGACGGTGATGGTGTAATCCTGCCAGGCCGTGTCGCCCACATGATAGGCATTGTCGGTGGAGTAGAGGCTGTTCTGGCGCATCATGCCGTCGTTCACATACCAGGAACCGCCCTGGCCATCCGTCCAGGCGGAGAGGTCGCCGGAATCGAAGGTGTTCTCGTAGAGCACCTCTCCGGTGGCGTTGTCCGTCACCCGCAGGTCATCATACTCCACGCGGGTGTTCCAGGAGGCCAGGCCAACCTTGCCCGCAGCGGGAGCCGCCTGCGCGGCCTCCGTCGGGGTGATGGAGTCCGCCAGCGTGTGGTCGCCCGCGTTCACACCGTAGAGGTAATCCACCCAGTAGCTGGGCGTGCCCCACACGTCCGTGTTGTTGAAGATGATGAGGTTGGGCTGCCACTGGGTGTAGTTCACCTTGCTGAACAGGGGCGCGTAGCAGCTGAGCTTCACCACGTCGGCGTTGCGCTCAAAGCCGGTCATGAAGGCTGCCTCGCACACGGCGTTCCACAGGGGATTGTTGCCGCTGTAGTGGCAGGCATACTCGCCGGCGAAGATGTAGGCGTCCTCCCCGCGCTCCATGGCGTCGTAGCGGTAGGCGTTGGTCAGGAACCACTCGTCGGACATGTAGAAGTGCTCATCGTTGGCATAGACGAAGTCGCGCCCCTGGCCCCGCAGCCACTCCGTGGTGGGCAGGCCCGCGCCGTTGGACAGGCCGATCACCGAGGAGATCAGCCTGATATCGGGGTACAGGGCGTGGATCTGCCGCTCGAAGGCCTCGAAGCGCTCGTAATAGCGTTCGTCGCCGCTCTGCTCATTGCCGATCTCCAGATAGGTCAGCCGGAAGGGCTCGGGATGGCCCATCTCTGCGCGCAGGGCCGCCCACTCGCTGGTTTCCGGGTCGCCGGTGGCAAACTCGATCAGGTCGATGGCGTCGTCGATCCACTTCTGCAGCTCATCCATGGACTCGTACTCCGGGCCGTAGCAGGAGATGCCGCTGTTCAGGCACGGGATGGGCTCGCACCCCAGATCCTCGCAGAGGAGGAAGAACTCATAGAAGCCCAGGCCGTAGCTCTGGTAATAGTAGCCGCTGGTGCCGGAGCGCCGCCAGCGGTTGAAGATGGTGGCCCTTTCCTCCACGCCGCCCACGGAATCCTTCCAGTTGTAGGCGTTGTCCAGTCCCTCGCCCTCCACGATGCAGCCGCCCGGGAAGCGCAGGAAGCCCGGATTGAGCGCCCGCAGCGCCTCCACCATGTCCGCCCGCAGGCCGTTTTCGCGGTTGTTGTATGTGTGCACAGGGAAGAGGGACACCATGTCCACATCCACCTCGCCCGGCGCGTTGAACAGCAGCTCCAGGCGGGCGTTGTCCACCGTCATGCCGGCGGTGATGTAACCCGTCAGCTGCGTCCATTCGCCCGAGGGCACAGCCTCCAGCACCACTTCGCCGACCTCGCCCGACAGGCACAGCAGCTTCACGGTAAAGCCGCCGTCATAGTCGCCGCGCGTGTAGAAGCTCACGCGGTAGGGTTCCCCCGCCGTCAGCGCAATGCCCGCATAGCCGATGTTGACGATGCCATCCCCGGCATTCTGCGCCATCACGCGGACATAGTGGGTGTTCTTATCGTTCATGGCCCCTTTGGTCTGCACAGCCATGGTCGCATCGCCGCGCAGGGACCAGGAGTAGGTGTAGGAGCCGGGATTGTTGTTGTTCGTCTCCATGGGGAAGAACTCGAACGAGCGGTTCTGGATCAGCTCCGCGTACAGTCCGCCATCCACGGAGTAATTGATGTCCTCCAGGAACACGCCATACAGGTGCGGGTCGATCTCCACCCCCGCGGACGCCATATCCACCCGGTAGACGCTGTCCACCGCCTCGCCCGCCGCGCCCCGCGGCACAGCGCATACTGCCAGCACCATGCACACCGCCAGCGCCAGCCACCGCCTCAGTTTCATCATCCGTCATTCCTCCTGCCCGGACGCCTGCGCGCCCTCTTCTTCCTTTATCTTCGCCACCCGTGCAGCGAATTCCTGCCGCCGCCGCGCGTCAGGACGCCTCGCGCAGATGGACGATCCTTGTCTTTTTTCGCCTTATGCTTGACAATCCCGAACCGAATGTGCTATCATATTCAAGCTGACATGCGCCCGTAGCTCAGTTGGATAGAGTGTCAGACTCCGACTCTGAAGGTCGCTGGTTCGAATCCAGTCGGGCGTACTTCCCGCAATGCCTTGTTTTGCAAGTGGTTGCGGGATTTTTTTGTTGCAAAAATAGAACGAGTTGCGTGTAGGGCATACAGGGTACTCGTACAGGTGCTGAGATGGGATTTGGAAAGGTCATGGGAAAGAATGGTGCGAGAAAGCGGCAGTATCTCGAGCTTTGGTAGCTGACTTCGCTGCAAAAGTCATACGGTCGGAAGGGAACTTTCCGGGAAAATCTGAAGGTCAGGGCAATGCAGCCTGTTTGCAGAGGTTGCATGTCCTGACCTTTTTCGATATGTTTTATGGTCGGAGTGGGACTCCTTAGGAGAAAGCTGAGGGGCGAGGTGGATTGGTAGGTTGGCGAGGCAGAATGGTGAGATGACCATATCTGTGGAAATCTGAAGGTCGTAAAGGTAGAGAAATGAAATTTGCCATGATGGCAGGAGGGTGATTTCTTGCATCATGGCGATTGCGTCTCGTCAATTATTCCCTACCCAGTTATACAAGTGTTGAAGTGTGGCTTCATCCGCCTCAAGAAGATATGTGAACAAAATATCCAGCATCCCCCGGTATACTCTACAGCGATCGTTGTTGGGATGCGTTGAGATCAGGCTGCCTTCCAATGCATAATTCACGATTGGGCATACGCCGCAATATGGCTGATACACGCAATCGCAACAGCCTGGCAGCGTTTCCAACAGCGAAGCGGAGCATACCGCCTTACATACGCTGCTGTCAAGCCAGTCGCCATATCCGCTATTCTCTACATTACCAAGTCTGAAAGCATTATCGCCCATCTCGGCAAGCATTCGGCCTTCGTCACAGGTATATACATCACCATTGGGTGCAAAGGCGATCTGACCAATGGTCGCTCCACACGGAGAACGCAATTCCATGTAGTTAGGTGAATAGCCAAGCAGCATTTTACTCAGGAAGATCGATGCATGCGACTCAAAGAAATGGAGTCCCTTCCTGTTCAGATCGAGAATGGCAGAAATACCCTCTTGATAGAACTGAATGAACTCTTCCGGGGTATATCCGATCTCGTGCCATCTGCGGCTCGCAGCGCCGAGTCGTGTTAATGGCCGCAAGAACACCGAAGTAAAGCCCAGCTCCGCGTATTCATTCACGATCTCCTTCGCGTACAGGAGAGAAGCCTTTGTTGTCGTCTGAATCGCGCCGACTTCCAAGCCTCGTGCGCGAAGCATCGCCAATCCACGGAGCATGGTGTCATAGGAACCTTGCCCGTCTGCGCAGGGCCGGTTTCGATCATGAAGATCCCTGGGGCCATCCAGCGACGTTGAGATGGAGATCTTATTTTCCACAATGAAGTTGACCATCTCTTCCGTCAGCAATGACAGATTGCTGACAATGGTGAAGCTAACCTTTTTGTCACCCAGTTTTGCTTTCGCGGCTTTTACCACATATTTGATGGTTTCCCAGTTCAGCAGCGGTTCTCCGCCTTGAAACTCTATGGTCAGATTTTTTGAAGGGGCCTCGCGTATGCGATCGATCGCTTTATCTGCAGTATCGATGCTCATCCTCGAAGCAGCTGCACATCCATCCGCCTGACAATACACACACCCATTGTTGCATTGATTGGTTACAGCAAAGATGAACAGGCTCGTCGGACTGAATAAATACGCATGATTATCTCTTACAGGTTCGATGGCCTCCTGGAGATAGGTCTCGCGCGATTCCTTAGAGCAAAACAGCCTGCTCTGCAGCATGGCCCACATTTCGCTTTCGGGATCCATAGCGCCAGCAATAAACTGCTGAAAACATTCCTTGCTAAGAAATGCATAGCGTCCGGAATCATTCGTCAGCAGATACCGGTTCCGAAATGGTTTATAGCGAAAGCTGCCGATCATTGGTCGTTCTCCTTGTCATAGGGATGAACGGGACATAATCCCAAGAGGTACGTCGACTTGAACAATCCGCCGCAGGCCTTCTTCTCCGCGCAGGCGTCGCAGGCGTCAGGATATCGGATCTTTTCCAGGGATATACTGTGCTTAGCCAGCGGCCACGCATGCCTGGGCAACGCGCATAAAGGGAAATCATACAAGCCTACATCAATGGCATGTGCTATCAGGTGAAGCAAGCCCTTTTCTGAGCGCTGGTACAGCTGATCGTAATCGATCCAGAGTCTGTCGCGGTTATAGGCCGCACGACCATTCATTTCCATCGCGATCAGATTGACAACGTCCGCCCGGATTCCCTGATCAACGATCATCTCGCAGGTTTTATTGATCCATTGCACATTTTCACGATGCCCGACAATGCGAATCTCAATTCTTGCCTCGGTTTGCGCCAGGAATCGAAGCGCATCCAGCGTTTGCTGGAAACTTCCCTCTGTCTGCGTGATATGATCATGAACAACCGCGTCAGGTCCGTGCAGCAGAATGGCAAATTGATAGTGCTCAGTAATACGCGGATGAATGGCCTCCTGCAAAAACGGAAGGCTCAGTGCACGTCCATTCGTCAATACCAACACAGGCACGTCAGGCCAGCGTGTATTGATGACATCCATGGCATGAAGCACCTGTTCCCACTTCAAGAATGGCTCGCCGCCAGTAATATCGATGTGCCGGACGTCATCTTCGATGTTGTCCAGGAGCGAATCCAGGTCACGATCCGTTATGTCTCGCCCCTTCCTGCGCGCGTCAATGCTCATCGGACACATAATGCAGTTCGAGTTGCAGCGCTCTGTCATCATGAGCACTGCGCTGTTATCATATGAATCCATCAGTACCCTCCTGACATTCTGACCGCCGTCCAGAGAACCATGCCAAGCGTCACCAGCAACGCGAATGGGATCTTTCTGACAATGATCACGGATGGCGCTCCATACTTTGAGTGTTCCCAGCGCCGGACTGCCTGCGCTTCGACTTCGGATAATCTGGCAGACATGTCTTCCGCAGCATTTGTCGGTAAATCTCTGACGTGCGACGTCGATAAGGCCAGGATGGTGCCCGATGACAGGATCATCCCACGGCGAACCTCATTTGTTGGTATCCGTCGGTAATTGTAGGCAGCAGCCATGTGCTGGAACAGCATGACGCCCGCAACGACCGCATACACCCACCATTCCGCCGGGGTATAGGCCCACAGGTCAAAATGCATAAAGCAAAGCATGGCAAGGACGAATACAGCGATGACCGTCTTTTTCCTCATCCACTTACTGCTCCCGAACCAGTATGCACAAACGAGCATCACAACAGCGACAAACAGCTCGTTCTCGCTGCAAAACCCCGGCGCCAATCCCCATACAATGATTTGCAGGACTGTGATCTCGATCATCACAGCTACCATGTACAGGACATCTTTCAGGTGTATTCGTTCCGGAATAAACCGCTCTGCGCGGGTAACAAGCTGGACAATCGTGTCGCCGGCTATCCACAGGATCGCGGGCACGAAAATGTATATGTATGGGACAACTGCATACGTCAGACCGCCTGCATCAAGCAAGCGCCCCGGCACACACAGGAACAGGAGCATGAAAAGCTTCACATCACCGGCCGCCCAGACGCCCGCAGCATACAGCAGGATTGCAAATCCACTCGCGAAAGACAAGCTGAGCGCCCATCCAGCGAGATATTCCCGAGCCCCGACTCCGACATATATCACCTGCAACATCGCTACGGTGATCACGCCTCGGAGAAGCCAGCGGTTGGGGACGATACCGTCCGTTATGTCAGTATACGAGCAAATACCGCCTATAACCAGCATAACACCCAGCAAGAGTACTTCAACCCAAAGCATTTCCTGCTCCTTTTTGAACAGTCAGACCCAGAGCATAGTTTGAGAATTCCGCAACGGTCAACTCGGCGTCGTATACGCACTTCACAAATTCACACCGTGCCGTCTGTCCATCCCGGTGCACCAGTATGTGTGCAAGCTGCCTGTAATCCTCGGCTGCGGCACAGAGCAGATCATAATCGTACAGATCCAAGTCAAACAGAAGGGCATTACTGCTCATCAAACCATCCCCTGAGAATATCGTTGGCAGCATTCTCGCCTATAACATTCGGACTGATCACCTTCGGCTTTTCGATCAGTGTTGAAGCCATGGCCCTTCCAAGGAGGATCCTTCGAACATCATCGCTTTCCCTGATGAGCTGAAGGCGAAGCTGCTGCTGAACTAGTGCGTTTTCGAATTCATCCGGAGCAAGATCGCTACCCTCCTTAGACTTCCAGGAAACGATCCATTCCGATTCACTTTGGGCAAGGTGAATATATACGCGGTCAATGAAACTGTAGGCCGCCTTCATCAAAGCTGGCTTCTCATAAATCTCTTTATCAAATCGCATTTCCACGCATGCACGCCTCACTTTCACTTCTTCGTGTCAGGAACTATAGGCGCGGCCGCAACCGTCACAGACTCAACCGTTGAAATAAACGTATTGGCCTGAGGAGTTTGCAACTGAGGCATGCTGCTCAAAGAAGGAACAGGAACAGGGGTAGCGGTCGGGCGCGGCGTAGCCGTGGGGCGCGGTGTGACATTTCTGTGCGACGCGTGTGAACTATGAGAGTTATGCGTACTTGAACGATGCGAGCTGTGAGAGCTGTGGGAACGATGGGAACTGTGAGAGCGATGGGAGCTATGAGAGCGGTGCGCCGCAAATGCATCCTGCGCATACAGAATTCCCAGCAAAAGAATCATTGAGCCCACTGTCAGCAGCCGGTTTCGCGGAATATTCCCTTCTTCTTCAAAAATAAAATCAGACACACTCTTCTTGATTTTAGGGAAAATGGAATTATCCATGTGAATGCCTCCGTTTTACTTCTGGACTGTGATCTTGACACATTTACCATTTCTCCAGGTTGTATCGTAATAGATTCCCTGGGTTGAAACATAAGTGATCGTTGATGAGGGATTGTTATTGGTGAATTGCCCTCGGATGTAGTTGTGTTTTTTGCTGCTTGTGAAGTAGTAGGTTCCATACCCGTTCATCATATCTTTTTTCCAGGAACCAACATAGTGCGCACCGTTTGCCCAGGTATATGTGCCTTCACCAGACTTAAGGCCCTGACTTAATGAACCAACATAAACGTCGCCATTGGCATACTTGATCGTTGCCTGACCATAGAACCCCGAACTATCCATCTGGCCTTCGACAGTCGTACCATTTGTGCAGGTTAATGTTGCTTTACGCTGGAGCGTTCCCTCCTGGATCGTCCGAGTCAGCACATTTCCATTGCGCTGCACAATCTTCATCGTGCCAGTATAAAGGTTTCCACGTTGAAAAGTTCCCGAATAGGTTGTCCCGTCGGCAAATACCAATGTACCATTTCCGGAAATGCGATCGCTATACCATTGGCCAGTGTAGTGTTCACCAGTATCCCAGACAAAGGTACCTTCTCCTGAACGTTTTCCTTCTGCAAAGCTTCCGCTATATGTACCAACGCCAAAGTATATCACAGTAGCCATTCCGTTTTGGGGAACGTCGACTGCTGTACCAACTCCGAGAATTGTTCCGACTTCAGTCGTACCTAAGCGAAGATCATCTAACTCAAGAAGCGTGTTATATGCCAGCGTTACGGTTTGCCTTTCTACATACTTGGCATCAATATACCCTCGCCGATTACCGTCGAAAAGGACCTTGTACCAAGTTCGGTTGCCATATTGCTCAACACCAATAACAGTCACTACAGTATCGCTGTCAAGTCTGGTAAGCCTCTCACTGTTTGTATCAGAATCCTGATATACGCTCACCTTATCAGCAGTAACACAGCCATCAAACGGCAAATCCCATCCTGCATGAGCAATTACTCCATATAGCAATAAAAGAAAGCATAAAGCGATTGCAATAACTCGAGCAAATACAGCAAATTTCTTCATCGCAAGACACCTCTCAATATGACAATGTAAAAATCGTCAAAAAATGACAATATTCATTATACATCTTGTTGAATTATCGTGCAAGGGGGTGAAGCACACATTCGCTTGCAGAAGGGTACACACTACTGCACACCTTACCCCCAAGCTAAGCCTTGCCGTTTTGTTAGCGGAGAGCTGATCACAAGACCGCCGCTTTTACCTAATTCATTTTATCATGTCTTATAGGCAGTGTCAATACTACTCACAGAAGCATAGCAACAACAGCCGTGACCCCAGGAGTCCTCACCAACTCCCGGAGCCACGGCTGTTTTCGTTCCCCCTATTCAGTTCCCCCCATACATCCCCGCCAGCAGCGCATTGGCCTGGATGATCCTGTCCTCTCGCCCGTGCGCGTACCGGTTCATGGTCGTGCTGATGTCCGCATGCCCGGCAATCGTCTGCAGCGTCTTCACATCCAGGTGCGCCGCCGCCATGGTGATGTAGGTGTGCCCTTATGGTATATTAAGGACAAACCGGGAAAGCCTTGAAAATCAAGGATTTGCGGTTGTCAGGCGGGTTTTCATCCTTTTCCAAAACGTGAGAGCAAGCCTGAAAAAGTCACTGGTATACTGGGGGTGTAAAATGGACGACAAAAGAATAAGGGAGTAAAAAACCTCCCAAATCCCTGAAGGACATCCCCTCTGACAAGAGTGAGATGTCCTTTTTGCGTTCATAACGCGCGTCGATTTCAGAGCATCATCAGGTGCTTTGAAAACGGCACACGGAGAAAAGAAAGGAGAAGATCGGAATGAACAATCAGGCACAGCGCGGTCCTCCCTCAAATGCCGAGGAGAGGAATCCTGCAGTCCATGCACGGGATGGCCCTGAACAGGTGGTTGAGCTGTCGCTGACAGAGCTGTACCCATTCAAGAATCATCCGTTCCATGTGGTAGATGATGTTCATATGGAAAGCACAGCGCAGAGCATAAAGAACAATGGCGTTCTTGTACCTGTTATTGTGCGTCCCAGAGCAGAAGGTGGCTATGAGATCATCTCCGGGCATCGACGCAAGCGAGCTTGCGAGATGATCGGCAAAGAAACCATCCCTGCTATCGTCCGTGACCTGGATGATGATGCCGCTACGCTGTTCATGGTGGATTCCAATCTGCAGCGCGAGCAGCTGCTTCCCAGCGAAAGAGCCTTTGCTTTCAAAATGAAGCTGGATGCCCTGAAACATCAGGGCAAGCGCACCGCCTCAACCTCTGCCCAAGTCGGTCAGAAGTTGAAAACCTCCATCGAGAAGGTTGCTGAAAAGATTGGTGAAAGTAAAACGCAGGTTCAGCGGTACATCCGTCTGACGCACCTGATCCCGCAGCTGCTTCAGCTGGTGGATGAACGGCAGATTGCGTTTTCACCGGCGGTTGAGTTGTCATTCCTGAATCAACAGGAGCAGATAGCCCTGCTGGACGCTATGGACAGCGAGCAAGCCCGTCCATCCCTTTCCCAAGCTCAACGGTTGCGCAAGCTCAGCGAATCAGGCAGTCTGAATATTACCCTGATGCGGAATATCCTTGCCGAGGAGAAGCTCAACGGTGAAAAGGTAGCAATGGACTACTCAGACTTCCGCGACTACTTTCCCCCGAAAACAACGGATCGGCAGATCCACAAGGTTCTCATCAAGTTAGTGAGAATCTGGCATCGGCAACAACAGTTGAAGAAAACCCAAGAGGCCCGT
>JAFQQT010000074.1 GCA_017410455.1 Clostridia bacterium
CATGAGTTCATCATGGCGCTGCCCAATGGCTACGACACCTACACCGGCGAGCGCGGCGTGCGCCTCTCCGGCGGACAGAAGCAGCGCATCTCCATCGCCCGCGTGTTCCTGAAAAATCCGCCCATCCTGGTGCTGGACGAGGCCACCTCTGCTCTGGACAACGAGTCCGAGCACATCGTCCAGCAGTCCCTGGAGCGTTTGGCCCGCGGCCGCACGGTCTTCACCATCGCCCACCGCCTCACCACCATCAAGGGCGCGGACGTCATCTGGGTGCTGACGGAGAACGGCGTGGAGGAAATGGGCGACCATCATACGCTGATCGAAAAGGGCGGCATCTATGCCGGGCTGTATGCGATGTATACCAGCGACAGGTAAGAAAATATGAATCAGACACGAAACAGTCGCCTGACCCCAAACGCAAAGGCACTCCGAAAAAGCATGATGCCGGAAGAGCGCCATCTTTGGTACGACTTCCTGAAAATGCTGCCTGTAACGGTCAACCGGCAGAAAGTGTTCGGACGCTATATTGTGGATTTTTACTGCGCATCCGCCAGGATCGTTATTGAACTGGACGGCGGTCAGCATTACGAGCCGGAGGCCATGGAGGCAGATCGCATCCGGGATGCGTATCTCAATTGCCTTGGCCTGAGAGTACTGCGGTACACGAATGCGGATGTGAATCGCAGGTTCGAGGCGGTTTGCCAGGATATTCTCAGGCATCTCCCGCTGCTTCCCACCTCATCACCCGCTGCGGCGGGAGCTTCCCCTCAAGGGGAAGCCAGGAAATAGCCGCTGCCCATTCATCTTTCTCCGCATGTGCATACCGCCGCAAAGGCCGCGCAAAGCCTTCCCCTTGAGGGGAAGGTGGCCTCCTGCCTGCAGGAGGTCGGATGAGGTGGGCGTTACTCACCCGTACACAAACAAAAGGGAGGACATCCATATGCACCTGCATCAAGCCACCCCCGCCGATTTCCGCGCCGTCTGCGCACTCTACGAATCCGTCTGCACCGCCATGCAGGCATCCGGCAACGATCAGTGGCGCTGGGGCGAGTACCCCAACGAAACCATGCTCCAGGGCAGCCTCGACGCGGGCACCCTCTACATTGCCCGCGAAGGCGACGCGCTGCTGTGCGCCGTCACCATTGACACGCACTTCGACCCGGAGTACGCGGGCGTCAACTGGCTCTTCGGCGTGAAGCCCGGCGCGTTCCACCGCCTGGCCATCGCCCCCGACCAGCAGGGCAAGGGCCTGGGCTCCCAGGCCGTGGCCGCCGTGTGCGAGGTTCTGCGCCGGCAGGGCTGCGACGCGCTGCGCATCGACACCTATTCCCCCAATCTGAATGCCCAGAAGCTCTACGGCCGCATCGGTCTGCGCAAGGCGGGCGAGGTGAAGTTCTGGCACCGCGACCTGCCCTTCTACTGCTATGAGCTGCCCCTGTCCGACGAAACGCCCCTGCTCCCCCTGACGATGCACCCCGCCTTCCGCGGCGGCAAGCTGACCCCCTGGGGCGGCGAGAAGCTGCGCACGGTCTACGGCAAGCCCATCGCCGAGGTCCCCACGGGCGAGAGCCTCGAAATCAGCTGCATCCCCGGCCTGGAATCCACCGACGATACCGGCGTGACGCTCCCTGCGCTGATTGCAAGGTACGGCGCGAGGTTCGCGGGCAAGTACGCCGATGAAACCTTCCCCCTGCTGCTGAAGTTCATCGACGCGGCGGACTCCCTCTCCGTGCAGGTGCACCCGGACGACACCTACGCTCACGCCAATGAGGGTGGCAAGCTGGGCAAGACCGAGGCATGGCTGATTCTGGACGCCCCCGAGGGCAGCCAGCTGGTGTATGGCATCAAGAACGGCACCACCCTGGCCGAGCTGCGCACCGCCTGCGAAAGTGGCGCTCAGGTCGAAGCCCTGCTGCGCAAGGTGGACGTGAAGCCCGGCGACGTGTGCTTCATCCCGGCTGGCTGCGTCCACGCCATCGGCGCCGGCATCATGCTCTACGAAATTCAGCAGTCCTCCGACGTGACCTACCGCTTCTACGACTGGGATCGCGTGGATGCCAGGGGCAACCGCCGCGAGCTGCACATTTCCAAGGCCCTGGACGTGACCGACCTGGGCTTTACCCTCGACCCCATTCCCGCAGGAGATGCCCCCGTCGCCCGCGTGCTGGACGAGACCTACTTCACCCTCGACCTCATCAACGTCGCGGGCTCGCAGGCCGTCCCCGCCGTCAACCATTTCGGCATGCTGACGGCGCTGGAGGGCGACATGACCCTGTACTGGCAGGGCGGCGAGCGCAAGCTGGCCAAGGGCGAGAGCCTGTACGTGCCGACGGCGGCTCCCGCGCTGACGCTCAAGGGCATCGGCCGCGCGGCACTGTCGATGCCGCGGTAACGCACGTTTTCATGACCTACACCCACCAGAGGGGGCGACACGGGAGCCTCCTCTTTTTTGCTGTCCTCTTGCATAACAATCGTTATTGTGTTATCGTATTCGCAGGATATAAGAGATAGTGCAGACGACCCTGTTTCATACATATCACCATATCATAAGGAGGACGACCCATGGCCTACGAACGCCGCTCCCCCGTATCCGACCACATCACCCGCGCGTATCTGGATTCGCTGCTGATTGAAGTCCGCCATCTGGACGCGGTGATGCCCTCCACCGGGATGACCCTCTTCGGCAAGACCTTCTCCACCCCCGTGGCAACGGCGGCCCTCTCCCACCTTTCCGGCACCTACCCGGACGGCATGGCCGCCATGGCCCAGGGCGCGGCGGACGCGGGCGCGCTGTGCTTCAGCGGCATGGGCCCCCGGGCCGAATTGGCGCGCATGACCGCCACCGGCGCGTCCGTCATCAAGATCATCAAGCCCTACGCCGACCGCGAGCTGGTACTTGCCAAAATCCGCCATGCCGAGGAGCATGGGGCCATTGCCGTGGGTATCGACACCGACCACGCCTTCGACCGCCGCCACGGCTATGACGTCATCGAGGGCCGCAGCATGTACCCGCTGTCCTCCGAAGAGCTGAAGGCATTTGTGAAGTCCACGAAGCTGCCCTTCTTCATCAAGGGCGTCCTGTCCCGCGTGGAGGCCCGCAAGTGCCTTGATGTTGGCGTGCAGGGCATGGTGGTCAGCCACCACAACGGCCGCGTCGATTTTGCCGTGCCGCCGCTGATGGTGCTGCCGGAGATCGCCGAGGAATGTGCCGGTCAGGCCGCGCTGTTCGTGGACTGCGGCATCCAGACCGGCATGGACGTATTTAAGGCCCTGGCCCTGGGCGCGACGGGTTGCTGCGTGGGCCGTCCGCTGATGCCCCCGCTGAAGGAGAAGGGCCCCGACGGCGTGCGCGAGGCCATCGAGAATATCACGGGCGACCTGCGCTACACCATGGCCATGACCGCCAGCCCGGACATCACCCACATCGACCGCAGCATCGTGCGGAAGGCGGATTTCCACTGGTGAGGACGAGTATCTTCCTCCATTATGTCCAAGCCCGCAGCAAAACGGGCGGCTAATAGCCGCCCCTACAGGAAAAACCGTCCCCACAAACCAAATTCCGAATTCATAATTCATAATTTTTTACCGACGAAGGAGGTAAAACAAGTGCGTCTTGGCGGCAGCATCATGAAGCCCTATAACAGCCCGGCGGAGTGGCTTGCCCACGTCCGTGAGCTGGGCTATTCCTGCATCATTTTCCCCGTAGACTCCTCCGCCCCGAAGCAGGTGCAGCGCGATTACGCCCAGTGCTGCCGGGACAATGACCTGCTCATCGGCGAGGTGGGCGTGTGGCGCAATGTCATGGATCGCGACCCCGCCGCCCGGGAAAAGAACATCGCCTACGCCATCCGCCAGCTGGAGATGGCCGAGGAGGTGGGCGCGAACTGCTGCGTCAACATTTCCGGCAGCCCCGGCGACCTCTGGGACGGCTATCATCCCTCCCTGGACAGCCGCGAGGTGTATGACGACGTGATCGCCACCACGCAGCGCATCATCGACGCTGTAAAGCCGACAAAAACCTGCTACTCCCTGGAGCCGATGCCCTGGATGGTGCCCGAATCCCCGGAGCAGTACCGTCAACTTCTGCGCGACATGGCCCGCCCCGGCGCTTTCCGCGTCCACCTGGATTACTGCAACATGATCAACTCCCTGGATCGCTATCGCCATGCGTCGGAGTTCATCACGAAGTGCTTCACGCTGCTTCAGGACGAGATCGTCTCCGTCCACGCCAAGGACGTGGCCATCACCGACGGCTATCTGCCCGTGTGCATCGGCGAGGTGCCGCCGGGCGAGGGTAGCATTGATCTGCCGCTGGTGACGCAGCTGGCCCACGGTCTGGGCAAGGACACGCCTGTGTTCGTCGAGCATCTGCCGGATCACGAGGCCTACGTGAAGGCGACTGCCGTGATGCGCGCGGCGGCGGAGAGGGCCGGCGTGCCGGTGAAGTGAGGTGCAGGATTAGAATCAGATTACAAATCCCCCTTTCCATTGACGGTGGCATGGCGCTGTGCTATGCTGAGGTCGGACAGAAGGGGGGATTTTTCCATGACGAAGCGCATCTCATGGCAGACCTGGCTGATGATGCTCTGGCCCTACAGCCTGATCCCGACGGGGTTCCTCATGGCACAGTTGTCCGTAGAGGCGGCGCTTTGCTGCCTGGGCGTGTGGGTGCTGCTGACGCTTGTCGTATGCGGGCTGACCGTCTGGCACGCCGTCACGATGCGGGAGAACGCCCCCCGGCAGGGAAGGCTCATCAAGCTGGTGCATATTCCCTTCTATGTGATGGCGTTCCTCCTCGGCATGATGACCGTCGCAGCGCCGCCCATGACGATCGGCCTGTTCCTGCTGGACGGGCTGCTGATGCTGACCTCCTCGTCCTACGGGATCGCCGCAGCCCTGTGCGCGTGGCGGCAGGGGGAACTCCATCCGCTGGCGGCGGCGCTGCTCATTGCCGGTCACTGCATCTTCGTGGTGGATGTGGTGTGCAGCGGCATCCTTTGCAAGCTCTGCGACGACTGAGAAAGCAGGTATACACACATGTCTTTCACCATCGACGAACTCTACGACGCCCTCTGCTGGCACCCGACCGGGGACATCCCGCCGGAGGTCATCG
>JAFQQT010000075.1 GCA_017410455.1 Clostridia bacterium
AACGATGGCGTCGCCCTTCTTGCCGTAGGTCTTCTTGGCATAGGCCTTCATGTACTCGTCAGCCTGCTCGTAGGGGATGACGTCCGCCAGCTTGAAGAAGGCAGCCTGCATGATGGTGTTGATGCGGTTGCCCATGCCGACCTTGGCGGCCAGCTCGATGGCGTTGATGATGTACATCTTGGCGTTCTTCTTGGCCAGCAGCTGCTTCATCTCAGCGGGCAGGTGAGCATCCAGCTCATCAGCGCTCCACTGGCAGTTCAGCAGGAACACGCCGTTGTCCTTCAGGGAGGACACCATGTCGTACATGGTCACATAGGCGGGGTTGTGGCAGGCGATGAAGTCGGCCGCGTCGATCAGGTAGGGGCTCTGGATGGGGGTCTTGCCGAAACGCAGGTGGGAAACGGTCAGACCGCCGGACTTCTTGGAGTCGTAGGAGAAGTACGCCTGAGCATACAGATCGGTGTGGTCGCCGATGATCTTGATGGAGTTCTTGTTGGCGCCAACGGTACCGTCGGAGCCCAGGCCGTAGAACTTGCAGCAGATGCTGCCTTCGGGCGCGGCGTTGAACAGCTCGCCCACGGGCAGGGAGGTGCCGGTCACGTCATCGTTGATGCCAACGGTGAAGTGGTTCTTGCACTCACCGTCCAGGTTCTCGAACACAGCCTTGACGTGGGTGGGGGTGAACTCCTTGGAGCCCAGGCCGTAACGGCCGCCCACAACCTTGATATCGCTGCGGCCAGCCTCAAGCAGCGCGGCGCAGACGTCCAGGTACAGGGGCTCGCCCAGGGAGCCGGATTCCTTGGTGCGGTCCAGCACAGCGATCTTCTTGCAGGTCGCGGGGATGGCGCCCAGGAAGTGCTCCACGGAGAAGGGACGGTACAGGTGGACCTTGATCAGGCCGACCTTCTGGCCCATGGCGACCAGCTTGTTGACGGCCTCGTGAGCCACGTCACAGCCAGAGCCCATGGCGATGATGACCTTCTCAGCGTCGGGAGCGCCGACGTAGTCGAAGAGCTTGTAGGCGCGGCCGGTCAGAGCCTCAACCTGCTTCATGGTCTCTTCCACGATGGCGGGCAGCGCGTTGTAGTAGCGGTTGCCAGCCTCACGGCCCTGGAAGTAGATGTCGGGGTTCTGGGCGGTGCCAGCCTGGTGGGGATGCTCGGGGTTCAGGCCACGGGCGCGGAACTCCTCGACCTTGTCCCAGGGCATCAGGGTCGCGATCTCATCATAGGTGGGAGCGTCGATCTTCTGAATCTCGTGGGAGGTGCGGAAGCCGTCGAAGAAGTGCAGGAAGGGCACAGAGCTCTTCAGCGTCGCCAGATGGGCAACCAGCGCCATGTCGCAGGCTTCCTGAACGGAGTTGGAGGCCAGCATGGCAAAGCCGGTCTGACGGCAGGCCATGACGTCGGAGTGATCGCCGAAGATGGACAGAGCGTGGTAAGCCAGAGCACGGGCGCTCACGTGGAACACGGAGGGCGTCAGCTCACCAGCGATCTTGTACATGTTGGGGATCATCAGCAGCAGGCCCTGAGAAGCGGTGAAGGTGGTGGTCAGCGCGCCAGCGGCCAGGGAGCCGTGCACAGCGCCGGCAGCACCGGCCTCGGACTGCATCTCAGCAATCTTGACGGTCTGGCCGAACAGGTTCACGCGCTTCTGAGCGGACCACTCATCAGCAACCTCAGCCATGGGGGAAGAGGGCGTGATGGGGTAGATGGCTGCCACGTCGCTGAATGCGTATGCGACATGGCTGACAGCAGTATTGCCGTCAACGGTCATTTTGATGGCCATGGGGATTACCTCCTTATAGCACATGTTCCCCGGGCGACGCCATTGCCGCCCGGTCAGAAATCCGCATCCCTGCCATGCCCGCAGAACAGGAGGCACATGGCGCGCCCTCCATTTTTTGTTGCACGACAAAAACACAGATAATCCTCTACGTCTATCAATTATAGCGGTATGTTCGAAATCTGTCAATCCCGATGGCGGCATTTCCGGCATCTTCTGCGGCATTTTTTCGCATTGTTCACGACAGGATAAGCCCTGCGCTTCCCCGGCGTGCGCTTTCGTGCTATAATGGGATCAGTATCGCGAAAGGAGCGTTCCAACATGCCCATCCGCATCCGAACCGCCCTGCCGGAAGACGCCGCCGCCCTCTGCGCCCTGAACGCCGCTTTCAACGGCGACACCGGCGTCACCGAATCAGACGTCCGACAGAGCCTCCTCACCCGCACAGAGATCGTGCTGATTGCCGAAGCCGATGGCGAACCCGCCGGCTTCTGCTGCGCGCAGGTGCACCATTCCTTCTGCTATCCCGCGCCCGTGGCAGAGGTGACGGAGATGTATGTCGCGCCGGCACACCGCCGCAAGGGCTGCGCAGGCGCGATGCTGGCCCATCTGGAGCGAATCCTTCGTGACAAATACAACGTGGATGAGATCCACCTGCTGACCGGCGCGCGCAACCTCGCCGCGCAGGGGGCATACCGCAAGGCCGGCTATTCCTCCCGGAATGAGCAGTACATGAAAAAAGCGCTGCCGTCAGATGCGGATTCCGCGAATTCCCCTGCATGAAGTCGTTGACATCCCCGCCGTTTACGGGTATAATATATCGGTAAAACTGGACAAGTATGCGCCTGCGGATTTCCGGGGGCGCTTCTGTGCCGCCGGGGACCGCTCCGGCGATGTAGAAAGGAGCTTCACCATGGCTGATGAAAAGCGCACTGTTGTAACGGAGGAGGGCCTCCGGAAACTTCAGGAACAGTATGACTTCCGCGTAAACACCCGCCGTCCGCAGATCATTGAGGCGATCGAGATCGCCCGCGGCTTCGGCGACCTTTCCGAAAACGCCGAGTACACCGCCGCCCGCGAGGAGCAGGCCAAGAACGAGGCCGAGATCACCCGCCTGAAGGCGATCATCGACAACGCCATCGTTGTTTCCGAGAGCGAGATCTCCACGGACCGCGTGTCCGTGGGCACCACCGTCCGCTACATGAACCTGAGCACCGGCAAGGAGTGCGAATACGCCATCGTCGGCTCCGAAGAAGCCCGTCCCGAGGAAGGCTCCATCTCCAGCGAGTGCCCCATCGGCATGGGTCTGCTGGGCAAGAAGATCGGCGACACCGCGGAAGTCGAAACGCCCCGCGGCGTCATCACCCTTCAGGTTCTGGACATCCACCGCTGAGCCGGGCAGCGTACCGCTGCATCCAGCCCGCGGCAGCGTGCCGCTGCACCCAGCCCGCGGCAGCGTGCCGCTGCACCCAGCCCGCGATCGGGTTGAGTGCCTTCGGTTTGAGTTGCGCGCGCGTGTTGCTTTGGCAGTGTTGCGCGTCGCACGGGGCGCGACAGGCGCCCCGCGCGGGCACGGCTCGCGGAGGGCGAGCCGCGCTGGAGTTGGCTCGGGCCGATGCGCTGTGGGGCGTTGCCCCACGACCCCCGCGATCGGGTTGAATGCCTTCAGTTGAAATTGCGCACGCGTGTTGCTTTGGCAGTGTTGCGCGTCGCACGGGGCGCGACAGGCGCCCCGCGCGGGCACGGCTCGCGGAGGGCGAGCCGCGCTGGAGTTGGCTCTGGTCGGTGCGGT
>JAFQQT010000076.1 GCA_017410455.1 Clostridia bacterium
CCAGCGTTCGTCCTGAGCCAGGATCAAACTCTTGCGTTTAATCCTTTTATCTCTACCAGTTCCCTGGCAAGATGCATACTCATTCGGAATTACTGTCTCTTTGTTTGCGTTATTTCTGTTCTGTATCGTTTTCAAGGTTCAGAGCTTTCTCAGCTTCGGTCTTGCGGCCTTGCGAGTCAGCTTGTACATAATATCATCCCCCAAAGAAATTGTCAACACCTTTTCGCAACTTTTTTCTCTTTTTTCTGAGGTTTTTGGGAAAGGCGAACTATCCGCCAAAAACAAAAGACGACCGTTCCGCTTCAACCAAAGAAACGAGGTCGTCTGAGTACGTCATCATTCGTCTTTGGGCAGCCCCCCGCCAGTCACCACTGCAGCGAGATCCTCCATGGCCGCCTGCAGCTGCGACGGCAGCGCGATCCTGCGGCGCGCGACAGCCGCCCTGGCGCACGCCCGGGTGACATAGCAAACCTCCGCGATGCGGTCAATCGCCGCCTCCGGATTCGCCGCCCGCTCACAGATGCGTCGCACCACCGCCTCCGGGCACAGCAGGTGGCTGGCAAAGCAATCCGCCTCGCGCTCTTCCCGTTCGCCCATCCCCTGGTGGCGCAGAACCCGGTGCCCCATCTCGTGCGCGAGGGTGAAGCGCATGCGTGCCGGGTTGCCATCCTCACGGAAGATGACAGCGCACTGCCGGGTTGCCCCCTCATCATACCAGTATGTGACGGCGTCCGTGAGGCGGAAGAGGCGCTCCAGTTCCGCCCGGGAGATCCCCGCCGCCTCCACCGCGCCTTCCATCGTATACACGCGCGTGTCGCGGCAGGCGTGCAGCATGGCCAGGGGCGAAACCGGCAGCGAGGTCACGCGCCGTGCAACAAGCACCTTCGCCGCCATCTCCGCCGCACGGCGCAGGTCAGGTTTCGTCACGGCTGCTCCTCCTTCTCGCTGAAGGCATGACCAAAGAGTGCCCGCCCCACAGCCAGGAATTTCTCCTGCTCCTCTGCGGTGAGCTGGCGGAACGCGCGGGTCATGATCCGGATGTTCGGTTCCTCTTCCTGACAGCGGGGGGCATGGTCGCACAGGTCATCGATGGTGGTGCCGAAGATATCCGCCATACGGGTCAGGGAGTGGATGTCCGGCTGCGTCTGGCCTCGCTCCCACTTCCCCACCGCCACGGCGGAAACGCCCAACGACGCGCCCAACTCCTGCTGGGACATGCCAGCCCGCAGCCGCAGCGCACGGATCCGCTCTGCATACATGCTCATCACCTCGCCTTCATTATATATCCGATCGTTCCAAAACGCAATACCTACGGTTAGATTTTTCCCCTTGACAAGCGCCCGTAAGTACTTTATAATAACCTCAGGTTCGTTTGCAAACAAACGTTCCCTCCAATGATGCATACAAGAGGAGGTTGAGACATATGACTAACCGGGAACTTCTGGAAGCCTATCGCGAGGCGGTGATCGACCTGCAGGAATTATCGCAGCAGCTGGAGCGGGCCGGGCGTATCGGTGCGCCGCAGGGAGCGGGCGCCATCCGGCTGGACGCCGTGCGGGGCACGAATAACCCCATGGCTGCGTCCGTGCAGGTGGCGGACGGCATCTGCGCGATGATGGAGCGGAAGCGGGGCGAGCTGGCGGGGCTGGCAGCGCCCGTGCACTCGCTGCTGGCTGACATCGGCGATCCCCGCACGCTGATGGTGATCCAGGGCTACTACCTGCAGGCGGAGACCGACGCGAACATCGCCCGCGACCTGCGCATGAGCCGCTGCCGCGTCAACCAGATCCGCAACAACTATCTCGCCCACTGCATCTGAAATCATAACGGATTATCACCCATTAGCACGAGTTAGCATCGATTAGCACAGATTAGCTTGCATTATCACGCAACCCGTGCTATGATGGTATCGTGGAAGAACAGAAACAAACGTTCCCTTCTTCCATCGGCGCTTCCCGGCAACAGGGAGCACCTTTTTCATACCCATCAGAAAGGAGGACCCGTCGCATACCACAGCAACCAAATGCCTCCGGCGCAGCATCGCCCGAGGAGGTGCTGCATGTCGTGTCGCAGCTGATGCACACGGGCGAAAAGCAGTCTGATCAGCTGAAGGCAGCCGACATGCTGGCCAAACACCACGGCCTGCTGACCCCCCGGGAGGAAACCGGGTTCGATCCCGAGCTCATCCTGGCCATCGAAGCTGCCGTGGCCGAGATTGCGGCAGAATACCATGAGCCTGACCCCGACCCAGAAGGCGGCCATCCGCCTGCTGATGACCCAGCCGGCCCGGGTGGCCCGCTGGTGCGGCCTTGAACGGCTGACGGACGGCCTGCACGGGCAATGGCTCCGGCAGATGATCTGCGGTCAGCGCGACATGACGCTGCTGGCCCACCGCGGCAGCTGCAAAACAACCTGCCTCGCCTTCGCCATGACAGTCCTCATGATCCTCTTTCCCAGGAGGAACCTTCTCTTCCTGCGCAAGACGGAGGACGACGTGACCGAGGTGATCCGGCAGGTGAAGATGCTGCTGCTCAGCGATGCGATGCAGTACCTCAGCGCATGCATCTACGGCAGACCCGTGGCTGTCATTCGCACTGACATGTTCAGCGTACACACCAGCTGCTTCTGCGCCATGCGCGGCGCGCCGCAGCTTCGCGGCCTGGGCACCGGCGGGTCGCTGACCGGCAAGCACGCCGACGTCGTCATCACCGATGATATCGTCAACCTGCACGACCGCACCTCCGCCATCGAGCGGCAGCGCATCCGCAGCGTGTATCAGGAGCTGCAGAACATCCTCAACCCCGGCGGGCGCTTCATCAACACCGGAACGCCCTGGCACCCGGAGGACGCGATCTCGATGATGCCCAATATCCGCCGGTACCCCTGCTGGGATACCGGCCTGCTCAGCCCTGAGGAGATCCGCGCGCTGCAGCACAGCATGGAGCCCAGCCTCTTTGCGGCCAACTACGAGCTGGTGCACATCGCCCGGGAGGATGCGCTCTTCGCCACCGAGCCAGGCGTAATCACGGACGCAACCCTCCTCCGGGACGGCTTCGCCCACATCGACGCAGCCTACGGCGGGAGCGACTTCACCGCGCTGACCTGTGGGCGCATCGCCGATGGCCGCGCGTACCTCTACGGGCGGCTCTGGCAGAAACCCGCCAATGATGTGATGGCGGACATTCTGGCTGAATGCCAGCGGCTGATGTGCAGCCCCATCTATCTGGAAACCAACGGCGACAGGGGCTTCCTCGCCAGGGAACTGCGCCTGCACGGCCAGAGCGTTCGCGCCTACGCCGAGCAGACGAACAAACACCTCAAGATCGCCACGCACCTGAAGAAATGGTGGCCCCGCATCAGCTTCCTGACCGGTACCGACCGCGCCTACATCCGGCAGATCCTGGACTACACCGAGCACGCCGCCCACGACGACGCGCCCGACAGCGCCGCCTCCCTGCTGCGCGTGCTGTCGCGACGCACAAGCACTTGACAAGGAGCAACCACAATGTTTACCAGCGTAACCTGGCAGGACTACCTCGCGGCGGAAGACCGCGGGGAGCTGCTGCTCAGCGCCGTGGGACAGTTCAAAGCTTCCCGCGGCTTTTTGCATGCCCTGGAAGCCAACAGCTACTTCCGGGGCGAGAACACCCGCGTGGCCCGCAAGACCATCCTGCGCGCCCGCAAGACCGAGACCCGTGACAAACAGGGCCGCCGCCGCGTCCGCGCTGCCGCCGAGGATGTGGTGGGCAACCGCATCGGCAGCAGCTTCCTGTTCCGCTTCGTGACCCAGCAGAACCAGTTCCTGCTCTCCGAGGGCGTGAGCCTCCCCTGGCAGGTGAAGGACCGCCTAGGCGCGGACTTCGACCACCAGCTGGAGCGCCTGGGCGAATGCGCCCTGCTCCACGGCTGCGCCTGGGGCTACTGGAACACCGACCACCTGGAGGTGCTGCAGATGGCCCGCAACAGCTTGAGCGGCTTCTTTCCCCTTCTGGATGAGATGACCGGCGAGGCAAAGCTGGGCGTGCAGTTCTGGCAGATCGCCCCGTCGCGGCCGATGTACCTGCGCATCTTCTCCGACGCGGGGGTGACGCTGTGCCGCCGCGAGAAGGGGAAGCTGGTGACCATCAGCCCCTGCCAGCCCTACCGGCGCACCCTGCGGCAGGATGTGCTGGGCGAAACCATCGCCGATGAGCCCGGCTACAGCCGCCTGCCGCTGATCCCCCTGCGGGCCAACCCCGAGGGGCGCAGCGAGTTCACCCCCGCCATCCGCGCCAAGATCGACGCCTACGACAGCATCCTCTCCGATTTCGCCGATAACCTGGACCGCGCCAACGACGTGTACTGGGTGCTGAACAACTTCGGCGGCACGATGGACGAGGTGGCCGAGATGCTCGAGCAGATCAACCGCCTCAAGGCCGTGGCGAACATCGCCGACGGCACGGGCCAGGCCTCCACCGCCGAGCCCCACACCATCGAGGTGCCCTACCAGGCGCGCCGCACCGCCCTGGAAATGCTCGAGCACGCCCTCTACCAGGACTACATGGCCCTGGACATGTCCGCCCTGACCGGTTCGAGCCTGACCAACGTCGCCATCCGCGTATCCACCTCCTGCATGAACCTGAAGGCCAACCGCTACGAATGGCAGGTGCGCCAGTTCGTCACGGCGCTGCTGGAGCTCATCGGCTGCCCCTGCAAGGACGTGATCTTCCGCCGCCAGGCCATCGCCAACGAATCGGAGACCATCGCGGACATCGCCGCCATGCGCGGGGACATCGACCACGAGACCGCCCTGCGGCTCAACCCCTACATCAGCGACGAGAGCATCCCCACGCTGCTGGGCGCTTCCGCCAAGCCATCACATTCATAATGAAAGGAGCCCCATGACCCTGACCCGAGAGTTCCTCACGGAACTGAACCTGCCTGAGGACGCCATCAGCCGCATCCTTGATGCCCACACGAACGCGCTGGACGCGCATCAGGCCGAAGCCGCCCGCATTCAGGGCGAATTCGACGTCTTCCGCCTCCAGGTGGATCAGCAGCGCACCCACCAGGCACGCCAGGCCGTTATCCGCGCCGCCCTTGTGGATTCGGGCGCGAACGAAGCCGCCGCGCCTCTTCTGGCCCTGGCCGTATCCACCACCGAGGAGGACTGGGACGGCGCGTCCCTGCGCGACGCATCCGCCGTGCTGGCCCCGGTGCGCGAGCAGTACGCCGGCTTCTTCAGCCAGCGCGTCCCCCTCTCCACCGACCGCATCACCCCGCCCCTGGACGGCGGTACGCTCTCCCTGGAGGACGTACGCCGCATGTCCCCGGGCGAAATCAACGACAACTGGAGCCTGGTCTGCGCCGCCCTGGCGCAGCGCTCCTGAACCCAATAAACGGAGGTAACACACATTATGGCCATCACCAACTTCATCCCCCAGATCTGGAGCGCCCGCCTGCAGGAGAAGCTCCAGCACGCGCTGGTCTTCGGCGCCCTGTGCAACCGCAACTATGAGGGCGAGATCCGCCAGTGGGGCGATACCGTGCACATCAACACCATGGGCGACATCACCGTCAAGCCCTACGACCCCACCGTCGCCATCGACGACCCCGAGGAGCTCACCGGCACCGACATGACCCTCGCCATCGATCACGGCGCGTACTACAACTTCTTCATCAACGACGTGGACGCCGTGCAGGCCCGCACCGAACTGATGGACGCCGCCATGCGCAACGCCGCCGACCGCCTGGCCCGCGACGCGGAGACCTACATTCTCAGCGTCATCCGTGAGGGCGCGGGCGTCAAGGCCAGCAAGGCCATCCCCGATGGCGGCCTGTACGCGCTGATCCTGGAGATCAAGAGCGAGATGGACAAGGCCGGCGTGCCCCGCACGGACCGCAAGCTGATCCTGCCCCCGCAGCTGGAGACCGAGCTGCTGTTGGATCAGCGCTTCATCACCGGCAGCTCTGCCGCTGCCCACCGCCTGGCGGAAGGCTCCGTGGCCCGCGCCGCCGGCTTCGACCTCTACATCAGCGGCGACCTGACGGACGAGATCATCGCCATGACCCCCGAGGCCGTCACCTTCGCCAACCAGATCACCCGCGTGGACGCCTACCGCCCCGAGCGCGGCTTCTCCGACGGCGTGAAGGGCCTGTGCCTGAGCGGCGCGAAGGTGCTCCTGCCCGCCGCCGTGTGCGTCTACACCATCACCGACTGACCCTGAACCCGGGGAGGCTGTCCCAGCGGCAGTCTCCCCCTTGCTGATTGGAGGGATCCCATGACCGTGACCATCCCCGACGTGATGCGCCACGTCCGCAACTATTTCGTATCCTGCCGCCTTGACGAAAGCTGGCAGACCCGGGACGGCCAGCTCCTGCCCGACGGCCTCCTCTCCCCCGGGGACTGGATCGCCGTGCTGGACGGCCCCTTCGCCGGCGTGCATCAACTGGATGAGTATGGCTGCCTGCCCGGCGCGGGAGACGCCAGCTGGCAGGGGCGCATCTGCCTGCTGACCCCGCCGGCGGGCTTCATCCGCCTGTGCTGCGAGATCGCCGCATGGGCAAAGGACCACGCCGACCCCGCCCTGAGCGGCGAGCGCTTCGGCGAATACAGCCGGACGCTCCGGCATACGGACTGGACGGAGGCCTTCGCAGCCTCCCTGGCCCCCTACACCCGCATGTACACGGAGGTGAACCTGTGATGCTGACGGACTACTACGAATCCTTCATGCTCCTGGAGCGCAGCGCCGAACCCGATGAGCTGGGCGGCGAAACGGTCCGCTGGACGCCCGTGACCAGCTTCCAGGGCGCGCTGACCCACACCTGCGGGGAGGAGATTCCCGCCGGCGGCCGCGCGACCCTCGCCCTGCGCCCGGTGCTGCTGCACGAGACCGACGTGACCCTGATTTCTGGCGATTATGTGCGCCGCGAGCGCGACGGCTCCCTCTGGCGCGTCACGGGCGCGTCCGACGGCATGCGCACCCCGGCCTTCTCCGGCCTGCAATTCGCCCAGGCCCCCGTGGAAAGGCTGGTGAACGCATGCTGACCGAGCTTTCCCGGCAGCTGACTGCGCTGCTCAGCCAGGCGGGCTATCGCACATGGGCCGCTGACGCTGTGCCCCCGAAGGCGGAGTTCCCCTTCGTGACGGTGGAGATCCGCCCGGCGGCGAGCCTCCACGGCCTTGGCCGGGTGACCCTGACGGGCTGGCTGCCCAGACCCTGCCGCCATGCGGACCGCCTCTCCCTGGCAGATGCGCTGCTCAGGCTCGTGCCGCCCGGCGGGCTGAAGCTCCCCTGCGGCGATGGCCTTGCCCTGCTGCTGCGCGGCGACCGGATGAACGCTGAATGGCCGGAGAGCGAGGGCGCCCTGGGCGTGTGCGTGAAGCACGAGCTGCGCATGCTGGGAGGTGAAAGCGATGCTTGACCCCTGCCACGCCCGCACGCCACAGCATCTGCAGCTGGGCGAGGGCGTGCTGCTGCGCAATGTCGACCTGGACGAAGCCCTTGCCTCCGGCGACCCCGCCGCTTTCCTGGCCGCCGCCATGCAGGAGGAATCCCATTTGATCGGCGCGACGAAGGCGGGCTGCGAATTCCGCTGCGTCCCCATCGTGCTGGACGCAACCCGCGGCAGCCGCACCCCCGCCCCGGGCGAGACCCTGCTGGGGCGCTGGGAGGTCTCCCTCTCCGGCACGCTCCTGGAGATCTCCCCCGGCAACGCGGCAATGCTGCTCAACCAGCCTGCCTGCGAATCCGCCGATGGGATGGCCATCCTGCGCCCCGTCCCCGCCGCCGCACCGGAATCCTGCGGCGACCTGTGCTGGGTGGGCGACACGGGCGGAGGGCTGCTGGCCATCGGGCTGCACTGTCCCATCTCCATCGGCGGGCTTGTCCTGCGCGCCAATCGCGACGGGTTGGGCGAGGCCCCCTTCACCCTCATGGCGCAAAAGCGCAGCCCGGCGGAGACCGGCCTGCCCTGCCGCCTTGTCTGGCTGGAGGTGGCGGACACATGACGCTGATGCAGCTCCTGGCCCTCACGCCGCCCCTGTGCCGCATGGCGGAGGATCCCGGCGTGCGCGCCGCCCTGGCCATCCTGTCCAGCCAGCCTGATGCCGACCCCGCGCCCCTGGCCGCCGCCATGAACCGCCACCCCGACGACGCCCGCCGCGCCATGACCATCCTGGGCTGCGGCGACGCGCCCTCCGCCGAGACCCTGCGCCGGCGCTTCCCACGGGAGGCGCTGGCCTTCTTTCATCTGTGCGGGCAATGCACGGCGGCGGAGATCCTCGCCGTCCTGACCCGCTGCACGGTCTGCCCCACGGCGGAAGCCCTGGCCCTGCTCATCGGCCACGCCCGGCGCGAGCAGGCTGAGCGCCTCTACGCCCTACAGCTGCTCTGGCGCATGGGCGGGGACGCAGCTCTCCCCGACGCCATCGCCCTCTTCCCGCCCGACACGCCCCCGGCCCGCCCCGCCCGGGACATTGCCCATACCATCTGCCAACGCCTGCAAAAGGAGGCTCCATGAACCCCAGACCCTTCCCCACCGTGGCGGCTTACCCGCTGCCCGCATCCGCCCTGCGCGCACCCATCGTCTCGCAGGAACCCACTTCGCCGCCCGGGCCCGCACAGCAGCCTGAAGCCACTGATTCCGACCAGGACGTCACCGCCCGCGTATCCGCCGCGATCGCCCGCGCCGTCCGCCAGAGGAGGTACACCGGATGACCCCGCGATTTTCCTGCGCCCTGAACGGCGTGACCCCTGAATCCATCGACCCGGCCCTGCGCGTGACCGACCTGACCGAACTGCCCTCGCGCCGCCGCGTCGCCACCCTGCCCACCACGCGCCACGGGCTGCGGCTGCTGCGCCGGGTGCGCGAGAGCATCACTGTGCGCGTCAGCTTCATCATCCCCGTCTATGACCCCGCACAGCGCCGCGCCCTGCTGCAGAAGCTCCACGCCTGGGGCGACCCCGGCGGCCTGCTGACCACCAGCGACCGCCTCGGCCAGCAGCTGCGCGTGGTGTGCGACACGCTGCCCATGCTCTCCGCCCTGAGCTGGCTGGACGAGATCCACATGGAATTCACCGCCTATGCGCCGCCCTTCTGGGAGCTGACGGAGGAAACCGCCGTCACCACCATCGGCGCTGCGACCCTGATGCTCCCCGGCGACGCAGAGGACGTCCCCGTCGCCTGCGAGGTCACGAACCTCGGCGACGACCCGCTGACCACCCTCACCATCACCTGCGGCAATACGCACATGACCTTCAGCGGCCTGGCCATCGCCCCGGGTGGCGTCTTCCGCCTGTGGGAGGAGGACGGGCTCCTGCACGCCACCGACGGCGCCGCCAGCCTGCTGATGCACCGCACCCCCGACTCCAGCGACCTGCTGCTGGCCGATGGCGGCAGGGCCGCCGCGCTCCTCGTTTCGGGCGATCAGCCAGTTGAAGCCACCTTCCATGCAAGGGGGCGGCTGCTGTGATGATCCGCCTGCCCCGCCTGCTCAACAGCGACGGCACGGAGCGCTGCCGCCTGAACCCCGCGCACCTGCGGCTGGATCTGACCCTCGCGCCCCTCTCCACGGCGGAGATGACCCTGCCCGATGGCAGTCCCGCCGTGCAGGTGCGCGACCTGATCGAGCTCTGCGACGGCAGCGGCAGCGTCGGGGTTTTCCGCGTGACGGAGACGGAAGCCCTGCCCGGCCTGTCCTGCCTGGTGCGCATGGAACACGCCCTGGCTACCCTGGCCGACAGCGTCGTGCCTGCGACGGCCTTCACCGGCAGCGTCCGCGACGCGCTGCAGACCCTGCTGGACCGCCAGAGTGAGCCCCGCTGGACGCTGGGGGACGTGGCCCTGCCGGAGGATGCGCTGGTGATCTTCACCTGCGGCTGCCAGAACCTGCTCTCCGCCCTGATGCAGCTTATCGACCTGCTGCCCGACACGCTGATGCTCACCTTCGACCAGACCGCCCTCCCCTGGAAGCTGCACCTGCGCGAAATGGATGATGCCGACGCCTGCGAAGGCCGCCTGCGCCGCAACCTCAGCAGCGTCCGCGTCATCACCGACGCCACCGACCTGTGTACCCGCGTTTACCCCTTCGGGGCGGGCCAGGGCGCCGAACGCATCTCCCTCACGCCGCTGACCGGCCAGGATTACCTGGACGCGCCCGACATGACCGCCTACGGCTGCGTTGCGCGCACCTTCACCGCCGGGAGCATCTTCGATTCACCCACCCTGCTGGCCGTGGCGGAGAAGTACCTGCAGCGCCACAGCGCCCCCGCCGTCAGCGTCACCGCAGACGCCATCGACCTGCACGCCGCCACGGGCGAGGCCGCCGACAGCTTCCGCCTGGGGCAGCTCTGCCGCCTGGCCCTGCCCGATCACGGCATGACCCTGCGGGGGCGCATCGTCGCCATCAGCCACCCCGACGCCATCGGCCAGCCCGGCCGCGTCACGCTGACCCTGTCCAACCGCCAGCGCGATACCTCCGACGAGATCGCCGACCTCCTGCAGGAGGTCACCGCCAGCCGCGTCATGGGCGGCCGCGTTTCCGACGTGAGCACCCAGAACCGCGCTGCGGGCACTTCCGCTTCCGCCATCGAGCACTACTTCCGCGTGGAGGACTGGGCTGCCGTGCTGGCCTGCCGCGTATCCTTCGACGCGGACGACGGCGTGCGCGTGACCGCCATCCGTGTGGACGGCAACCCCGTGAGCGCCTCCGTATACGCATCCGGGGTCTTCGACGCCCTGCCCTACCTGCAGCGCGACGACCTCGGCCTGATCTCCACCGGCCGCCACACCCTGGCCATCTTCCCCGACAACGGCGCGGTGAACTCCACCGTGACCCTCAAAGTGATCGAAAAGATCTGACAAGGAGGTTCCCCATGATCGACATCCCGCAGCTGATTGCAGACTTCGAGGCCTGCATCGGCTGGCCCTACGCCTCCCCCGGCACCAACGACGAGCGCGGCATCGACTGCTCGGGCATGTTCGTGCGCGCCTTCCGCCTGCAGGGCGAGAGCATCTACCACGGCAGCAACACCATCTGGCGCAAGCACCTGGCGCAAAAGGGCGCCATCGCCTCCGCCCGCGACCTGCAGCCGGGCATGGCCGTCTTCAAATGGAAGGCGGAAACGCCCGCGAAGTTTTCTGACAGCCTGGGCGACTTCTGCCACATCGGCCTGGTGACGTCCGTCAGCCCGCTGCGCATCGTCCATGCCTCCACCGAGGGCATGCGCGTGAAGGCCGACAGCAAGCTGGGCAAGTGGAAGTACTGGGGCGTGCTGGCCGCCGCGCCCATCTCCGGCGGCAGCCCCACCCTGCGCCGGGGCGATACCGGCTCCGACGTGACCCGCCTGCAGCAGGCCCTGCAGGCCGCCGGATACGACCTGGCGGCAGATGGCGTGTTCGGGCGCAAAACCCGCAGATGCGTCCGGGCCTTCCAGCGCGCCAACGGCCTGGCGGCAGACGGCGTTGCTGGCCCCCTCACCTGGGCCGCCCTGGGAGGTGAGAGCCATGACTGACGCTGTGCTCGTCGCGCTGATTTCCGGCGCATGCACCCTGCTGGGCAGCCTGGGCGGCGTGATGGCCACCTCCTCGCTGACGACCTACCGCATCAAGCGGCTCGAAGAGGCCGTCAGCCAGCACAACCGCGTTGTGGAGCGCACCTTCCGCCTCGAAGGCCGCATGGACGAGGTGGAGCACGAAGTCCGCGACCTCAAAACCTACCACCGACCCTGAACAAAGGAGGCATTCACCCTGAAAATCAACTGGAAGGTCCGCCTGCGCAACCGCGTGTGGCTGGCCACGCTCCTGGCGACGCTGGTCGCCTTCGCCTTTGACCTGCTGGCGCTCCTGGACGTGGCGCCCGCCCTCACCGAAGACACGGTGATGCAGGCCGTCACCGCGTTGCTGACGCTGCTGAGCGCCCTGGGCGTCATCGTCGACCCCACCACCCCCGGCGCGGGGGATTCCGACTGGGCGATGGAGAACTGAGGGCACACCCCGGCGCACTCACGAAAGGCCTTGCGGCTTGCAGGAGCAGATCATCCGTGCTGTACTGAAGTCAGCTGCACACTCGCGCCACAGCAGTCCATTCGCCGAAAAACAGTGAGGTGCGCCATGTCCGACAGAACCGTTGCCTTTCCCGACCTGACCGGATGTTCCATGCCCTACGACTTTTTCGGCCGCATCATCAAAGCCTGCGACCTTGGGGAACGCAGCCACAACCGGGACGCTGTTTCTGACTTCCTGCGTACCGCAACTGCCGTTGATACACGCTGCATCACCTGTGAGCAGGCTATTGATCCCGCCCTTCCGGGTTACATTCCCATGCTGCATACCATTCTCGATGATGTCAACCATTTCCGCATGAAGTTCCGGAACACCCCCTTCACCGTCATCGTCCTCAGCTGACGCCCCGCCGTCCGGCCCCGTGCCGGGCGGCTTTTTTGCGTTTACGGGGTTTCATCCGGCGGCGCAGCGTGGTATACTTACAGCGACACAAACTTACATGAACCGAGGTACGCCGCGATGTTTGAGATCCTCCGCGAAATCTTCGTCCCCCTGCTGGGCACCACCCTGGGCGCCGCCAGCGTCTTTTTCGTCCGCAGACAGCTGCCCCGCGCGTTCCAGCGGGCGCTGACCGGCTTTGCCGCGGGCGTGATGGTCGCCGCCTCCGTGTGGGGGCTGATCATCCCCTCGATGGAGCAGGCCGCCGGCATGGGCAGCCTGTCCTTCGTGCCCGCGCTGGTGGGGCTGTGGCTGGGCTTCGGCTTCCTGATGCTGCTGGACAAAGTCGTGCCCCACCTGCATCAAAATGCCACCTGCCCCGAAGGCATGCCCTGCAACCTCAAGCGCACATCGATGATGATCCTCGCCGTGGCGCTGCACAACCTGCCCGAGGGCATGGCCGTGGGTGCAGTGCTGGCCGGCATGGTGGCGGGGGACGCGGGCATCAGCGCCGCCGCTGCGCTGACCCTCTCCCTGGGCATCGCCATCCAGAACTTCCCCGAGGGCGCCATCATCTCCATCCCCCTGCGTGAGGAGGGCATGAGCCGCTCCCGGGCGTTCCTGATGGGCGCGCTCTCCGGCGTGGTGGAGCCCGTTGGCGCGGTCTGTACGCTCCTGGCCGCCGGGCTCATCCTGCCGGCGCTGCCCTACCTGCTGGCCTTTGCCGCAGGCGCGATGCTCTACGTGGTGGTGGAGGAGCTGATCCCCGAGATGAGCGAGGGCGAACACAGCCATGTGGGCACGGTGCTCTTCGCCGTTGGATTCTCGGTGATGATGGTGCTGGACGTGGTACTGGGCTGAAAACGTACATAATAGAAAAGACGCCCGCCGTATGCAGCGAGCGTCTTTTCTGTCCGATTTTACGGTTCATCGTATCCGCCGTTGTTGATGTTGCAGCGGCGCAGTCGGTCAAAGCCCTTGCGCATGCCGCGCCAGGCGCCGTACTTGCGCACCGCACCAATCATGTACATGGAGCAGCTGGGCTCAAAGCGGCACTTGCAGCGCACGTGGTCCGGCGCGAAATGCTGGTAGAGCTCCACCAGCGCGATGATCAGGCTCTTCAGCCGCACCAGCACATATGCCATCAGCGCCCCCAGCGCCGTCAGCAGCGCAGCCCATGCGGGCCACACGCCCCGCAGCAGCACAAAGAGCGCCGCGCAGGCCGCCAGCGGCACGGCACAGTTCAGCAGCAGACGCCCCCACCGGACAGGCGGGCGGACCAGCACGCGCGGATAGCCCTGCTCCCAGGGCTGCGCGCCCGAGCAGAACAGCTGCTGCGCCACCGCGTTCAGGTCATCCAGCTGCGATGCGTCGAATACGACCTCCCGATCAGATGCAGCCGGCCTGGCCATCGATTTCACGCACGAAGATCAGCATGTAGTGGTTGACCGCAACAGGCTGCTGGCCGCAGCCGGGATTCTCGGTCACGGTAATGGTGTTCATGGAGTGGTAGGTCCAGCCCGCCTGCGCCTGACGGTTGATGATGTCTGCGAACGCATCGAAAGCCGCCTGGGAATCGCCCTTGCTGACGGTGATGTTCTTGGGGGCCGCCACAGCCTTGTACTGCTTCATTTGTTGTTCCTCCCTGTTCTTCCCTGCATGGACGCAGGGTTTTCCTCAATAATTCCACACGAACCGTCTTTTCCCCTGCCTCTTCGACGAATTTTCACACAGCAACGCCCGGCAGCCATATGACCGCCGGGCGCATTACTGCTATACAGGATGATCAGTAGATCACAACATCGGCTTCCGCAGCCAGCACATCGAGGCGCTGGGCCATGGCTTCGGAGGCGCGCTCCTCGTAGATCACAGAGGCCAGCATATCGTGCATATCCTCCGTCAGCTCCACCGGACCGCCGGGCACGTCCTCCAGGTAGTAGAGGATGTGCACGCCCAGGGTGCTGGCAAAGGGCTGGCTCCAGCAGCCGGGAGCCACCATCTCCGGGGCGAAAGCTGCCGCCACAAAGGCATCTTCCCACATGACGGAATCGCGGTGGACGCTGTAGCCCGTCTGATAGAACGCCTCGTCGTTGAAGTTGGCGTCCGAGCCGTAGAGGGGGATCAGGCTCTGGAAGCTCTCGCCAGCCTCCAGCAGAGCGTTGATCTGCGCCACCTGCGCCGCCGCGTTGGCCAGGCGCTCCTCTTCCGTTTCGCCCTCCACCACCAGCAGGATCTGCAGCACGCGGCGGTAACCGGCGGGCATGTACCACACTTCCGAACCGGCGTAGATGGCCTCCTCAAAGGCCGCGGCATCGTTGGCATACAGCGCCTCGCCGGCAGCCACGCGCGCCTCGTAGGCCGCCTGGACTTCCTCGTCGCTCACGCCTGCGCCGCCCAGCAGCCAGTCATAGTACTTCACCAGCGCCAGCTGCGTGCGGTACTCATCCACATAGGTCTGCTCGTTCACGCCCAGGGCTTCAGCGTAGGACAGGGCGTAGCTGGCCACATCCTCATCCTCCACCAGGCCAAGGGATTCGCGCAGCATCTCGCCCACATCCGCCAGAGCCTGCTCCCAGGCCGCCTTGCCCTGCTCGGCACACCAGGTCTCTTCCTCCTGGGTGAAGGCATAGCAGTCCTGAGCCTTCATGTCCTGCTTCACCAGGCACTGCTGAATCACATAGGTCAGCGCCAGATCCTGCACATAAGCATAGTAGGTCGGATCAGTCATGTCCACACCAGCCAACTGGTACTGATAGATGTAGGCGCTTTCGATGGCGTTGTAATCCTCATAGGAGATGGACTCACCGTTGACGGTGGCAATGGCCGCTTCCTCCGCGCAGACCAGGGAAGGCGTCAGCAGCAGACACAGCATCAGGCACAGCAGGGTTTTCAGGTTCTTCATCGCGGGCACCTCGTTTTCGTTTCATTGGGGCGCAGGAGCGTATGTTCCCGGCGGAAACACACACGCATGCGTCCCGGCACAGCATATTGCAGTACTGAAATGCACCAGAGGCATCCAACCGGATTGCTCCGGCTCGCGCTGGACGCCTCTGGCGCATCTTTCGTGAATGCATCAGGGGGGGCCTGACAGCCAGGCCCTCAGGCCCCCTGATGATCAGATCTTAGTAGCTCAGGCCGAACCAAGCCTTGTAGTAGTTGCCCTCGGAGTCGCAGTAGGCGTAGGAACCGCCGGGCACGGTCTCCAGGATGGCGGGATCGATGTACTGATCCTTGTCATAGCCGGGGACGTCGTTGGGGGACACGCAGATCTCGTAGATGCGGCCGTCCTCCAGGTACTCCCAACGGGTGGCGATGACTTCGTTGCAGCTGACCATGGTGATGGGCAGCTTGCCGGTGGGATTGTAAGCGCCGGTCACGACGGACACCTGAGCCTTCACGGAGACGCCGAACTGGGCGATCAGGCCGTCACAGTAGGGCTCCAGGTTGGTCAGGATCCAGGGCTGGGTGACCTTGATGGAGGCGATCACAACGCCGCCCTTGGCGTGCATTTCCTCAGCGATCTCAGCGATCTCTTCAACCTCTTCCAGCGTGGTGACCTCGATCAGCTCGCCAGTGGGGATCTGAGTGGCGTGCTCAACGCCGTCACGACGCAGGCCCTTGGTGTAGACAGCGGGGACTTCCAGCTCTTCCACCAGGTCGATCACGCCCATGGCAGTGTTGCTGCCCGTAGTGCCGTTGTAGGTGGGCTGCACGTCCAGGTAAGCGATATCGGCATCCTCGATGTCCTCCACCACGGTGAAGCCCAGGGCGGCGAACTCAGCAGCCAGGGAAGCCAGGGTCGCCTCGCTCTCGCCCTTGCCGGTGAAGGAAGCGATGTACACCTTCTTGGAGGTGTCATTCAGGGGCAGCACGTTGCCCTTGTTCTTCAGCAGAACAACGGACTTCTGCTCGGACAGGTAGGCCTTCTCGCCAGCCTCACCGGTGGTGTTGGCCAGACGGATAGCGTCAGCAGCAGCGGGATCGGTGTAGGGGTTGTCGATACGGCCCTGAGCGATCTCACGGGTCAGACGGGACACGGACACAGCAGTCAGCTGCTCCTCGGTGATCAGGCCCTGCTCCAGAGCGGTGGTCACGTGAGCCCAGTCGAAGCCAGCGCCGATGGCGCCAACGCCGTTGTTGATCAGCTGAGCGTAGCGCTCGGGCAGGGACAGGGTCTCAACGCCGTAGGTCTGGGTCTCGATGATGCCAGAGTCGGTGTTGATGAAGCCCTTGAAGCCCATGGCCTCGGTCAGCAGGGTCTGCATCATGGTGTAGGAGTAAGCGGAACCGACCTGATCCACGGGGATCACGACGCCGCGGTAGGACTGCTCAACGGAGCGGGGATCGGTGGTGTCGCGGGAGTAGCAGGGCATGATGGAGGAAACGCCAGCGTCGCAAGCGGCCTGGAAGCCGGGCAGCTGGTACTTCTCCAGGGAGCCGGGGGTGGTGTAGATGCGCC
>JAFQQT010000077.1 GCA_017410455.1 Clostridia bacterium
CAGGAAAGGAGAAACCCAAAATGAAGTTCGAAATGGCTGAGATCAAGGTTGAGAAGTTTGAGGTTATGGATGTCATCACCGCTTCTGAGACCCTGCCTCCCAACACCACCGATCTGTTCTAATTGATCAGACAAAGCCCCGGCGGCGCAAGCCGCCGGGGCTCATCCTTTTCTGGGGTTGTATTCGAGCAGACATCGGTGCAGTCGGTGTCTGCTCCAGTGCAACAGTGGAGAGGCAGGAACGCGATGACCGAGTTTGCAATCCGGATCGCCGGGCAGGTGGCGGCGGTTTCGGCCATGTTTGATTCCACCCGGACGTACTGCGCGGCGTACCTGTGCGAGGATGCGCCGGATTTCGCCGTGTCCATTTCGGCGGAGGACATCCGCTTCGAGCGCGAAAAGAGCGAGCGCGAGGACCGGCTGGAGGGCATTCCTCCGCGGCATTTCCCGGATGCGTATCTGGAAACCACCGCCGTGCAGCGCAAGATCGCCGAGCACCTCTTCGACCACGACACGCTGCTGTTCCACGGTTCGGTGGTGGCGGTGGATGGCGTGGCGTACCTGTTCACGGCCAGGAGCGGCACGGGCAAGTCCACCCACACGCGGCTGTGGCGCGAGGTGCTGGGCGACCGGGCGGTGATGATCAACGACGACAAGCCCTTCCTCCATATGGGGGATACGGGCGTGACGGCTTACGGCTCGCCCTGGAATGGCAAGCATGGCCTGGGCAGTAACGTGTCTGCGCCCCTCAGGGCCATCTGCATCCTGCGGCGGGGCGCGGAGAACCGCATCCGCCCCATCCCGGCCGGGGAGGCGGTGGACATGCTGATCCAGCAGAGCAACCGCCCGCTGAACCGGCAGCGCATGCTGCACTACATGGAGCTGCTTGACAGGCTGGCGCAGCAGGTGGTATTCTACGAGTTGGAATGCAACATGGAGCGCGAGGCGGCGGTGATCGCCTACGAGACCATGGCGGGCATCAGAAAGGACGAGAACGCATGAAGCTGAAGAAGGGATTCATCCTGCGCAAGGTGGGCGGCCAGGTTGTGGTGCTGCCGATCGCGGGCGATCTGGACATGAATACGATGATCAAGCTGAACGACACCGGCGCTTTCCTGTGGGAGCATATGCAGGCGGAGACGGACGAGGACGCCCTGGTGGCCGCGCTGCTGGCGGAGTACGATGTGGACGAAGCCACGGCGCGCCGCAGCGTGCAGAACTTTGTCAGAAAGCTGAGCGACAATGGCTTCCTTGACTGAACACAAGGTGCAGGCAGCCGAGCTGGTGGAAACGCTGATCCCCAGTCTGACGGACGGGCAGGCCATCCGCCATGTGGGCTTTTCAGGCACGAGCATGATGCCCATGCTCCGCCAGCGCAGGGACAGCGTGGAGCTGGTGAAAGCGCCGCCGGAACTGAAGAAGTACGATCTGCCCATGTACATCGGCCCGCGCGGGAAGTATGTGATGCACCGCATCGTGGAGGTGCGGGAGGACTGCTACATCTGCCTGGGGGACAACACATATACCCGGGAGCAGGTCAGGCGGGAGCAGATCGTGGCGCTGGTGAGCGCATTCTACCGGGACGAAAGGCGCATCCCGGTGGACTCGGCAATTTACAGGCTGTACTGCCGGGTGTGGTGTGCCATCTTCCCCTTGCGCAGCGTGGCCTGGCGCGCGAAAAAATGGCTTCGGAGGCATTTGAAATGAAGCGGATGCCCTTGCTCTGGATCGTGAAGCGGATACGCAGGCGGATTCCCATGCTGCTGGCGCTGGTGGCAGCGCAGGTGGGGAATGCGCTGTTTACCGTGCTGTTCGCGCTGGGTACCCGCGGCGTGATCGACAGCGCGACGGCCGGAAACATGGATGCATTCTGGCGCGCGTGCCTGTACCAGGCAGCGATCATCCTGGCCATCCTGGTCAGCATGACCGTTTCGCGCCACCTCAGGGAGAAGCTCCGCGCGGATCTGGATCTGGACTGGAAAAAACGCCTGCTCCACGGCCTGCTCCACGGCGAGTATGAGCAGGTGCGGAAATACCACAGCGCGGAGCTGCTGAACCGGCTGAACAACGATGTATCCAAGGTGGATGAGGGCGTCATCAGCGTGCTGCCCAGCGTGGCGGCCATGGTGACGAAGCTGGTGGCGGCGGTTGTCGTGCTGGGGACGATCGATGCGCGCTTCACGGGCCTGCTGGCGCTGCTGGGCATTGCCGTGGTGGCGGTGACGGGCCTGATGCGGCGCTGCCTGAAGGAGCTGAACAAGCGGGTCAGCGAGCAGGATGGCAAGGTATCCGCCTTCCTGCAGGAGATGATGGAGAAGCTCCTGATGGTGCAGGCCATGGACGTATCGCAGGAGGTGGAGCGCCGGGCGGATGGGCTGCTGAAGCAGCGCTACGCCATCCAGCGCAAGCGCAAGAACGTCGGCGTGGTGGTCAACACGGGCGTCAGCGTCATGGCCTACGGGGTGGGATTCATGGCGCTGGTCTGGTGCGCTTACCGGATGCTGCAGGGCCAGATGACCTTCGGCTCCCTGACGGCGGTGACCCAGCTGGTCAGCCAGCTGCAGACCCCCTTTGTGAATCTGTCGGGCGTTATGCCGCAGTATGTGGCGATGGTGGCCGCGGCGGAGCGGCTGATGGAGCTGGACGCGATCCAGGGTGAGCCGGCCTCCGTGGTGGAGGACGCGCGCGGGCTCTATGCAGAGCTGAACGCCCTCGGCGCGCAGAAGCTGACATTTGCCTATGACAGCGACGAGATCCTGCAGGAGGCGGATTTCGAGCTGCCCCGGGGCGCCTTCGCGGTGATCACCGGGCCCTCGGGCGTGGGCAAGAGCACGCTGCTCAAGCTCCTGCTGGGCGTGTACCAGCCGGACGGCGGCGTGATGTATGCCAGCCGGGGAGGGGAGCGCATCCCGCTGGGCCGCGCGACGCGGCGGCTGTTCGCCTATGTCCCCCAGGGGAACCTGATCCTCAGCGGCACGCTGCGGGAGAACCTGACCATCGTCAATCCCGGCGCGACGCAGGCGGAGATCGACAACGCCGTCTACATCAGCGCGATGGACGAATACCTGCCCCAGCTGCCACAGGGGCTTGAAACCGAGCTGGGGGAGAACGGCGCGGGCCTGTCGGAGGGGCAGGCACAGCGGCTGGCGATTGCCCGTGCGGTGCTCAGCGGCGCGCCGATTCTCCTGCTGGATGAGTGCACATCCGCGCTGGATGAATCGCTCGAGCAGACGGTGCTGACGCGGCTGAAGGCGCTGTCGGGACGCAGCTGCATCGCTGTGACGCACCGCCCCGCCGCCCTCGCGCTGTGCGACTGGCGGCTGGTGATCGCCGGGGGGAAGATACAGACGATCCGGCAGCGGGCGTGAAGGGCGGGCATTCGGGAATCCCGGGAGCGCAGCTGCCGGGATGTTGAAGCGAAATTTCTCCTGCCCTCTTGCAAAATCTGCAAACCTCAGCTATAATAGGGTCTCAAGGGCAGTGATGCCCGAGATACATTCATGTTGATGGGGACGGCGAGGTCGCGCACCTTCAGCGAGCCGGGGGTTGGTGGAAGCCCGGCAGGAAAGCGGGTCGTCCGGGCGGGAAATGCCCGGGCATGCAGATCACCCCGGAGTGAGTCGGGCTGAACAGAGTAGGCGCGACCGGGCGCTCCCGATACAGGGCAGGCGTGTAAGGGAACTTGCATGCGCAGAGTGGGCGGCCTTGCCGTCAAACTTGGGTGGTACCGCGGATAGAGTGAAATCATCCGTCCCAGTGATGTTTGCTGGGGCGGATTTTCTTTTGGGATCCAGCCCCGACAGGTCGGGTGAAGCCCGACTGGCGAGAGGCAATGCCTGCAATGCCTCAGACCATCGAAAAAGCCCGCAACCGCATCCTTTCCGGCAGGGGTGCCGGAAATGATGCTTCCTGCGTTGGCTGCAGCTGCAGATCCGGTCATTTACCGCGAAGTGAACTCCCGGATCTGCAGCTTTGCCGCCTTGGCTTGCAGACTTTTTTGAAGGTCTGCAAACCATCGACTTTGTCGATGCTTTGAGGCAATGCCTGCATTGCCTGAGCGTAGCCAGCTTTCGGCTTGTGCCGAAGGATGGCCGAACTACAGGAGGTTTACCATGTACAAGAAAGTTGCAACCGACATGAACTTCCCCGCCCGCGAGCGGGAAATCGCTGCGATGTGGCGCGAGCGTGACGTGATCCGCCGCTCCTTCGGCCACCGCAAGGACGGCGAGACCTTCACCTTCTACGATGGCCCGCCGACTGCCAACGGCCGTCCCCACATCGGCCACATCGAGACCCGCGTCATCAAGGACCTCTTCCCCCGCTTCCAGACCATGAAGGGCAAGAACGTGCTGCGCAAGGCCGGCTGGGACACCCATGGCCTGCCCGTGGAGCTGGAGGTGGAGAAGATCCTGGGCCTGGATGGCAAGCCCCAGATCGAATCCTACGGCATCGAGCCCTTCATTGCCGAGTGCAAGAAGTCCGTGTGGAAGTACCTGCACGACTGGGAGCAGATGTCCGAGCAGGTGGGCTACTGGGTCGACATGGAGCACCCCTACATCACTTACCATGACGATTACATCGAGTCCGAGTGGTGGAGCCTGAAGACCATCCACGAGAAGGGCCTGCTGTATCAGGGCCACAAGATCGTGCCCTACTGCCCCCGCTGCGGCACCGCGCTGTCCTCCCACGAGGTGGCGCAGGGCTACAAGCTGGTGAAGGAAGTGTCCGCCTACGTCCGCTTCAAGGTCGCGGACGCTGAGAACACCTACCTCCTGGCCTGGACCACCACCCCCTGGACCCTGCCCAGCAACCTTGCTCTGTGCGTGAACCCCACCGATACCTACGCGAAGTTCACCGCCGAGGACGGCAAGACCTACATCATGGCCAAGGCGCTCATCGAGAGCTGCTTCCCCGGCCAGGAGGTCATGATCCACGAGGAGATGCCCGGTCAGGCCCTGTGCGGCATGCACTACGAGCCCCTGTTCGACTTTGCCCGCGGCAAGGTGGACAAGGACGCCTGGTTCGTCGTGGCGGACAACTACGTCACCATGACCGACGGTACCGGCATCGTACACATCGCCCCCGCCTTTGGTGAGGACGATAACCGCGTCTGCCGCGAGAATGGCGTGCCCTTCGTCAACTTCGTGGACAACCAGGGCTGTATGACCGAGGACACCCTGTGGGGCGGCGTGTTCGTGAAGAAGGCCGACCCGATGATCCTGGAGGAGCTGGAGAAGCGCGGCCTGCTCTTCAAGCCCCAGCCCTTCGAGCATGATTACCCCTTCTGCTGGCGCTGCGACACGCCCCTGCTGTACTACGCCCGCCCCACCTGGTTCATCGAGATGACCAAGCTGCGCGACCAGCTGGTGCGCAACAACCGCACCATCAACTGGATGCCCGAGAACATCCGCGAGGGCCGCATGGGCACCTGGCTGGAGAACGTCCACGACTGGGGCCTCTCCCGCGAGCGCTACTGGGGTACGCCCCTGCCCGTGTGGCAGTGCGGCTGCGGCCACATGCACGTCATCGGCTCCCGCGCGGAGCTGCGCGAGATGGCCGTGACTGATCCCGGCGAAGCCATCGAGCTGCATCGTCCCTTCATCGACGCTGTGAAGCTCCGCTGCGAAAAGTGCGGCGGCGAAATGCAGCGCGTCAAGGAAGTCATCGACTGCTGGTACGATTCCGGCTCCATGCCCTTCGCCCAGTGGCACTATCCCTTCGAGAATCAGGACCTGTTCGAGAAGAACTTCCCCGCCAACTTCATCTCCGAGGCCGTCGACCAGACCCGTGGCTGGTTCTACACCCTGGAGGCCATCAGCACCCTGCTGTTTGACCGTGCGCCCTTCCAGAACTGCATCGTCATGGGCCACGTGCAGGACGCCGAGGGCCGCAAGATGTCCAAGCACCTGGGCAATGTCGTCAACCCCTTCGAGGCCCTGGACGCCTATGGCGCCGACGCTCTGCGCTGGTACTTCTACACCACCGCCGCGCCCTGGCTGCCCAAGCGCTTCTCCAAGGAGGCCGTGCAGGAGGTGCAGCGCAAGTTCCTGGCGACCCTGCAGAATGTGCACTCCTTCTTCTCCATGTACGCCCAGATCGACGGCTTCGATCCCAACGCCCACAAGCTGGAGGACGTGGAGCTGAGCCTGATGGACAAGTGGATCCTCTCCAAGCTCAACAGCCTGATCAAGCGCGTGGACGCCTGCCTGACAGCCTATGACATCGTCGAGCCGGCCACCGCCATCCAGAACTTTGTGGATGAGCTGAGCAACTGGTATGTCCGCCGCGGCCGCGAGCGCTTCTGGGGCAAGGGCATGGCCGGTGACAAGGAAGCCGCCTTCGCCACCCTGTACCATGTGCTGGTGACCCTGAGCAAGGTCTGCGCGCCCTTCATCCCCTTTATGGCGGAGGACATCTACCAGAACCTCGTCGTGGCCAACGTGCCCGGCGCCATCGATTCCGTGCACCTGTGCGACTTCCCCGTGGCGGACGAGAGCCGCATCGACAAGGAAATGGAAGAGCAGATGGACGCGCTGGTGGAGGCCGTGCAGCTGGGCCGCGCCTGCCGCGCTACTGCCAACATGAAGACCCGCCAGCCCGCCGCCCGTCTGTTCGTCAAGGGCGCGTCCTTCGGCGCGGACTATCAGGCCCTGTGCGAGGATGAGCTGAACGTGAAGTCCGTCGTCTTCACCGACGACACCCGCGACTACACCACCTACCAGCTCAAGCCCCAGATGCGCACCCTGGGCCGCAAGTACGGCAAGCTCCTGGGCAAGATCGGCCAGCAGCTGGCTGCCATGGACGGCAACGACGTGGTGGACGCCTTCGCCCGCGGCGAGATCGTGTCCTTTGAGCTGGACGGCACCCTGGTGGAGCTGGCTGCCGAGGACGTGCTGACCGCGCCCATGCAGAAGCCTGGCTTCGTCGCCCAGGAGGATCGCGGCGTGATGGTGGTGCTGGACACCAACCTGACCGAAGAGCTGATCAACGAGGGCTATGTGCGCGAGGTCATCAGCAAGATCCAGACCATGCGCAAGGACAACGGCTTCGACGTGACCGACCGCATCGACGTGCGCGTGGCCTGCGGCGAAAAGCTGGCGGCTGCCATCGCCACCGGCCTGGACATGATCAGGAATGGCACCCTGGCCCTGACCGTTGAGGTGGGCGAGGCTGACGACACCTACACCGCCCAGGAGTGGAAGATCAACGACCAGAAGGCCGTTGTGGCCATCCGCGTGGCGAAGTAACATCATCTGCCGGGGGAGGTCCGCACGTGCGGGCCCCCTCCCGGTTTGCATTTCACCGGAGGTAAGCCCATGAAAATCGCTCTGATCGGTCAGGATATCCCCATGATGCTTCCCGGCCTGCTGGCGGATCTCTTCTTTGCGGGCAGGCAGTCTGCCGAGGTCGCGATGGAGGAGAAGAACGCCGCCATGCAGGACGTGCTGCAGAAGTACGGCGACGCCGTCCTGCGGGATGCAGCAACGCGCACGCAGGGGCTGAAGGCGGCTTTCACCGTGTCCGGCCGCCGCCGCGAGGTGCTGGAAGGTGCGGACTGCGTCATCTACGCCGGCGACTGCATGGCGGCTTCCCGCTTCAAGATGGATCGCGAGGCCCTTTCCGGCGTGGAGGAGGACGATCCCGGCCTGACGGACCAGGCCCGCGTCAACGGCGGCATCGGGGGACTCATGCACACGCTGCGCCAGGGTGAAACCGTCCTCGACCTGTGCGAGGCGATGGCGGATCACTGCCCGGATGCGCTGGTGATCAACCTGGGCCAGCCGGTGGGACGGATCACGCGGGTGTTCGAGGGCGCGGGCTTCCGCTGCTTCAGCCTGGGCCGCACGCCCCTGCGCGGCGGAAACGGCCTGGACGCCATCGCTGCGAAGCTGAACTGCAAGGAGGCGGACCTGCAGGCGACCATCGCGGGCCTGCCGGGCTTTGCCTGGCTGCTGAGCCTGACGGACGCGAACACCGGCGACGACCTGCTGCCCCTGCTCACCGACATGGTGGAGGAAGAGGAGCTGGGTCGCCTGGCGAAGCGCTGGCTGGGCTGGTACGGGGCCATCCCCGTGGGCGACGTGACTGCCCATGCCGAGTGGATGCCCGCCCAGGAGGACTACATCCCCGAGGAGGAGCCTGCCTTCGGCGAGAGCGTCGAACGGCGCAAGGAGCGCATCCTGTGGATGAATACCGTGGGCGACAAGGGCCTTGCGGATCAGGAGGGCAAGATGGCACAGCTGCTGCTGCTCTCCAAGGTGACGCCCCTGCGGCCCATGCAGCTGGCCCTGGCGCTGCTGCAGGGCACGGACTGCGACATTCCCGCCGTGACGCGCCGCAACAACGGCGAGCTGCCCGATCTGCCGGGTTCGGCGGTGATCGAGGCGACGCTGACCCAGCGGGCTGGCGCGATCGTGCCTCACGGGACGGAGCTGCCCCTGCCGCTGGCGGACATGTGCGAGGAAATCGACAGCGCAAGCCACCTGGCTGCCCTGGCCGCCCGGGGCGACCGCATTGCCCTGCGGGAGTGCGTTGAAACGGACCCGGCCCTGAGCGGGCTGGATCGCCTGTACCTGCAGGAGGTCGTCAGCCGCATGGTGGAGATGCACAGCGATGTGCTGGGCCGCCTGACCGAGGAAGACGAAGACTGACCACTGAATTCGCGCGGGAATCCCTGCGCCAAGGAGGATCACGATGAAGAAGCTTCACATGGGCGCGGCCAAGTGCGCCCTGTACCTGGGCGATGGCAGCGAGCGTGCCGAGTATGTGAACCAGGACTACATCCTGCACAAGCTGGGCAGGCCCCACTGCGCGGTGAACATCATGTACACCTACTATCCCCACGACGCGGAATGGCCTGCGCGCATCAGCGAAGCGTGGGCGGACCGGAACGTATCCTTCGCGTGGGACTACCCCTATGACGATTACTTCCCCTATGGCGTGAACGGCCAGCCCTTCGAGCAGATGAAGGACATCCGCCGCCACGGCCAGGAGGTGCTGCTGACCCTGACGCTGGATTGCGGCCTGACGGACGAGGAGCTGCGGGAGATCGCCCGTCAGCTCAAGCCCTTTGGCCGCATGATGATCCGCATCAACCACGAGTGCTGCGGCAACTGGTTCCAGCACAACAAGCGCTACACCTACGAGCAGGTCGGCGCGTTCTTCGCCAGGTTTGTGGGCATCATCAAGGCGGAAGCGCCCAATGTCCGCACGATCTTCTGCGGCGGCTGGGGCAAGCCCGACGGCCATATGGAGCAGGAGGATGCCTTCAGGGGCTGCTATGAGGTGGCGGATTTCTGGAGCTGCGACACCTACCTGGCGCTGCATTACGGCTGGCCCTATGACGTGGCGGAGCCGGAGAACGTCCAGAAGAGCTGGAAGTGCGACAGCGTGCAGCTGCTGGTGGATCAGTTCACCCGCACCTACAAGCGCGCCTGCGAGCTGGCGGGCGAGAAGCGGCCGATGATCACCGCCGAGTTCAACACCGATGGCGACGTGACCGGCCCCCGCATGCAGGGCGAGAGCGTCGTGCGCTTTGCCCACCACTGGCGCGACAACAAGGTGGACTGGTTCCGCGGCATCAGCCTGTACCAGTTCCGCGACCGCGGCCGCCTGGGCCTGGAGATCGAGGACCCCAACAACAGCGCCGTGGGCATCGAGCAGCCCATGCTGGCCATGTACCGCGACGAGGTGCTGCACGACGCCTGGTTCATGCCCGAAATGACCGAGGGCGAGGAGGTCTCCTTCCCGGCGAAGCTCCGCTGGGGCGGCTCGGAGGACGCGGACGGCCTGGCCATTCCCGTGCACTTCGAGGCCAACCCCGAGTTCTGCGAGATGACCGTGGAGCAGGAGATCGGCCTGATGGTGGAGCTGAACGGCAAGTGGTTCTACAAGGCCCCCAAGACGAAGACCATCGACCTGATGAGCGCCTTCTTCGGCAAGAGCATCGACGCGCCCTGCGAGATGACCCTGCGCGTCTTCGCGCCCCCGGCTGACGGCGTGAACGTCAACGACGGCAGCGTCGACTGGGACGTGAACTACCGTGCCGTGCTGCAGGAGGCGCCGAAGATGCGCATCCGCTACGAGGTGCCCGGTATCGTTGGCTGATGGTGTTTCAGAAATGCCGGATCGGTGTATATGGATTGTGAAACGTTTTTGTCCTCTTGCGCGTCATAACAGATGAGGAGGGGTGAAAATGAAGAAATACTGGATCGGGACTCCCTTTGTGAAAATGGCGCTGGCGATGACGGCGGGCTGGCTGATCATGGAGCTGATCGGGATCTGGCTGCGGGTTGCTTCTGAGCCGAAGCTCTTTATCCTCATCGGCCTGCTGATGGGCAATGTGCTGGCAGCGCTGATGTTGACGCGGCCTGTGGGGCTGTGGAAACGCTTCTGGGTGGAGGACGGCAAGGTCTTTGAGGAGAACCTGCTGACCCGCCGTGTGCGCAGCATGGAGCTGAATGTGCTGCGGTGCGCCCGGCGTGAGACGCTGCGGGTGACATGGCTGATTGTGGTCGATGGTCAGGCGCAGGATCTGCAGCAGGTGAAAGCGCTCTACCGGCAGGGGAAGGCGATGTTCGTCCCCGTGGAGGGACCGCTGGCTGCGTCGCTGAGCGAGATCGTAGCAAAGGCGTCCCGGATCGAATAAGCATCGGAGGATACCGAATGAAGCTCATCTCCTGGAACGTCAACGGCCTGCGCGCCATCCTCGGCAAGAACTTCATGGAGGACTTTGCCCGGCTGGACGCGGACGTGTTCTGCCTGCAGGAAACCAAGCTGCAGGCTGGTCAGCACGACCTCGACCTGCCCGGCTATCACCAGTACTGGAACTACGCCGAGAAGAAGGGCTACTCCGGCACGGCCATCTTCACGAAGGTGGAGCCGATCAGCGTGCGCTATGGTATCGGCGTGGAGGAATTCGACCACGAGGGCCGCGTCATCACCCTGGAATTTGCGGACTTTTACCTCGTTACGGTGTACACGCCCAACAGCCAGCGGGAGCTGACGAGGCTCGACTGGCGCATGGCCTGGGAGGACGCGTTCCTGGGCTACATCCGCACGCTGGAGGAAAGCAAACCGGTCGTCTATTGCGGCGACCTGAACTGCGCCCATAAGCCCATCGACCTCAAGAACCCCAAGAGCAACACCCGCAGTGCCGGCTTCACCCAGGAGGAGCGCGACAAGCTGACCGCCGTGCTGGACGCGGGCTATATCGACACCTTCCGCCACTTCCACCCGGACGCCGTGGACGCCTACACCTGGTGGAGCTACATGTTCAAGGCCCGCGAGAAGAACGTCGGCTGGCGCATCGACTACTTCATCGCCTCGGAGAAGCTGCGCGAGCGGCTGGTGAGCGCCTGCATCCACGCGGATGTGATGGGCAGCGACCACTGCCCGGTGGAGCTGGTGATCGACTGAATTGCATCAGAATGGGCCGCCCGGTACAGTGCGTATCGGGCGGCCTGCTTGTCTTTTGCAACAGGGCAGCGTGCCTGCGGAGGGGAGAGACCCTCTCAGTCCCTCCGGGACAGCTCTCCCCAAGGGAGAGACCCTCTCAGTCCCTCCGGGACAGCTCTCCCCAAGGGAGAGACCCTCTCAGTCCCTCCGGGACAGCTCTCCCCAAGGGAGAGACCCTCTCAGTCCCTTCGGGACAGCTCTCCCCAAGGGAGAGCCTTGAATGGTGGGACTGGGACAGATGGATATGGAAAACCGCCGTCCGGCTGCGCTGTTTGCTGTGCCGGGCGGCGGTTGGTTTGTTGGTTGTCAGTTGCCTTTGGTGCGCAGGGCGGCCTTCAAGGCGCTGGTGGTTGAAGTGATGAGACGAAGCTCGTGGGCATTGCAGTCGGAGAGCAGCTCGTCGTAGGCGCGTTCATAGGGCGCGCGGGCATGGGTCAGGCTGTCGCACAGAAGGGTATCGGCGGTCACGCCCAGGGCGTTGGCGATGCTGACAAGGGTGGTCAGGCTGACGCGGGTTGTGCCAGTTTCGATGTTGCTCATGTGCGTCGGGGATATGCCGGTCTGCTCTGCCAGCTGCTCCTGCGAAATGCCTGTTCGGAGCCGACAGCTGCGAATATGCTGGCCGATACTCTTGTAGTCAAGCTCCATGCTTCAATCTCCCTTACAATCTTTCTCAGGAATATTGTAAACATCGGAGAAGGATTGTATAATAATCTGAAGCCGTAGAATACGGAAATAGATTATTTTGCGGAGGGATGACATGGTCTGTACGTTTGCGGGGCATCGGCAGATGATGATAACGGGGTTATCTGAACAACTTTTCTTGCAGATAGAGCAGTTGGCTTCGGAAGTGGGGACGATAGCCTTTATGGTGGGCGGGCACGGTGAGTTTGACAGCCTGTGTACAGCATGTGTGCGCAGACTGAAGGGAAAACATCCTCACAGGAACATCAGCTTGTGCCTGGTGCTTCCCTATATGACAAACCGCCTGAATACGGAAGGACGGGTACTGGCGGGTATGTACGATGACATCATATTTCCGTCAAGCTGTGAACAGGCGCATCCCAAAGCGGCCATTGTCAGAAGAAATCGGTGGATGGTCGATCAAGCAGATGTAGTGATTGCCTGTGTGCGACGTGATTTTGGCGGCGTGTATCAAACGTTTCGATACGCACAGAAAAAGGGGAAACGTGTGATCTTCCTGACCAATGGCGCATAAAAAACCATCCGGCACAGCCACCGGATGGTCAGGGATTGATTTACTTCCTCCGCAGCCACACGAGCATTTCGCCCTCGCCGCGGTTGGCCCAGGTGTAGTAGGGGACGAGGTGGATCTTCGTGGGTTCCTCCTGCGGGCGCTGCCAGGGGGTGTAGAGCTCCTCGGTCTGGGCGGGCAGCAGGCGGCGGGCGGGGACGTGCAGGCGCACGGTCTCGTAGCCGAAGGTGTCGAAGTCGAACTCGCGGACGATGCCTTCGCCGTGGTCGCCGATGTCGCGGGTGTCCACGCGCAGCATGTGCAAGTTGCCGCCGTTGTCCACCTCTTCGGCGCAGAAGGTCACCGGGCCGCGCATGAAGGCGACCTTGTCCACGTCCTCGCGGACGGCGGGGTTGGCGGCCACCATGCGGATCATCATCGGCATGTGCAGGCGGATCATGTCGCCCTCATGCCATTCGCCGGTGAAGTAGGCGTAGCCATCCTTGTAGACGGGCTGCTTGTCGCCGCAGGTGAGGACGGTGTCCGGCGCCCAGTTGGGCATGCGGAAGGCCAGCGTGCCGGTGACGGGCTCGTTGCAGTGGACGGTGACGTACACATGGCCGTGCCAGGGCATCTTCGCGTCCACCTGCATGGTCAGCTTCCGGCCGCCGAAGTCCTTCTCGATGGAGCCGCCGACGTAGAGGTGGGTGAAGAGGGTGTCCTCGTTCTCCGTGTAGGCGTAGGAGGCGATGGAGGCCACGATGCGGGCGATGTTGGGCGGGCAGCAGGCGCAGCCGAACCACTTGCGGCGGGTGGGCTTGACGTGCCACAGGCGCTGATCCTTCCGGCAGGCCTCGGGCACCACCGCCAGGGGGTTGACGTAGAAGAAGCTCTTGCCGTCCAGCGCCATGCCGGAGAGGACGGTGTTGTACAGCGCCAGCTCCATCACGTCGGCGTACTTGCTGTCGGGCTTGATCTGCAGCATGCGGCGGGCGAAGAAAGCCAGGCCGATGGCGGCGCAGGTTTCGCTATAGGCGCTGTCGTTGGGCAGGTCGTACTCATAGGAGAAGGCCTCGCCGTGCACCGTGCCGCCGATGCCGCCGGTGACGTAGAGCTTCTTGCGGACGATGTTGTTCCACAGGCGCTCGCAGGCGGCCAGCAGGGTATCGTCATTGGTCATGCGGGCCACGTCCGCCATGCCGGAGTAGAGGTAGACCGCGCGCACGGCGTGGCCCACGGCTTCGTCCTGCTCGCGGACAGGCTTGTGGGACTGGTGGTAGGCGGAGCCGTCGTCCGGATTGCCGCGCCACTTCTGGCCGGCCTTCTCGGCGCGCGCCTTGTCCTCCATGGCGAAGTAGAAGGGCTTCTGGCCACGCTGATCCACGAAGAATTTGCCCAGCTTCAGGTACTTCTCCTCGCCGGTGACCTCGTACAGGCGGACGAGGGCCATCTCGGCGATCTCATGGCCGGGGTAGCCCTTGCACTTGCCCTCTTCGGGGCCGAAGCGCTCGTCGATATAGTCCGCAAAGCGGCAGGCGGCCTTGAGGAGCTTGTCCTTGCCGGTGGCCTGATAATAGGCGATGGCGCCCTCCACGAGGTGGCCCAGGCAGTACAGCTCGTGGTTGTCGCGCAGGTTGGTCAGCGCGGCGTCCATGCCGTTGATGATGTAGTAGGTGTCCAGATAGCCCTCGGGGGTCTGGGCGGCGCAGACGACGTCGATGGCCCCGTCAGCGATCTTCTCCAGCTCCGGGTCGGGATGCTGGGTCAGGCTGTAGCCCACGGCCTCGATCCACTTGGAAAAATCCGTATCCTGGAAGAGGAAGCCGTAGAACTTGTCCTCCTCCGGGTGCTCGGGATCGGTGGGCAGGGCCTGGAAGCCGCGGTTGGTGTAGGTGGGCGCGACGTAGGCGTCACCCTGCTCGCGCTGCTGCGCCATCATGCGCCCGGCGATGCGGAAGTTGCGCATGCACCAGCTGGGATCCGCGCCGGGGACGCGGTCATTGAGCGCCTCCCACTGATAGGGGATGACCTCGGTGCGCACCAGCTCCATCTCGCGCTGCCAGAAGGGATCGGTGACGGTGATCTGCTTGAGGTCGATGGGGGTGGAGAAAACCTGCTTGTTCATCGGTATGCCTCCGCTTTTTGCGATAATTCTCTGCCTATAGTATAACGGGTATCGGCTGGAATTTCAAGGGGGAGGACAAAAGAAAACGGGAGCCGCACATGGCTCCCGGGAGAATCAGACGTCCTTCACGCCCCATGCGCGCAGCGTGGTCCTGCTGCGGTCGAGCTGCATGGCAAGATCCTCCGGCAGGCAGTCCATCAGGGCGGCGAAGGCCTTTCTGCTGTAGGCGATGCGCAGGCCGCGCTTGGTCAACTGGAATCGGCGCATGTCCTCCAGCTGCTCCACCGGCACCCTGTCGCAGGAGAGGTAAAGCCAGTAGGCGTAGTTGACGGAGAGGAAGTTGCGGCCTGCACCAACGTACTGCACGTCCTCATAGCGCAGGGTCAGCGTCCGGCGGAAGGGGGCGTGGAGGCTGATGCTGTCCTCCGTGATGGTGTACCAGCCCAAAGTTTCACGGCTGCTGAACAACGCGCCGAACAGCAACAGGTCTATGCCAAGAATCAATGCAATGAGCACGCCCCGGTCATCGGCGACGGGCGCGGCGATCATCATCCATATGCTGGCGATGAGCGCCGCAGCCATCAGGAAAACAGTCAGCGAAAAGATATAGGCGCTGTACAGGAAACGGTGCTTTTTCGGCGCTTCAGGCATGAAAAGACCTCCTTTGCTTTGCTGTTTCCAGTATAGCAAGGGAGGCCCGGGAACACAAGAGAAGACGCAAAAATTTACATTTCCAAAAGAACGCACCCTCGCAAGCCAAAGCGGGGTCTGGGGCGCAGCCCCAGGGGTGGGTGGGCGGGCACGCGGCGCGCAGCGCCGCGAGGGGGTGCCGGGGACGCCAGCCCACGCTGG
>JAFQQT010000012.1 GCA_017410455.1 Clostridia bacterium
GCGCAACACCAGCGCGGCTCGCCCTCCGCGAGCCGTGCCCGCGCGGGGCACCCTCCGTGCCCCGTGCGACGCGCAACTCCACCACACTCCCACGCGCGACCAGCCCCAGGAGAACAAAAAACAAAATCGCGAGAATGGGTTTCGAAAGGGTCGAAGACCCTTCGCGGGTGCAGGGCAGAGCCCTGCCGGAATCCAAGGGCAGCGCCCTTGGCAGGGTACAGGGGCAGCGCCCCTGTCAGGATCCAAGGGCAGCGCCCTTGGCAGGGTGCAGGGGCAGCGCCCTTGGCAGGGTGCAGGGGCAGCGCCCTTGGCCGCCGGAGGCCTCACGCGAGCTGCAGCTGGTACAGCTTCTTGTAGATGCCGTCGAGGTCGAGGAGCTCCTGGTGGGTGCCGGACTCGCGGATCTTGCCGTGGTGCATGACGATGATGCGGTCGCAGTGCTGGATGGTGGAGAGGCGATGGGCGACCATGATGGAGGTGCGGCCTTCCATCAGGCGCTGGATGGCCTCCTGGATCCACTGCTCGGTCTCGGTGTCGATGTTGGCGGTGGCTTCGTCGAGGATGAGGATGGTGGGGTCATAGGCCAGGGTGCGGGCGAAGGAGATGAGCTGCCGCTGGCCGGAGGAGAAGGTGGCGCCGCGCTCGGTGACCGCCTCGTGGTAGCCATCGGGCATGCGCTCGATGAAGCGGGATGCGTTGGTGTGCAGGGCGGCCTGGCGGATGTCCTCATCGGTGATGGAATCATCGCGCAGGCGGATGTTGTGGGCGATATCGCCGGTGAAGAGGAAGACGTCCTGCTGCACCTGCCCGATGGCGGAGCGGATCTGCTCGCGGGAGAGCTGGCGGATGTCCACGCCGTCGATGCGGATGGCGCCCTTCTGGATGTCGTAGTAGCGGCCGATGAGGTTGAGGATGGAGCTCTTGCCCGCGCCCGTAGCGCCCACGAAGGCCACCTTCTGCCCCGGCTCGATGACGAAGGAGACGTCCCGCAGCACCCAGTGCGCCTTGTCGAGGTTGTCAGGCGTGGGGGTCTTGCCGTCCACGGTCTCGTAAGCGAACCAGACGTGATCGAATTCGATGCGGCCGCGGATGTCGGGCAGCTTCACGGGCTCAGCCTGCTCCTGCACGTCGGATTCAGTGTCCAGGACGGTGAAGATCTTCTCCGCCGAGGCGATGGCGCTTTGCAGGGTGGTGAACATCTCCGCCAGCTCCTGGATGGGCTGGAAGAGCTGGCCGATGTACTGGGTGAACATGTACAGCGTGCCGATGGTGATGGCGCCGGAGAAGACCTGCGCGCTGCCGCCGCCCAGGATGATGGCGGTGGCGGTGATGGAGGCGAAGTAGATCATCGGGCGGAAGACGCCGAAGATCATCATCTCGCGGAAGCCGGCCTTGTACAGCTCCTGGTTCTTCTCGCCGAACTCATCGCACTTCTCCTCTTCGCGGTTGAAGATCTGGATGATGCGCATGCCGGAAAGGTGCTCGGACAGGAAGGTATTCAGCGTGGTGATGCGGGTGCGCACGATCTGGTAGCACTTGCGGCTGAGCCTGCGGAAGAAGAAGGTCAGCACTGCCACCACCGGCACCATCACCAGCGAATAGAGCGCCATCTTCACATCCAGAATGAGCATCCACGCGATCAGCGCGATGACCTTGACCACGTTGCGGAACAGGCGCACGAGGATGTTGGAGTACAGGTCGTTGATGGACTCGGTATCATTGGCGATGCGGGTGACGATCCTGCCCACGGGCGTGGTGTCGAAGTAGCGCATGGACAGGCTCTGCACATGGGCCATCACCTCCATGCGCATGGTGTAAACGATCTTCTGGCCCATCTGCTGGATGAGCAGGTACTGCGTGCGGTTGCACAGGAAGGAAACGATCAGCACGCCCACGTAGATGGCGGCGACGGTGAGCACGCCCTGGAAGCGTGCGTCAGGGTCGGCTGCCGCCTGTGCGCCGCTGACGGGCACGATGAAGTCGTCGATGGCGCTGCCCACCAGCTCCGGGCGGTAGAGCTCCAGGGCCGTCATCGCCAGCATCAGCACACAGCAGATCAGCACCGTCTTCCAGTAGGGCTTGACGTAGGTGAGCATGCGGAGGAAGGCGTTGCCCTTGTAGCGCACGTCATTCTCTTCCGTCTTCTTCAGGCCCTTGACGAACTCAGACATGCGCTTCGCCTCCCTTCTTGCGCAGGTCCACCCCGGGTTCGGGGTGCGCCTCGTGCAGCTGCTTCTCCAGCTGCTGCTTGTCGAACATGCTCCTGTACAGGCCGTTCAGGGCGATCAGCTCGTCGTGGGTGCCGTATTCGGCCACGTAGCTGCCGCTGGCAGAAGCGTCATCGTCCAGCACGAGGATGTGGTCCGCATCCTGAATGGTGGAGATGCGGTGGGCGATGATGATGGTGATGCGTTCATTCTGCCCGTCCGGCCCGGACCCGCGCACGGTGCGCAGGTTGTCCAGAATGGAGCGCTCGGTGTCCGTGTCCACGGCGGAGAGGGCGTCATCCAGGATGAGGACGGGGGCGTCCTTCATCAGGGCGCGGGCGATGGAGGAACGCTGCTTCTGGCCGCCGGAGAGGGTCACGCCGCGCTCGCCCACCACGGTCTGATACTGGTCGGGGAAGGCGGCGATGTTGTCGTGGATGCAGGCCAGCTGCGCCGCGTGGATGACGGATTCGAGGGATTTGTCCGCCGAGCCGAAGGCGATGTTGTTCTGCAGCGTGTCCGAGAAGAGGAAGTTGTCCTGGGGCACGCAGGCGATCCCCTCGCGCAGCACCGACAGCGGGTATTCCCGGATGCTGCGCCCGCCGATGGTGATCATCCCGGGGTCGCTGACGTCGTACAGGCGGGTCAGCAGGCTCGGGATGGTGGTCTTGCCGGTGCCGGTGCGGCCGATGATGGCCAGGGTCTCGCCGGGCCTGACCGTCACGGACACGTCCCTGAGGACGGTCACATCCTCATGGCCGGGGTAGGCGAAGGTGAGGCCGTTCAGGCACAGGTCGCCGGAGAGCTCAGTGAGGCTGTGGTCGGTGTGCTCGTCATCGGTGATGTCGGGCTTTTCATCGAAGATGTGATGGATGCGCCCCATGGAGGCCGTGCCCTGGGAGATGCTGGTGATGCACTCGCCCACGGCCATCATCGGCCACACCAGCATGCCCACATAGCTGTTGAAGGCCACGAACTGGCCCGCGGTGATCTCGCCGTGGATGGCCAGGTAGCCGCCGTAGATCAGCGTCGCCAGGCTGGACAGGCCGATGATGATGTCCATCGTGGGCATCATCAGGGCGTGCAGGCGCACCACGCGCAGGTTCTTTTCCTGGGTGGCCTGGGTGGTCTTTGCAAAGGCGTGGAGCTCCCGGCGCTCCTGCACGAAGGCCTTGATCACCCGCATGCCGCTGATGGTCTCCTGCACCTGATCGCTCAGGGTGGAGAAGGCCGCCTGCCGCTCGCGGAAGCGCTTATGCATCTCGCGCCCGTAGAACACATCGCCCACGGCGATGACCAGCAGCGGTACGATTGCCACCGCCGTCAGCCGGGGATCAACGGTGGTGATCATCTGCCCCAGCACCAGGATCATCATCACCGTGGCGTCAAAGGCGGTGATGATCGTCATGCCCAGCAGCTGGCGCACGGCGAACAGGTCGTTGGTGAAGTGGGCCATCAGGTCGCCGGTCTTGTGCTGGTTGTAATAGCGCATGGACAGGGTCGAGAGATGCCCGTACATGTCCTGGCGGATCTCCTTCTCGATGGAGCGGGCGGCGCCGAAGATGAAGAAGCGCCAGCAGAACCGCCCGATGGCGATCGCGCCGCCCATGCCCAGGATCATCCACACGATGCGCATCGCATCCTGCATGGTGAAGGCGGCCGTGGGCGGGTCGGCCATGGCGCCGGTCAGGCCGTCGATGATGTTGCCGGTGAACTCCGGCACATACACATTCACCTGATCGACCACATAGAGCGCCAGAATGCCCAGCACATACTGCCACCAGTGGCGGGCGACATAGCGGCCGGCGAATTTCAGGGTCTTCATAGCACGATACCTCTTTCGGAATCAGTCGGTGGACGCTGCTTGGTCAGCGTCGCTATATCATAACACATTTTCGCGGGAATGTGTAGCTGTTTTTGGCGAAAATCAGCATAAAAGATTTGAAAAAATCGAATATGAAAAGAGAAAAGCCCGCTGCGGGGTGATGCAGCGGGATGGTGCATGGTGCGTGGCCGGAAGCCGCCCTCATTCCAGAATGGCCTGTGCCACCTGCGGCCAGATGGCCCGGTAGCCCTCGGGGCGGATGTGCATGCCCTCGATGGTGTATTCGGCCTTCAGGCGGCCCTGCGCGTCGGTGAGGGGCGCATTGAAGTCGCGCCAGGGCTGGCCGTGGGCGGCGGCGAGGGCCTGCAGGGCGCGGTTGGCCTCGGCGATGCGCTCGTTGGTGCGGATGCGCAGGCAGGGCTTCATGGCCTGAGTGGCGGCGTCGTAATTGATGGGGTAGTAGGCCATGACGATGATCTCCACGCCGGGCAGGCGCTCCTCGATGAGGGTCATGATGCGGTCGTAGCGGGCCATCAGCGCGTCGATGGTGACATGGCCGTCGGAGAGGTCGTTGGTGCCGATGTTGAGGAAGACGCGCCGGGGCGTCAGATCCGTCACCAGCACGTCGAGGATGGGCAGCATGTCCTCGGTGCGGTAGCCGCCCACGCCCCGGTTGTACACCGGCGGGCAGCCGGGGAGCTCGCGGGCCCAGGCTTCCACCGGGAACATCTCCATCAGGGATGACCCGGCGAATACGATCCCGCCCTTTTCGGCGGTGCGGTTGGCTTCGCGGTAGCGTTCGACAAGGCGGCGCTTCTCGGCGCGCCAGGCGGGTTCGGTCATGGGGGAGCCTCCTTGTTTTTTGTTATTATTCGTCGCCAAAGGATGAGAATCCTCCTGCGCCTGTGCGTTGGGTACAGGGCGCGCGACATGGTGTTTGTTGTAAAGAGGGAAGAGAAGATCCGAGGAGGGATTGGAATGGCTCGTCGTCCTGTTTTCGCCGTTGGCGATCAGTTCCGCCCGGTGTATCGCCGGGATGTGGAGTTCCTGTGGTTTGCCGGGATGAGCGACGCGCAGAAGCGCAGGTGCATCGATTCGCTCCACGAGGCGTACATGACCCGTTTCCCGGGGCAGAAGGTGCTGGAGATTTCTTCTAAGTCCCGTCAGGCGCTGGGGGTGAAGCTGAGCGCTTTCAACCTGACCAAGTTCGTGCCCAGTCTGGGGCGGAGCGTGCCGGTGGAGTGTGTGTTCCAGGGCGGGAAGGTGTTCTGGGATGGTGTGGGGCCGTTCACGGAGATGTACGGGTGGCTGCCCATCGATGCCAGGCGGGATCCGCGCCTGAGGAGCTCCGGGCCGGTGAAGGGCTTCTTCTTCGAGGGCCGGGATTACCCCAACCGGCCGGAATCGGCGTTCTACTGCTGGATCTGGTGCAACGCGCTGCTGGAGCACCCCGAGCTGCACGGGGAGCTGCTGCAGTACGACGCCTTCACCGACATCGTCTTCAACCCCGAGAAGAGCAGGAACTGCCAGGCCGAGGCCGCGGCGATCTTCGTGACCCTGGCCCGCCGGGGGCAGCTGGATGCGATCCGCGATTTCGATACCTTCGTCAAGCTCCTGTGATGGTCTGAGGAGTCCGCCCGGTGCGGCTCCTTTTTTTATTGGCATCGGCCGCGGAATGTGGTATACTGTTGCTGAAACGATCACACCCGGAGGTACTTCCCATGGCCGACACCTTCCTCATTGTCGATGGCAACAGCCTGATGCACCGCGCCTTCCACGCCCTGCCGCTCATGGACGCGGACGGCGTGTACACCAACGCCATCTACGGCTTCCTGAACATGCTCCTCAAGGTGATCCGCGAGCAGGATGTGCGCTATATCGCCGTGTGCTTCGACGAGCACGGCCCCACCTTCCGCCACACCGCCTATGCGGACTACAAGGCCGGCCGCTCCGCCACGCCGGAGGAGCTGCGGCAGCAGTTCCGCACCATCCGCACGCTGCTGACGGAGATGGGTATCCGCTGGTACACCCTCATGGGCTGGGAGGCGGATGACCTGCTGGGCACCCTGAGCCTGAAGGCGGAGGCCTCCGATGTGCGCCCCCTGCTGCTCACCGGCGACCGCGACGCCCTGCAGCTGGTGGACGGCACGACGGAATTGATGTTCACCCGCAAGGGCATCAGCGAAACGATCCTGTTCACCCCCGCCCGGGTGCACGAGGAGTACGGCTTCGGCCCGGAGCAGGTCACCGACTGGAAGGGTCTGGCCGGCGACAGCAGCGACAACATCCCCGGCATCCCCGGCGTGGGCGACAAGACGGCCGTCAAGCTCCTGCACCAGTATGGTACCCTCGAGAACATCCTCGCCCACGCGGGCGAAGTGAATGGCAAGCTGGGCGAGAAGCTGCAGACCTGGCAGGAGCAGGCCCGCATGTGCAGGGAGCTGGCCACCATCCGCCGGGATGCGCCGGTGGACTTCCGCCTGTCCGACTGCGCCCTGCCGGATCTGCGGGCGGCGATCCCCGCGCTGAAGAAGCTGAAGCTGAACGCGCTCATCAAGCGAATCGACAGCGAAGCTGCGCCTTCTGGCACGGTTGCGGGCGCTGCTGCATCTGCCGCTGCGGAGGTCGCGCCGCTGGTGCTGCTGCCTTTTGGCGAGCCGGCGGTCATTGACACGGTGGAGGGGCTGTCTGCGTGGCTTGCCAGCCTGACGGAGGCGGCGCATCCGCTGGCGCTGCACATCGGCGAAACGGTCATGTCCATCGCTGCGCAGGATGGCGCGTGGGCGACCATCGGCCTGGGGGGCGACCTGCTCAACCCCGGCCCTGACCCGGCGGAGGTGCTGGCCCTGCTGGCGCCGGTGCTGTGCGCCCATCCGGCCAGCGGGAGGCCCGCAGCCATTGTCCACGATGGCAAGCGCCTGTGGCATACCCTGCACAAAATGAACCTGCCCCTGCCGGAAAGGTACGGCTGGGACACGATGCTGGGTGCGTACCTGATCAACCCGCAGGAGAAGAGCTACAGCTACGCGGCCCTGCGCGGCGAAATGCCCGAGGACGCCCGGGGCGTGGCTTCGCTGGCGGCATGGCAGAAGGTCAGGATTGCGGCGGATCAGATGATGCACCTGATGCAGGACGTGGAAATGCCTCTCTCCCGCGTGCTGTTTGACATGGAGGTGCTCGGCTTCACGGTGGACACAGCCTTCCTGCGGCAGCTGGGCGACCGTTACATCGGCCAGATCGAGGAGGCGAAGCAGGGCTTCTTCGCGGCCTGCAGCCAGATGGCCGGGCAGACTGTCAAGCCCATCAACCTCAACTCCACCCAGCAGCTGGGCGAGCTGCTCTTTGACCAGCTGGGCCTGCCCCACGGGAAAAAGACCTCCCGCGGCTACTCCACCTCCGCCGAGGTGCTGGAGAACCTGCGGGACATCGCCCCGGAGGTCATCGACCCGCTGCTGCGCTACCGCCAGCTGACCAAGCTCAACAGCACCTACATCGAGGGCCTGCTGCGCCTGACGGGTGCGTCCGGCCGCGTGCATTCCACCTTCGATCAGGTGGCGACGGCCACGGGCCGCATCTCCTCCAGCGAACCGAACCTTCAGAACATCCCCGTGCGCACCGAGGAGGGCCGCGAGATCCGCCAGGCCTTCCTGCCCCGGGAGGGCTGGGTGCTGCTGGATGCGGACTACAGCCAGATTGAACTCCGCCTGATGGCCCACTTCTCCGGGGACGAGGCGATGCTGGACGCCTTCCGCACCGGGCAGGACGTTCACGCCCGCACGGCCAGCGAGATCTTCGAGGTGCCCCTTGCCGAGGTGGACGGAACCCTCCGCTCCCGCGCCAAGGCCGTCAACTTCGGCCTCATCTACGGCATCAGCGCCTTTGGCCTCTCCCGCAACACGGGCGTGACCCAGCAGGAGGCGAAGACCTTCATCAGCCGCTACTTCGCCAAGTATCCGGGGGTCAAGCGCTTCATGGATACCGCCGCCCAGGACGGCATGGAGAACGGCTACGCCCTGACGCTCATGGGCCGCCGCCGGTATCTGCCGGAATTGCAGTCTGCCAACGCCATGGTGCGCGAGTTCGGCAAGCGCGCCGCCATGAACACCCCCGTACAGGGCACGGCGGCGGACATCATCAAGCTGGCGATGGTGCGCGTGCATGAGGCCCTGCGCCGCGAGGGGCTCAGGAGCCGCCTGATCCTGCAGGTGCACGACGAACTCCTGCTGGAGTGCCCGCCGGAGGAGGCCGCGCAGGCCGCCCGCATCCTGCAAAGCGCGATGGAGAGCGTCATCACCCTGGCCGTGCCGCTTTCTGCCGAGGTGCATCAGGGCGTGAACTGGGCGGAAGCCAAATAAAATTCGGAATTATGAATTCGGAATTGAAAGACGGCAGAGAAGTTCCTGAAAATCCGGTGGGGAAGCAGGAAAATTTACATTTGTGACGAATACCCCCATTGAGCGCGGCTCTGCGCGCGACGACATAACGTATAAGGAGCGATTTGCAATGGTTGATATTGGGGATTTCAAGTTTGACACGCAGCTGCTGATCGAGGGCCATGACCTGGACGAGGACGAGATCTTTGACTACATCACCGAGCACTTTGAGGGCGACTGCCTCCTCGCTGTGGGCGACGACGAGCTGATCAAGATCCACTTCCACACCAACAAGCCCTGGGAAGTGCTGGAGTACTGCGCGACCCTCGGCGAGATCCACGACATCGTGGTGGAGAATATGCTCCTGCAGGCCGAGGGGCATCATGGCTGATGGAAATTCGGGATGCGGAATTCGGGATTTGATGAAACGACCGTCCGGGGGGATTCCCGGGCGGTTTTTTCTTGGCGTTGGACAAATCGGGCGGTATTCGTGTCTTATAGGGTGAAAGGAGGTCGGGCATCGCCCGACGAGCGGGAAGCATTGCCTGCAATGCACCCGCGAAGCCAGCGCCGGGCTTTACGCCCGGTGATGGCCGGGAAAGGAGGCCGAGCTTATGACGCGAGAGGATATTCTGTCCGAATGGATGGGGCAGTATGGCGACCTGATCACCCGCACATGCTGCCTGTACCTGGGCGACAGGGGTCTTGCTGAGGACGCAGCGCAGGAGACCTTCCTGCGGGCGTGGAGGTCGATGGCGCAATTCGAAGGGCGCAACAATGCAACGCCAAAGAGCTGGCTCATCCGCATCGCCATCAACACCTGCAAGAACATCCGCCGCACCGCCTGGTTCCGCAAGACCGACCGCAGCGTCACCCCGGAGGAGCTGCCCCTGCCCGCCGCAGAGGAGGACAGGACGCTGCTGCTGACCGTGCAATCCCTGCCGGACCGGCAACGCGAGGTGGTCATCCTGCGCTACTACCACGGCATGAGCCTGGATGAAACTGCGCGGACGCTGGGGCTGTCCCGCTCGACCGCTTTTCACCGACTGCAGAAGGCATTGAAGAGCCTTCGTATCCAATGGGAAGGAGGCACGGAGAATGAATGAACGCGACCTAACCCGTGTGCTGACGGAGCACGTCGCCGACGTGCGCCTCCCGGACGAGGCTGTGCGGCGCATCCGCATGGCTGTAAAGGAGGAAAAGCCTGTGAAGAAGAAAATGAATGTCGCCCTTGCGCTGGTGATGGCCATGCTGCTGCTGGCGAGCGTCGCCGTGGCGGCGGGGACGGGTATGCTCGACTTCCTGAGCTGGAAGATGGGGCAAAGCGTGCTGCCCGGCGCGGAGGAGATCGTACTCAGCGACGTGACCCGCGGCGAAACGGAGCATGTCACCTATGTGGTGAAGCAGGCGGTGTACGACGGCCGCTCCGTTTCCCTGATGGTGGAGATGCGCCCGAAGGACGAGGGGACGCTGTTGCTGCCCGAGGCATGGGACATTGACCTGCCCTATGGCGCGCTGGCCTATGACACGGAGGCGGAGATGATGGCTGATCCCCGCACGATCGCGGAATACGCTGCCGATAACGGCTACACCCGCATCATCGAGGGTTATGTCGGCTTCGACCTCGACTCGGACGTGATGGGTGTGGACGAATGGCAGGACAATACCGTCACCGTGGTCTACTCTCTGAACGCGGATGGCGACACGCTGACCCTGCCCATCGTCTATGGCGCTTTTGACAAGGTGACGGATCAGTCCTGGCAGGCGACGGACGAGCTGCTGCTGACCGCCTCCGCGCCCCTCTGGCAGGTCAGCAGTGAAGAGAGCTTTGATCTGCCGGAATACGGCGTCCGCATCGATGGCGTGCGCATCACCGGTACCGCGCTGCAGAGCTACTGGGAGGTGTTCTACACCGTCACCGACGTCGAAAAGGCGCAGAATGGCGGCTTCCGGGTGGAGATGCTGGACGCGGCGGGCAACATGCTGCCCCGGGGCGTTCTGGGCGTGGGCGGCAGCGGTCTGGCGCAGCACGATGGCGACGAGCTGGTCTGGCATGGCGGCTTCGGCGCGTCTGCGGAAGCCCCTGCACAGCTGATCCTCCGCATCCGCAGCTTTGCTGGCGACGCTGCCGATATGCTGGTCAGCCTCGAGTGAACCCCGCCCCGCCCGCAGCTCCGGCTCCGGGCGGGGCTTTGCGATTTGCTCTGCTTGCCCCTTGCCTTTTGCGGCGTAATGTGGTATGCTGTGAGTAGTTGCGGACGCAACATTGTTCCAGGACAGATGGCTGAGCTATGCGGCGCAGGCTGCCGTGCGCTCTGCCGAACAGAGGAGGAAATCAGCAATGCAATACCGTCCCTTTGGCCGCACGGGCGTGAATATCTCGGCCCTCGGCTTTGGCTGCATGCGCCTGCCGGAGATTCAGCTGGAGAACGGCGACTGGCAGGTCGATCAGGAGAAGACCAACGAAATGCTCATGCGCGCCTACGAGCTGGGCGTGAACTACTTCGATACCGCGCTGTACTACTGCCACAGCAACTCCGAGATCGCCATCGGCAAGGCCCTCAAGCCCATCCGCGACAAGGTGTACATCTCCACCAAGTGCCCGCTGGAGCTGGTCAAGGCGCCCGGCGATTTCCGTAAGGTGCTGATGGAGAGCCTGCGCAAGCTGGATACGCCCTACATCGACTTCTACCACTTCTGGGGCATCAACCAGCGCACCTTCGATGAGAAGATCGTGCCCCTGGGGCTGATCGCCGAGGCGCAGCAGCTGAAGGCCGAGGGGCTCATCCGCCACATCAGCTTCTCCTTCCACGACAGCCCGGAGGCACTGAAACACATCATCGACCACGGCTGCGCCCAGGGTCAGGCGGATCTGGCGGCGGGCGCGGATGTGGTGCTGCCCGACCTGGCCGGCGGCACGGGCCTGGAAACCGTGCTGCTGCAGTACAACCTGCTGGATCGCGCCAACGAGGAGATGATCCAGTACGCGGCGCAGAAGGGCCTGGGCGTGGTGGTCATGGGCCCCGTGGGCGGCGGCCGCCTGGCAGCCCCCACCGAGCTGGCGGCAAAGCTGGGCACCGAAGCGGTCTCCACCTACGAGCTGGCGTTCAGGTTCGTGCTGGGCAACCCCGGCGTGTGCTGCGCCCTCTCCGGCATGCAGAACATCGACATGGTGGAAAAGAACGCGGTGGTCGCGTCCCTGGAGAACCCCATGAGCGAGGAGGAATGGCGGCGCGTGGGCGAGAGCCTGGAGAACCTGAAGAAGTTCTCCGAGCTGTACTGCACCGGCTGCGGCTACTGCCAGCCCTGCCCCAAGGGCATCAACATCCCCCGTATCTTCCAGGCCTACACCTACCTGAACGTCTACGGCCTACGCGACCTGGCGAAGAACACCTGGAACGGCTACCTGAACGACCAGAAGAACCCCGGCGTGCATCCCGACCAGTGCGTTAACTGCGGCTACTGCGAGCGCAAGTGCCCCCAGCACCTGCAGGTGCGCGAGCTGCTGAAGAGGGTCTCCGGCGTCCTGGCGGGGCTGTGATGACCAGAAAAAATGACTGTGCATACTCCCAAAACCTTCTCCGGCCATGGGAAATGGTGTAAAGGAATTATTTGTCCTTCAAATTGCCGAAAGCCAGTTCAGGCTTGCGGTTTTTACACTCTTTTGATAGAATGATAGCGAAAAACCTGAATTAGACAGAGGCATTCTATGGAATTACAAACTTTGCTCAATAAGCCATTACCCACGATACCACCCGAAATAGCTGATGCATTAAAGTTTAATGCCATTACTAAAACTGCATTTGAGAATAAGAACGAGATTTTGACAAACCCCAAACTTCAAGCAGAAGTCGGCTATACAAAAATGGACGATGGTACATATCTTGTGTCAATGGTCTGCCCAATGCCTGGGATAACTGTGGATATGATTGAATGGTGGTTTTGGTGGCATACACAGGACAGCCTTCGTTATCAAGTTTGGTATCCTGGCGACCATATCAGCATCAAATATCACAAGAAAGACAGGGCATTTTTCGAGCAGCCAAATATGCCTGCGTTCGTTCCAAACACGCAATGCCCTGTTGAGCGAATTGGTGGCATGAAAATGCCTTTACGCATTGACTTCGTAACCCCAGAAGAGTTTGGCTTTTCCGAACAGGCAATGCGAGAGAACAATATTCCCAAGATTGTTTGTGCCCGTGTTGGTGCATTCAATAATTTGGTTAAGCATACGGAAATGGCACACATCTTCAAGCAAACCGATGACGGATTGTTTATGATTAGCCGATTTTGGCTTGGTAAAACAATGACCAATCCGTTGTTGAGAAAACTTATCATCACAGAGGGTATGGCAAAAGGTATGGCAGAACATTGCTGCATTGAATATCGCAATTTGCGTGAAATTCTCCCGTTACTGTATGCGGAATACAGATAAGCCAATTCCAATTTGTCGGGTAGCCGAGAATACATCTCCCTTTGCTTGGTGAGGGCGCAATTATACGCACCATTCCGGTGCATGGTGTTTATTGGGTTACATAAGCAAACGAGCATCCGGTCTTTTCATCGGATGCTCGTTTGTTCGTTGTTGGATAAATTATTCCTTCAGAAACCTCCCGCCAACCGGAGGAGGTTTTTTGACGGATGCGGAGTGCGGGAAAGGAGGCACAAGCTGCGATGCCGGTGAGCGGCTTCTTCTTTCTCAGACCTGAGAAAGAAGCAAAGAGGGCCAGAGGGGGAGGCAAACATGCTGCCCGTCATTGCTTCCCCCTCTGGACTCCCCCCGCTCCTCACGGCATATTGAATCGACAACGGGTGCTGCCCACAGGCGCCTCGCGGGGCGTTCCGTTTCGCTCTGCTTCCCTTGTCTGACCGTGTGCGGGATCAAACCCGCACCCCGCAGCACCGCCGGGCAATGGTGTACGCCATTTCCAGAGGATTGCAGATGTCGATGTGGCTGCGGCACAAGGGAGGGGTGACTGCTTTTCCTCTGTATTCCCGGTTTACACGCCTGCCCCGCGGTGCTATAATGAACACCATCCCATACAGGAGGAATGAACAATGAGCATTGAACGTGTCCGCGCCTGTTTCCGCGAGCTGGGCATGGAGGAGCGCATCATGGAATTCACCGTGTCCTCCGCGACGGTGGAGCTGGCGGCCCAGGCCCTGGGCTGCGAGGGCTGCCGCATCGCAAAGACCCTGTCCTTCATGACGGCGGATGGCCCCATCCTCATCGTCTGTGCCGGGGACGCGAAGGTGGACAACCCCCGCTACAAGGCCCGCTTCGGCGTGAAGGCCAGGATGCTCACCCCTGAGGAGGCGGTGACCCTCATCGGCCATGCGGTGGGCGGCGTCTGCCCCTTCGCGGTGAACGAGGGCGTGAAGGTCTACCTGGACGAATCCCTGCGCCGGTTTGAGACCGTCTACCCCGCCTGCGGCAGCTCCAACAGCGCCATCGAAATGACCATGGACGAGCTGGAAAAGTACTCCGGCGGTACCTGGGTGGATGTGTGCAAGGGGTGGCAGGCGCCATAAGGGAGCGTCGACAACTTTTTCTTGTACTTTTGGGAAAGCTGTGCTATACTGAATTTTAACCCCGCATTGGGGCAAAACCTACCATTCGGAGGAATCAACCATGAGCGTCATCACCACTCTTGAACTCAAGGACCGCCTGGCCGATCTGCAGGGCCAGTCTGTCACCCTGCGCGGCTGGATCCGTAACCACCGCAAGCAGAAGAACATGGGTTTCATCGACTTTTTCGATGGCACCTGCTTCAAGAATCCCCAGGTGGTGTACGACAATAATATTGAAGGCTTCGACGCCATTCAGGCTCTGCGCGTGGGCTCTGCCATCACCGTGACCGGCACCGTGGTGCCCTCCTATAAGGATCCCACCACCCCCGAGGTGCAGGCGTCCGCCATCATCCTGGAGGGCGACTGCCCCGAGGATTACCCCCTGCAGCCCAAGCGTCACTCCATCGAGTTCCTGCGCGAGATCGCCTACCTGCGCCCCCGCACCCGCCTGTTCCAGGCCGTGTTCCGCGTGCGCAGCGTGGCCTCCATGGCCATCCACACCTACTTCCAGGAGCGCGGCTATGTGTACGTCCACACGCCTCTCATCACCGGCAACGACGCCGAGGGCGCGGGCAACACCTTCACCGTGACCACCCTTGACCCCAAGGCGGCGGGCCAGTGGGACAAGGACTTCTTCGGCAAGCAGGCGTCCCTGGCCGTCACCGGTCAGCTGGAGGGCGAGACCTTCGCCATGGCCTTCTCCAGGATCTACACTTTCGGCCCCACCTTCCGCGCCGAGAACAGCAACACCAAGACCCACGCGGCGGAGTTCTGGATGATCGAGCCGGAAATCGCCTTCTGCGACCTGGATCAGCTGATGGACGTGGAGGAGGACTTCCTGAAGTACCTGGTGAAGACCGTGCTGGAGAAGTGCCCGGACGAGCTGGCCTTCCTGGATACCTTCGCCGCCGGCGGCAAGGGTACCTCCGGCCTGGTGGAGAAGCTCACCGCCCTGGCCGACGCCAGGTGCGCCCGCATCACCCACGACGAGGCCATCACCATCCTCAAGGCCGCCGGCCGCGACTGGCAGTTCCCCCCGGAGTACGGCCAGGACACCGCCAAGGAGCATGAAAAGTACCTCACCGAGGAATACTTCCATGGCCCGGTGTTCGTCTACAACTGGCCCCGCGACATCAAGGCCTTCTACATGTACCAGAACGACGACGACAAGACCGTGGCGGCCGTGGACCTGCTGGTGCCCGGCTCCGGCGAGCTGATGGGCGGCTCCCAGCGCGAGACCCGCGTCGGCAAGCTCCTGGAGCGCATGGACACCCTGGGCATCTCCACCGAGTCCCTCGATTGGTACGTGAACCTTCGCAAGTTTGGCGGCTGCACCCACGCGGGCTTCGGCATGGGCTTTGAGCGTCTGCTGATGTACCTCACCGGCATCGAGAACATCCGCGACGTGATCCCCTACGCGCGTACGCCCATGAACTGCGAATACTGAGAATAATTATGAATGATGAATTAGGAATTATGAATTGAGGATGTGGCACCGGGCTTTGGCCTGCATAATGGTATCACAAATCAAATTCATAATTCCTAATTCTTAATTCATAATTCCGATTCCAAATCCCGACTTGCGATTCCTGAAAGGGGGGTGCCGTCCGTGAAGCGTGTTGTCCGCGTGATGCTGCTGACGCTGCTGGCCATTGTCCTGCTGTGCGTGTTTTACATCGCCGTGGTGATGGGGCAGCCGCAGCAGGATGCGGCGGGCAGCCAGCGCAGCGTCCGGGAAGAGCAGGCGCTGCCGGAGCCGCTGGATGCGCCCGTGATGATTGCAGACGATGCTGCGCTGGGCGATGTGGCTGCTGCATTCCCTGCGCCGGTGATGTACGCGGCGGGCAAGACGCTGACCTTCGTGTCCGGCGCGTGCGAGGACGTGCCCTTTGAGGATGGCGTGGCGCGCGTCGTCACCCTGACCTACCTCACTGCGGATTTCGACACCCTCACCGTGCAGAGCATTTATCCCGCCCGGGCGCTGTCGTTGCTGGAGGGGGAGGGGCGCAGCTTCACCGGCGTTACGGTGGATACCCTGGCGGGCATCCGCTATGTCGCCATGCAGGATGCTGCCACGGTGCGCATGCACGCCCAGGGGGAGGAGGCGCTCTACGTCTTCACCACGCCCCTGGCGGAGTACCGCGTCATCGACCAGTGGACGAACGCGCTGCAGCTCTACCGCCCGGCAGAATGAGAAAAACGCATCAGGCTGAAACGAAAGCGCAGCCTGGTGCGTCTTTATTTGCAGAGGATCCCGAGAGGATCCCGGCAAAGGAGGCATCCGCCATGAAGAAACTGATCCCGCTGCTCCTGTGCATGCTGCTTCTGCTGAGCGGCTGCAGCCTGGAAAGGCTGATGGCGATGGAGACCCATGAGGCGAATCCCGTCAGCGAAGCCTGCACCGCCCTTGTTTTCGGCGGTCGGGAGGAGGATGGCGTTGTCCGGGTCGTGACGGACGAGGCGACCATCGCCGCCCTCAGGGACAGCTACCAGTGGACGCACGATCACATGCGCTGCTGCCTGGAGGGCACGGTCACCGATTATATCGACTTCGTCTGTGGCGACAGCATGGCCCCGTGGGAGCTGAGCAAGCACAAGCTCTATGCGGAGGACGATGTGCTGGCCTACAACGCCGCCTTCCGCCGGGCGCTGCGTGCCGCCCGGGACAGCGCCATCCCTATGCACCGCACGGTAGTGCAGGTGGAGGACGCCGACTGCCTTGCGGGCATCCGCGCTGCCCTGCCCGGCTGCATCGCTGCCTGTGACGTGGACGGCTCCGGTACCACGGTGCACATCCTCACCCCGGAACCCCTGACGGCGGAGGAGCTCTCCGCCCTGCGGCAGCTTGACGGCGTGCGCATCCCCTGACAGACCCTGACGGCAAACGAAAAGGCCCGCTCGCCACGGGCCTTTTGTGATGCGTGAAATGTCAGCACGCCGCTGCGCACTCCTGCACGATGCGGCACAGCAGCGCCCACTGCCGCTCCATGTCGCGCACGAGGGCCAGCTGGGCGCGGCAGCGGTCGAGGTTGTGGCCCGGGCGGTGGATGCGGAAGTAGACGTCGCCGTTGAGGTGGTCGGTGAGGAAGCGGACGGCGTTTTCCAGCGTCATCAGCTTCGCGCCCCAGGGGAGGGTTTCGATCTCCGTGGGGGTCAGGCTGTCCCTGCAGGCGGCGAGGAAGCCGCTGGCGAAGGCGCGGTACATGGCCGGATCCACATGCACGAGGGTCAGGTCGGTCTCGTCCTCGGCGGCGGTGGAGGCGCCCGTGCGGATGGCATCGCCGAAGTCGTGAGCCACAAGGCCGGGCATCACCGTGTCGAGGTCCATCACGCACAGGGGGCGGCGGGTGACCGCATCCAGCATGACGTTGTTGAGCTTGGTATCGTTGTGGGTCACGCGCAGGGGCAGCTGCCCGGCGCGGTTCAGCCCGGTGAGGGTATCCGCCTCCGCCTCGTAATGCAGCAGGGCCTCCACCTCGGCCTGCACGGCGGACAGGCGGCCGGCGCGGTCCTCTGCGATGGCCTGGCGCAGCAGGCGGAAGCGGTCGGGGGTGTCATGGAAGCGGGGGATGGTCTCCGTGAGCGTTTCGGCGGGGAAGTCTGCCATCAGCCGCTGGAACTGCCCGAAGGCCAGGCCCGCCTGCCGCAGATCCTCCGGGGATTCGGGGGCGTCGGGGCACACGCCATCGATGTAGTCCAGCATGCGGAAGTGCCGTCCGTCGGGGGTGCGGTGGAAGGTTTCGCCTGCATGGGTGCGGATGAGGCGCAGCGCGTGGCGGGGGTCGGCGTCCTTCGTGTGCAGATGCGCGCACACGGCGGCGAAGTTGGCCATCAGCCCCGGCACGTCGCGGAAGACATGGTGATTGATCTCCTGCAGCACGAACCGGGTTCCGGCTTCGCTGATGACAAGGTGGGTGCGGTTGATGTGGCCGTTGCCCAGGGGTTCGCAGCTGACGATGCTGCCGACGGGAAACTGACGCAGGATGCTTTGCATGAGAGGCCTCCGTATGGCTTGATGAGGGCTGCTTGCGTGGGTCTGTGCCCTACCATGATAGTGCAGCAAGGGGAGAAAGTCAAGTGGGGGAGACGCTGTCGGCTGCTGGCGGAGCAGGGGAGAAGAGGGCGCAGGATGCAGCTCCCGGGCGGATGCTGATTTTTCGTGTACTATATGTAAGAAATCGGCAGAAGACACAAGAAATACAGGATTGAGTTGTGCATAATCGATTGACAAAATGTGTATCTGGGATGTATAATAATACTGGTTCATTATGCTTATGGACCATGTTGTGATGCCATCGGACAGGGTGGCGTCAGGCGGGAAGTTCCCGGCTTTCGCGCCGGATATACAGGCATTGAAATGCTTATGAGGTGTATGGAATGCAGGAAAAACAAAAGAAGAAGAAGGGGCGCCGGCATTCGATCATGCTGATGCTCTACGACCTGGTGTTGCTTCTGATCTTCGATCTGATGATGCTGATCATCTATCCCAGCAGCGTAACGAAACTCAGCGCTGCCGGCGTGGCCGCCAACTGTGTGATGAGCTGCGCCAGCGTGATGGGTTGCCGTACGCTGCTGAACATCTATAAGCAGATTTGGCGATATGGTGGTACGACGCAGTACATCCTCCTGATTATCGCGGATGCTGTGGCCGGGCTGGTGTATCTGGCGATGCTGTATCTGCTGCCCTTTGAAAGGATCACGGCCCTGCGCGCGCTTTCGCTGGTGGCCATCAACCTCCTGGCAGCCATCACCATCCGCCTGGCTTATCAGTACATGTACGAATACAGCAGCCTCAAGTCGCCGGTGGGCAAGTTCCTGCGCCGCCTGACCCGCGCCATCACCGGCGTGAAGATCGAGCCGGTGGCATCGGTCAATGGCAGGAAGGCGAACCACCGCATCAACATCGCCATCGTCGGCGCGGGCCGCGTGGGCGTGATGCTGGCCGATGAGCTGCTCCGGAACCCCTCTGCGGCCTATCAGCCCTGCTGCTTCATCGACATCGACAACGAGAAGATCGGCCGCTACATCAGCGGCCTGCAGGTGTTCTCGGAGGCTGAAGTGACCCCGGAGCTGCTGGCGGCCTTCCCCATTCAGGAGATCGTCTTCGCCATGCCCGATGTGGACATGGAGCGCAAGCAGCAGCTCTACAGGCAATACAAGCAGACCGGCTGCAAGGTCAAGGTCTACGACTACCCCGATCCCCAGAAGATGGGCAGCAAGCGCACGATGCGCGAGTTCGACGTGACGGAGCTCCTTTTCCGCCGGCAGGTTGAGTTTGTCGATGAGCAGACCGCCAGCTACTACCGCGGCAAGACCGTGCTCATCTCCGGCGGCGGCGGCTCCATCGGCAGCGAGCTCTGCCGGCAGATCGCCAAAATGGGACCGAAGCGGCTGGTCATCCTGGACGTGTACGAGAACGGCGCGTATGACATCCAGCAGGAGCTGCGCATCCGCTACGGCGCGAAGCTGGACCTGGTGGTGGAGATCGCCACGGTCTGTGACCGGGAAGGGCTGGACCACATCTTCGCCGAGCACAGGCCGGATGTGGTGCTGCATGCGGCGGCCCACAAGCATGTGCCGCTGATGGAGCGCAACTGCGTGGAGGCGGTGAAGAACAACGTCTTCGGCACGCTGAACATCGTCGAGGCTTCCGAGCGCCACGGCGTGGGCAAGTTCACCATGATCTCCACCGACAAGGCGGTCAACCCCACCAACGTGATGGGCGCGACCAAGCGCATGTGCGAGATGATCGTGCAGAGCCGCACGGGCACGAAGACGAACTTCTCCGCCACCCGCTTCGGCAATGTCCTGGGCTCCAACGGCTCCGTCATCCCGCTGTTCAGGCGGCAGATCATGAACGGCGGCCCCGTGACGCTGACGGACAAGCGCATCATCCGCTACTTCATGACCATCCCCGAGGCCAGCCAGCTGGTGCTGCAGTCCGGCGCGATGGCGAAGAACGGCGAACTCTATGTGCTGGACATGGGCAAGCCCGTCAAGATCCTGGAGCTGGCGGAGAACATGATCCGCCTGAGCGGCTTCGAACCCTACAAGGACATCGACATCATCGAAACCGGCCTGCGCCCCGGCGAGAAGCTCTACGAGGAGCTGCTCATCAAGACCGAGGAGCTGGACAGGACCGCCAGCAGCATGATCTTCGTCGAGCGGGATCAGCCGCTGACGATGGAGGCAATCGCCGGCAAGCTCCGCCGCCTGCAGCAGGCTGTGGATACCGGCGATGACGAGGCTGTCCGCGCGGCCCTGCATGAGGTGGTGCCCACCTTCAGGACGCCGGAGGAGATCAATGCTTCGGCGGCCGCTGCGCAGGAGATGCAGGATGTGAAGCAGGCGGCTGCGGGCTGAGGTGCGGCCTGAGAATCGACCTTTCCAAAGATGGGAGAGACGGTACTGTGGATAAGATCAAACAGGTGCTCAGAGGCGTGGCGCGGGACTGGTGGATCGCTGCGCTGGATATCATCGCGGTCAATGCGGCGTACTTCCTGGCGCTGCTGATCCGCTTCTATGTGAACTTCGAGTTCCGCCCGACGGTCACCTTCTACCTGACCGACTTTGCGACCTTTGCGCCCTTCTATACGGTGCTGTGCCTGATTGTGTTTGCGGCCTTCCACCTCTACGGGGGCATGTGGAAGTACGCGGGCCTGAACGACCTGAACCGGATCATTGCCGCCTCCGTGGTGACGACGGCGATGCAGGTGCTGGGTACGGTGCTCTTTGTGGGCCGCATGCCGGTGACGTACTACTTCATCGGCGCGCTGATCCAGTTCGTGCTCATTGCCTCCATCCGCTTCGGCTACCGCTTCCTCCTCATCGAGAAGAAGAAGCTGGAGAACCGCCGCAAAACCGGCGCGGCGACGATGGTCATCGGCGCGGGCGAGGCGGGCCGCTTCATGATCCGCAACCTGGAGGAGAGCACCTCCTACCGGCCCGTGTGCGTGGTGGACGTGAAGAAGGCCTCCTACGGCCGGATGATGAACGGCATCCCGGTGTGGGGCGGCACGGACGATGTGGAGCGTGCGCTGGACGTGTACGGCGTGAAGTGCATCTTCCTGGCCGAACCTCTCATGCAGCCGGAGATCCGCGAGAAGATCGCCCGCCTGTGCCAGGAGCGCAGGATTGAGCTGCAGGATCTGGGCTACTCCTTCTACATGAACGCCGATGAGCAGCAGGCCCCCGAAGAGCCGCTGAAGCCTGCCGCCAAGGCCGACGGCAAGCGCGCCATCCCCTTCAGCCCCCCGGATATCAGCGAGAGCGAGATCTCCGAGGTGGTGGAGGCACTGCGCTCCGGCTGGATCACCACCGGCCCGCGCACCAAGCTCCTGGAGCGCCGCCTGGCGGCCTTTATCGAGACCGGCCGCGTGGATATCGAGGCCGGCGACGAGTACAGCAACCGCGTGGTGTGCCTCAACTCCGCCACCGCAGCGGAGGAGCTGAACCTGCGCGTGCTGGGCGTCGGCCCCGGCGACGAGGTGATCGTCCCCGCGCTGACCTACTCCGCCTCCGCTTCCGCTGCCATCCACTGCGGCGCGACGGTGATCTTCGTTGACGTTCAGAAGGACGGCGACCCGCTCACCCGCGTGCCCGAGATGGACTACGATGCGCTGGAAGCGGCCATCACCCCCCGCACCAAGGCGGTCGTGGCGGTGGATTACGGCGGCATCGTCTGTGATTATGAGCGGATCTTCGACATTGTGGAGCGCAGGAAGGCGCTGTTCACGCCCGTGGAATCCGACGGCAGCCCGCTGAAGGATCTGGGCTCCCGCATCCAGAAGGCGCTGGGCCGCGTGGCGGTCATCTCCGACTGCGCGCATGGCCTGGGCGCTTCCCGCGTGTTCCGGGGCGAGAAGAAGTACACCGGCGCCATTGCCGACATGACCAGCTTCAGCTTCCATGCGGTGAAGAACTTCACCACCGCCGAGGGCGGCGCCAGCACCTGGCTGCCCATTCCCGGGGTGGACAACGCGGAGATCTACAAGATGTTCCAGCTCCTGTCCCTGCACGGCCAGAACAAGGACGCCCTGGCCAAGACGAAGCTGGGCGCCTGGGAGTACGACATCATCGGCCCGTGGTACAAGTGCAACATGACAGACATCATGGCCGCCATCGGCCTGCGCCAGCTGGACCGTTACCCGGGCCTGCTGGAGCGCCGCGTGGAGATGATGAAGAAGTACGACGCGGTCTGCGCCGAGCTGGGCGTGAGCCACCTGGTGCACCACGTTGCGGGCATGGACAGCTCCAACCACCTCTACATCACCCGCGTGCCGGGCATCACTGCCGGGCAGCGGAACGAGATCATCGAGAAGATGGCGCAGCGCGGCGTGGCCACCAACGTCCATTACAAGCCCCTGCCCATGATGACCGCCTATGGCCGGGACTGCTCCGCCTATCCCAATGCCAGCGATTACTACCACAACCTGATCACCCTGCCGCTGCACACGCTCCTCTCCGATGAGGATGTGGACTATGTGTGCCAGGCCTTCCGCGAGGTCGTGAAGGAATACATCTGAGGTGCATGACATGTACAGGAAGTTTGTGAAGCGTTTTCTGGATATCGTGATCTCGCTGATCGCCCTGCCCTTTGTGGGCCTGGTGATCCTCGTGTTCGCGCCCATCATCTGGCTGACGGACAAGGGCCCGGTGTTCTACAATGCCACCCGCCGCGGCATGAACGGCAAGACCTTCAAGATGTTCAAGCTCCGTTCGATGAAGGTGAATTCCCCCGTCCTCAGGAATGCGGATGGCTCCACCTACTCCGGCGACGACGATCCCCGCGTGACGAAGATCGGCCGCATCATGCGCAAGCTGTCCATCGACGAGCTGCCGCAGATCCTCAACGTCCTCATCGGCGACATGAGCTTCGTCGGCCCCCGTCCCACGCTGGCGACGACCCCCTACGAGCAGCTGGACGAGAACCGCAGGAAGCGCCTGACCGTGCGTCCCGGCATCACCGGCTACAGCCAGGCCTACTTCCGCAACTCCATCACCCAGGATCAGAAGGTCATCAACGACTGCCACTATGTGGATCATCTGTCCTTCAGCTTTGACGTGAAGATCCTGATCCAGACGGTGCTGAGCGTGGTGCGATCCAGGAACATCAACTATCAGGAAAGCACCCAGAAGAAGGATGTGGCACAGTAATATGAAGCGTCTGCTCATTATCGGCGCCTCTGTCCTGCAGGTGCCCGCCATCCGCAAGGCAAAGGAAATGGGCCTGTACGTGGCGGTGGCGGATTTCAATCCCAACGCCATCGGCATCCCGCTGGCGGACGAGTACTACAACGTCTCCACCATCGACGAGGAGGGCGTGTACGAGGCCGCCAGAGCCTTCCGGGCCGACGGCATCATGACCCTGGCCACCGACATGCCCATGCGCGCCCTAGCCTACGCCTGCGGCAAGCTCGGCCTGGTGGGCCTGGCCTACGACGCCTCCGTCAAGGCCACGGACAAGGGCGAGATGATCAGGACCTTCGAGGCAGCGGGCGTTCAGCACCCGTGGTACCAGATCGTCCCTGCGGGTGAAAAGCCTGCAGCGGGCTACACCTTCCCGCTGATCACCAAGCCCACGGACAACTCCGGCAGCCGTGGCGTGATGCTCGTCCACAATGAGGAGGAGCTGGCGGCTGCGCTGAGCTACTCGTCGGAAAACGGCCGCCGGGGCGACGTGATCATGGAGGAATACATGCAGGGCCCCGAGGTCAGCGTGGAGGTCATGGTGTCCCACGGCGTCCCCCATGTCCTGCAGATCACCGATAAGCTGACCACCGGCGCGCCCCACTTTGTGGAGATGGGCCATTCCCAGCCCTCCCGGCTGCCCTCCGCTGCCCAGGACGCCATCCGCGATCTGGCCAGCCGCGCGGCGCTGTCCGTGGGCATCCAGGACGGCCCGGCGCACGTGGAGATCATCCTGACGGCAAACGGCCCCAAGATGGTCGAGCTGGGCGCGCGCATGGGCGGCGACTGCATCACCACCCATCTGGTGCCCCTGTCCACGGGCATCGACATGGTGGGCAACACCATCCGTATCGCCCTGGGCGAGGAGCCCGACCTGACGCAGATGCTGCACAAGGGCTCCGCCATCCGCTACTTCAGCGTCCCCTGCGGCGTGATCCGCGAGATCACGGGCGTGGAGGAGGCCCGGGCGATTCCGGGCGTCAGGGAAATCACCTTTGTCAAGCACGTGGGCGACACTGCCGGCGACATCGGCAGCAGCACCGACCGCGTGGGTTTCGTCATCGCCCAGGCCGACACGGCGCAGGAGGCTGTGGAGGTTTGTGAGAGGGCGATGGGCGTGGTGAAGATTGTTGTAGAGTGAAGGAGATAATCAGATGAAGAAGCTTCTGATTCTGGGCGGCACGTCCGCGTCCCTTGACCTTGTCAGGAACGCGAAGGAAATGGGCGTGTACACCATCGTGACGGATGACCAGCCCACAGGTGTGGCCAAGCAGATTGCCGACGAGACCGCCATGGTCAGCACGACCGATATGGAGGGCCTGCTGCAGCTGATCCGCGACCGTCAGGTGGACGGCGTATTCTGCGGACCGAGCGAGTTCAATATCCGCAACCTGCTGCGCGTGTGCGAGCTGGCGGGCCTGCCCTGCTACACCACGACGGAAATCTGGGATCTGTGCGCCAACAAGGACGTGTTCAAGCAGTACTGCCGTCAGTATGACGTGGACTGCACGCCTGAATATGAGCTGACCGCTGACATGACGGATGAAGAGCTTGACCAGATCGACTATCCGATCATCATCAAGCCTGTTGACGGCTGCAGCTCCAAGGGCATCACGGTCTGCATGGACAAGTCGAATGTTCGTGAGGCATATGAGAGCGCGATGGCCTTCTCCACCTGCAAGCGCATCATCGCGGAGAAATACATCCAGAACGACGGTGAGCTGTTCTCCGTGCGCTATCTGCTGCGGGACGGCGAGGCGTATCCCTACTTTGTGATGGATACTTATGTGGCCGATCCCGTACACCGCACCAGTCTGATCAGTGCTCTGACCTATGCTCCTTCCAAGTATATGGACTACTACATGAAACACATGGACGCTAATGTCCGCAGGATGCTTAAGGGCATGGGTCTGCGCAATGGTACGGCGTTCATCCAATCCTTGCCTTGTGATGGGAAAATCTACTTCCATGAGATGGGCTACCGTCTCAGCGGCGGTATGATCTTCAAGCTGACTGAGCCGCTGGTGGGCGTGAACGACATGAAGATGATGATTCGTTACGCACTGGGTGGCCAGATGGTAACGGATGAGGAAATCGCGGCGCTGGATGTGACGAAGATGCATCATCTGGCTGCGCAGCTGATGGTGCCGCTGAGCGCGGGTACGCTGGGTAGAATCGAGGGCCTGGAGCAGGCCATGAGCCACCCGGCGGTGAAGGATTTTATTCAGTACTATCAGGTGGGCCAGTGCGTTCAGAAGAGCTATATCGGCACGCTGTCCCAGCATTTCGGCCGCTTCTCCATCATCGCGGACACTCGCGAGGAGATCATCGCGACCGTCGATGCGATCCAGAAGGAGCTGCGGATCTACGATACGGACGGCAATCGCATGAATGTGATGCAGTTCGATCTGACAAGGATGGGCTGAATCCCCGTAAAGGAAGCCCTGTTTGATGGAGGTTGTCTATGCGGATTCTCAAGCTGTCATCCTACTGTACACCGGAGCAGGTTTCCAGCTCGCATTTGTCCAAGGACCTGACGGCGGCATATATCAATGCTGGTTTCACCATCGTCAACTATGTTCCTACGCCGACCCGCGGTATTTCGGACGAGGTGCGCCAGAAGTATAAGAAGATCAAATATGAGGAGCTGGAGGACGGCAAGTTCGTCATTCACCGCTTCCCCATGTTCCGCGAGGGCAGGAACCCCATCCAGCGCGCCATCCGTTATGTGCTGGTCAACATCATTCAGTACTTCAAGGGCAGCAGGGCGAAGGATGTCGACGTGATCTATGCCGGCAGCACCCCCCCCACCCAGGGCCTGCTGTGCGGTATGGTCAAGAAGCGCCTGAAGGTGCCCTTCGTGTACAACCTGCAGGATATCTTCCCCGATTCCCTTGTCAATGCGAAGATGACCAAGAAGGGGAGCCTCATCTGGAAGATTGGCCGGAAGATCGAGGACTTCACCTACCGCAGCGCGGACAGGATCATCGTCATCAGCGAGGGATTCAAGCAGAATATCATGGAAAAGGGCGTCCCCGAGGAGAAGATCGTCGTTATCCCCAACTGGGTGGACACCGATCAGGTGTACCCCATCGCCCGGGAGGATAACGTGCTCTTCGCGCGCTATGGCCTTGATCCCAGCAAGTTCTATGTCTGCTACAGCGGCAACATCGGCCACTCCCAGAACCTGGAGCTCCTGCTGGAGGCGGCGAAGGTGCTGAAGACGGATCTGCCCGATGTGCACTTTGTCCTGATCGGCGAGGGCGCCGCGAAGGAGGACCTGGAGAAGACGGTGGCTGAGGAGAAGCTCGGCAACGTGACCATCCTGCCCTTCCAGCCCTACGAGGAGATTGCCCATGTGTTCAGCCTGGGCGACGCGGGCCTGATCATGTCCAAGCCCGGCATCGGCGGCAGTTCCGTGCCCAGCAAGACCTGGAGCATCATGGCGGCAGAGCGTCCCGTGCTGACCTCCTTCGACACGGACAGCGAGCTGTTCCGCATGGTGGACAGCGTCGGCTGCGGCGTGTGCGCGGATCCCAGCAGCGCGGAGGCGCTGGTGGAAGGCGTGAAGAAGCTCCATGCAGACCGCGCGGCGGCGCAGGAGATGGGCAGGAAGGGCCGCGCGTATGTGAAGACGTATCTGGACAAGGACGTCTGCACGGGGATGTATGTGGGGACGGTACGGGACGTGTGCGCTCGTGCGAAGAAGTAAACACCTGCTGGCAAGGTTGCGAACCTCCTGTAAGAAGCAGTGCGCATCGGGAACTCGTTTGATGGATGGAACGAGGGAACTGCATGGAGCTGCAGAGGGTTTGCGTGCCGATGAAAGTCAAGGAGGAAACGAATGGTTTCATCTCGTGGAAGACTGAGTATCCGGCTGAAGATTCCATCTGTTAGCCGCATTATGGATGCGATGTTCATATTCTTCTGCATGTTTCCCTTTCTGCTGCCCAATCCCATTATCAGCTCGGATCTTCAGCCCTATGCGGCGGTGATGGGAACGCTGATCTGTCTGCGCGATCTGCCACGCGCAGGCTTTTCGCTGATGCGTAAGAATCACCTGATCATTCTGGGGGTCACGGGTATCGTTGCGCTGATTGTGTTCGTCTTCAGCGGCATGACAATGAATGCGATTCGCGCGCTGTTCAACTATTATTCGGTGGTCGTGATTCCGGTGGCGATGTGTTTTGTGCTGCGTAGCTACCGTGGCTTTCCTGAAACGATGGTAAAAGCCTGTATTATGTTGTGGTTTGGCGTATGCACGATTCAGTTTTTTGTGTCGCGCACCTTTGCGCTGGCGTTTGTCAGTGGTGCGCGACATGGTATTTCTTACCGCGGAATCTGTGGCCTGGCTTCGGAGCCGTCTTTCCTGGGTATCGCATGTTTTTACATGCTGCATCTGATCCGGAAGTTCCGGAAGGGGCAGGTCTTGTACACCATCATAGTGGTTGTCATGGGCTGTCTGTATGCCCAGAGTGCCATGGGTATCATTTTTATCGCTGCATACTGGGTCGTTTTCCTGCTGGACATGACGACGACCCGGAAGGGCATCTGGATCTGGTGCGGTACCATTTTGGCGGTCATCGTGGGTGGCTATGTGCTGCTGAATGTGCTGCAAGGTACACGCATCCATCAGCTTGTTATCGGGTTTCTCAGCAGCGACAGTTCCAGCGTTCTGTCGGACTCCAGCGTCAGCATCCGCCTGAGAGCCATTGTCAACGCACTGCAGGACGCCTGGGATGCATTGCTGATGCCGCAGGGTTTCGGTCCGCGAATCGGCAGCGGTTATGGCGGCTTCCTGTGCGAGCTGGGTTTCCTGGCGATTCCTGCACTATGGCTGATATCCAACATGATGTCCAAGTGCTTCCGGCAGATGAAAAGCCAGGTGCTGTACTTTGTGGTTGTGACATTCCTGCTGTGCAATAACACACAGATCGGCAATCCGTTGCTGCTGATGATTGTGGGCATGAACATGTACAGCGCGAATCGTGCCCAACGGCGCGTTGTGAGGAGATGATCATCATGTTCGGAAGGTATAAGAAGGTGCTGATGGACATCATGTACAGCATCATCTCCTATGCGCTGCCGACGGTCATGCTGCAGATGGTTGCACAGCCGTTTATTGCCGCGAGGCTTACCGGCGCGCAGAATGATCTGTTCCTGACGCTGCTCAGCGCAGTTCGTCTGGGTGTTAATGTTTTCATCAGCGTCCTTGCCAACCTCCGGCTGCTGGAAAAGAAAAACTGCCAGGAAGAGCCCCGACAGGAAAAGAACATCAACTTCATGTTCTGTATCGCATGTACGCTCTGTCTTCTGCTCGCTGGAACATTGACGGTTGTGTATTGTGACGAACTGAGCTGGTCCGGACTTGCGCTGGTCCTCCTCGTGGCTGCGCTGATCTCTTTTCATGATTATTATGCCATCTGCTTCCGTGTCAGCATCAATTATCGGAAAGTAATGATCGATAATGCGCTGATCGTTGTGGGTTATGGCGTGGGCCTGCTGTGGTTCCTGGCCATTCCGCGGTGGGAGGTCGTATTCATCAGCGGTTACCTTTTTGGTTCCGTCTATGTTCTGATATCCAGTGACATGTGGAAAAAGGGGCTGGATTCGAAGGTTCCCGGCAGGCTCTATGGATCGTATGCGGCGCTCAGCGCATCGTCTGCGTTGACGAACTCGATCACCTATTGTGATAAGCTGCTCATGTATCCGATGCTGGAGAGTGGATCGGTTTCGTCCTACAATGCAGCGGCGGTGGTCAGCAAGATCATCTCCATCGTAACAGTACCGCTTCGCAATGTGCTCCTCAGCTATGTGGTAAACAGAAAAAAGCTGGTGCTTCCGCGAAAGCAATTGATGATGCTCCTTGCGCTCGTGCTTGGCGGCAGCCTGATCGTGTATGGCGGTGGTTATGGTGTGAGCCATCTGCTTTGCAGCCTGCTTTACCCGATGTACTACGGCGTGGCGAAACTGTACATTCCGATCATCATGCTATCCATCGTTTTCGAATCCCTGGCGTCATTGGGCAAGGTGTTGCTGATGCCTTTTGCAAAAGCCAGTCTGCAGACCATCATTTCGGCTGTTAAGCTGGGCACTTACGTGCTGATGATCATTCTGCTTGAGCTTGTTTTCCCGCTCGATCTGCTTGGTTTCTGCCTGGCGAGCCTGCTGGCTAACACTGCGATGATGCTGTGTGTGTTCGGGAATTTGCTGAAGCATATCGAACTTACAAACCACCGCTGAAGCAGAAGTCTGTATGCCCAGTGCAATTTTGCAGATGAAACAAGCGGCTTGCTCACCCTGAACGATTCATTCGGGTGGGTAAGCCGCTTTTTTGTGTTGGCGATGTGCTGTTTGTCGGGCGGGGTGCTGTTGCGATGGCATACGAAAAAACTGCATAACTGTTCTTATGGTCTATTGCGTCGGGATCGAGCTGCGACTATAATGAAAGAGCGCCACTAAGAAGCAAATTGTACTATAAGAATTATTCTGCTGATTCGATTTGATGCGAATGAGGAAAGAAAGGCAGGTACCCCATGGAAGAGAAGGAAATCAGGGCATATGTAGAGAGGGTGTTGGACACGTTGGGCGTGGGCTGCCGCTACCTGGGGCATGCGCTAGCGATCGACGCTGTCTGCCAGGCGGTCTGGGATGCTCAGCAGCGGGCCTGTGTCCGCCGGGGACTTCTGCGGCAGATTGCCGAGCGACACCAGTGCAGCTGTCCGCAGGTGGAGCGGAACCTGCGGACGGTGATCCGCCGGGCATGGCTTGTGAATGAAGCTGGCCTGAAGCGCCTCGCGGCATACCCGCTGACGCAGGAGCCGACGGTCACGGAGTTTGTGGAGATCCTGGCGGTGCATGTGCTGCGGAGGCGGCCGGAAGACTGGCGCTGAGGGCGGAGCGGGACGGTCAATCGCCGGGCGTGGGGGATGGCGGTGCGCTGCACAGGCGGCACACCGTCCGGACAAGCCAGATGAATACGTCGCTGCGGTCGGAGACGTCTTCTTCCACGGCCAGCACGATGGCCTCCTGGGCGATCGCGTCTGCCCGGGCCATATCGCCGCCGCTGGCCCGCAGGCGATTGCGCGCCAGGCGCAGCATCAGGTCGTAATGCACCCTGAGAAAGGCTTTCAGTTGCTTGAGGTTTTCCATCTGCATATCTCCTCATATCCGGCTGTATGGCCAGGGCCTTTGGGCCGCGCGTCAGGTGGCCTGCAGCAGGCGGATGGCGTACTCGGTGAAACGGGAAACATACTGCCCGCGCCGGGTCACGATGGCGGGCTGGCGGGTGATGGCCTGCTGCAGCAGAGGAAGCAGCTGCACGCCGGGGTGGTCGTCTTTCTGGACAAACTGCCGCGGGAGAACTGCCGCGCCCACGCCGGCACGCACCATCTCCCATGCGGTGGCGATGCCCACCACTTCCACCTGAATATCCGGTTCCAGCCCGGCCTGTGCTGAGAGGCGGGAGAATTGCTGCCGAAGTTCCTGTTGCTGGCTGAGTACCACGAAGGGCAGCGACCGGCAGCTTGCCAGGTCCACGGGCATGCCATCTGCAGGTGGTGGTGTGAGCAGTTTCAGCATCGATTCCGGTACGGCCAGCACAAGTTCGTCCGGCTCCAGCGGAATCACATTCAGCACCGATTCATCCACAGGCAGGTTCATGATTGCGAAATCGTAGCTGCCCTCGGTCACGCCCTTGTGCAGCTGGGCGCTGTTAGCCTCGCTGAGCACCACCTGCAGGTGCGGGAAGTGTTCCCGGAGCTGCCGGATAAAGGGCGGCATCATGTACAGGCTGCGGAAGGGGGACACGCCGATGACCAGCCGCCCCCAGTCCCCTGTGCGGTATTGCTCCATGGCCCGCAGGAGCTGATCCTCCCCATAGAGCAGCTGCTCGGCCCGGGATGCGAAATGCTCGCCGGCAGCTGTCAGCGTCAGGGGGGCGGTGCTGCGGTCGAAGAGCTTCACGCCCAGCTCTTCCTCCAGGGCGATGATCTGCTTGCTCAGCGCGGGCTGGGAGATTCCCAGGCTTTCTGCTGCCTGCGAGAAGCTGCGCACCCGGCTGAGCAGCACTGCGTATTGCAGCTGGCGCGTATTCATGGCGCACCCCTCCTGTGTTCTTATTCGCTCCTATTATACCCCCCGGATGCGATTTGCGCAAGACGGCGGTACACAGAACGAGCGTGAAATAATGGTTGACAGGGCTCGGAAAGTGTGCTACATTATTACTTGAACGGAATGGAGTGTATAACCGTTCCGGAATGTATGGGAGGGTGATGAGATGCCTTCTGCGCTGATTTATCTGGGAATCATGCTCGCTGTGATCTGCATCTGGTTCGTGCTGCTCAAGCGGCCGGTCTATGAGGCGGTGCTGCTGAGCTTCATCGTGCTGCTGACGGTAACCGGCAGCTGGGGGAATGTGCTGGGGTACATCGATGACGCCCTGAGCACTTCGCTGCTTTATTCGATGACGGCCTTCGTTGCCATGTCGATCATCCTGACCAAAACGAAGGTGATCGACAGCTGCGTGGCGATCATCCTGTCCCTGCTGGGCCGTGTGACGGGCGGTGCGGGCTATGTGTCCGTGGTGGCCAGTGCCTTCATGGGTGCACTCTCCGGCAGCGGCCCCGGCAATGTCATGGCCACCGGCACGCTGACCATTCCCGCGATGATCAAATCCGGCTTTCCCCGTGAGCTGGCGGCAAATATCGAGAGCAACTCCTCCTACATGGGCAACATGATCCCCCCGTCCTCCAACATTGTGGCGGCAATGGGCGCGCTGGTTGCGCTGCATCCCGACATGGGCGTGACGCAGGGGCAGTTCTGGATCGTGCTGTGGGGTATCTCCGCCTGGTTTGTCATTCAGCGCGTCTCGATGGTCTGGGCATTCTGCAAGTATTACAAGGTAAAGCCCATGTCCCAAGAGGATCTGCCGGATCTGAAGACCGTCTTCCGTCAGGGCTGGCAGGGCCTGCTGCTGCCGGTGGTCATCCTGCTGCCGTTTTTGCTGGACTACCTGTTCAAGGACGGCTTCTTCACCCAGCGTCTGGGCGTACAGGGCGCCAAATATCTGTCCAGTGCGCTGCTGCTGTTCATCCCTGGCGTTTCTGCGCTCTACACCTGTCTGATCGCCGGGGATAAGAAGGTCGTTACCCCCCACAGCATCGCCACCATGTTCTCCAGGGGCGTCAAGTCCATTTCGCCCGCTATTGGCGTGTGTGTGTTCGGCTACATGATCGGCTCCCTGTTTGATGATCTGGGCGTGGCTGCGGATATGAATGCTTTCATTACGTCCATCGGCTTCAGCCGGCTGGGGATGGTGCTGTTCATCTGCATCCTCACCTGCTTCCTGGGCATGGTCATTCCCGGCTCGTCGCTGGTGGTGACTTTCGGCACGGTGTTCATCACAACGCTGGAGACCGTGGGCGTGGATCCCATGCTGGCAGCGGCGATGCTGCCCTGCATCTGCGGCGTGATGTGCGGCATCACCCCTCCGCTGGGACTGGGCATGTATGCGGGCATGACGCTGGCGGAGTCTGATTTCGGCAAGACCTTCAGGAACAACCTGTGGTGGGTGGCTGCCCAGTTCATCCTGGAGGTTGCGGTGCTCATGGGCTGGCTGCCCATCCTGGGCCTGTGAGGGAGGTAACGGGAATGAAAGCAATGATGAAGAAAATCTCCGACGTGCTGAAGCTGGTCTTCGGCTATGGGATGATGATATGCCTGTTCGCCGGTGGCCTGACCTTTTTCGGCTATGTGGCGGCGCTGATCATTGGCGGCGACACGGCGGCGGCGATCTGCCACTTCATGCATAAGCAGATGATGCCTGTGGTGATCTATGCAACGACCATCCTCGTGCTGCTGGGGCTGGTGGCCATGTATCTGGCAGGCGAGGTCGCGCTGACGGCCAGCCGTGACGGAAAGAAAAAGTGAGCGCCATGAACCGTAAAACCTTGTAAAATCCGGTGCTGCGTGGTATGATGAACATACTGCGCAGCCCTTTTTTACCGCTGCGCACACCATGCTGAAATACAGACAGAGAGGGCAATACCATGTCCAACAGATACGCATCCCTGTTCCAGCAGCAGTCCTACAACGACGCCTGGGCCACCCATGAGCAGACGCTCAGCGGCGGCTTTCCCGTGTGGGACTACATCATCCTGACGGCCTCCAACGAGGACCAAGCGCAGGCATACCGGGAACAGATCGCCTACCGCCTGAAGGGCGGCTACCTGCCTGACAAGACGCATTATGCTGTGATCCCCGACAGGGACGGTCTGCGCGTGGGAAGCGGCGGCGCGACGCTGGGGGTCATCCGCTATGTGCATGAGCATGCAGGGACCTTCCGGGGCAAGCGTCTGCTGGTGATCCACTCCGGCGGCGACAGCAAGCGCGTGCCCCAGTATTCCGCCTGCGGCAAGCTCTTTTCGCCCGTGCCGCGCCTGCTGCCCGATGGGCGGCGCTCCACGCTCTTTGACGAGTTCATCATCGGCATGAGCGGCGTGGCGGCACGCATCTCCGAGGGGATGCTGATCTGCTCCGGCGATGTGCTGCTGCTCTTCAATCCCCTGCAGATCGACTTCTACTCCCGGGGCGCGGCGGCGCTGTCCATCAAGGAGAACGTGCAGACCGGCAAGGACCACGGCGTGTGGCTCAAGGGCGCGGGCGATGAGGTGCAGGCCTTCCTGCACAAGCAGAGCGTGGAGACCCTGACGATGCGGGGCGCGGTGGATGAGCGCGGCAATGTGGACATCGACACGGGCTCTGTCATCTTTGACGCCAGCATGCTGGAGAGCCTGTGGACGCTCATTGACACGGACGAAAAGTACGACGCGCTGGTCAACGAGCAGACGCGGCTGTCCTTCTATGCGGACTTCCAGTACCCGCTGGCGGAGGAGGCGACGCTGGAACAGTTCTATCTGGAGAAGCCGGAGGGGGACTTCACGCCGGAGCTTCGGCGCGGGCGCGAACTGCTCTGGGAGGCGCTGCGGCCCTACAGGATGAAGCTCATCCGCCTGTCCCCGGCCTCCTTCATCCACTTCGGCACCAGCGGCGAGCTGCGGGAGCTGATGGCCGAGGGCGTGGACGGCTACCACTATCTGGGCTGGGCGCGGCGGGTCAACTGCAACCGCGAGTGCCCCGACTTCGCCGCCAGCAACAGCTACATCTCCCTCCGGGCAACGGTGCAGCCCGGCGCGTATGTGGAGGACAGCTACATCCATCACGGCTCGGTGGTGGGGGAGGGGAGCATCGTCTCCGGCGTGACGCTGGACGGGCAGACCGTGCCCGCCGGGGCGGCGTTGCATGGGCTGAAGCTGCGGGACGGGCGGTTCGTCGTGCGCATGTACGCCGTGGGGGAGAACCCCAAGGAGCCGGTCATCTTTGGCAGGCCCATCGAAAAGGCGCTGTGGGATGCGGCGATCTACCCCGTATGCACCAGCATCCGCGAGGCGGTGGATGCGACGCTGGCGGCGTATGCGGCAGGCTTCCCCGGCGGTGAGGGCTGTCTGAGCCTGAAGGACAGCTTCAATCAGGCGGACACCTCCGCCATCATTGACTGGCAGGCGCGCCTGGATGACAAGATCAAGGTGGAGAGCCTGCTGGCGGCCATCGACGCCCGCGAGCCGCTGGAGGAGGCCGTGAAGGTCTTCCGGGGCGCCATCACCCCCCGCGCGGAGCGGATGCTCCTGCACGAGGCGGAGAAGCTGAACCCGGGCGAACTGGCGGCTTTCGGCCGCAGGATCCGCATTCACCATGCCCTGTCCATGCTCACGGGCCGGGAGGAGCATGCGTCGGCCTGCTTTGGCACGATCTGCAGCGCCATCCTTGCCGATGCGGTGCATGGGGTCGCCTGGTCGCCGGATGCACGCATTGCGGTGGATGAGGTGACCCAGCACCTGCCCGTGCGCGTCAACTGGGGCGGCGGCTGGAGCGACACGCCCCCCTATTGCATGGAGCATGGCGGCACGGTGCTCAACGCGGCGATCTCCCTCAACGGCGAACTGCCGGTGGAGGCTGTGGTGCGCCGCATCGAGAAGGGCCGGATCGTGCTGACCAGCGGGGACAATGGCTCCTGGCAGGAGTTCACTGACATCAACCAGCTGCAGGACAGCTCCAACCCCTATGATCCCTTCGCCCTGCACAAGGCGGCGCTGATCGCCTGCGGGGTGATCCCGTACAAAGAAAAAATCTCCGTGCAGGAAATCACGGAGAGCCTGGGCGGCGGCGTGTACCTGTCCACGCAGGTGATGGGCATTCCCCGGGGCAGCGGGCTGGGCACGTCCAGCATCCTGGCGGGCGCGTGCGTGAAGGCCATCATGAAGTTCCTGGGCAAAACGCCCACGGAGAACGAGCTGTACAGCCGCGTGCTGTGCATGGAGCAGCTGATGTCCACCGGCGGCGGCTGGCAGGATCAGGTGGGCGGCCTGGCTCCGGGGATCAAGATGGTCACCAGCGAGCCGGGGATGCACCAGGAGATCACCTGCACGCCCCTCAGGATGACCGACGCGGCGATGGCGGAGCTGAACGAGCGCTTCTGCCTGATCTACACCGGGCAGCGGCGCCTGGCCCGCAACCTCCTGCGGGAGGTGGTGGGGCGCTACATCGCCAGCCAGCCCGACGCGGTGGAGGTGCTGGAGGAGATCCAGCGGATGGCCGTGCTCATGCGCTACGAACTGGAAAAGGGCAACATCGACGGCTTCGCCCGGCTCCTGAGCGCCCACTGGGAGCAGTCCAAACGGCTGGACGGCGGCTGCACCAACACCTGCATCGACCAGCTCTTCCTGGCCATCGACGACCTGATCGACGGCCGGATGATCTGCGGCGCGGGCGGCGGCGGCTTCCTGCAGGTGGTGCTGAAGAAGGGCGTCACGGCGGAGATGCTGCAGGAGCGGCTGTACGAGGTCTTCCAGGACAGCGGCGCCTGTGTGTGGAAGTGCGCCTTGGCGTGATGCGTCCTGGCGTGATGCGTCCTGGCGTGATATGTCCCGGCGCGATGCGTCACCACCGGCGGCGGAATTCGCTGGGGGAGACGCCTTCGATCTTGCGGAAGGCCCGGGAGAAGTAGTTCGCCTCGGGCATGCCGCACTGCGCGCCGACCTCCTCCACGGACAGGTCGGTGAAGCGCAGCAGCTCCTTGGCGCGGGAGATGCGCAGGGACAGCAGATAACTGACGATGGTGGAGCCGTACTGCTCCCGGAACAATCGCGTGAGATAGAACTTGTTGAGGTAGAAGTGCTCAGCAAGGTCGTCCAGCGCGATTTTTTCGTTGTAATGGCTGTCGAGCCAGGCCTTCACATCGGCGATGCGGCTGTGACCGCCTGTGCCGCTGCGGCGGACGGCGGGTCGCCAGCTGGCCTGCATCAGGCGGGTCAGCAGGGCGCAGAGGAGCTCGTTGATGCGCATGTCGCGGATGTGGTCGTCGGAGGCGGCGGTGGCGCGCAGCTGTGCGATCAGGTCAAGATAAGTCGCTCCGTCATCGGGATGGAAGGCGGGCAGGCCGCCGCGCTCGACGTATTTGCGGTAGACGCCGTGCATGGTGGGGCCATCGAAGTGCGCCCAGGCCAGCGTCCAGAGCTGGTCGGAGGTGGCATGGCTGTAGGGGCGGCGGCAGTCGATGAATACGCAGCTGCCCTTGCTGAGCGGGTGGGACACGCCCTCGTAGGTCAGCGTGCCAGCGCCGTCCACCACGATGAAGAACAGGTAGGATGCGAGGTCGCTACGCTGGCTGGTATGGGGGCGCAGGGCGTGGAGCGTGCCCACCTCCTGCAGGTGCATCAGGCAGGCGCGGGCGAATGCGGAAGGGGTGTGCAGGATGCGCTGCGAGTCGACCTGCTGGCCGTCGCGGAATGTCATTTCGTTCATGGGGGTACCTCCCGGGTCGGTGCTGCACCCAGTATGACACAGGTTGTGCGATATGTCAAGATTGTGCTAATCTATCGCAAGATTACTCATGGCATTCTGCGTGAAATGCAGTATAATGGTCAACATGCGGCATGTGCCGCCATCAATACGAACACGAGGTGCATTGCATATGAAGAAGGCGCTTATCACCGGCATCACCGGTCAGGACGGTTCCTATCTTGCCGAACTCCTGCTGGAGAAGGGCTACGAGGTGCACGGCATCACCCGCCGCGCGTCCATCAGCAACACGGCCCGCATCGATCACATCCGCAGCCGCATCACCCTGCACGATGGCGACCTGACCGACAGCAGCAGCCTGATCCGCATCATCGGCATGGTGCAGCCGGACGAGATCTACAACCTGGCCGCCCAGAGCCATGTGCAGGTTTCCTTCGACGTGCCTGAGTACTCCGGCGACGTGGACGCCCTGGGCGTGCTGCGCGTGCTGGAGGCCGTGCGCATCCTCGGCCTGAAGGACAAGTGCCGCATCTATCAGGCTTCCACCTCCGAGCTGTACGGCAAGGTGGAGGAGGTTCCCCAGCGCGAGACCACGCCCTTCCACCCCTACAGCCCCTACGCCGTTGCCAAGCAGTATGGCTTCTGGATGGTGAAGGAGTACCGCGAGGCCTACGGCATGTTTGCTGTCAACGGCATCCTGTTCAACCATGAGTCCGAGCGCCGGGGCGAAAACTTCGTCACCCGCAAGATCACCCTGGCTGCCGGCCGCATCGCTGAGGGCATTCAGGATCATCTGGAACTGGGCAACATGGACAGCCTGCGCGACTGGGGCTATGCGAAGGACTACGTGGAGTGCATGTGGCTGATGCTGCAGCACGAGAC
>JAFQQT010000078.1 GCA_017410455.1 Clostridia bacterium
CTTGGATGGTCATACAGGGAGCGACGCTGATTTTGCATCCATTGAGGACAACGCTGCGAGGATCATCGCGTTTATCGATAAGCACCTTGGCGGCTCGGTTCTGCTCATCGGAGGATTATCCCTGGGCGGACAGATTCTGCTCGAGATGCTCTCTCAACGAAAAGATATTTGCCGGTACGCGTTAATTGAGAGTGCTTTAGTAATCCCTTCAAAGCTTACGCATGCCATGATAAAGCCTGCGTTTGGAAGCTGCTTTAGCTTGATCCGTCACAGATGGTTCTCCAGACTTCAATTCAAATCGCTGAGAATCAAGCCGGAGCTGTTTGAGGAGTATTACAGGGATACCTGCGGTATTTCGAAACAGAACATGATCGCATTTTTAGAAGCGAATGCTTTGTATGCAATCAAGTCTTCTGTTGCAGACTGTTGTACAAAAGCATCCATTTTTGTGGGAGAAAAGGAAAACGGTGCAATGAAAGAATCTGCAAGGAGCATTCAAAGAGCGCTGCCGGGAAGCAACATACAGATTCTTCCCGGAATGTATCATGGTGAGTTTTCGATCAACCATGCGGATGATTATGTGAATACAGTGAAGAAGATCATTGCAAACAGATCGTGCTGACTTCAATTAGTATGCTGAAAGCGCAATCGGTCATTGCTTTATGGACAATGATTGATTGCGCTTTGACTATATCTTTTCAAGAAAAAAGATAGATTTACCCTTGACAAATCACATCCCAGTGGTTCACGAGGATCCTCGTCAGCCAGGGTTTGAACGGCTCCTGGCGGCGAAGGCTCTCCCGCTTTTCCCAAGCCTTGACGATTGCATCCTGCACCGCGTCCTCCACATCCTGGTTGTTGCCAAGATATGACCAGGCGACGCGATACATCAGCCTTTCGATCCGCTTGACCTCAGCCTGAAACGTCACAGCATCCACGACATCATTCCCCTTCGAAGTTCCTCTGCATAAGCGCTTTTACAGATTCCAATTAACAGACACATGAGAAGGGCATTTGGTTTGCAGGGGAAAATTATTTTCGATTATAACACGAATGGCGCTAGCAGGCAAATGATAAACACCCCGCAGGGGGGCGGCACGGATCGTCTGTTCATGAAGCTGTATGAAGACTGGTCAGCCGACCGTATCACAGAATACAACTTCACGATGCTGTCCGAGAAATACCAGGATGAGCAACAGGCGCTCACCGAGCAGATTACCCAGCTGAAGGAAGCGCTGGCAGCTGATCGCCAGACCACGGAGAATACGGCAAAGTGGCTGGAGATGATCAAGCGCTATGTGAATCCGACGGCACTGACTGCTGAAATGCTGAATGAGCTGATCGAGAAGATTGTTATTCATGAGGCAGTCATGGATGACAATGGACAGCGGACACAGAAGATTGAGATTTACTACCGCTTTGTCGGTAAAATCGACTAACTCATGACACATATATCCTTAATTGAGTGAGACCGGCGAGGCCTCCCCTGAGATCACCAGGCTGCCGCTGCTGGCACAGACCTTCGGGGTCATGGCAGACTGGCTGCTGTCCGAGGAGGAGCCGGAGGACGCTGCGCCCCCGCCACCCGAACCCGAGCCGCAGGGCCGCCCCTGTGCCCCGGCCGGGGATGTCCATGTCCACGCCATGCCCGACTGGGTGGATAAGCTGCCGGGCTTCCTCTCGCGGCTCATCCGGCGATACGGCTGGCTCATCGGGCTGCGCATCGCCATCACGGGCGCGCTGTTCACCGCCCTGGGCTTTGTGGCCCGGGCGATGTTCTTCTCCATGAACAGCTTTGCCAGCAGCCAGATGAACGGCATGCCGGGCAGCAGCGTCACCTTCTACAACAATGCTGGAAGCGTTGTTGACCCTGGCAGCCTCGGCCTGTCCGCCGCTGACCTGAACGCCCTGGGGCTGGGTGGCTCCGGCCTCACCATGTCCTCGGCCCTGACCGACCCCTTCACCATCCTCACCACCTTCATCATCGGCCTCGGCGTGATCCTCCTTGTCGGCGGCGCGCTGCTGGCGTGGTACCTGAAGAGATGGGGTTCCGAAGCCTGACCCCATGGCCGTCCGCCAAGCTGCGGGCGGTCTTTTTTTCGCATATGTGTGATGCATCCTCCTCATCCTTCATGCGGAAGGTGCAGGCACTGCGCAAGGCCGCGCAGGCAGCAAAAAGGCAGCCCGCACGGTTATCCCGCGTTGGCTGCCTGTGATGGGGCAGTCGCAATCCATCCCTTACCCGAACATCATCGCGTCCACATACCGCTGGCTGAAATGAGCGTTGCCATCCAGCCGGACATGCTGCGCCTGGCGGCGAATCTCCCCGGCTTTCTGCTGCAGGGCCGTATCCATGAGCATCATGGCCGCGCCGTCCAGGGCTGCATTGCCGATGACGCGCACCCGCCCCGCCAGCCCGGTGGGGATCAGCCCGATCCGCGCCGCACTGCCGGCGTTCAGGTGGCTGCCGAAGCCCCCCGCCAGATACAGCGCCGCCACCGCGCTCTCCGGGCAGCCGGCTGCATGGAGCAGGCTGTCCATGCCCGCGGCGATGGCCGCCTTGGCCAGCTGCAGCGCGCGGATATCCCGCTGGGTCAGGGCGACGCCCTCCGCCAGCTCGCAGGATTCGTCGTCCATTGCGCCGGTTTCGTCGATGATCTCCATCTCCAGCAGCGCCGCCACCGCATCCACCAGCCCGGAACCGCACAGGCCAACAGGCTTCTTCCCGCCAATGGTGTGGATGCGCAGCCCGCCGTCCTCCACCCACACCCGGTCGATCGCGCCGGGGATGCTGCCGCATCCGCAGCTGATGCCCGCGCCCTCAAAGGCCGGGCCCGCCGCCGTGGAGGCGATGTACAGCCGCCCGCCGTGCCACAGGGCGATCTCGCCATTGGTGCCCACGTCGCACAGGAGGGCCGCTTCCTGCCTGTCCAGCATGCCGCTGGCCAGCAGCGCGCAGGTCGTGTCCGCGCCCACAAAGGCATGCAGGCAGGGCGGCAGGCAGCAGCGCCTTCCCAGCAGCTCCGCCTCGAAGCCGAAGAGGCAGTCCGCCTCGAAGGGCGCGCGGGACAGGCTGGTCGTGTCGCGCCCGGTGAGCAGGCAGAGCATCGTCGTGTTGCCGGTGACGACCAGCGATCCCACCTGCTCCGGGGCACAGTCCGCCTGGGCGCAGGCGTTGCTGAGCAGGGTGAGGATGGCGGTTTCCACGGCGGATTGCAGCGCCGCAAGGCCGCCCTTCATCGCCGCGTCGATGCGGCCGATCACGTCGGCAGCCACGGCGGTCTGCGGGTTCAGCATGGTCGTGACGGCCAGGCATTCGCCGCCGGCCAGGTCGTACAGGCGCAGCGCCAGGGTGGTGGTGCCGATATCGACCGCCGCGCCGAAGCGCCCTGGCATGGGCCGCACAGGCGCAATCACCGCGCTGCCGCCAGCCTCGATCTGCGCCGGCAGCGCCTCAGGCAGGATCACCACCGCGTCGCCATGGATCACCGCCTGGCAGGCAAGGCGCGCCCCGCAGCGGATTTCCGCAGCATTGGGCGCGGAAGCATCTCCCGTGAGCAGCACGGCGCACTTGCCGCACACGCCCCTGCCTCCGCAGGGCTGCGCCAGCGCCTGCCCCGCCTGCGCCAGCAGCGCGGAGAGCTTCTGCGCATGGGAAAAAGCCACAGAGAACGCCTGATGCCCGCGATGGATGGTCAGTGTGGGCATGTTGACCCCTCCCGTCAGAAGAGCACGATGCCGAAGAAGGTCACCGTGTTCTGCCCGTTGATGTACTTCAGGTCTGTGGGCTTCGTGGTGTTGTACACGTCGATGCCGTAGCCCTCCATGGGCGGCAGGGCCTTGTCCGGCAGGCGGCAGGGCTCGCCATCCAGCTTCGCGCAGCGCTCGCAGAGGTTGCAGCCGCCGCAGGAAAGGTGCAGACAGCCCGGCAGCAGGGGTTTCACTGCGTCGTTCACCCGCTGGCTGACCTGCGCGTGTTTCCGGCTGGCTTCGCTCATGCCCTCGATGTCGAAGCTGTCCTCGATATCGTAGATGGTCTGGTACAGCAGGCCGTTCCGGTATTCACGCAGCCGGGCCATCAGCACGTCGATCTCGCCGATGTCCGGCGGGCACATCCAGCAGCGGCCGTACTTCCCGCAGGCGTTCCCGGCGCAGATATCCCGAAAAACGGAGGGCACGGCAATGTCCTCCGTCCGGATGACCGCGGCTTTCCCCGCCCCGGCCGTGAGCGCCAGCTGAATCAGTTCCTCGTGATTCTGCATATGTGCTTCTCCTGAATGTCAGCCCTTCACCGCTGCAAAGAAGGCGTCGATGTTCTCCCACTTCGCGTGGGCGGGGATATCGCAGCCGGAGGAGGGCACGAAGTTCGCGTACCCGCCGCACTGCTCCAGCAGGGCCATGGTGGCGGCGGTGATGGACGCCACCGTACCGGAGGCGAACTCGCCCGCCGGATCGATGTTGCCCATGGCGATGATATCCGCCGGGGTGCGGGCCATGACGGCTGCCATGTCGATGGCGTTGCCGAAGTGATAGGCCGCCGCCCCCAGGCCGTAGATGCTCTCCAGCATGGCCGGCACAGAGTTGCCGCAGTTGTGGTAGATGACGGCGAAATCCTCGTCCTGCAGCGCGTCAATGATGCGCTTCACATAGGGCATGGAGAATTCGTCCGCCATGTCCGGGCTGAGGATGCCCGCCAGGGGCTCAGCCATCATGATGCCGTCCGCGCCCGCGTCCTTCATGGCCTGGCCGTAGCGGATGAGGTACTGCGCCGCCTTGTCCAGCACGGTGTGGACGGTCTCCGGCTCGTCAAAGCACAGGTACATGATCTCCGTCACGTCGCAGAGGCGGCCGGCCAGGGAGTAGGGGCCGATCATGCCGGCGAGGACGGGCTTGTCGGTGATGCGCTGCTTCGCGGTGCGCACCGCCTCCACGCACAGGGCAGCGCGGCCCGCCGTCAGGTCGGGGACGATCAGGTCATTGGCCTCGTCCTCATCGGAAATGAGCTGGCCCACGATGGCGGGCACCTCCTCCGCCGTGAAGCGCACCTTCGCGCCGAAGGCCTCCGCCTCCACGGACAGGTCCATCAGGCTGACGGCGGCGATGGTGTCCGTTTCACGGGCGATGATCTCCATGGCCTGCGCCTGCAGATCGGCAGACTTCACCAGCGTTTCCACCGTCACGCCCAGCTTCTGCGCCGCCGGGAAGGACAGGATGGGCAGCGCGCGCTTTGCGCCCACGCGGGCCGCATCCTGCAACAGGTTGCGAATGTTCATGTGTATTCCTCCGGATCAGATGGCGCAGAGCTCCACCGCGGCATTGGCAGCGGAGGCCGCGTCGCCAGTGTACACGTCCGCACCGATCTGCGCGCGGAACTCGTCCGTCACGGGCGCGCCGCCGATCATGATCTTGACCTGATCGCGGATGCCGGCAGCCTCCGCCGCCTTGACGACCTCAGCCATCACGGGCATGGTGGTGGTCAGGAGCGCGGAGCAGCAGATGACCTGGCAGCCCTGCTCCTTCGCGGTATTGACGAAGGTTTCCGGGGACACGTCAGTGCCCAGGTCGATCACCTCCAGGCCCTTGCCCTCCATCATCATCTTGACGAGGTTCTTGCCGATGTCGTGCAGGTCGCCCTGCACCGTGCCGATGCAGACCTTGCCGGAGGCCTTCACGCCGTCGGCGGCCAGCAGGGGCTTGAGGAGGGCGGCGCCCATGTTCATCGCGCGGGCGGCGACGAGCACCTCAGGGACGAACACTTCGTTGTTGCGGAACTTTTCGCCAATGACGTTCATGCCGGCGATCAGGCCCTTTTCGAGGATCTCCTGGGCAGGAATGCCCGCGTCGATGGCCTCCTGCACCAGCTGCCTGACGATCTTGGCCTTGCCCTTCTGGATGTTTTCGGAAATCTGGGAAAGCATGCTGTCTGCCTCCTTGAAAGGATGTTGATGTCTTTGTGTGACCGGCACAGGGCCGGATGATTGCAGTATAGCATCCCTGCGCCCGCCCGGCGTATCGAAAACATGCGCAGGTATATCAAAATGCTGCTGTATTCCGCGAACCCCTTGCCACACCGCCACGTCATCGTGTATAATCTGGTCAAACGCCAGCCTGACAGGACAGGCAGCAGGCAGCCCCCTGCAACAAATCGCAGCATTTCTATAATACTGAGTGCGTTTCTGATATGGGAATCCGCCGCCCTGTGGTACGATACATCACAGGGAGCGCTTGCGGTACGCATGGGGCGACACGCCTGTCATGCGCCGGAAGGTGTAGCAGAAGTTCGCCGCGGAATTGAAGCCGCACTGGAAGGCGATCTCCTGCACCGTTTGCCGCGTGGTCATCAGCAGCTGCTGGGCATGCTCCACCCGGCTGCGCACGACGAACTGGTAGGGCGACATGCCCGTGTCCTGGGTGAACAGGTGGGAGAAGTAGCTGGCCGAATAACCGGTGGAGGCGGCCATGTCCTCCACGCTCAGCGGTTCGGCCAGGTGCGCCTGGATGTAGGCGATGGCCCGGTCCACCGCAGGGTTGCCCAGCCCGCCCTCGCCGGAGGCGCCGCTGCGCTCCAGCAGCTTCATCAGCATGCCGTAGATCATCGCCGAGGCCTGCCCCTCGTTCAGGCGGCGGTCGCTGCGCATGCTGGAGAGCATCTCGCCGATGGTCTCGTTCAGCTCGTTGGGGTCGGGCAGGTGGATCATGTTGCCGCCCGTGCGCTCGATCTCCTCATAGATTGCCGCGCTCTGCCCCCCGGAAAAGTGCACGAAGGTGAAGGAGCAGCGCCCCTGCGCGTTATAGGTGTGGGGCGTGTTGCAGTCCAGCAGCAGCGCCTGCCCGGGCCGCGCCACGCCGCGCCCGCTGCGCGTCTGCCAGGCCAGCGCGCCGGTGAGCATCACGATCAGCAGGTAGCTGGAGAACATGTTGCGCTGCACGCCGTAGCTGGGCTTGCAGTCGAAGTACCCCAGGCTGATGGGGTAGTACATCAGCTCCCTGCGTCCCTCGGGCTTTGGGACAAAAAAGTGCAGGGACGAGTCCTCAAAGCAATTCGGATCCAGCTGCATCCCGTCACCCCTTTTCGCAGGATTTCGATATCCCATTATACATAATGGTGGGGTATCATGTCAATAAACCGCTGTACATTCAGGACGACACCATCACAAGGAGGTCAACCCATGAGCATTTCCGCAAAAGACCGCGAGGTTCTGCGCGACCTTGCCCGCCGTCAGCTGGAGCTGGCGAACGATCCCCGCAACCTGCAAAACTACGCCGACTGGATGGCCAACGGCGCGAGCCGCACGCAGGTGACCCGCCCGCTGATCCGCATCGAGACGAACACCTTCGAGCACGAGATCATGCCCGCCATGATGAAGTGCGAAGGCGAGGAAGCCCGCCGCATCGAGCACCAGATGCTGCGGCCCATCATCAACTTCACCCTCTTCGGCGATGACACCCTCGTGCCGGACTACTTCGAGGTGTGCGACCACTACCAGTTCACGCCCTTCAATCTGCCGGTGAAGACCCAGCAGACCGGCGGCCTGGGCCACCACTTCATCCCCTATCTGCACGACCTGGAGGAGGATGACCACCTGCTGGGCAAGAGCCCCTTCGCCGTGCGGGAGGACTGGGCACAGCAGAAGCTGCAGCAGGCGCAGGAGGTCTTCGGCGACATCCTGCCCGTGCGCCGCATCTCCAACGCCGCCTACTGCACCCCCATGCAGGACATCGTCCACATCATGAACATGGATGACATGTACATCGCCATGATCGACGATGAGGAGCGCTTCGACGCCATGCTGGGCCGCCTGGTGGACGATTACATCGCCTTCTTCCAGGCACAGGAGGCCAGCGGCACCCTGCACACCGCCGCCCGCATGCAGCACCTCTGCCAGGGCACCTACTGCTTCACCAATGAACTGACCGACAGCGAGCCGAACGCGAAGCTGAAGGACATGTGGCTCTTCATGGACTCCCAGGAGACCGCCGGCGTGTCCCCGGCGATGTACCGCGACCTGGTCTTCCCCCACTACAAGCGGGTGATGGACCACTTCGGCCTGATCAGCTACGGCTGCTGCGAGGCGACCCACCCCATCTGGGACGACTGCCTGTCGAAGCTCCCCCACCTGCGCAAGGTATCGATCTCCCCCTGGTGCGATGAGGAGATCATGGGCGAAAAGCTGCAGGGCACCGGCGTCACCTTCCTGCGCAAGCCCCCGGCCACCATCCTTGGCATGAACACCCCCACCCTCGACGAGGAGGAGACCCTCGCCTGCTTCCGCAAGACCGGCAAGGCCGCGAAGGGCTGCAAGATCGAGATCATCCAGCGCGACGTGTACACCGTGGGCAGCAGCCCGGAGAAGGTGCGCCGCTTCGTGGAGCTGGCCCGCATCGGCCTGGAGGGCTGATCCGGCCTCAGGCGCGCATTTCCGCCCCCATCATCCGCTTCCAGCATAGATAGCAGCACGATCTTCCGCCATGCCCGGCTGAAGGTCGTGCTGTTCATTTTTCCGCTGCGGCGGAGCGTTTTTGTCCGCATATCGCGCTGAATTTCCATTGCCCTTCCAGCGCAAAAGTGCTACAATACATTTGACAAAATGAACAGGAGAAACACCATGGAGAACGAAACGCGAAGCCTTCCCACCGGAACGCTGATCCGGCGCTTCCTGCCCTACTTCCGCAAGCACACGAAGACCGTCGTGTTCGACCTGCTCTGCGCGCTGCTGACCACAGTGTGCGAGCTGGTGCTGCCGATGATCGTGTCGGAGATCACCCACCGGGGCGAGACGGACCCGGCCAGCCTCACCTGGCAGTTCGTGCTGATGCTGGGCGGGGTGTACATCCTGCTGCGGGTGATCGACGCGGCGGCGAACTACTTCATGCAGTCCGTGGGCCACATCATGGGCTCCCGCATGGAAACCGACATGCGCGGCGACCTCTTCCACCACCTGCAGAAGCTGAGCTTCGGCTTCTATTCCGACGCCAAGGTCGGCCAGATCATGGCCCGCATCACCTCCGACCTCTTCCAGGTGACGGAGTTCGCCCACCACTGCCCGGAGGAATTCCTCATCGCGGGCGTGAAGATCATCGTCTCCTTCGCCGTGCTGTGCACAAAGAACATCCCTCTGACGCTGCTGATGTTCGCGGTGCTGCCCTTCATGCTCATCTTCGCCAGGCACTTCAACAGCAAGATGCGCCGCATCTTCAAGGAGCGCAACAAGCAGGTGGGCGAGATCAACGCGCAGGTGGAGGACAGCCTGCTGGGCATCCGCGTGGTGAAATCCTTCGCCAACGAGGCCATCGAGGAGGAGAAGTTCCGCGCAGGCAACCTGAAATTTCTGGATCTGAAGGCTGACTCCTACCGGGTCATGGCTCAGTTCGGCACCTCCAACCGCATCTTCGACGGCCTGATGTACATCGTCATCGTCATGGCCGGCGCGATCCTCATCGGTCGGGAGCAGCTGTCGCTGGCGGACTTCACCGCCTACCTGCTCTATGCCACGGTGCTGCTGAACTCCATCCGCCGCATTGTGGAGTTCACCGAGCAGTTCCAGCAGGGCATGACGGGCATCGACCGCTTCTTTGAGGTCCTGGACGCGCCCATCGACATCCTGGACGCCCCGGACGCAAAGGCTCTGACCGACGTGCGCGGCGAGGTTACGTTCGACAACGTGTCCTTCCACTACGGCGATGATGACGCCGAGGTGCTGCACGGCCTGAACCTGCACGTCACCCCCGGCCAGTCCATCGCCCTGGTGGGCCCCTCCGGCGCAGGCAAAACCACCCTGTGCAACCTGCTGCCCCGCTTCTACGACGTCACCGGCGGCCGCATCCTCATTGACGGGCAGGACATCCGCCACCTGACCCAGAAGAGCCTGCGCGAGGCCATCGGCGTCGTTCAGCAGGACGTGTACCTTTTCGCCGGCACGGTGTATGAGAACATCGCCTATGGCAAGCCCGGCGCGACGCTGGAGGAGGTCATTGAGGCCGCGAAGCTCGCCGGTGCGCACGACTTCATCACGGCCCTCCCCGACGGCTACGACACCTACACCGGCGAGCGCGGCGTGCGTCTCTCCGGCGGCCAGAAGGCGGAAAGCATTTTTCTGTTAAGGGTTACACCGGATTTTTTAAGGCCGTTCATGAAAGTGGAATAGTTCATATCGTTCATTTTGCAGCCAGCGGAAATTCTGGTGATCCAGAGTC
>JAFQQT010000013.1 GCA_017410455.1 Clostridia bacterium
CCCTCCTTAAATGATGCTCTCGCCGCGGATGGCCTTCGAGATGCCATTCGCGCCAAACAGCAGCGTCACGCCAATGAGGGACTTGAACACGCCCACCACCGTGGACAGCGGGATCAGGCCGGACTTGATGCCGATGTTGTACACGTACAGATCCAGCACCTCGATCACGTCCTTGTTGATGGCGTTCTCGAACACCAGGTACTGATCCATGCCGTTGGACAGCATGCCAGCAACGCTCATCAGCAGCATCACCATGTAGGTGGGGATCAGGCCCGGAATGGTGATGTGGCGGATGCACTGGAAGCGGTTCGCGCCGTCCACGCGGGCAGCCTCGTAGAGCTGCTGGTCAATGCCGGCAATGCCCGCGATGTAGACGATGGCGCTCCAGCCCAGGCCCTTCCAGGTGCCCCAGAGCAGCATCTTCACCCAGATCCAGTCCGCACTGGCCAGGTAGTCCGTGTTCGCACCGGCCATGCCCATCACATTGCGCAGGAAGGCGTTGATGAAGCCGTCGGTGGAGAAGATGGCGAAGGCAATGGCGTACACCAGAACCCAGGAGATGAAGTTCGGGATGGTCGTCAGCGTCTGCACGATGCGCTGGAACTTGGAGGAACGCACCTCCGCCAGCATCACCGCGAAGGCGATGGGCAGCCAGCTCGTCGCGATGCCCAGGCCGGACATGATCAGCGTGTTGCGCAGCACGCGCACCAGATCGTCCAGGTTGGCCTTGTTCTCAAACAGGTAGGTGAACCACTTCAGGCCCACATAGTTGCTCTGCTGCGCCACCGCGCCGTTTTCCACAACGTCGTAGAGCAGCAGCTGATCGCCGATCTTGTAATCGAAGAAGGCGAAGCGCCAGCCCCAGATGGGCAGGTAGCAGAACACGAAGGTCAGCAGCAGCACGGGCAGGAACATCAGGAAATTGCGGTATTTCTCCTCCATTTCCATCTTCTCTTCCAGCTCGTCCGGCAGCAGATACCAGGTCACAAAGGTGCTGACAAACACCAGCACAGCGCTGACCGCCCAGAAGGTGATGCCCGAGGGCAGCATCGGCTGCAGGTTCTTATAGACCGTCGCACTCTGGGCAGCGATGTCCGTGAGCGTGTTGTAGGTGCTGAAGATGACCAGCAGGCCGGTCACGATGCCCATGGAGCCCATCAGCGGCAGCAGCAGGCCCTTCTTCTTCATGCGGTTGTTGCCCAGGGACATGCACGCGCCCGCCGCATTGAGCACGATGCCCAGCATGCAGATGGCCGCGCCGCCCATCAGCGTGTAGAACAGCGAGGGCTCCACCATGCCGCGGGTCAGGGCATACTGCATGTTGTTGGTCAGCGTGCCGTAGGAAGTCGCCACTGTGAACAGCGACATGTTCTCATTGATCAGGGAGGAGATCCGGCCGGGGTTCAGGCCGGGGAAGAACACCATCATGCCGGTGATGACAATCAGCACGCGGCTGGTGCGCATGAAGATGGTCAGCCAGTCGATGTACAGCCCATCCTCAACCTCGCGGGGCAGGGTCACCCAGGCGCCCACAGCGCACAGGGCGGACAGCACCGCCACCACCAGGCACACCCACAGCGCGTCGGGGATATCCAGCGCCAGCGTGGCGATATTGGCCTGCAGCGCGTCGGGCATGGCCACCAGGCCGTAAGCCTCGCGGAGCTTCTCCACGTTCTGCGCGATGGTTCCATGCACGCCATTGATCGCCAGCAGGGCCACCACGGCCACCACGGCGCCGCCAGCCAGCACCGGCAGGCCGATCTTGCGCATGCGGTTGTTGCCCAGGGACGCCACCATGCCCGCCAGGCCCGCCGCCACAGCGGCCATCAGCAGGCCGCCCCAGGTGCGCAGCATCGCAGGCTGGCCCAGCTTCAGGTCAGCGCTGGCAATGGAGGAGTTCGCTTCCGTCGCGCGCAGCTTCGCCGCACAGGCCTTCAGGGCCTGCTCCGCCGCAGACAGCGCCGCCGTCGCATCACGCAAAGCCTGCTCAGCTGCGGCCTTCTCTTCAGCGCCCGCGCTGGACTTGGAGGCTGCGCTGTTGGCCTTCGTGGCCGCATTGACGGCCTCTTCCGCCGCCGTCAGCGCCGCGTCCGCATCCGCCATGGCCGCCTGCACATCCGGCAGCGCCGTGCCGCAGACTTCCATCATCGCACGGGCCATTTCCTGATCCGCGCGGGCCTTCTCAGCTGCAGCTTCCGCCGCAGCACGGGCCTGTTCCACTTCCGCCTCAGCCGTCGCGCGGGATTCGGTCAGGATCGCATTGCCCGCATCCACGGCGGCGATCATGTTCTCCGCCCAGGTGGGGTCGCCATCCTTTTCCGGCGCGTACCACAGCGCCATGGCCATGTCCGCCGTCACCTGATAGGCCAGGTCCTGCGCAGACTCGGGGAACACGCTGGGGTCCCACATGTTGATCTGCGTCAGATCCACCGCCGCATACACGGCATCGGCAGCGGCAGCGTCCTCGGGAGCGGCTGCCAGCGCGTCCTTCGCCTCCAGCACGGGCTGGATCAGCGCGGCCACGGCTTCCACATTCGCCAGGGCAGCATCCGCATCCGCGGGCACTTCCGCGTTGACGCTGGCGTTCATCGCAGCGTCGCAGGCCGCAACTTCCGCGCCAATGGTGCCATCCACAGCCGTACCCGCCACCGTCATGGCGTCGCGGCCAGTCTTCAGGGCGTTCTTGGCAGCGGTCATGCTGTTGCCGGCAGCCACCAGCTCTGCGCCGGCGGCAGTCAGCTGCCCGGCCGCGATATCCAGCGCGTCCACCGCAGCAGTCATCCCCGCTTCGGTCGCGATCAGTTCATCCTGACCATCGCCCGAAACCGTCGTGCCGGCCAGCGACGCACGGCCCAGCAGCGCCGTCTGCGCAGGGTTGCTCATCCCCAGGAAGAGCAGCACCGCCAGCGCGCAGATCAGCACGCGGGCAGGCCAGCACAGCACCTGATTGAGCCGCCCTCCACGGATCATCTCGTGGGATGGCGCCCTGTGCAGCTCCATCCCGGCCTTCTTCATCGACATAGGAATCCCCCGATTCATTCTTCATCGCAGGTGTGCTGACGAAGAGGCGCCCTGCGTACGCAGTCGCCCCCTCATGAGCACACCCCCGCCTGTGGGCGCACCCTGTGGCCCGTTGTCATGGAGCAGAATGACTGAAAAGCACCCGCGGCGCTCCTCCAACCGTGGAAGGAAGAGCGCCGTGGGGCTGTCAGGAATTAGTCGGCCAGACCGTTCACGGTGAAGGTGAACACAACGGTGGTGTTGGCGCCGGGCAGGTAGTTGAAGCCGGGCTCGACCTTGTTGTACTCATCGCGGACGACGATCTCAGCGTAGTCAGCCTCGGTACGCACGACCAGGCCCTCCTGGGTCTTGCCGTCGCCGATCTTGACCTTGCAGTCGGTGATGGTCACATGGCCATCAGCAACCAGCTCGCTGGGGATGTCGGTGGTGACGCGGAAGAAGCGCAGCAGGGTGTCCACGCCGAAGCCGTGCTCGCCGGTGGTCATGGTCACGGTGTAGGTGCCATTGCCGGTGATGGCAGCGTCCACGAAGGATCCGCCGTAGTCCACAGCGTTGTTGTCAGCGTCCCAGCCGGTCAGGCGGGCGAAGTACTCGGGGTTGGTGTCGCGGCCGTAGGTGCCGTCGTACCAGTCGTTACGGAAGATGTAGCTCTCGGACTGCACGGCAACGTAGGCGTTGTAGTCAGCAGCCAGGGCAGCGGTGATCTCTTCCTCGGTCATCTTCTCTTCCTCGACAGCCGGGGGCTCGCCGTAGATGTAATCGAAGGTGACTTCCAGGGAGGTGACGTTGGACAGGGCTTCCACGGTGGCGATCATCGCGGTCGCACCCTCGAGGTTGCCGTCGGCAACGCGGGCCTGCTCGGGCAGGTCGGTCACCCACTCGTTCCAGATGTTGGAGCGGGTGGTGATGCCCTCATCGGTGGTGGTGAAGTCCTTGGCGATCTCGATGGCCACACCGTTGACCTTGATCTCGGTGATGTCCATGAAGTAGCCGGGGAAGGTCTGCTCGCCGGTGGCGATGCCAGCCGCCAGGAAGGCGAAGCCGGGCAGGGGCTCAGCGAAGTCGAGCTTCAGGGTGTAGGTGCCGGGGCCCTCAACCTTCACGGAGTTGGTCTCGGCATACTCGCCGGGGTTCCAGGCAGACACGGCCCAGGTGGTGTCGGCGAACATGAGGAAAGCCTTGTCGGTCACGGGGACCAGGGTGAAGTCGATCTCGTAGGTGAAGACCTCAGCGAAGGCGTCACGGGAGACGATCTGCGCGGAAGCGTCAGCAGCGCTGCCATCCCAGGAGCGGACGGTGGGATCCTCGAGGTTGACGGAGGGCACCCACTCGTTGAACACGTTCATGCGGGTCTCAACGCCGTCATCAGAGGAGGTGTAGCCCTTGGTGTAGGCCACGGACTCGCCGTTGATGCGGATGTCGTTGATCTTGATGCACATGCCGGGGAACAGGTTCTCGCCGTGCTTGATGCCCAGGGCGGTGAAGGCAACGCCAGTCGCCTTGCCGGCCTCGGTGGTGGTGAAGTCCAGGCCGACGGAGTAGTCGCCAGCGCCGGTGACCTCAGCGTTCTTGACGGTCACGCCGCCGTACTCATTGCCGTCCAGCCAGTACTGCTGAGCCCAGTTCTGATCGGCGAACATGATGTAAGCGGTGTCCACGCCGTACTTGAAGAAGGAGAAGTCAACTTCCACGGAAGTCGTGGAAGCGAAGGCCTCCTTGTCAACCATGATCCAGCTGGCGTCAGCCACATTGCCGTCCCAGGAACGGGCGTCAGCAGGCAGCTCGCCGACCCACTCGTTGTAGATGTTCATGCGGGTCACGACGCCGTCGTCAGAAGAGGTGTAGCCCTTGTTGATGGCAATCGCCTCGCCGTTGACGCGGATCTCGTTGATGCGGATCTTCCAGCCGGGGAAGTTGGCCTCGCCGTCGGAGATGCCCAGAGCCGCAAAGGCCAGGCCCTCAGCGGGAGTATCGAAGGCCAGACCCACGGTGTAGTCGCCCTCGCCCGTGATCACAGCCTCAGTGACCGTGATGCCGGCAGGGGTCTCGCCCGCGTTCCAGACCTGGTTGACCCAGTTGCCATCGGCATACATCAGGAACGCCGTGGGGTAGATCTCCTCAGCAACGGGAGACGGAGCAGCCTCCGCCATGGCGGGAACAACGCCCAGCACCATGATCAGAGCCATCACCAGAGCCATCAGCTTGGTAACGTTTTTCATTCGGATTTCCCTCCTTTGATATGGCTGCCGCCCGGTGCTGCAAAAACGTTTTCGTGCCTTCGCAGACCACACCCGGCAGCAATCGCCTGTATTTCTATTGTAGTACACCAACACCAATTTTGTCAAGCCAGAACAATGCAAATCATCCATTTTCATACTTTGTTTTCCGCATTTCTTTTGTACAATATGCATGATTACCAGGTTGTCGCTTCCCCTGCCCGGCCGGCGCAGCCCAAACGCCACTCCGCCTGGCGAAAACGATTCGTCCCCCGGCACAGAAAACGGAGCCATCCCCCGTGGGGGACAGCTCCGCATGGGAACAGAGGATTACTCCTTCACGCCACCGACAGCCACGCCAGCGATGATGTACTTGCTCAGAGCGAAGTACACAATCAGCAGGGGCAGCGCCGTCAGGGTCAGGCCCAGGTAGATGGAGCCGTAATCGGTGCGGTAGATATCGCCGCGCAGCTCCTTGACCATCATGGGCAGGGTCTTCATCTCGGACTTCGACAGCAGCATCAGGGGGGTCAGGTAGTTGTTCCAGGAGCTAATGACCGCCATGATGCCCATGGTTGCCATCGCAGGAATCATGATGGGCATCACAATGCCGTTGAAGGTGTAGAACTCACCCGCACCATCGATACGGGCCGCTTCCACCAGGGACACCTGGAAGTTGGCCTCCAGATACTGCTTGAAGAAGAACACGGTTGACGCCGATGCAATGGCAGGAATGATCAGCGGCAGGTAGCTGTTGGTCCACTCCAGCTGGTACATGAACATGAAGAAGCCGGTACCGGTGACCTGGCCGGGAATCATGATGATGGCCAGAATCATTGCATAGAGCACCTTCGCGCCCTTGAAGCGGTACACCGTCAGACCGTATGCGGTCAGAGCGGAGAAGTACACGCCCAGAATCGTGGAGCCGAAAGCAATGATGGCGCTGTTCTTGAAGCCCAGCAGCACGTCAAAGTTCTTGCTCTGCAGCGTGTTCCAGTTGATGGAGAGGAAAGTGGAGGGAATCAGGGACACGCCACTCTGGATCTGCTGGGAGTTGCGGGTCGCATTGACGATCATCAGCCAGAAGGGCAGCAGGCTCAGCACGCTCAGGGCAATGCAGAGCACATAGATCATCGTGCGCTTGGTGTTGGTAATGGTGGTGCAATGCAGCAGCAGCGCCACCAGGGGCAGCACCATCAGCATGACGCCCACGCCCCAGTTCATCTCCGGGTTGCCGAAGGGAAGCTTGACCGGGATGGCCCTCAGGCGCAGCACCGCGAAGGTCAGCGCCAGGAAGGCGATCAGGTTGGCAAAGCTGGCAAAGGTGTACAGCTTGCTGACCAGGCGATTTCCGCCGGCCCACACCAGGCCCAGGGCCAGCACCAGCATGGCAGCGCCCACCCAGACCGCAACATAGAAATCCGTGAAATCCGTGGGATAGATTGCACCGCCCTGGTTGACGACCTGCATGTCGATCTGGATCTCAGCAGGCAGCTTGCCAGGCAGCAGCGCAAACTTCAGGCCGGAGGCGGACTCGGAATTCTCCAGCTCTTCCTTCTGCAGCAGCAGCGCATTCACGCCCTCCTGCTCCTTGTTCACCTTGCCGAGCTGCTTGTAGACGGCGTCCTGCTTCTTCTGGATCGCAGACACGTCCTCGCCCGCAGCCGCCATGGCGTCCAGGACCACCTGCTGACGCACGATCTTGATCATGACCGTGTAGCGAGCGTCGGAGGTCGCCAGTTCCTTGTCCAGGTCAGCAGAGGTCACGTTGCCCGTGGCCTTCTGCTCCTCCAGGTCCTCGCGCTTGGCGTCCAGAGCGGACTGCCACTTGAGGATATCGGCCAGGTAATCCTGGCGGTTCTCGAAGGAAGGCTGTGCAGCCTCAATCTCGACCGCCAGCAGGTCCTTAAGGCCCTCCGTCGGGACAGCCTCGATTTCCACACCCTTGACCTTGTCGTTCTCGCGCACGAGCTTATCCGCCGCGCGGGTCACGGCGCTTTCTTCCTTGGTGATGTTTTCCATCACGGAGGCCAGGGTATTATCCTTGAAGGTCGCCAGGGGCAGGAACATGCACACAAGGGTCAGAATGAGCAGAACGGAATAGATGATCCGACGATTCTTCTTCATTTGCCCACCCCCTTAAGCTTATTCCGGCCAGGCTTGGCATCGCGATCCTTCAGCAGTGCGGAAAGGATCAGCGAGCAGATGACGATGATGCCGAACAGCACCACGGAGGCCGCGCTGGCCATGTTGAAGTTATTGGGCGTCTCGAAGCCCTGCTGGTAGATGAAACGGGCCACGGTATTGGTGGTGTAGTTGGGGTTGCCCTGCGTCATCAGGTGGGGGATGTCGAACATGGTCAGGCCGCCGACGAGGGAGGTAACCAGGTTGTACAGCAGGATGGGCTTGATCAGCGGCAGGGTGATCTTCCAGAAGGTCTGGCGGGAAGAGCAGCCGTCCACCAGCGCAGCCTCAAACAGGGCGGGATTGATGCCCAGGATGCCGGCAATCATGATGATCATGGTATTGCCATACCACATCCACCACTGGATAAAGGACACGGTGCCGCGGGCCATCGTCACATTGCGCATGAATTCGAAGGGAGAATTCAGCAGGCCGAACTGCTGCAGCAGCACGTTGATGGGGCCGACGGGGTAGTTCGTCAGCGCCATGAACAGAATGCCGATGGTGGCAGCGGTGATGATGTTGGGCATGAAGATCAGCACCTTGAAGCCACCCTGGAACTTCAGCCGCATGCGGCTGTCCGTGAACCAGCTGGCCAGGATCAGCGCCAGGGAGATCTGGGGAACGAAGTTGAACAGCCACATGATGACCGTGTTGCCCAGGGACTGCCAGAAGAACTGGGACACCTCGGTCTCAAAGGCAAAGAGCTTGGCAAAGTTGGCAAAGCCGACAAAATCATTGTCCAGCACCTTCGCCCAGCCCGCTGCGTCAGTCATGGACGTACGGAAGGTGAAGAAAATAGGGTACAGCTGGAACACGAGGAAAACAATCACAAACGGCGCCACAAACAGGTAGCCGTACTTGTCGTAACTGATGGACTTGCGCTTGACCTTCTTGCCAGGCTGCGCATTAGTGGAAACGTTTTGCATTCTTCCACCCCTTTAGCATGGATTATTCCCTCCGCCGGGAAAAGACCTGATTCTTCCGCCGGATTCTCCCCGCCGGAAGTACCCGGCGGGAGAATCAGGAAAAGGGGCTGCCTCTGCCCCAATGAAGTTGCAGGAGGCAGCCCCCTATGTGTTTTACCCGTTCAATTGATCTGTCAATGGATTACTCCACGACCAGCTCGGGGAACTGGGCAGCGACCTGCGCCTTGAAGTCAGCAATGCAGGTGTCCAGATCCTTCTCGCCCTTGGAGTAGGGGGTGGTGACGTAGTCAGACCACAGAGAGTTCATCTTCTCGTCGTAGTCGGTCATGATGGAGCCATTGGCCAGGTTGGCAGCCTCGGCGAAGATGGCGTAGTGGTCCTGACCGCCCAGGAAGGGGTTGGGAGTGCCGCCCTCGGCCAGAATCTTGTCAACCACAGCGTTGTTGCCGACGAAGTCGCCGGAGTCCTTGGCGTAGGTGTACAGGAACTCTTCGCTCATGGTGAAGAACAGGATGAAGTCCTTGATCGCAGCCTTCTTGGCGTCGGAAGCAGCCTCAACCTTGGCAGCGTTCGCGCCGATCCAGGTGCCGCCCCAGGAGTAGCCCACCGGGCCGGGGATCATGCGCCAGTCGCCGTAGGTGCCGCCGTCGGCTTCGCAGGCAGCCTGCATCTCAGCGTCGGTCATCTTGTCGTTGGTGGTCAGGCCGCAGTTGGGCTTCAGGGTGTAGTGCAGGCCCCAGGTGGGCAGGAAGAAGCAC
>JAFQQT010000014.1 GCA_017410455.1 Clostridia bacterium
GATTTCCATCTTCCTGGAGAACCGCGCCGGTCAGCTGGCGGAAATCACCCGCCTGCTGGCAGACAAGGGCGTGAACCTGCGTGCCCTGAGCATCGCCGAAACCAAGGATTACGGCGTGCTGCGCCTGATCGTGGACGACGCGGAGAAGGCCACCGCCACCCTGCTGGAGACCGGCTGCATCCTGTCGATGACCCCTGTGATGGCGGTCGTCGTGCCCGACGTCGCCGGTGGTCTGGCAGAGGTGCTGGACGTCCTCGCCGAAGGCAACATCGACGTGGAGTACATGTATTCCATGTTCCCCATGGAGGGCGGCAAGGCCTGCATGGTCTTCCGCCTGAAGGACGAGGCCGTCTTCGCCGCGAAGCTGAAGGAGCACGGCCTGCATGTCGCCACCAAGGACGAGCTGGGGCTGAAGTAAATACAATCGGGGAGCCGGGCGTACGCCTGGCTCCCCTTCTTTCAATGCTTCTGTTATGCCTTGCTCATCTGCATCAGCAGCTCCTGCGTCAGCGGCATGACCTCGCCGCCTTCGATATAGCGAATGCGCCCCAGCCAGTCCGCTCCTTCCCGTGTGAGGAAGATGGCGCTCTCGTCCGCCATGGCACAGATGGGCAGCTTCTCTGCGGCGGAAATCACCCGCAGCTTCTCCAGCAGCGCTTCTTCCCCCTCGTTCACATGGGACTTGATGGTGATCCCCGTCAGCCCCAGGCCCTCGTAGGGTTCCGGCGACTCCCACACGTCCAGCGCGCACCGGGCCATGTTAATCGATCCGGCGCTCACGCCGAGGAGCACGCCGCCGAAGCTGCACAGCGTATCCACAAGCGCCCTCTTACGGATGTAATGCATCTGCGCCGTCGGGTTGCCGCCCATGAGGAAAATGCAGTCCGCTTCCCGGAGCATCTCTCGCCCCTTGTCCGAGGGCGTTCGCGCATCAATAACGGCAAAGCGATCAAAGCCCATCCCCCATTCGGCAAACATACCGTGCATGCCTGCTGCGTCCTCGTCGTTTCGGGCCGCATCGCCCGGCCACGCGCTGATGAAAACAAGGCTATTTCGCCTTGACAAAGCCGCTTTCAGTCGTAACGCGATATCCGCAGGAAACCGACGTTTCGGAAATCCGCTGAACATGCCGATCAGCTTCGCATTCATATCTTACGCCCCTATTTCACTTGTGTAGAAAAAGTGCCAGGGTACTTATGCAGTATCCTGGCATGTTTGTTTGTGAAGTTACATAGCTCACATCGCCGCGAAGGCGCTGGAGGTCGCCTCATCCTCATACTGTCGGGTATAGAGGTTGTAGTAGTGGCCCTTGGCCTTCAGGAGCTCCTCATGCTTGCCCTGCTCGATGATCTTGCCGTCCTTCACCACCAGGATCAGGTCGGCATTGCGGACAGTGGACAGGCGGTGGGCGATCACCAGGGACGTGCGGCCCTTGATGATAGTCTCGATGGCCGCCTGGATCTTCTGCTCCGTCAGCGTATCGACGGAAGCCGTGGCCTCGTCCAGCACCAGGATGCGCGGGTCAGCCAGAATCGCGCGGGCGAAGGAGATCAGCTGCTTTTCGCCGGTGGAGAGCATGTCGCCGCCCTCGCCCACGTCGCTTTCGATGCCCTTTTCCATGCGGCTGACCACCTCGGTGGCGGAAACCAGCTCCAGTGCCCGGGCGATCTCCTCCTCCGTGGCATTGGGGTTGCCGTACAGCAGATTCTCGCGGACGGTGCCAGAGAAGAGGTGGGGCGTCTGCAGGACGTAGCCGATGGCGCTGTGCAGCCACAGCTGACTGCGCTCCCTCGCGTCCCGCCCGTCGATAAGCACCTGGCCCTTCGTCGGCTCAAAGAAGCGGCACACCAGGTTCACCAGCGTAGATTTGCCCGCGCCGGTCTCACCGACGATGGCAATGTTGGAGCCGAAGGGGATTTTCAGGCTGAAGTTTTCCAGCACATATTCGTCGCCGTCGGGGTATTTGAAGTCCACATCGACGAACTTGATGTCGCCGCGGATGGGCTCCCAGTTCCCGCGCCTGGGCTCGAAGGCGTCGCCGTACTTTTCGATGACCTCCGGCGTGTCCACCACGTCGGATTTGGTCTCAATCAGCCGGGAGAAGCGCTCGATGTTCACCTGCGTGGTGATCAGGTCGCTGATGGCGTCGATGATCCAGCGCACAGGCTCCATCATGCCCTGCGCGTAGGTCATGAACATGGAGAACGTGCCCACCTCGGACTCGGCGATGTAGCCGCCCTTCCACAGGACGATGGCCAGCGCGAGGGAGGAAGCCAGGTTCAGCGTGGCAGAGAACATGCCGCGCAGGTGCGCCGCCTTGCAGGACTTGCTGCGCATGGCGCTGGTGTCCGACACGAAATCGCCGGCCATCTTATCCTCGATGACCAGGGTCTTGATGGTCTTCGCGCCGGTGATGCCCTCGTTGAAGTCGCTGGTGATCTTCGAATTCAGCTCGCGCACCTCGCGGTTGACGCGGATGAGCCGGGCCTGGAAGATGGAGAACAGCAGCACGATCAGCGGCAGGATGGCCACCACCAGCAGCGCCAGCTTCGCATTGAAGATGAACATCACCGCCACCGCACCCACCAGGTAACTCAGGTGCCACACGCTGTCCATCAGCGACCAGCTGACCAGCGAGCCGATGCGGCTGGTATCGGAGATGACGCGGGCATGGATGTAGCCGACGCTGTTCTGGTTGAAGTAGGAGAAGGAGAGCGTCTGCAGGTGGCTGAAGGCGGCGTTGCGCAGGTCGCGGTTGACCGAGACCTCCGTCTTCATCGCGAAGGAGCAGGAGATGTAGTTCAGCACGCCCGTCATGACGATCACCGCCAGGTAGACGATGATGAAGACAGGCAGGGTATCCAGGGTCTTGTTCTTGATGAAGTGATCCAGGGCGTAACGCTGGAACTGGGGCACCAGCAGGTCCACACAGGTGGACATGAGGCCGCAGAACACCATCACCAGCATCATCCCCCGGAACTTGCCCAGGAAGGGCACGATCTTTGGGATGCCGAAGAGGGGCAGCGAGCGCCTTTCCTCGCGCTTTTCCGCATGCGTCTGGCTCATGCTGTCACCTCCTGTGCGGTCATGGTCTGGATCTCGCTGATGCGCTGGTAGAGGCCGCCGGCCTTCGCCAGCTCCCCGGGCGTGCCCATCTCCACGATGCGCCCGCGATCCAGCACGATCACCTGATCCGCCTTGGACAGGGTCGAGATGCGGTGGCTGATGAGGATGATGGACGCGCTGCCGAAGCGCTTCTCCAGCGCGCTGCGGATCTTCGCGTCCGTCTCCGCATCCACGGCAGAGAGGCTGTCGTCGAAGATCATGATGGGCGTGTGCTGGGTCAGCATGCGGGCGATGGCCGCACGCTGCTTCTGGCCACCGGAGAGGGTCACGCCGCGCTCGCCCACGAAGGTGTCGTAGCCCTTGGTGAAGCCCTCGATGGTGTCGTCCAGGCAGGCCGCCCGGGCCGCGTCGCGGATGTCAGTGAGGGTCAGGCCCGCATCGGTGATGGAGAGGTTCTCCTGCAGCGTGCGGCTGAACAGGAAGGGCTCCTGCAGGACGATGCCGATATTGCGGCGCAGGTGCTCGCGGGGCATGCTGGCGATGTCCACGCCGCCGATGGTGATGCGGCCGTTCTCCGGGGGCAGGTCGTAGAGGCGATCCAGCAGGAGCATCATCGTGGACTTGCCGCTGCCCGTACCGCCCAGGATGCCCAGGGTGGTGCCGGCCTTCATGGTGAAGTTGACGTCGTGCAGCATCTGCGGGCAGCCGTCATAGGCGAAGTTGACGTGCTCGAAGGCGATGTCGCCGTCCATGGGCGGGGTCTGCGGGTCCTCCGGATCCGTCTCCACGGGGGAATTCATGATGTACCCGATGCGGTCCACGGCCACGCCGGCCTTGCTCATTTCCGATATCATGCGGCCCAGCATGCGGATGGGCCACACCAGCTGGCCGTTGTAAGCCAGGAAGGACATGTACTCGCCGCTCTGCATCTCGCCGCGCAGGCAGAACACCACGCCGAAGACCACCACCAGCATGATCTGGATGCCGGAGAGGACGTCGGAGGTGGACCAGAAGCGGCTCATCACGCCGCCCATGCGGATCCACAGGTTGGTGTACTCGTCGTTATGCTTCTGGAAGCGGTCGCGCTCGTACTTTTCGCGGCCGAAGGCGCGCACCACGCGCACGCCGGTCAGGTTCTCCTGAGCCATGGCGGACAGGCGGCCCTCCGCCTCGTCGCAGTCCTTGAAGCCCGCGCCGATCTTGGAGTGGAACTTCACCGAGTACAGCACGATGAAGGGCGTGGGGATCAGCGCCACCAGAGTCAGCCAGGGGTTCATGCTCATCATGAACACCGTGGACAGCAGCAGCAGGATCGCGATGCGGAACAGCTGCGTCAGCTGGCCGGCGACGAAGTTGCGCGTCGTGTCGATATCGGACGTGCAGCGCTGGATAATGTCGCCGGTGTGGTTCTTCATGTGCCAGGAGAAGGGCAGGCGCCCGATGTGGGTGTAGAGCTGGTCGCGCATGGTCTTCACCAGCGTTTCCGAGGCGCGGGTGTTGCTGAGCGTGAAGCCGTACTGGCTGGCCACCTTCAGCAGCGCCGCCGCCAGCACCGCCAGCGCCATGATCCACAGGTTCAGCCGCAGATATGCCGTGCCGCCGGCCCATGTCACCAGGCGCTCCGCCAGCGTGCCCGCCTCCATCGCGTTGCTGCCGATCACGTTGTCCACCGCCACGCGGATGATCTGCGGGGTGATCATGTCCGCCAGCGCCGTCAGGGACGCCATCAGGATGCTCAGCAGGAACATGGTCTTGCTGCCCTTGAGGAAGCGCCAGAGCAACCGTGCCTTGCTGACCGGCTTCGTTTCGTTCTGCATCAGAATCCCTCCTTTCAGGGGACGTCGTTGTGTACAAAAAGCTGGACAAGCATCAGGAGTTCCACCTGACATCTTATCCAGCCAGCTACCATCTCCGCAGTATCAGCCCTCCGATGCACCGTATCTGATTATACCCGCATGGCAGGGCATTGTCAATCTCCCGATGGTAGAATATCACAAGTTATCTGGCCGTTCCATCGGCATGGATCTCCTGCCGGGAGCCCTCACCGGCCCTCGCCTCCGTCCCTGCCCCGGCAACAAAAAACATACCAGGCTGCGAACAGCACTGGTATGCAGGGAAAACGGTGTGCGGATTAGCGCTTGGAGAACTGAGGCGCACGACGGGCAGCCTTCAGGCCGTACTTCTTGCGCTCCTTCATGCGAGGATCGCGGGTCAGGAAGCCAGCCTTCTTCAGGGCGGGGCGCAGCTCGGGATCGGCCTTGCACAGGGCGCGGGCGATGCCGTGACGGATGGCGCCAGCCTGGCCGGACACGCCGCCACCGCAGACGTTGACCAGCACGTCGAAGGACGTGGTGTTGGTCAGGGTCAGGGGCTGACGCACGGTCATCTTGAGGGTCTCCAGACCGAAGTAGTTATCGATGTCACGCTTGTTGATGACGATCTTGCCCTCGCCGGCAACCAGGCGGACACGGGCAACAGCCTTCTTACGGCGGCCAACAGCGCTGTAATTAACCTTAGCCATTTGCTTTTACTCCTTTCCGCCTATTACACGAGGTCGAACTTGACGGGCTTCTGGGCGGCATGGATGTGCTCGGCGCCAGCAAACACGTGCAGCTTCTTGGCCATCTGACGGCCCAGGGGGCCCTTGGGCAGCATGCCCACGATGGCCTTGCGCAGGGCGAACTCGGGCTTCTCAGCCAGGAGCTTGCGGTACTTGGTCTCCTTCAGGCCGCCGACGTAGCCGCTGTGCTTGTAGTAGATCTTCTGGTCCAGCTTCTTGCCGGTCAGGATGACCTTGGAAGCGTTGATGATGATGACGTAATCGCCGGTGTCCACGTTGGGGGTGTAGATCGGCTTATTCTTACCGCGCAGGATATTGGCAACCTGGCTGGCAACACGGCCCAGAGCCTTGCCCTCGGCATCGACGACATACCACTGACGGGTGATGTCAGCCGCTTTCGGCATGAAAGTCTTCAAAGGTGTTTCCTCCCTAAGTTCAGTTCAATGAGGTTGAGCAGCCGCATGATGGTCAGCATGCCGCCGCGGATCTTTCATTCAATAGTTACCGGGGCTAGCGGAGCTATTGATGCCATCGCTTATTGTACTACATCCGCGCTGGAAAGTCAAGCCCTAATTTTCATCTTTCGGGGGAAAATCAGCACATTTTGCGCCACCTCACCGGCGCAGCCCCTTGGGGTAGTGATTCTTCATCACCCCGGCGGATATCTTGCCCCAGCCCAGGGCCACGCCTTCATAGCAGGCCAGCGCCCAGCCCTGTCCGTCAGCTGCCACGGTTTCGCCATGCTGATAGCGGCGGGCCTCCTCTTCCGTCAGGGTAATGCGGGGGACGTCGGGCGCGTCGCAGCACACCGCCCAGGCGTGATCCGGCGTGAAGACCGACTTTCCCTTGCCGTTCCGCCCCAGCTTCACCGTGCCCAGATGTACGCCGCAGCGCAGCACCGGCACGCCGCCATTTGCAGGCAGCTCCGGCACGCGGCGCAGCTCCCACTCCCCTGATGATACGGGTCGCAGCCAGTTCGCGCCGTGACCCGCCGGGAGTTCCTGCGTCAGGTTCTGCAGCAGTTTCCGGTCCTTTGCGGGCAGCTCCGGCTGCGCCCAGGCCATCCCCCCGGATGTGCCCCCGCGCACCAGCTGCGCCACGAAATGCCCCTCGCCTTTCACGCGATGGGGGTAGATGGTCAGCATCCCCTCCGGCGCGTCCAGGCCGGGCAGTGCGAAGGGCCGCAGCGCGAAGTCCGGGTGCCGCGCAAGGAATGCCTCCACCACGCCCTCGTTTTCCACGCGGTTCAGCGTGCAGGTGGAGTACACGAGCCTGCCGCCGGGTCGCAGCATCCGGGCTGCGTGATCGAGGATCTCCCCCTGTCGCTTTGCGCAGCCTGCGGGGGATTCAGCGCTCCACTCCGCGCGGGTCTCCGGATGGCGGCGGAACATGCCCTCACCGGAGCAGGGCGCGTCGCACTGGATGGCGTCGAAGGCCGCTCCCCAGCGCTCAGCCAGCTTCTCCGGCCACTCGCTGACCACCACGGCGTTGGTCAGCCCCATGCGCTCCACGTTCCGGGAGAGGATCTTCGCCCTGTCCCGCACGGGCTCGTTGCAGATGAGCGTCCCCTGCCCGGCCATGCGCAGGCCCAGCTGGGTGGTTTTGCCGCCGGGGGCCGCGCACAGGTCCAGCACCCGCTCGCCGGGTTGCGGATCAAGCACCGCCGCGGGGATCATCGCGCTGGGTTCCTGCAGGTACCACGCCCCCGCCTCATGCAGGGGCAGCGCGCCCGCCCGGGATTCCTGCGCGAGGTAGAACCCCGTGGGCTCCCAGGGCACCGCGTCCATGAGGTCTGCGCCCAGCAGGCTCTGCGCCTGCGCCAGGGGCATCTTGCGCGGGTTCACCCGCAGCCCCCTGTGATACGGCTCGTCATACGAGCGCAAAAAGGCGGGCAGTTCGTCGCCGAGCTGCGCCGCCATGCGTTCCACAAATGCCTCGGGCAGGTTCATGCCTGTCCACCTCCGTCATGCTGGTCACCCTGCCGCCACTGGGGCGGATAATACGGGCGGTTGTAGCCCGGCTGGTCATCGCCGGGGGGCAGGACATACTCCACATTGCCATCCGTGGTGCGCCGCCTGCGGGCGGGGATCACCCGCTGCACGGGGTGTGCCGGTTCGGGGGACGCCTCCTGCTGCGGCGCCGGCTGAGGCTCCTGCACGGGAGCGGTGCCGCCGTTGGCGTAGAGCCATTGCATGGGTTCGGGGGCCAGCGGCTCATCGGGGAAGAGCGTGTCCTCCTCCGCGCCGTCCTGGGTGGCCTCATCCGTCCCGGCTCTGCGGCGGAAGGTGCGCCACATCCTGTAGGGCTGCCACCGCACCACATACACCACCGCGTCCACCGCAAGGCCCAGGAGGCACAGACCCACCGCCAGCGCCAGCCAGTGCTCCAGCAGCCAGCCCATCAGGCCCTGCGCGCCATCGGCGCCCATCAGCCCCCAGAGCCATGCCACTGCGCCCTGCACCCAGCCGAGCAGCACGCTGAAGAGCGTGTTGGCAAAATTGCCCATGCCATCCTCCTTCCCGGCGGATTCCGCCCTTTACTGCGCCGCCTGCGGGGCTGTCAGGGTCACCTGCAGCTGCTGCGGCTCGGTTTCGATCAGGTATTCATGGCCCTGCGCGCCTTCAATCCGGCACTGCAGGGGCACGCTGTGCACGCCTGCGGCCAGGCCGCTCACGTCGCACAGGAGGGTCAGCTGATCCGGCGCGATGCTGTCCAGCCAGGCCCTTTCCCCGGTGATGCGCACCGTGGCGCTGGGGAAATCCGCCTCGGCCGCCCAGCCCTGCGGCACGCCCGCCATCGTCACGGGTACGTCCAGGGTGATGGCCGTATCCGTCTCCGGGGCGATCACCACCGTCACGGTGACTTCCGTGGCGCTCATGTAGGCCAGGTTGACGGGCCGGGCGAGCTTGACGGTGGCCGTGCGGGTCTCCGTGGCGCCATTGATGTTCACGCGTCCGCTGGTCTGCAGCAGGTTCACGGAGTTGACCACGCTCTGCGCGCCGGCCAGGGTGATGGTGGAGGGCGTGACGTACACGTCCGTCACCCGGTAGCCCTCAGCCGGTTCGCCGGTATAGAGCTGCTCCGAGAGGATATCCACCTCGCGCAGGGCGTAGAGGGTGATGCTGACGTTGATGCGCTCGCGCAGCACGGACTCGCGGGTGACCTCCAGCATATCGCTGGTGACGGGGTTGCCCTCGCCGTCCACGAGGGTGAAGTCCAGGGCGCTGACGATCGTCCCCTCCCGGGCGGGAAGGTCGCTGAGGTTCAGCAGCACCTCCACCCGCTGCACCTGTTCCACCAGGCTGCGCGGGCCGCTGACGGTGATCAGCGCCGGATCGCAGGCGATATCGCCCGCGTAGTATCCCTCAGGCGCCTGCCCCTGCGTCACCACGTTGACGGGGATGTAGCCCCTTGTGACGTACTCCTCCACATTGACGGTGATGGTGGCGGGGCTGATGCTGGAGATGGTGCCGTAATCGCTGCTGCCGGTGGCCAGGATGGTCAGCGTCTGGGGCCCGGCGCGCTTGGCCAGGCGGTTGAGGTCCACGCGGACATTGTAGCTGGATGCGGTGGCCTGGCGGAAGTTCATCTGTGGCACCTGGGCCGTCACGTCCACGCCGGTCAGCAGCGCCTCCAGGTCATCCACCACAATATAGCCGTTGCGCTTGAGGAGTTCGGCGTTGTTGATGCTCACCTGCACGTCGCGGAACACGCGCTCGCGGGTCAGCGTGGGGTCCTGGGTGATGAGCCCCGTCCAGAGGGCCAGGGCAATGACCAGGGCCAGGAGCTTGAGCGGCCAGTCCCGCAGGGTGATCCGCAGCAGCCAGATGATGGCGTTGCGCACCCAGGGGACGCGGGGGGCGGGGTTCTGGTTGGGCGTCTGGCTCACTGTGCCCCCTCCTTCCTGCCGGTGCGGCCGGGCAGCCACTTCAGCAGCGGCTTGGTCGTCGCCGCCCCGAGGTACACGCCCTCCAGCAGCTGGCGCAGGGCACGGGCGTCCAGGTGGCGGGTCAGCTTGCCGCCCCGGGCCACGGACATGATGCCCGTCTCCTCCGACACGATCAGCGCCAGGGCATCGGTGGTTTCGCTCACGCCCAGGGCTGCACGGTGGCGGGTGCCCAGGTCATGGCTCACGCCGGAGGCCTCCGTCAGCGTCAGGATGCACGCAGCCGACATGATGCGCTTGCCGCGGATGACCACCGCGCCGTCATGCAGGGGCGTGTTCGGCTCGAAGATATTCTCCAGCAGGCCGGCCGTGATGTTCGCGTCCAGGGCGATGCCGTTCTCAATCACGTCCTTCAGGCCCGTCTTCTGCTCGATGACGATCAGCGCGCCCACGCGGCGGCGGCTCAGCTTGGTCATGCACTGCACGATCTCTTCCACCACGCGCTCGGCGTCCTCGTCATGTTCCTTCTGCCGCACGCGCTCGATCTTCGCGCCACGGCCGATCTGCTCCAGCGCATTGCGGATCTCCGGCTGGAAGAGGATCAGCAGCACCAGCGCGCCATTGCCCAGCACCTGCATCAGCAGCCAGTTCAGCGCCGTCAGCCCCAGCAGGCTCGATACGCCCACCACCGCCAGCAGCAGCAGCAGGCCCTTCATCACAGCAGAACCACGGGTCTCGCGGGTCATTTTGAGCACCTGGTAGACCACGAAGGCCACCAGCAGGATATCCGCCAGGTCCGCAAGGCCCGGGCGGTGGATCAGGTTCCACAAGTATAATTCGGCTGTTTCCCAGAGTTTAACCAAGCGGGCACCGCCTTCCTGCACCTCTATCGTATCAGGCCCTGGGCCTGTTCACATCGCTTCTCTATTATACAACAAGTTCCGACGAATATGAATGCCTCTCAGAAAATTTTCTGTGAATTTTCGCTGGCCCTTATATAACGGGTGTGGGGCGGGAATGTCTGCATGGGTGGGGGATTTCTTTTGCTCGTGACCTTGCCTGATCCGGGTGTGGAACAGGTGTGGTCCCCTGCCACGATGCGGAGGTGAGCGGTTGCCCTCTTCCCCTTCGGCGCCCCACCGCCCGTAAGCCATCCACCCCACGAAAAAAAGGCCGCCGGACCCCCGGCAACCTTTGCTTGCGCGTATCAGAAATTTCCGCCGTTCCAGCCCCACACGCCCACTTCCTCGTAGGTGACGTAGATGCGGTCGGGGTCGATGTCCAGCTCATCCCCCAGGATCTCCGTCAGCTCCTCGGTGAGGGCGGCGTAGGTCTCCTCGCTGGCGGAGCCGAAGAGCTTCACCTCGCAGATGGCGCAGGGGTCGTCCTCGCCCTTGAAGTACATGCTGGCGTTGTCCTGGAAGGACAGCATCAGCCAGCCCTCGGTCTTGCCGGGGATCAGCTCAATGGCCTTGCCCATGCGGGTCTTGATGGATGCCTCGCGCTTGCCCGAGATGGCGACGCTGGTGGTGGTCCTGATGTATGGCATGGTGATTCTCCTCTTTATGTCCGGTGGTGTGATTCTGTATCAGGCGTCCCCCGGGGATCCGGCCGTACCCTCCCCCCCGTGGATGACGTGCCGCGCCTGTGGCACAGCATACTCCATTATACATGATATCCTCAGGAATTGCAACACAATTTCTGACATGTGTCACAAAAGTGTGATCAGGTTTCCGTATGCAGTTTTCAAGCTTCACCACGCCCGCCGATCCCCCGTGCGCCGTCTGCCAGGACGCTCTCGTTCTACATTGCACCAATGCAAACGGGCCGCCCCCCTCATCCGAAGGAGACGGCCCGCCGCTGCAGGATCATACGTTCGTACAATAGCAGTATAGCACAGGTGGGATGATAACGCAAGCTAATCTTTGCTAATCTTTGCTAATCGGTTCTGCCCTCATAACTTCCCGGGAGGGCTCCGCCGGGGGCGGTCATGCCCCGCAGGGCTGCGCGGGGGCGGCCTCCACAGCCACATCCTCCTCGGGGATCTGCAGCGTGCGGCACACCCAGGTGCGCTCCTGGGCCGTCAGCTGCATGCCCTTTTTGCGCAGGCGGTCGTTGAGCACGTCCCGCAGCAGGGGCGCAGTGATCTCCAGCTGCCCCGGCAGCGCCAGACCCCCGTTGGCGTCCGCCCGGCGCTCCGCAGCCTCCGCTGCCAGCTGGGTCAGGGGGACGGCCTTCAGCCGGTGCCTCTCGTCGCTCAGGCGGGTCATGCGGCGGATGCTCATGTGCCACATCCAACCGGCCGGGTCGGGGAACGCCTCGAACAGCTGCTCGCAGGCGTCGATCTCAATCGTCAGCAGGCTCAGCATGGCGGTGCGCCAGTCGTCCAGGACCATGTCCGGCAGGGCCGCCACCTCCTGGGTGCGCAGCCTGCGGGCCTTTTCCGCGGGATCCTCCGGCGGAAGCTGCCTCGGCCCCGATCCGTTGCGGCGCACGGGGTCCATCTTCACGAAGTCCTCCGTCACCTTCAGGTCGAAGGCCTTGCACACCGCCTCGGCGGCCATGCGGGGCGTCAGGCCCGTCACCTTGGCCCACAGGTCGGTGGCGTCGCCCCGGGCCATGCAGGCGAAGCAGTAGAACTTCCGGCTGTCCGCATAGCAGGCCATCGACGGGTGGTTGTCGTCGTGGAAGGGGCAGCAGAACCGGCCCTGGCTCTCCTTCAGCCCCAGCATGCGGGCCACATCCGCCGGATTGACCGTCCTCGCGGTCTGAAATACGTTCATGGGGATTCCTTTCCGCGCCCTGGCAGGAAGCGGTCACCCCGATGATAGCACATCCGTTCCCCTTTGTCAACCCCCTGATTTTCCTCCGGGGCTATCACCGATTAGCACGGATTAGCAAAGATTAGCTTGCATTATCACACCGCCTGTGATATGCTGATAGTGTGAACAATTGTTCCCGCCCGATTGACGGGGGGAAAGGGGGGGAGATCAGGCCGATCCCCTGATCCCCGATCCCCCGGTCAGGAAAGGGAACAGCCACAGCCCTTCCCGATCGGATGAAAGGGATCAGGCACAGCCCCGATCCCCATCGCCCCATCAGGAAAGGAAGCGGAACAAGCCCATTCCCCTTCCCGATCGGATGAAAGGGATCAGGCACACCCCCGATCCCCATCGCCCCATCAGGAAAGGAAGCGGAACAAGCCCATTCCCCTTCCCGATCGGCAGAAAGGGAAAGGGAACAGGCACATAAACAGGGAGCCCATTCCCCACCGGGAACAGGCTCCTTTGCTTTGCGGTTTACCGGGTGAAGTACTCCACGCCGCCCTCAAACAGGGGCTGGTACTTGTTGCCGGGGACGTTCTTGTACAGGTTCTCGCCGGAGCGCTCGGTGTGGCCCATCTTGCCCAGGACGCGGCCGTCGGGGCTGGTGATGCCCTCGATGGCGAA
>JAFQQT010000079.1 GCA_017410455.1 Clostridia bacterium
AACAAGGAGGAATACCCCAATGGCAGTCATTTCCATGAAGCAGCTGCTGGAGGCTGGCGTCCACTTCGGCCACCAGACCCGCCGCTGGAACCCCAAGATGGCCCCCTACATCTTCACCGAGCGCAACGGCATCTACATCATCGACCTGCAGAAGACCGTCCGCAAGGTTGACGAGGCCTATGCCTTCATCCGCGACGTCGCGATGGCCGGCAAGTCCGTGCTGTTCGTGGGCACCAAGAAGCAGGCGCAGGAGTCCATCGAGTCCGAGGCCAAGCGCTGCAACATGTTCTTCGTCAACAACCGCTGGCTGGGCGGCATGCTGACCAACTTCAAGACCATCCAGACCCGTATCCGTCGTCTGAACGACATCGACCGCATGGAAGCCAACGGCCAGTTTGAAGTGCTGCCCAAGAAGGAAGTCATCAAGCTGAAGGCCGAGCGCGAAAAGCTGGAAGCCAACATCGGCGGCATCCGCGAGATGAAGAAGCTCCCCGGCGCCCTGTTCGTGGTCGATCCCCGCAAGGAGCATATCGCCGTGACCGAGGCCCGCATCCTGGGCATTCCGATCGTCGCCATCGTTGACACCAACTGCGATCCCGACGAGATCGACTACGTCATCCCCGGCAACGACGACGCCATCCGCGCTGTCAAGCTGATCGCCGGCAAGATGGCCGACGCCGTGCTGGAAGGCAAGCAGGGCGAGCAGTCTGCCGAGACCGAGGCTCCCGCCGAGGCGTAATCTGTCCTGTATAGTCCGGTGACAACACCTCATCAGTCGCTGCGGCGACAGCTTCCCCTCAAGGGGAAGCTAGGGCTGCCCGTATAGAAGCCTTCCCCTTGAGGGAAGGTGGACTCCCGCTTGCGGGAGGACGGATGAGGTGGACGCACCGGACAAATCAACTGATATAAATGACATGAAAGGGTGAAATCACCATGGCGAATATTACTGCTGCTCTGGTCAAGGAACTGCGCGAGCGCACTCAGGCCGGCATGATGGACTGCAAGAAGGCCCTCATGGAGAACGACGGCGACATGGACAAGGCCATCGACTGGCTGCGTGAGAAGGGCCTGGCCCAGGCTGCCAAGAAGGCCGGCCGCATCGCTGCCGAGGGCGCTGTTGTCCAGTACATCTCCGAGGATGGCACCGTGGGCGCCATCGTCGAGGTCAACTGCGAGACCGACTTCGTGGCCAAGACCGAGAACTTCATGAACTTTGCCAACGCCGTTGCCAAGCACGTTGCGCTGGCCAACCCCGCCGATCTGGAGAGCCTGAGCAAGCAGGCCTTCATCGACGACGCCACCAAGACCATCGAGGACATGATCTCCGATGCCACCGTGGCCATCGGCGAGAAGATCTCCATCCGTCGCTTCGCCCGCTACCAGACCACCGGCGTGGTGTCCTCCTACATCCACATGGGTGGCAAGGTGGGCGTGCTGGTTGAGCTGGCCACCGAGTCCCACGACGAGGCCGTGCTGGAGCTGGCCCACGACCTGTGCCTGCAGATCGCTGCCGCCAAGCCCGAGGCTGTGCGCCGCGAGGAGGTTGACTCCGCGAACCTGGAGAAGGAGCGCGAGATCTACCGCGCGAAGGCTCTGGAGTCCGGCAAGCCCGAGAAGATCGTCGACAAGATCGTCGAGGGTCAGATCGAGAAGTACTACAAGGAAGTCTGCCTGCTGGAGCAGCTGTTCGTCAAGGACGGCGACAAGACCATCAAGGGTCTGGTGGCCGAGGTTGCCAAGGCTGTGGGCGCCGCCATCGAGGTCGTCCGCTACGCTCGCTTCGAGCGCGGCGAGGGCATCGAGAAGCGCAAGGACGATCTCGCCGCTGAAATCGCCAAGATGGCCCAGTAATTTCAAACCTGTCGGGGGACTGCATGTGCGCATGCGGTTCCCCGTTTTGCGTCCGAGCCAGCCGCTTCCCTTGACAGACGCAGGAAACTGATGTAGAATTGTGGCGTGGGATATCGTATGATGTCTGCGTGGAGCGAAGCGGTGCATTCCTGTGGCTGTGCAGGCGGCCTTGCACTGGTGTAGCTTCGTAGCCCATAAAGTTCCTTTATGGGCTTCAAAGCCTTTCCCACAGGCAGCCCTGCGACACGGGCTGCTTTTTTTCGAGGTGTGCTATGCTTGAGAAGCTGCTCTGCCATGAGCTGTGGCAGGCGTATCTGGAGTACAAGGTTTCGCGGCAGCTGCTGACCAGCGGCGAGGAGCGGTATCTCCGGGACTTCGTTGAGAAGCGGAAGTACCTGCCCATTGCCCAGAGGGTGGTGGCAGGGGAGTTCCGCTTCTCCGTGCCGGAGAAGAAGGAGCTCAACAAGGTGGGCTCGAGCAAGAAGCGGGTCGTCTACCGCTTCCCGGACGAGGAGAACATGCTGCTGAAGATGCTCTCCTGGCTGCTCTACCGCTACGATGACGCCATCCCGGACAACTGCTATTCCTTCCGCAAGGGCACCGGCGCGCGCAAGGCCTTCCGGCGGATGGCGGATGCGCCCGGCGTCGGCCGGCTGCATGGCTTCAAGGCCGATATCAGCAACTACTTCAACAGCATCGACGTGCCGCTGATGCTCGGCGTCCTCCGGGAGGTCATCACCGATGATGCGCCCCTGCTGGCACTGCTGACGGACCTGCTGCAGGATGACCGGGCCCTCTGGCAAGGGGAGATCATCCACGAGCCCAGGGGCGTGATGGCCGGAACGCCGACCTCGCCCTTCTTTGCCAACCTGTATCTGCGGGAGATGGACGCATATTTCGCAGCGAGGAACGTGCTGTATGCCCGGTACTCGGACGACATCCTGATCTTCGGCACGCAGGAGGAGCTGGCGGAGAGCATTGCGGCCTACCGGGGCTTCCTGAGCCGGTACTGCCTGGTCTCCAACCCCGCCAAGGAGGAGCGCTTCGCCCCGGGGGAGAAGTGGCACTTCCTGGGCTTTGAGTACGACCGGGGCACGGTGGACATATCTGAAGTGGCGGTCCGCAAGCTCAAGGACAAGGTGCGGCGGGCGGCGAAGTCCATCCGGCGGTGGATGCTGCGCAAGGGCGCTTCCCCGCAGGGGGCGCTCAAGGCCTTCAACCGCAAGTTCAACCGCAAATTCTATAACGCCCAGGCCGGATCGGAGCTGTGCTGGTGCCGCTGGTACTTCCCCATCATCACCACCGCGCGCTCGCTGCACATCATCGACCAGCACATGCAGGACTGGCAGCGCTACATCGTCACGGGAAAGCACAACAAGGCCAACTACCGCCGGGTGCCCTACGCGATGCTGACGCAGTGCGAATACCGCCCGCTGGTGACGGCATACTATGCCCAGGACAGGACGGAACCGCAACGGACCGATTGACCGACCCCTGCTGCATGGTATATAATAGACGACGGAATGGATAAAAGGGGCCCATGCCCCGTGGACAACAAAGGAGGTCACCCCTGTGGCAGCTTACAAGCGTGTTATCTTCAAGCTCTCCGGCGAGGCGCTCAAGTCCGGCAGCGACCTGTTCGACTTTGAGAAGGTGAAGGAGATTGCCGAAATCATCCGCGACATGCACAACATGGGCGTGGAGATCGGCATCGTTATCGGCGCGGGCAACATCTGGCGCGGCCGTCAGGGCCCCAGCGCCAACATGGACGCCGTCACCGCCGACCAGATGGGCATGCTGGGCACGGTCATCAACTGCCTGTGCATGTCCGATGCGCTGCGCAAGGCCGGGCTGGACGTGGTGGTGCAGTCTGCGGTGGATATGGTGCGCTTCTGCGAGCCCTTCAACGCCATGGCGGCGCGCCGTCATCTGGCGGAGGGCCGCGTGGTGCTCTTTGCTGCCGGCTCCGGCAACCCCTTCTTCTCCACTGATACGGCGGTGGCCCTGCGCGCCATCGAGATGCAGGCGGACTGCATCCTCATGGCCAAGAACATCGACGGCGTCTACACCGCCGACCCCCGCAAGGACCCCTCTGCCACCCTCATCCGGGACATCACCTACCAGGAGGCGCTGAACCGCGGCCTGAAGGTGATGGACGCCGCTGCCTTCGCCCTGTGCGCTGAGAAGGGCCTGCCGATGGTGCGCGTCTTCGGCCTGGACAACCCCCGCAACCTCATCCGCGTGCTGGAAGGCGACGACATGGGCACCTGCGTGCATCCCTGAGGAAGCAAACAGCCAAGCTCCATGCAGCCCCCCATTCATAATTCATAATTCCGAATTCCTAATTTCCGAATCCCCCCTCTTGCAAAGCAGGGAAAAAAGCTGTACAATAATAGAAGCACACACCCCCATCAAAGGAGGCAGAGAACATGACTGTGAAGGAGATCCTCGATTCCGCGCGCGAGCGGATGAACAAGACCATTTCCGTGTTCCAGGGCAACATGATGGCGATCCGCGCCGGTCGCGCTGATCCCCGCCTGCTGGACCGCATCACCGTGGATTACTACGGCACCCCCACCCCCCTGAACCAGGTGGGCAATGTCAGCGTGCCCGAGGCCCGCATGATCACCATCAAGCCCTGGGAGAAGAGCCTGCTGCGCGCCATCGAAAAGGCGATTCAGACCAGCGACCTGGGCCTGAACCCCAACAACGACGGCGAAGTGATCCGCCTGATCTTCCCTGAGTTGAACGCCGAGCGCCGCAAGGACCTGAGCAAGCAGGTCCGCAAGGCCGCCGAGGAAGCCAAGGTTGCCGTGCGCGCCATCCGCCGCGACGCCATCGAGCAGATCAAGAAGCTCAAGAAGGACTCCCTGATCACCGAGGATGACCAGCACAAGGCCGAGGACGACGCCCAGAAGCTGACCGACAAGGCCATCAAGGACGTCGACGCCGTTGCTGCCGCCAAGGAAAAGGAGATCATGGAGGTCTGATGGCGCCCATGATGCAGTGGCAGAGCCTGCTGGGGCTGCCCCTGGCAGACGCGCTGGAGCGCGCCCGGGCCGCCGGCGTGGAGGCTGAGGTGACAATGAGCTGCGCCCCGCGCCGAAACCCCGTCAGCACGGCGACGGAGCGGGTCATCCGCGTCAGCGGCGCCGCCGCATGCCTTCGCCTGACGGTGAGCGCCTTTTGCGACGGCGACCCCGAGAAGTAATCTACAGGGCAGATGCGTGGGCTTCCGCGAGAGGTCTGTGTGTCTGCCCCTTTTGAGGTGCGTATGGATATCATCAGGGATCTGTTCGGGCAGCGGGAGAAAGCGGCTGCCCTGACGCGGGAGGCCTTCCAGCGCCTGCCACGCCATGTGGGCATCATCATGGACGGCAACGGCCGCTGGGCGAAAAAGCAGGGTCTGGGCGTGGCTCTGGGACACCGCCGGGGCGTGGAGACCCTGCGCGAGATCATCCGCCACACCGATGACCTGGGCATCGGGGCCCTGAGCATCTACGCCTTCTCCACCGAGAACTGGAACCGTTCGGCGGAGGAAGTCGGCGCGCTGATGCAGCTGATCCTGGACTTCTTTGCCTCGGAGATCGATGAGTTGCACGAGAAGAACGTGCGCATCCTCATCCTGGGGGAGAAGGATGTGTTCCCGCCGCGCCAGCGCGAGACCCTCGTGCGGGCGGAGGAGCGCACGGCGTCCAACACGGGCCTGACGCTGAACATCTGCCTGAACTATGGCGGCCGGGCTGAGCTGGCCCGCGCGGCAAGGCAGATCGCCCGGGATGTGCTGGAGGGCCGGCTGGATGTGGACGAGGTGGACGAAAAGGCCGTGTCCGACCGCCTCTATACTGCCGGTCAGCCGGATGTGGACCTGATGATCCGCACCAGCGGGGAGATGCGCCTGTCCAACTTCCTGCTCTGGCAGTGCGCGTATGCGGAGTTCCTCTTCCCCACGGTGCTCTGGCCTGAATTCACCGTGGCCCATTATGACGAGGCCCTGCTGGCCTACGGCGGGCGGGATCGCCGCTTCGGCGGAAGGAAGCCGTGAGGCTGCAGTTCATATCCCGTTCAGAATGTTGTGATAACGTGCGCATTGGTATCATGTGAACCAATGGGCAGAAGGAGCGTGACAGAGTTGACACAGAGAATCATCACCGCGCTGATTATGGCGGCGGTGGGCGTTCTGCTGCTGGCTTTGGGCGGCGTGGTGATGGCTGCGGCAGTGGTGGCAGTGATCTGCTTTGCGCTGTATGAGGAGTTCCGTGCGCTCTCCCTGGCGGGGCATCGCCCGGTGGCCTGGCCCACCTGGGTGGGTACGGTGCTGAGCGTGCCGCTGGCCGGCTTCGGGCTGGAGCGGCTGCTGATCCCCCTGGCGGTGGCGGTGTGCCTGGTTACGCTGACCTGCGTGATCTTCCGGGCGGAGCCGAAGCTGGAGGACTGCCTGATGAGCATCCTGCCGCTGCTGTCGCTGGTGATCCCGGGCATCTGCGCGATGAAGCTGGCGCTGATTGAGCCCCATGCGGTGCAGGTGTGCATGATGCTGCTGCTTCTGGCGGTGCCCTGCGTGGGAGACGTCTTTGCGCTGTTCGTGGGCAGCACTTGCAAGGGCCCCAAGCTGTGCCCGGCTGTCAGCCCCAACAAGACCATCTCCGGCGCCATCGGCGGCCTGGTGGGCAGCCTGCTGGCCGCGCTCCTGGTGGGGCTGCTGGTGTGGGTGTTTGCGGGGGCGTCCCGGGCGCTGCTGCCGGCGTGGTGGCACTATGTGCTGCTGGGCGTCATCGGCGGCGCGGTGGGGCAGATCGGCGACCTCTTCGCCTCCATGATCAAGCGTCACTGTGGCCTGAAGGACTTCTCCAACCTCTTCCCCGGCCATGGCGGCATGCTGGACCGCATGGACAGCATCCTCTTCATGGCGCTGGTCATGATGTGCTACCAGCTGCTCACGGGCATCTGAGGTTCAGATTCACACGAATATGAAGATCCGGCGCGTGAAGTGATATCGCGCGCCGTATTTTTGCGATTCGGGGCGTCCGGCCATCCTGCATGCCCCGCAGGCTGGCGGAATACAATACGCAAGCCCGCCTGCCGGATATGGCATGGCGGAACGATGTGGAAGGCTGTTTTCGATGTGTGATCCTGCTTACAGGCGGCGCTTCATACGGCTGACGGCACTGTGTACCTTCGCTTACTTTGTCAGCTACCTGTCCCGCATCAACCTTGCGGCGGTGATGGTGGAGATCGTCAGCACGGGTTTCGCCGGGAAGGAAACGGCGGCCCTGGCGCTCTCCTTCAACGCCATTGCCTATGGCGCGGGACAGATCATCAGCGGCTGGCTGGGTGACCGCTGCAGGCCGCAGAATGTGATGCTGTGCGGCTTCGTGCTGGCGGGTGCGGTCAACCTGGGCGTGGGACTCTGCCCCGGTGGCGGGGTGCTCATTCCCCTCTGGGCGGTGAACGGCTTTGCCCAGGCGCTGATGTGGCCGCCGATGGTGCGCATCCTCACCCATCACCTGCGGTCGGAGGAGTACACCGTGGCCTGCAAGTGGGTCAGCTGGAGCAGTGCCCTGGCCACCATGGCGGTGTATGCGCTGGCTCCGGCGCTGATCGCCTGGGCGGATTTCCGCGCCATCTTCTTCATCGGCGGCGTGGCGGCGCTGGTCGCTGCGGTGGTCTGGAAGGTCGCTTACGAGCGGGGCTTCTCCGGTCATGAGATGGCTGCTGCGCCTGAAGCGAAGGCCCACGCGGCGGGGCACGGCTTTGACCGGGCAGCCATCCTGCTGCTGCCCATCCTGCTGGCAATCATCCTGCACGGTGCGCTGCGCGACGGCGTGACCAACTGGATGCCCACCCTCGTCAGCGAATCCTTCCAGCTGGACAGCTCCTCTGCGATCCTGGGCGGCGTGCTGCTGCCGGTGTTCCACATCCTCTGCTCGCAGGCGACGGCGTTTGTGTACCGCCGCTTCATCCGCAATGAGATGCTGTGCAGCGGTGTGATCTTCCTGGTGGCCGTGCTGGCGGCGGCGATGCTCAACCTCCTGGGCGGCAGCGCCATCATCAGCATGCTGCTCATGGCGGCGCTTGTGGGCTGCATGCATGGTGTGAACTTCCTGTTCACCTGCATGGTGCCGCCCTGCTTTGCCCGGTATGGGCATGTGTCGCTGATTTCCGGTGTGCTCAACGCGTCCACCTACCTGGGCGCGGCACTGTCCACTTATGGCATTGCGCTGTTCTCCCAGCGGTTCGGCTGGGCAGGCACCATCTGGCTCTGGGCGGCGATTGCGCTCTTCGGGGCGGTCATCGTGCTGCTGATTGCCTGGCGGTGGCAGCGCTTCACGGTCGAACCGTCCGATCCCGGGCGGGACTGACGGCCACTCCTACCACAGACATCACAGGAGGTTTCCCATGCAGACCATTTCCATCCTTGGCTCCACCGGTTCCATCGGCACCCAGGCGCTGCAGCTGGTTGAAATGCACCCGGAACGCTTCCGCGTTGTGGCCATGACGGGCCACCGCAACCGGGAGCTGTTCTTCCAGCAGGTGCGGAAGTTCCGCCCCGAAATGGCCGGCCTGACCGAGCCCATCCCCATGGAGGAGATCCCGGCTGACCTGCGCTTCTGCCGCTGGGTCATGGGCAAGGAGGCCCTGCACGTCGCTGCGGCGGAGATCCCGGCGGACATGGTGCTGGTGAGCGTGGTGGGCATCGCGGGCCTGCAGAGCGTCATGGACGCACTGGCGGCGGGCCGTCAGGTGCTGCTGGCCAACAAGGAGGCGCTGGTCACCGGAGGCCATCTGGTGATGGATGCGGCCAGGAGGATCGGCAAGCCCCTGCTGCCCGTGGACAGCGAGCACAGCGCCATCTTCCAGTGCCTGCAGGGCGCGGCGGGGAATCAGCCTGTCAAGCTCCTGCTGACGGCTTCCGGTGGCCCCTTCCGCACCTGGGAGAAGGAACGCATCTACCACGCCACCCGCGAGCAGGCCCTCAATCACCCCAACTGGGCCATGGGCGCGAAGATCACCATCGACAGCGCGTCCATGTTCAACAAGGCCCTTGAGATTATCGAGGCCCGCTGGCTCTTCGACATGGCGCCGGAGAAGATCGAGGTGGTGGTGCACCCGCAGTCCATCATCCACAGCGCGGTGGAATTCGCCGATGGCGCGGTCATTGCCCAGCTGGGCGTGCCGGACATGCGCGTGCCCATCCAGTACGCCATGAGCTACCCGGAGCGCCTGCCCACGGGCTCCAAGCCTCTGGATCTGTTCGCCCTGGGTCAGATGACCTTCGAAAAGGGCGACGCGGAGAAGTTCCCGGCGCTGCGCATCGTGAAGGAATGCCTGAACGCCGGCGGCGCGGCCTGCACCATCATGAACGGCGCGAACGAGGCGGCGGTGGCGGCCTTCCTGGCCGGGGAGATCCCCTTTGGCGGCATTGCCCGGCTGGTGGAGGGAACGCTGGATGCGCTGGGCAGCCTCCCGGCGGATAACCTGGAGGACATCTTTCACGCTGATCAGCAGGCGCGGCGCGTGGTCGCCCAGCTCCTGCACAGCGTGAAGCACTGATTTGACGGAGGAAATGGATACATGCTGGAGCTTCTTTCGCAGGGCTGGTACATCCTGCTGGGCATTCTGCTGCTGGGCATCCTGGTGGCGGTGCATGAGTTCGGCCACTTTATGGCGGCCCGCCTGACGGGCATCGAGGTGATGGAGTTCGCCATCGGCATGGGCCCGAAGATCGTGGGCTGGACGGGCAAGCGGGGGACGAAGTTCTCCCTGCGCTGGATCCCCTTCGGCGGCTTCTGCGCCTTCTACGGCGAGGACGACGTGGAGGGAAAATCCAAGGACGACCCCCGCGCCTACAACAAACAGGCCGCCTGGAAGCGGATGCTCACGGTGGCCTCGGGCCCGCTGATGAACTTCGTGCTGGCGCTGGCGGTGGCCATCATCTTCTGCTGGACCTGCGGCGTGATGACGGTGAACCCGGGCATCAGCGCGGTGGAGGCCGGCGGCCCGGCGGAGGCGGCGGGCGTTCTGACGGGGGACTATGTGCTGGCCATCAACGGCCAGGACGTGAGCGCCTATGTGGAGGACGTGATGGGCGTGAGCGCGGCGGAGCGCATGTCCCTGTTCAGCGACACCATCGCTGAAGCGGCCCCGGGCGAGGAGATCGCCCTGACGCTGCTGCGCACGGTGGGCGAGGGCGATGCGGCGGTTACTGAAACGCTGGAAGTGACGGTCGCGCCCTTCTGGGATGAGGAGATGGGCCAGAGCCGCATCGGCATCAGCTACGTGGCCTACCCCATCAGCTTCGAGCGCACCCGGCTGGGCTTCTTTGAGGGCGTCGGCCACGGCTGGAACATCTGCGTGGAGTCCGGCGCGGCGGTGTTCAGCGTCCTGGGGCGCATCTTCACCGACAGGACGGTGCAGGAGGGCCTGACCGGCCCCGTGGGCGTCATCGACCAGACCAGCCAGCTGGTGCAGATGGGCGGCGTGCCGGTGTTCCTCAACCTGATGGTGCTCATCAGCGTCAATCTGGGCCTGATGAACCTGCTGCCCATCCCCGGGCTGGACGGCGCGCGCTTCATCTTCCACACCATCGAGGCCATCCGCCGCAAACCCATCAGGCAGGAGGTCGAGGCAGGCATCCACCTGGTGGGGATGCTGCTGCTCTTTGGCCTTCTGGTGCTGATGACGGGGCGGGATATCTTCAGGCTCTTCTGATCTTTCTGCTCACGCTGCCCTTTTTCTGGCCTGCCGGTTTCCGGCGGGCCTTTTCCTGTGGTGACAAATGGGTCGGGGTGTGGTACAATGGAGGGGGGAAGGGAATTAGGAATTATGAATTATGAATTCGGAATTTGGTTTGTGGTGACTGCTCTGTCACGCGCCGCACCTGGGCTGAAGAACTGCCACCCAACGCACACCGTTGCCGTAGGGGCGCTGTCAGCCGCCCGCCCTGCTGCACCCCCCCACTGCCGCAGGAGAACCACCCCGCCGGGGGACTCCCGCATCCCCGTCCGTAACAAGAAAAAACGCGCACCCTGCGCCTGGAGGTACCTGTATGAGCTATACCACCCGTGAAGTCCGCCTTGGCTGCTTGACCCTTGGCGGCAGCAATCCTGTCTGGGTGCAGTCCATGACCAACACCGACACCCGCGACGCGGCCGCGACCCTGGCGCAGATCCGCGAGCTGGCTGCTGCGGGCTGCGACATCGTCCGCTGCTCCGTGTACGATGAGGCCTGCGCCGCTGCTGTGCGCGACATTGTGGACGGCTCCCCCGTGCCCGTCGTGGCGGACATCCACTACAACCACCGCCTGGCCATCGCCGCGGCGGAGAACGGCATCCACAAGCTGCGCATCAACCCCGGCAACATCGGCGGCGAGCAGAATGTCCGCGAGCTGGCGGCGGCGGCGAAAAAGCATCACATCCCCATCCGCATCGGCGTCAACACCGGCTCCATCGAGAAGGATATCCTGCACAAGTACGGCGGCCCCTGCGCCGAGGGTCTGGTGGAGAGTGCGCTGACCCATGCCCGCATGCTGGAGAAGGTCGGCTTTGAGGACATCGTGCTGTCCATGAAGGCCTCCGACGTCCACCTGACCATCGAGACCTACCAGCTGGCGGCGAGGCAGTGCAATTACCCCCTGCATGTCGGCGTGACGGAGGCAGGTCTTCCCGGTCAGGGCACCATCAAGAGCGCCATCGGCATCGGCGCGCTGCTGGCCCAGGGCATCGGCAACACCATCCGCGTGAGCCTCACCGGCTCGCCCATCCCCGAGGGCAAGGCTGCCTGGGATATCCTGCGCGCGCTGAACCTGCGCACCCAGGGCGTACAGCTGGTGTCCTGCCCCACCTGCGGCCGCACCTGCATCGACGTGGCGGGCATCGCCGCCCGCGTGGAGGAGGAGCTGGCTGACATTACCGTACCGCTGAAGGTGGCGGTGATGGGCTGCGTGGTCAACGGCCCCGGCGAGGCGAGGGAAGCCGACGTCGGCATGGCCGGCGGCAAAAAGGGCGGCGTGATCTTCGTCAAGGGGCAGGAGCCCATCATGGTGGCCGACAACCTGGCGGACGAGCTGATCCGCGTGGCCCGGAGGATCGCCGGGGAGAAGGCGAAGGGCTGAAGCTCATGAAAAGACCACCTGTTCCGGCGTGACCGGGACGGGTGGTCTTTATGCTGGGGGTTCTGTTTTCCGTTTGGCGAGGGGGTAAGGGGTCGGTTCATCGGTGAGGCCAAGGAGATAATCGGTGGAGGTGTGATAGAACGCGGCCAGGCGGATCAGCACATCCACGGGGAGCTGGCGCTGGACATTTTCATATTGTGAATAGGTGTTTTGCCGGATGTGGAGATAGTCTGCCAGTGCCTTCTGCGTCAGGTCATTGTCTTCGCGGATATCGCGCAGTCGCATGGGAACCACCTCCTTGCTTATTCAGTATAGCCATCTCAGATTGAGATGTTGAAATATATCTCAAAACGAGATATGATATACTGGAAAGTGAGATGACTCCGGATGCAGCAGACGTGTTTTTTCGTAGGCAACAGGGATGCACCACAGGAGCTAAGGGAAGAACTCAGTAAGGCGGTGGAGGAAGCAATCAACTGCTATCAGGTGGAACTGTTTGTTACTGGCGGACGCGGTCACTTCGACCACATGGCGGCTGAAACGGTGCAGCAGCTGCGCGGCAAGTATTCCCGGATACGGCTGTGCCTCCTGCTGGCATATCACCCGGCAGAGCGTCCCGCTTCGTTGCCGCCGGGCTATGATGAAAGCTTCTATCCATTGGAAAAGGCTGTGCCAGCGCGATATGCCATCATGCGGGTGAATCGCTGGATGCTGGCGCATTGCCCGGTGTGTATTGCTGGTGCTCTGCTGCCGGGGAATGCCAGAAGGATGCTTGAATATGCAAGGCGACGGGCCCAAAGGGGCGAAATGATATTGATCGAACTGACGGGACAGGGAGCCCGTCATCCTGAACAGGAAAACGGCCCTGCTCCTTCCTCTGTTGTATCCGGCAACGGCGCACCCCCCACATGCTGTTGTTGACGAAACCCCGCAAAACATGGTATCATAAGAACAGCAGAACACTCAGGGACGGCAGCATATGGCCGTCCCTGCCATTGACTTGCGAAGAAAAAATCCGGCTCGCCCGGATTCGCCTGCCGTGAGGAGCGTGACCCTGATGAGTTATGAGGACCTGCTGAGCCAGATTTATCGCGAGCTGCCCCATCTTCAGGGGGCGCTGTCCTCGCCCCGGGTGGTGTATGTGCGTGCCCAGGGCAAGGTATATATCACCTTTGAATCCAGCGTCCTGGTGGAGGAGAAGTCCTTCCTGAAGATGGAGCGGATCCTGCGGCGCATCTTCCCCCAGAAGCCGCTGGCCCTGCGCGTGGTGTCCCCGGGCCTGGGGCAGGACTTCATGGACAACATCAGCGCCTACAAGCCCGTGCTGACGGACTTCCTCAAGCGCAACTACCCCGCCTCCGTTTCCTGGATGGATCAGATCGACTGGCGCTGCCTGGATGACCGCATCACCCTGACCTTCCCCGATCCCTTCAGCATGCAGTACATGGCCAAGCAGAACGTGGCGGCGAGGCTGTCCCGGGCGGTGAAGGACATCTTCTCCCTGGATATCCGGGTGGAGCTGACCGTGGCGGGCGATCAGGAGCAGCGCCTGGCGGAGATCCGGCAGGAGCGGGAGCAGGCACAGCAGCTGACCTACACCACTCAGGAGCTGCAGGCGCGCTATGGCGGAACGCCCACGCCCGCCGCAGAGGCAAAGCCGGAAAAGGCGAAGCGCGAGCGCAAGCCCAAAGAGGTCAAGTCCGACGCGGAGCGGGCCGAAGAGGCCGCCAGGGCAGCCGCTGCCGCTGCGGCGGAGGCCGCAAAGAAGGCCGAGCTCGTGACCCCCACCATGACCGACACGGCCATCGGAAAGCCCATCATGGGCCGCGCCATCGCCGATCACCCCATCGAAATGAAGGAGCTGACTGCCGACGCGGGCCTGGTGGTCGTGCAGGGCGACATCTTCAAGCTGGAAACCAAGGAACTCAAGGGCGGCGAGCGCCTGCTGGTCACCTTTGCCATCACCGACTACACCTCCTCCATCCTCTGCAAGGTGTTCCTGCGCTACCGCAGGGGGCAGTTCGGCCGCAGGCAGGATGATTCCGAGCCCCTGCCGCCCATCACCGCCGAGGAGCGCAAGGCCGTCATGGACAAGGTGGCGCAGATCAAGATGGGCATGAATGTCCGCGTGCGCGGCGAGTGCATGTACGACAACTTCTCCCGCGAGCTGTCCATCACCATCCGCGACCTGGTGCCCATGGAGCGCGTGGAGCGCGAGGACACGGCCGAGGAGAAGCGGATCGAACTGCACATGCACACCAACATGTCCACCATGGACGCCATGACCCCTGCGGGCGACCTGATCAAGCGCGCCATCAAGTGGGGGCATCCGGCGGTGGCCATCACCGATCACGGCGTGGTGCAGGCCTTCCCGGCGGCCTTCAATGCCGTCAAGAAGCAGCCCATCAAGCTCATCCCCGGCTGCGAGGGCTACATGATCGACGAGAAGGACGTGGTGGCCGGCGCGACGGACCGCCCGCTGGACGACACGATCATCGTGCTGGACTTTGAATCCACCGGCCTCAACACCGTCACCGACCGGGTGATCGAGATCGGCGCGGTGAAGCTGGTGGGCGGCACGGTGGCGGACTCCATGTCCCTACTGGTGAATCCGAAGCAGCCGCTGCGGGAGAAGATCGTGGAGCTGACGGGCATCACCGACATGATGCTGGCGGACATGGAAACCGCCGAAACCGCCATCCCCAAGCTCATGGACTTCATCGGCGATGCGCCCATCGCGGCCCACAACGCGGCCTTTGACGTGGCGCTGCTGCGCGCGGAGCTCAAGCGCCTGGGCAGCACCTTTGACGCGCCCGTGCTGGATACGCTGACGCTGGCGCGCAAGATGTTCCCGGAGATGAAGAGCTTCAAGCTGGCCAGCGTGTGCAAGCGCATGCAGGTGAGCCTCAAGAATGCCCACCGCGCCGTGCACGACGCCACGGCCACCGCCCTCTGCCTGGCCAGGATGCTGCGGCAGCTGCAGGAGGAGCAGGGGTTCCGTACCCTCATGGACCTCAACAGCCTCAAGGGCGGCGCCATCGGCGAGAGCTATCACGTCATCCTCCTGGTGAAGACCCAGGCGGGCCTGGTCAACCTCAACCGCCTGGTGTCCATCGGCCACCTGGACTACTTCCGCCGCCGTCCCCACATGCCCAAGCAGATCATCCAGAAATACCGCGAGGGCCTGATCATCGGCAGCGCCTGCGAGGCGGGTGAGCTGTTCCAGGCTGTGCTGGCGGGCGAATCCTGGGAGAAGCTCAGGGAGATTGCTTCCTGGTATGACTACCTGGAGATCCAGCCCATCGGCAACAACTATTTCATGGTGCGCGACGGCCGCATCCCGGATGAGGAGGGCCTGCGCGACCTCAACCGCACCATCGTCCGCCTGGGTGCGGAGCTGGGCATCCCCGTGGTGGCCACGGGCGACGTGCACTTCCTCGACCCCCACCATGCCCAGAACCGTGCCATCATCCAGGCCGGCATGGGCTTTGACGATGCGGACAACCAGGCCCCCCTCTACTTCAAGACCACCGACGAGATGCTGGAGGAGTTCGCCTACCTGGGCGAGCAGACCTGCTATGATGTGGTCATCGGCAATCCCCGCAGGATCGCCGATCAGGTGGAGAAGCTGCAGCTCTTCCCCATCCATCCCAAGGGCGAGGACACCTTCCAGCCCCTGTGGGAGGACGCGGCGGACAACATCCAGAGCATGACCTGGGGCCGCGCCCATGAGATGTACGGCGATGAGCTGCCGGAAATCGTCGTGGCCCGCATCGAAAAGGAGCTGCGCTCCATCATCGGTTACGGCTTTGCCACCCTGTACAACATCGCCCAGAAGCTGGTGAAGAAATCCAACGACGACGGCTACCTCGTGGGCTCCCGCGGTTCGGTGGGCTCCAGCTTCGTGGCGCATATGTGCGGCATCACCGAGGTGAACGCCCTGCCGCCCCATTACCGCTGCATCCACTGCCGCAAGGGCTTCTTCGACGTGGACAAGGCCGCCTACAAGATGGGTGTGGACCTGCCGGACAAGGACTGCCCCGACTGCGGCCGCCCGCTGGGCAAGGACGGCTTCGACATCCCCTTCGAGGTCTTCCTGGGCTTTGAGGGCGACAAGGTGCCCGACATCGACCTGAACTTCTCCGGCGAGTACCAGAACCGCGCCCACCACTATGTGGAGGAGCTTTTCGGCAAGGATCACGTCTTCCGTGCGGGCACCATCTCCGGCCTGGCGGACAAGACGGCCTACGGCTATGTGGCCAAGTACTTCGAGGAGCGTGGCATTCAGGCCAGCGACACGGAGAAGACCCGCCTGGCCGCCGGCTGCGAGGGCGTCAAGAAAACCACCGGCCAGCACCCCGGCGGCATGGTCGTGGTGCCCAAGGAATATGAGATCTACCAGTTCACCGCCGTGCAGCACCCTGCCGACGACCTGAACTCCGACTTCACCACCACCCACTTTGACTTCAACTCCATGCATGACATCCTGGTCAAGCTGGACTGTCTGGGCCATGTGGATCCCACTGTGCTGCACATGCTGGCGGAGATCACCGACACGCCCACGGAGGAAGTCCCCCTGGACGACAAGGCGGTGCGCTCGCTGTTCTCCTCCCCGGAGGCGCTGGGCGTGACGCCGGAGGACATCGACTGCACCACCGGCACCTTTGGCGTGCCCGAATTCGGCACGGCCTTTGTCCGCGGCATGCTGGACGACACCAAGCCCTCCACCATGGAGGAGCTGGTGCGCATCTCCGGCCTGTCCCACGGCACCGACGTGTGGCTGGGCAACGCGCAGGATCTGGTGCGCTCCGGCACGGCGAAGCTCTCCGAGTGCGTGTGCTGCCGCGATGACATCATGAATTACCTCATCGACAAGGGCGTGGCCCCCAAGATGGCCTTCACCACCATGGAGTCCGTCCGCAAGGGCAAGGGCCTGAAGCCCGAGATGGAGCAGGCTATGATCGACGCCAGCGTCCCCCAGTGGTTCATCGACTCCTGCAAGAAGATCAAGTACATGTTCCCCAAGGGGCACGCGGTGGCCTACGTCATGAGCTCCCTGCGCGTGGCGTGGTACAAGGTGCACCGCCCCCTGGCCTATTACGCGGCCTACTTCACCCTGCGCGGCAAGGGCTTTGACGCCACGACCATGATCGCTGATCCGCAGGTGATCCGCCAGAAGATCAAGGCCATCAAGGACGATCCCAATGCTTCCGGCGCGGACGGCGACGCCCAGACCTCCATGGAGCTGGTGCTGGAGATGCTCATGCGCGGCTTCCGCTTCCTGCCGGCCGACCTGTACAAGTCCCATGTGAGCCGCTTCCTGATGGAGGACGAGAAGTCCCTGCGCGTGCCCTTCACATCCCTGGCTGGCCTGGGCGAGAGCGTGGCGGAATCCATCGTCCGCGAGCGTGAGAAGGCGCCCTTCCTCTCCATCGAGGATCTGCGCGACCGCGCGCGCGTGCCTTCCTCCATCATTGAGCTCCTGCGCGCCCATGGCTCCCTGGCGGGGCTGAGCGAAACGAGCCAGGTGAGTATGTTCTTCTGATATTACTGGCTGTTACAACAGGATGGAGGTAAACCATGATTAAGACATTGGCACATCCGACGGTTGCTGAGGTTTTTTCGATCAATCACAATACGGTGTACAGGATTCCCAAGTATCAGCGTGAATATGCGTGGGGTATTAGTGACTGGGATGCGCTGTTCAAGGACATCATGGAGAATGATCAGGGTTATTTTCTCGGGTCCTATATCTGTGTAAGCAGCAGCGCGCTCGAAGGATCCGTTCTTGAAGTGATTGATGGCCAGCAGAGGTTCACAACGCTGCAATTACTGATGACGGCTCTCTATAGCAAGTTAGCATCGAATGTAGATGAGAATGACACTGAAGACATGAATGTGTTGGCGAATCTGCGTAAAAAACTGGCGAACCATAAGCAGAGCTTTTCTGCTGGGAAAAAGAGGAGTGAATATTTTCAGCGTCTCTATCTGCAGAAGCAGAATATGAACGATGAGGATTTTGCGTACATTCTGTATACGAATGGTGTTATTACGGATGTGAAGACGAAGCCAATCAACTTTGGTAATCGCCGTATTGCAAAAGCATTTCGTCATTTCTGTAAGCTGATAGATTCCGAAACTGCGCGTCGGACACAGGAGAATCCGGATTTTCCGTTGGTGTATGTTTTGCTTGAGCTCGTTGAAAAGGTTGAGTCTGCCGTAATGGTCGGAATCGAGGTGGATTCGAATCGGGACGCATACATGCTGTTTGAATCGCTGAATCATCGCGGAGTTCCCCTTTCAGCACTTGACCTGATAAAGAACACGCTGATAGCCCATGCGGAACGGAATGGCAACACGGACAACTGCTACGAACAGTGGAAGTACATGCTGGGACTGATCGGTCAAGATGACTATGCGGTGCAGGAGCGTTTCTTCCGTCAGTATTACAACGCGTTCAGGGATGAGCTGAATGAACCGTACCAAACATCTGAGAAACGGTACTACTTCGGATACCTGGCAACACGTAGTACGCTGTTGGATATCTACGAAGAGTTGATCAAGATGGACTATCAGAGTTTGCTGGACGATTTGGCAGAGAAGGCAGAAAAGTACGCTGTCATCGTAAACAATAGTGATGAAACGCATGTCTATTCGGAGGTTCTGCTGGATCTGAGCAGGATTTCCGGAGCACCTTCTTACATGCTTTTGCTGTATCTGCTCTCCAATCAGGAAAGGATGGAATTGCCCGACTCTGATATTTGCGAGGTTGTGAGTATCCTGATCCGATTCTTCGTCCGGCGCAATATAACCGATGTGCCCAATACACGCAAGCTTACGCAGATCTTTATGGAGATCATTGCTGAAGTCAGAAATATGTCTGGGGACGCGATTGTTTCGTGTATCCATGAAAGGTTGCGGTCGGTTTCTGCAACGGATGAGATGTTTGAAGAGAAGCTGCGCGGACCTTTGTACGATGAGAATCCTGAGGCAACTCGTTTTGTGCTATGCAGTATCGAGGCGCAGCACCAGACGCGTGAAACGTACACAAATCTGTGGTCACGCGATCGTGAAAACGGCAAAAAGTATGTATGGACAATCGAACATATCTTCCCGGAGGGAGAGAATATTCCGACCAGCTGGGTGGACATGATCGCAAATGGTGATGCAGATCTTGCAAAGAGATACCGTGATGAGTATGTCCATACACTCGGCAATCTGACGATTACCGGATATAACCAGAATCTGTCCAATATGCCTTTTGCTCAGAAGCGGGATAGAACGGCTAAGGATCGGTCAAAGCAGATCGGGTACCGGAATGGATTGTATCTGAATGCAGACGTTGTTGTTCGTGATCGCTGGACGGTTGAAGACATTACCAGAAGGACAGATGTGTTGGTTGCGGAATTGATGCATATGTTTGAGCTATGATGGCCATACGAATGAATTGATAAAAAGGAGCAAGTTTCCATGCCCACCACCCGAACCTGTTCCCGCGTCTGCGCCGTTGGGCGCGAGGCGGATATGATCACCCTGTGCCGGGCGCTGCTGTCGAACCGCGGCTGGCTGCCGGAGGAGGACGAAACGCCCCTGACGTTGGAGCAGCTGCGGGGGCTCATCCGCCGCCATGCCCACAAGGAGGGCGGCGAGGACTGCGGCTTCTTCTACGACATGGTGGCGGCGCACCCCTATGGCGCGGCGCTGGCCTCCGCCTGCCGGTTTGAGGTGAAAAAGCACCCCTGTGGCGTGTGGACGGCCCTGTTCGTCTACGGCGGAGATACTCCCTTCCAGCCCGAGGACTGGCTGAACCTGCACCGCCAGTGTGGCAATGTTCCCATGGTGGCGATGTATGCCGACTGGGATTTCGGGCTGGAAAAGGGCATGAAGCGCTTTGTGGGCGGAAAGGTCGGGGACGACTGGGAGCGCATGGGCGAAGTGTGGATGTGGCTCACGGCGGGCTATCAGGATGGCTATCCCCCGGAGGAGAGCGTCCTGCGGCTGCGCAAGCTGCAGGCCACCCTGGAGCGCGAGGACTTCGACATGACCATCGGGGAGCTCCTGGCGGCCTGCATCGACAACCTGACCGCCCTGGACGCGGAGACTGCCGACGCTGCAGCGCTGGCGGAGCATCTGCACCGCTGCCGGGAGGAGAAGGACTTCACCGAGCTCCTGCGCCTGTACCTGCGCATCGCCGAGACCGCCCTGTGGGAGAGCGACCGCGTGGATCGCTGGCTGGCGAACCTCACCTCCGATCAGGAGGCCTGGCGCGCCGCCGGCGGGCTGTGATGGCTGAGGGAGGTGCGGCTGATGAAGGAGAATTTCCGCCTGACGACCGGGCAGGAGCAGCTTATCGTATCGAAAGCGCAGCAGATCTTCGCCACGGCGGTGAAGGATGAGTCCCTCACGGGGCTGGACGTGACGCTGGTGGGTGTGCAGCTCAGGGAGCTGTGCCATCCGCTGACGGATGCGGACCTCCGCGAGATCCGCCGGCCGGAGCAGGCTGTTCGCGTGGATGCGGCGCACTGCTCAGGCGAGAGCGACCCGGAAACGGGCCTGCTGGCCTTCCGCGTGGGGTATGGCTTCACCGGCAATGATGGGGCCGACGTGCACCGGGAGGCGCTCCTGGGGCTGACCTGCAGCATCCTGGAGGGCAGCGACGGCCGCGAGACCATCGCCATCCATGACGTCGTGCCCTTCCACTGCAAAGCGGACGGTACGTACAAGCGCCCGGGCAAGCTGGCGCGCGGAGTGAGCCTGCGCAAGCGCGAGCGGCGCCGCAGCGGTAAGGGCGATTCTGCCGGATGGATCCTGCTGGACATCCTCGGCGAGGTGCTCGAGATCGTGCTCGATGTGATCTTTGACGGCTGAACGGCCTGTGCCCCCCTGCGGGGGCATTCTGCGTGTCAAAAAAGTGGCCAAGGCCACTTTTTTGAGTATTGCACTCATTCACTGGTCGGGGCGTAAACGCCCCTCCCGGCCGTTCATTCGTGTAAGGAAGCGATTTTGCAAGCAAAATCGCGCGGAAATCGCCGCGCA
>JAFQQT010000080.1 GCA_017410455.1 Clostridia bacterium
AGAACTACGACGTGTCCTCCGCGCAGATCCTCATCCCCGCCACGGAGATCTCCGAGCAGCTCTCCACCGCCTCCAAGGAGGCCAGCGGCACCGGCAACAGGAAGTACATGATGAACGGCGCCGTCACCATCGGCACCATGGACGGCGCGAATGTGGAGATTTCCCAGCAGGTCGGCCTGGACAACATCTACATCTTCGGCATGCGCTCCGACACGGTGCTGGACATGTACCGCGAGCGCAGCTACAACCCCATGTCCATCTTCGAGACCAACGCTGAGCTCCGCCTGGCGCTGACCCAGATGATCGACGGCACGGTGATGCCCGAGGCCCCCGGCGCCCTGCAGGACCTGTACCACAGCCTGCTCATCGGCGAATACGGCGGCATGGGCGACCCCTACTTCGTGCTCAAGGACTTCGGCTCCTACTCCATGGCCCAGCGCCGCATCGACGCCGACTACGCCGACCGCGACAAGTGGCTCCGCATGGCCGTCATCAACACCGCCATGTCCGGCGTGTTCTCTTCCGACCGCACCATCCGCGAGTACAACGATACCATCTGGCATCTGGAGCCCCTCCAGCGCCACTGAGGATGATATCTCCCCCTGAATCCCCGCCCGGACATCGCTCCGTCCCTGTCCGGGCTTTTCCATAGGCATCAGTGAAAACGTTTTCACCATCGTATCAAGGCTCTCAACACCGACATAGTAAGGACTGATCCTGCGATGATGCTCCACGACTCCCACAACCCCGCATTCCGCACGCCTGCCGGCCCCGTGCCCACCGGCACGGCCGTGACCATCCGCTTCGCCTGCGACGAGGCCACCTCCGTTATCCTGCGTACCTGGCAGGATGAGGAGCTGTGCTACAGCATGGTCAGCGACGCCCCTGGCCACTGGCAGGCGACCATCACCATGCCCGAAAAGCCATGCCTGTTCTGGTATTCCTTCATCATCTACCGCAAGGATGGCCGCACCCTGCGCTATGGCAACGCTTATGACCGGCTGGGCGGCGAGGGCGCGGTGTATGAGAAGGGCCAGGCGGAATCCTTCCAGATCACCGTGTACGACAGGGACTTCACCACCCCCGCCTGCATCCACGGCGCGAACATCTACCAGATCTTCCCCGACCGCTTCTGGCGCGGGAAGACCGCATCCGTGGACGACCGCACCGACCGCTACGTCCATGAAACCTGGGACGAAGAGATGATCTCCGTGGGTGACATGCGCGGCGGCAAGTATCAGGAGCTGGACTTCTTCGGCGGCAACCTGATGGGCATTGTGGAGAAGCTCCCCTACCTCAGGGGCCTGGGCGTGGATATCATCTACCTCAACCCCATCTTCCGCGCCCGCTCCAACCACCGCTACGATACCGGCGACTACACGCAGATCGACCCCCTCTGCGGCACGGAGGAGGAGTTCCGCACCCTGTGCGCGGAGGCCAGGAAGCTGGGCATGCATGTGCTGCTGGACGGCGTTTTTTCCCACACGGGCGAGGACAGCCTCTACTTCAACCACTTCGGCCACTACCCCACCCTGGGTGCTTATCAGGGCGAGTCCAGCCCCTATTACGACTGGTACACCTTCAAGCACTTCCCGGAGGACTACCGCGCCTGGTGGGGCATCCTGAGCCTGCCCGAGCTGCGCAAGGACAACCCCGCCTATCAGGACTTCATGTTCCACGATGACACGGGCGTCGTGCCCCGGTGGATCACCGCGGGCGCCTGCGGCTGGCGGCTGGACGTGGCGGACGAGCTGCCTATGGACTTCCTGCGCAAGCTGCGCATCGCCGCCCACAAGGCCAACCCCGACGCCGTGGTGCTGGGTGAAGTGTGGGAGGACGCCTCCAACAAGGTGGCCTACGGCGAGATGCGCTGCTACTGCACCGGCGACACGCTGGATTCCGTCATGAACTACCCCCTGCGCGAGGCCATCATCGCCTTCGTCACCGGCCGCGCCTCCGCCCGCGACCTGGTGCGCCTCGTCCGCCATCAGGCCGAGGTGTACCCCGCGCCCTTCCGCTACTCCCTGATGAACCTGGTGGGCAGCCACGACCGCACCCGTGTGCTGAACATGCTCTGCGGCGCGGAACATGCTGAACTCAGCAAAGCCGATCAGCAGCACGTTCACCTCACTACGGACGAATACGCCCTGGCCGTCAGGCGCTACAGGATGTGCATCGACCTGCTCTGCGCCCTGCCCGGCTGCCCCACCATCTACTACGGCGACGAAGCCGGCCTCACCGGCTGCCAGGATCCCTGGAACCGCCGTCCCTTCCCCTGGGGCCGCGAGGACAAGGCCCTGCAGCAGTTCGTCGCCAACAAGCTGACCCATCGCCAGCGCAGCGACGTGCTCCGCTTCGGCCTGTGCAGCATTGACGCCGCCGATGACGACACAGTCACCATCACCCGCTACATGGATGGCGGCCTGGATGCCCTGGGTCAGCCCACCGCCTGCACCACCCGCGAGGTCATCACCGTTTGCCGGAAGTGATCCGCGCTTGCAGCGTCTGCCCTGCGCAGGCGCTGTTTTTCGTATAGCCCCGCGCATCGCTTCACATGATGATAATGCCGCCTGCGCTGAAACAAAAAACATCCGTCGATCCCGTTTCAGCCTACCATTTTGATGGTATATAATTCATGTCAGATTCTTGACATTCCTGTCCATAACGTGGTATTATGTATGTTGGACTGTTATGTCCTACCCAACAGAACCGAGGTAAAAGCCATGCTTGAGATTCGCAACCTCTCCTTCGCCGTGCCCGGGGAAGCGGCGGAAAAGGAGATCATCCACGATATATCCCTCACCATCGGCAAGGGGAAATTCGTCGTCATCACCGGCCCCAACGGCGGCGGCAAGTCCACCCTGGCCAAGCTGATCGCCGGCATCGAGAAGCCCACCAGCGGCCAGATCCTGCTGGGCGGCGAGGACATCACCGGCAAGTCCATCACCGAGCGCGCACACCTGGGCGTCAGCTACGCCTTCCAGCAGCCGGTGAAGTTCAAGGGCATCCGCGTGATCGACCTGCTGCGCATCGCCAGCAGGAAGAAGATGAGCGTGGGCGACGCCTGCGCGTACCTGAGCGAAGTGGGCCTGTGCGCCCGCGATTACATCGACCGCGAGGTGAACGGGAGCCTCTCCGGCGGCGAGCTCAAGCGCATTGAGATCGCCACGGTTCTGGCTCGCGGCACGGTGCTCTCCGTGTTCGACGAGCCCGAGGCCGGCATCGACCTGTGGAGCTTCAAGAGCCTCATCGAGGTCTTCGAGCGCATGCGCAAGGCCAACTCCGACCGCACGATCCTCGTCATCAGCCATCAGGAGCGGATCCTGAACATCGCCGACGAGATCATCGTGCTGGGCGCGGGCAGCATCATCGGCCACGGCAGCCGCGAGGAGATCCTGCCCACGCTCCTGGGCACCAGCGCCGCCATCAACGCCTGCGGCCAGCTCACGAAGGGAGGCGACCAGTGATGGATGCGATCCAGAAGCAGATTCTCATGGAGGTTGCGGGTCTGGAGAGCGTACCCCACGGCGCGTACAACATCCGCACCAACGGCCAGTCCACCGCCCGCAGCGTCACGGCCAACATCGATATCGTCTCCAAGGCCGACGGTTCCGGCATCGACGTCATCATCAAGCCCGGCACCGTGGGCGAGAGCGTGCACATCCCCGTGATCCTCTCCGAGGCGGGCCTGAAGGAGGTCGTCTACAACGACTTCCACATCGGCGAGGGCTGCGATGTGGTCATCATCGCCGGCTGCGGCATCCACAACTGCGGCACGCAGGACTCCGAGCACGACGGCATCCACCGCTTCTTCGTGGCCCCCAACGCCCGGGTGAAGTATGTGGAGAAGCATGTGGGCGCCGGCGATGGCGCGGGCAAGCGCATCCTCAACCCCGTCACCGAGGTGCACATGGCCGAAGGCAGCGCCATGGAGATGGAGATGGTGCAGATCAAGGGCGTGGACAGCACCAACCGCGTCACCACCGCGGACCTGGCCGCCGGCGCAAGCCTGGTCGTCCGCGAGAGGCTGATGACCCACGGCGATCAGGTGGCCATCAGCAGCTATGTGGTGGACCTCAACGGCGATGGCGCTTCCACGGACGTGGTGAGCCGCTCCGTCGCCCGCGACCGCAGCTATCAGAAGTTCGACAGCAAGATCACCGGCAACGCCGCCTGCACCGGCCACACCGAGTGCGACGCCATCATCATGGATGATGCGCACATCCTGGCCATCCCCCAGCTGGAGGCGCAGAACATCGACGCCGCGCTGATCCACGAGGCCGCCATCGGCAAGATCGCCGGCGAGCAGATCATCAAGCTCATGACCCTGGGCCTGACCGAGGCCGAGGCCGAGGAGCAGATCATCAGCGGCTTCCTCAAGTAATCCATAACCGACACACAAAACCCCGGCAGCACCTGCGCTTTGCAGAAGCTGCCGGGGTTCTTTATGCAATTTGCGGGATCAGTCCGCTGCCAGCTCCGCATGCACGAGCCTGAAGGCTTCCTTCACCTTGCACTGCCAGCCGAAGAGGCCGCCGTAGGTGCCGTTCATCTTGTAGCCGTAGCTCGAAGAGGACACATAGGGCGTGTCCACCAGACCCCAGATGGAAACGCTGGTCAGGATCGGCTCCTCCAGTCCGCGGTTGATGCTCTTGAACACCTTGAACAGCTTCTGGTAGAACTCGCCGTGCTTCTGCTCCAGGGAGCTGTCGTAGTTGCGCACAGCCATCTCCGTCAGCTGCACCTCAACGCCCAGCTCATCGTGGAACATGAGGATGCTCTTCTTGATGTCGTTCAGGTTGCTCTCCTTCATGCAGCCGCTCTGGGTGCCGTAGCCGCCGATGTAGCCCTGCATGCCCACGCCGTTGCACAGCTGGCGGGGATTGCCGTTCTCATCCATGGCGAAGGCGTTGATGCTCTTCACCAGCTCAATGGCCGCTTCGCGCTTGCCCATGTGGAACATGTTGTAATCGTTGTAGAACAGGGTGATGTCCGCGCCCAGCAGGTCCACGGTGTCCGCCGCGTAGAGGAAGGCGTACTCCACATAGTCCGGGCCCACGTACTCATAGAAGGGGTTGGCGCTGCCGGAGCGCATCGTGCGCACATGGCGGGGATCATCCGCCTTGTATTCGCTGGCGCTGTCGCCCACGGCCTCGTTCACCACATCCCAGCAGTACACCACGCCGGGGTACTTGTCCTCAAAGTGGCAGATGACGTCCTCGATGTAGCTCCTCATGCGCAGCAGCATCGTTTCGCGGCTGGCGATGGGCTTGGAGGTGTCGTATCCCTCGTGGAAGAACCACTGGGGCATGTAGGCGTCCCACACCAGCACATGGCCTCGCACCTTCAGGCCGTTCTTCATCGCCCACTCGACCATCTTGTCGGCCTTTTCGTAGTTCATGCAGGGCATGCCGTCGGTGCTGTTCTGGCAGGCCCTCTGATCCAGCAGCGAGTAGGCCTTCAGCTCGTTGGTGGGGGTGACGGTGTCAAAGTGGTGCTTCACCGTCATCAGGTAGATGGGATCCGCCATCTGCTCATAGCCCAGCGCAGCGCCCAGCGTGAAACCATTGTCCACGCTCAGCTCCTTCAGGGGCGTGTAATCCCGCACGCCGGGTTCATCCGCAAATGCGCTCAGGCCAGTCAGCGCCAGCAGCGCAGCGAGGGTCAACGTGATCATCCTTTTCATCCGAATCCGCTCCTTCCCTGTTGCAAAAGGTTCATTTTTTTCCATTTTAGCATACACCCGTGTTGTATACAACGCAAATCATGGCACGTTATGCTCACTTTTTGCACAGCGGATCGCAGACTTTGCCATCAATGGCACATCAAAACGGGGACAGGCTTCGCAGCCTGCCCCCGCGGGGATTCTCGTGTGGATATTACTCGGCAACCGGCACATACAGCGCCAGCTCGGTCATGATGGCAGTCACGGACACGACTTCCTCACCATTGCGGATCTCAGCGGCAAAGGACTCGCCGTCCACGATGAACACATAGCTCGCATCCTCGGCAGTCACCAGAGCGGTCACCTCGGGCAGGTCGAACATGGCCATGGGGATCTCCAGGCGGATCTCGCCAACAACGAAGAGGACGGTCTCAACCTTGCGGGCCTTCAGCTCATCCAGCAGCTCCAGGGAGATGACCAGCTTGCGCAGCGTGTAGGCGCCATCCGCATCGGCAGCGGCGATGACGCTCATCACGCCATCTTCCTGCTCCAGCGTGTACTCAACGGCCACGTCCTCAGCATTGAAGACGATCTCGCCGAGGTCGCTGTCCAGGCGCGGCACGTAGTTGTCGCTGTAGTAGTAGTCACAGTTGCGGCAGACGTGCATGTCGGAACCGATCTTCTCCATGGTGGGAGCCACCGTGTAGGTGCGGAAGTCATGGCCATTGGCAGGAATCTCTTCCTGAGGAACGGTCATCTCACCGCACACGGTGCACTGCTTGCCAGCGGTCAGGCCGGTCTCGGTGCAGTTGGGAGCCACGGCAGCCACATCGACTTCCTTGTGGCCCAGCGCAGCAACGGTCTCCTGAGCGACCAGGATCTCGCCGCAGACGTCACAGTGGGCGCCCTCGGTCAGGCCAGTCTCGGTGCAGGTGGGGGCAACCGCAGCGTCAACCACAGCCGTGTGGCCCAGCGCAGCAACGGTCTCCTGAGCAACCAGAATCTCGCCGCACACGGTGCACTTCTTGCCCTCGGTCAGGCCGGTCTCGGTGCAGGTCGCGTCAACGGCGGGGATGATCTCCTCGGTGTGGCCCAGCGCAGCGACGGTCTCCTGCGCAACCAGGATCTCGCCGCACACGGTGCACTTCTTGCCCTCGGTCAGGCCGGTCTCGGTGCAGGTCGCGTCAACAGCGGGGATGACTTCCTCGGTGTGGCCCAGCGCAGCGACAGTCTCCTGAGCAACCAGGATCTCGCCGCACACGGTGCACTTCTTGCCCTCAGTCAGGCCGGTCTCGGTGCAGGTCGCGTCAACGGCGGGGATGATCTCCTCGGTGTGGCCCAGCGCAGCGATGAACTCAGGCGTAGTCAGGACGATGCCGCAAACGGAGCAGTCCGTGCCGTCGGTCACGCCGGGCAGGGTGCAGGTCGCAGCGGTGCCGGGGATCACGCGCTCAGTATGGCCGTTGGCGGGAATCTCAGTCTGCGCAACAACGACTTCGCCGCACAGCACGCACTTCTGGCCCTCGGTCAGGCCGGTCTCGGTGCAGGTGGGAGCCTTGCCGGCGATCGCCTGCGTGGTGCCGTGGGTGCACTCGTCACGCACGACCACGACGCTGGCGCCGCTCAGGCTGCAGGAGGTCGTATTCTGGGAGCTGTCAACACAGATGCCAGCGCTCAGTCTGATATTGTAAGTACCAGCGGGGGCGCTGTCCAGCACCCTGAAGGTATAGGTGAAGGTGGCGCTGGTGATGGGCGTGGTGGCCGCCATGTTGATGCTGTTCTTGCCAGCAGCAACGAAAGCGCCGGGCGCGGACCCGGAAGAGGAAACATACTGGAGCACGGATTCATTGTAGCTCACACCCAGCGTGACCGCGCAGGCGGTGGAGCTGCTGAAGCTCATGGTAACGGTCACCGTGTCGCCGGGCGCAGCAGCAAAAGCAACCGCAGCGCTCAGCAGCATGGCCAGCACCAGAATGGCACTAACAAGTTTCTTCATGTTCTGTCGTCCTTTCTCAGGCATAAACGAAATGTGCATTGGCGCTGTTTACACGCTCGACGCCAAAGCATCACCCATGGGCACAATGAGCACAACACCCATCGTGCCCATGGAGCGATAATCAGTCACCAATGCACAAATGTCACAGAGTGATCACAGGATCGGAGATGGTCCGCCTTACACAGCGTAGAGCAGCGCCAGCGCGTCCAGGACGTTCACAACGCCATCCTCGTTGTAGTCCGCCTGCAGCTCGTTGAAGGAGCCGACGGGGATCTCGGAGCAGTGCTGCAGGATGACCAGCACGTCAATGATGTTGACGGCGCCGTCATTGTTCGCATCGCCCAGCTGACCCATGCTCAGCGCGGGGATCATCTCAGCCTCGATCTTGTGGCCGCAGGTCAGGCAGTACTTGACCTTCAGACCCTGGCCATCAGCGCCAACGGAGGGCTGGATCTCGACGACCCAGTCGCCCAGGGTGTGAGCCAGCTTCTCGATGGTCTCGCAGCCGATCTTGTAATCGCAGCCCTCGTTGGAGCACTTCTGGCCTTCCTTGTTGCCAGCAGCCTCGCAGGTGGGCTCAACAGCGTCCACATGGACCATGTTGTGGCCCAGGGCGGGAATCTCTTCCTGCTCAACGGACACCAGGCCGCAGCGGTCGCACTTCTCGCCGTCGGTCAGGCCGGTCTCGGTGCAGGTGGCAGCCTTGCCGGGCACCACAACGGGGTTGTGGCCCAGGGGATCGACCTTCTGCTGGGGCTGGGTGTAACCGCAGACGCTGCAGGTACGGGCAGAGATAACGCCGTACTCGGTGCAGGTGGGAGCTTCCTCGTCGAAGGTCAGCCAGTCATGGCCCAGAGCGGGGATGATCTCGCCCTCGACATAGTCGCAGTTCACGCAGTAGTTGTAGTTGTCGTAGCCGTCCTCTTCACAGGTGGGGTCGGCGGTCAGGTTCTCCTCGTAGAACATCTCGTGCTCGAGCATCGGGATCTCTTCGGGGAAGATCAGCCAGCCGGTGACAGCGACGTAGTCAGGCTCGCAGACGGAGCAGCACAGACCCTCGGTGTAACCAACAGAGGTGCAGGTGGGAGCAACAGCGGGACGGTACTCGTCGTAGGTGTGGCCCAGAGCGGGAACCTCTTCCTGCTCAACGAGGATCTCCTCGCAGACGGTGCACCACACGCCAGCGGTCAGGCCGGTCTCGGTGCAGGTGGGGGCAACGGCGGGAATCTCTTCCTCAGTGTGGCCCAGAGCGGGGATCTCTTCCTGAGCTTCCAGGGGGAAGCCGCAGATGGTGCAGTACAGGCCATCAGTCCAGCCAGCCTCGGTGCAGGTGGGAGCCTTGCCGGTGCCGGGCTTGGTGTCCTTGTGGTTGAAGGCAGGCAGGATAACCTCAGCGGGGTACTCCTCGCAGACGTTCTCCTCGTTCTTGGTCACGACCAGCTCATCGACCTGATCGCCATCCTCGTTCAGGATGACGCCCAGGGTGCAGCCTTCGTAAGCGCAGTACATGAAGTGCAGGTTGCCGTCCGCGTAGCAGGTGGCATCCACAGCAGGCACATCCACCCAGTTGTGCTCCAGCGTGTCCAGCACATCAGCGGGGACGAGCACTTCGCCGCACAGGGTGCAGAGGAAGCCATTGTCGCTCAGACCGGTCTTGTTGCAGGTGGGGGCAACGGGAGCGATCTTCGCAACGACAGTGGAACCCTCAAAGGTGTACTCGGTCACGTCAGCAGCGTAGCCGTGGTTGTGAGCAGGAATGACGACCGCAGCGGGATGCTCGATCACCTTGTTGTCCTCGTCCTTCTCAACGGTGAAAGCGGGGATGTCAGCCATGATGCCAACGTCCAGCTCGGTCACTTCCGCGTAGCAGCAGCCAACGCGGTCACAGTAGGCGTACTCGTAGTTGCCAGCCTCTTCGCAGGTAGCCAGCTGGCCAGCCACGGTCACCATGTCATGGCCGCGGGGGTTGACGGGCTCGTTGCCGTGCTGCTCGCCGCAGTACTCGCACTCCCACAGGTCGGAGACGCCAGCCTCGGTACAGGTGGGGACGATGCCAGTCTGGATCTTGACCCACTTATGGCCGGTGGCTTCGGGCTCCTCAGCGGGCACGCGCTCAGCGCCACACCAGGGGCACTCCAGGGCGCTCACATAGCCAGCCTCGGTACAGGTGGCTTCCTTCTCGTCATCGGGGTTGGTCTTCACCAGCAGGGACGCATCACCCTCACGGCGCTGAGCGGGCTTGCCAACGGCGGGGGCGTTCTCGTAGCCATCCTCGTCCACGTGGCCGTGCGCGGGGATGATCACAGCTTCCGCAGCCTTGTCGCCCTCGAACTCGGAGCCGTTGAACTCAACGGTGCCGCACAGGGAGCAACGACGGTGCGCAGCAATACCAGCCTCAGTACAGGTGGCGGGGGTGCCCAGCACGGTCTCCCAGGCAGTGTCATTCTCATGGTTGTGCGCGGGGATGACGGTCTGCTCGACGATCCACTCGCCGCAGACGGTGCACTGCTCGCCATCGGTCAGGCCATCCTCGAAGCAGGTCGCTTCGTAGCCTTCGACGATCTCGGTCTTGTGGCCGGGAGCGGGCAGGACGGTGTAGTCCTTGTCCTTCGCGCCACAGACGGAGCACTCCTGATGGTAGCTCACAGCGTCCTCGGTGCAGGAGCCAGCGGTGGCGGGCACGAACACCCAGTCATGCTCCAGCATCTCGATCTCTTCCTGCTCCACCAGGATCTTGCCGCACACGGTGCAGTAGGAACCCTCGGTCAGGCCGGTGGAGGTGCAGGTGGGCTCGACAGCCTCCAGCACTTCGGGCTGATGCTCGAAGGTAACGAAGATCGCCTCAGCCAGCTCTTCGCCGCAGACGTCACACACGGCGGAGGTGGAGAAGCCTTCTTCGCAGTCGAAGTTCTCGGGCTTCCAGTTGGGATCCGCAGCAACGGGAGTGTGGCCCAGCGCGGGGACAACCTCCTGAGCGTCCTCGGGCTTCTCCAGCGCACCGCAGGTGCCAATCACGTTGCCCTCGGCGTCGAGGATCTCGTTGTGGCAGGACTTGCCGGCGGTCAGGCCGGTCTCGGTGCAGGTGGGAGCAACCGCGGGATCCTCAACATACACGTGCTCCATCTTGGGCAGAACTTCGTTCTGCACATAGACGCCGCACACGCTGCAGTGCTTGCGGATGAAGCCATCTTCCTCGCAAGTTGCAGGCTGGAAATCCTCTTCGTCCATGAGGGCTACCCAGTCGATCCCTTCCACGCCGCAGTTGGCATGATCCAGGACGACGTCGCCCGTCTCTTCAGCCTGTGCGATCAGGCCAAAGGAGAAGAGCATGCAGAGAGCCAGAACGAAAACCCAAATCTGTTTCTTCATGACTTTCTTCCTTTCTCTGAGCGAGTCAGTGGCTTTGACTGGCTCTTTTCGTTTTTTGACGTCCAGGAGATGCAACCTTGGTTCACCTGCACTCCCAGGCACGTGGCCACTTCCACGCCCCGTTTTTGCCGATCTGTATCCCAGCATCGTCACGCAAACAGAGGACGCTTCCGCCAGCCATGCACCGCGCGTGGAAATCCGCCGGAGTTTTCCAACTTCTCTCCTCGTTCAGCACAGCCTGGTATGCACGCAAAATGCACCTGCTAAACATCCTAATCAATTATATGCTTAACAGAACGGAAAGAACACAAACAGGTGGTATATATCTGCCATAAAAGGCATACAATAGGTATATGTTTCCAGTAACTTCTTTGTGCTATCTTTGATAGTGTATCCATCGCCCGGTTTGCGGGCATAAAGGCAGCTGATGGTGCTCCGCATTTCATGCGCGGATCAACTAAAGATCTCTGGTTATGAAGTTGCTACATATTAGATTAAGGGGGCTGTTACGTATGAAAATCGATGCACAGGCGATCGGACAGAGGATCCGCAGATCACGAAAGAATGCAAACCTGACACAGGAGCAGCTGGCTGAGCTCGCGGATATCTCAGTCGTGTATGTCAGCAAGCTCGAGAACGGCCAGCGCAGCCCTTCCCTGGAGACGCTCATTGATATATGTAATGTTCTTCACTGCTCCATGGATGACATCCTTGAAGATCATCTCACTTCCGCGAACCCCTCTCCCCCGAACCAGATCGACACGCTGTTTCTGAACGCTTCCACGGCGGACAGAAAGTTCCTCACGCAGCTGATCACCGTCCTGCGCAGCTACCTGTAAAGTCCTCGCAGGCGGATGCCCATGCCATTTGGGCAACATAAAAACAGACTCTCGGTCGGTATTACATCGCATTTTACCGACTTTGAGTCTGTTTTTTGCATTTATGCCATCTGATTATGCATCATGCCTTGCCGGGCACGAAGCGGATGACATTCCAGCTGGCCGCAGGCAGCAGGATCGCGCCATCCTCGATGACCACGGGTACCTCCACGGGCTTGACCTCGTCGGGGTTCGCCTCGGTGTTGATGGCCTTCATGTCATCGTGGTGGAGCACGGTGTGCATCACGGGCGTCATATCGCCGAAGGAGCGCATGTCCAGCTGCAGGCGGACGGGCTCGGCCAGATCGCGGTTGACAGCGAAGATGGTCACATTGCCCGCATCGTCCATGGTGGCGGCGGCGTCCACAGTGGGCACGTCGCTGAAGTGCTTGGTGTCATGCTTATCGGTGGTGATCAGCGGCAGGAGGGACACGCCACGGCCGTACATGGAGGCGTCCATCATCGGGTAGAAGATGGTCTGCGCCCAAGCGCCGCCCTTCTCGCGGGTCATGATGGGGGCGATGACGTTCACCAGCTGCGCCAGGCAGCCGATCTTCACGCGGTCGGCATTGCGGATCATGGTGATCAGCATCAGGCCCACCAGCAGCGCGTCCTCGAAGTTGTACACGTCCTCCAGCAGGTGGAGCGCCGTGCCCCAGGGCTCGTTCTTGTACAGCTGCTGATCCTGCTGGTTGGAGTGGTACCACACGTTCCACTCGTCCAGGCTCAGGTGGATGCGCTTCTTGGCGTGCTTCTTGCCCTTCACCGCGTCGCAGATGGCAGCGACGGTCTTAATGAAGTCATCCAGATCCAGCGTGGACGCCAGGAAGTCCGGCGTATCGTTGTGGGGGTTGCCGTAGTAGCGGTGCAGGCTGACGTAATCGACGCTGTTGTAGCACTCGGTCAGCACCTGGTACTCCCACTCGCCGAAGGTGGGCATGGTGGAGCCGGAGGAGCCGCAGACCACGGTCTCGATGGAGTCGTCCACCCACTTCATCACCTTGGAGGCCTCGTTGGCCAGGCGGCCATACTCAATGGCGGTCTTCGCGCCGGTCTGCCAGGGGCCGTCCATCTCGTTGCCCAGGCACCAGAGCTTGATGCCGAAGGGATCCGCCGCGCCGTTGGAGATGCGCTTGTCGCTCCAGTAGGTGCCGGAGCGGTGGTTGCAGTACTCCACCACGTCCTGTGCCTCCAGCACGCCGCGGGTGCCCAGGTTGATGGCGTACATCACCTCGGTGTCCGCACGCTTGCACCACTCGACGAACTCATGCAGGCCGAACCAGTTGGGCTCGGTGGTCTTCCACGCCAGGTCGAGGCGCCTGGGGCGCTGATGCTTCGGGCCGACGGAGTCCTCCCAGCGGAAGCCGGAAACGAAGTTGCCGCCCGGGTAGCGCACCACGGGGATGCGCAGCTTGCGCACCAGCTCCAGCACGTCCTTGCGGAAGCCCTGATCATCCGCCAGGGGATGCCGGGGCTCAAAGATGCCGGTGTACACCGCGCGGCCCAAGTGCTCGATGAACGAGCCATACAGCCGCTTGTCGATCGGGGAAATGACGTAGTCCCTGTCCAGGATCATCTTGGCCTGTTTCATGGGTGTTTCCTCCATTCATATGACCGGGTCGACCCGGATGTTTTACTGCAGCTGGAAGGTCAGGATCGTCACGGAGTAGGCCGGCAGGGTGATCTCCGCCGTGCCGCCTGCAAAGGCCATGCTGTCCGTGGTGGGAACGACAGCATCCTTGTTGCTGAAGCTGTTGACGGCGTTCTTCTCGCCCGTCAGCTGCCGGACGACCGCGTCGCCATCCGGAACGCCGGCGAGGTTCAGCGTCATCGCATCCTCGTAGGCGGAGGCGTTGACCAGCTTGACGTAGAGCACGTCGTCCGTGCGGGTCACCACATGGTACACCAGCTGGTTGATGCCGTCATACTCGCTGGCCACCACCTGATCGCCCACGGTTTCGGCGAACATCTGCTGGACGTAGTAGTTCGGCGTCAGCATGACCTCCCGGGCGTTGTACCAGATGAGGTCGGGCGTCCACTGCTGCATGCCCTCGCGAGCCATCAGCGGGGCGTAGCTGGCCATGACCACCACATCGCTGTTGCGCTCCAGGCCGGTCATGTAAGCCGCCTCGCACACGGCGCTGTAGAGGTTGTTGGGGCGGCGGCCGTTGGCCTGCGTCGCCTCATGGGCCGCAAATTCGCCCACAAAGACCTTCGTCGTGCGGGGATAGCTGTCGTAGCGGTTCGTGTGGCTGAGGAACCAGTCGCCGGACATGTAGTAGTGCTCATCCACGATGGTATCGGCGAACTTTGCGCGGATGGTCGCCCAGGCGCTGGCGGGCAGGCTGCCCTCCGCCACCGGGCCTGCGGAGGACACGATAGTGATCTCCGGGTGCGCTTCCTTCACGTAGTCGTAGAGGATCTCGAAGCGCGTCCAGTACACGATGTCCCAGTTCTCGTTGCCGATGCCGATGTACTTAAGGTCAAAGGGCTCCGGGTGCCCCATCTCGGCACGCAGCGCGCCCCACTCCGTCGTCACGTCGCCGTTGGCGAACTCGATCAGGTCGAGGATGTCCTGCGCGTAGGCGTGGGTCTCCTCGATGGTCAGCGGCGCCTCGAACACGTCGCGCGCCTGACACAGCAGACCCGAATGCACCACCGGCAGGGGCTCCGCGCCCAGAGCCTCGGCCAGCATGAAGTACTCATAGTAGCCCAGGCCGTAGCTCATCATGTAGCCCCAGGTGTTGAAGTTCTCGTCGCGCTCCTCGATGGGGCCGACGGTGTCCTTCCAGTCGTAGAAGTTGCTGCGGTAGTAGCTGCCCTCGACGATGCAGCCGCCGGGGAAGCGCAGGAAGCTGGGGTTCAGGTCCATCAGCGCCTGCACCAGGTCGGCGCGCAGGCCGCCATTGGGCCAGTCCGCACCGAAGGCATCCGCAGGCATCAGGCTGGCCATGTCGAAATCCACCGAGCCCGTGCCGTGCATGTAGAAGGACAGCACCGCATCCTCCGTGTAGGAGGGCGTGAAGGTCAGCTCATACTTCTGCCACTCGTCCGTCAGCGTGAAGGACTTGGGCACCGCGATGGACTTGCCCGTGCGCTTGGTCAGGGCGATCTCCACCGTACCCTCGAAGTCGCCGGCGTTGCGCATCCACACGAAGCAGCGGTAGGTCTTCCCCTTCTCCACCGGGATGCCGCCGGAGAAGGTCGTGGACTGGTAGCCCAGGTTCGCGAAGCGGTAGTCGCCCTTGGTGCAGGTGACGCGCATGTAGGTGGGGTTGTTCTCGTTCAGCGGATTCTCGGTGCTGACGATGGCCGTGCCCGTCGCGCCGAAGTTCAGGTTGAAGCCCCAGCCGTTGTAGTGATCCACCGAGCGGGGGTTGAGGATGTCCTCATACTCGAAGGAGCGGTTCTGCAGCAGCTCCGCATAGAGGCCGCCGTCCGCGCCATAGTTGATGTCCTCAAAGAAGAGGCCATAGAGCGTGTCGCTCATTTCGACGGTGGTTTCGCTGGCGTCCGCCGTCAGGGTCGAGGCCAGCGCCGACGCAGGAAGCAGCGCCACGGCCAGCAGCAGCGCCAGCAACCTGCCCGCATGCAGGGTGATCCTTCGATTCATATGCAACGTCCTTTCGTGCTTTCAGATACCTTCATTATACCATAACGGCTGGAGAATGCAAGCTCATTTAGCACGCTCAGGGTTGTCCGTCTGACCGAGCAGGTAGTCGATCGACACCTGATAGATGTCCGCAAGGCGGATCAGCATTTCTGTGGGAACATCCCGCGTCCCCTGCTCATACCGGAAATACTGCGGCTGGAGCATCCCCAGCTGCTGCGCCAGCTCACGCTGGGTGAATCCATGCTTCTCCCGAAGCTCGCGTATCCTGCAATAGGTTGCCATCGCCATCCCTCCAGAGCCAGCAGCTCAAATCTTCACACATTTTCTTTCTGATAATCATTTGGATATCTTGACAAGTCGCCATTTCTCGTGTATAATGGCTACAAGATAACCAAGTGATTATCAGATACTCATTCCCCTTATTCCAGAAAAAGGGGGGAGCAGCCCGAAAGCCGCTCCCCCGCAGGGTTCAGTTGCTGTCAGCCCGTGTTCGCGCACGGGATTGCCAGCCGCCTTCCCCGCTTTGCTCACTGATTACTCAGCGGCGGGAGTGCCGTAGATCTCGTAGAAGGCGGTCATGGCCTGGTCGTAGTAGTAACGGCCCTGCTCAGCCAGCCACTCGGTGTAATCCCAGGGATCGGCAACGCCAGCGGACACAGCGGCCTCGATGCCGATGGTGCCGTTGAAGTCAGCGCCGTTGTAGGCGTTGGCCAGGAAGGCGTTGAAGCCGGGGATGGAACGAGCGCCCCAGGTCACGGGGTTCTGGATGTTCTCCAGGTAGGAGACCCAGTCATTCCAGTAGCCCAGGTCAGGCAGCAGCGCGGCATAAGCCTCGTTCAGCTCGTCGTCCTGGATCAGGGGGAAGCAGTTGGGCACGTTGTAAGCCTTCTGGTCGGTGCCTTCCCACACCAGAGTGGGGAACAGCTCGCAGCGCTTCATCCAGCCGTCCTTGCCCCAGAACAGATACTTCATCAGCTCGTAGGCCTCACGGGGATACTCACACTGAGAGGAGATGGACACGTTGTCCAGGAAGGCCAGCTGGCCGGCGTTCTCGGCGCCGATCGGAGGATTGTAGGGCACCATCTTGATGCCGCGATCCAGGGCCAGGGGCTGGGTGTAGATGTTGTTCAGGGTCCAGGAGGCGTCGGTCAGGACAGCCACGTGACCAGTCTGGCCAGGCCACTCGTTGGAGGGGTCAACAGCCAGGTAAGCGTCGGAGCCGCCCACGCAGGTGTTGCCCAGGCGGATGTTCTCCAGCTGCAGCTCCAGAGCCTCGGCCCAGCCGGACTCGAAGTTGTAGCACTCGCCGTTCCAGCCGAATTCGCCGATGGAATTCTCGGTCAGGGCGATGGGGCCGCAGGTGACGGGGGCGTACATGCCGTTGGTGTAGGACCAGATACCCTGGGTGGGATCGGTCATGGTCTGGGTCAGCTCAACGAACTGCTCCCAGGTCCAGTCCTGACCGGGCAGCTCAACGTTCAGCTGCTCGAAGACGTTGGCATCCAGGTACACAGTCGCGGGCAGGAACTCGCCAGCCAGGAAGAAGCAGCGCTCGCCATCCAGGTAACCAGCGTTACGGACGGTGTAGTACAGCTTCGTCTGGGCTTCTTCGTCGTTCTCCAGGTAGGGCGCGATGTCGGCCATATAGGGAGCGGCGAGGAGGGGATCCAGGTCCAGCCACATGAAGATGTCCGGCAGGGTGCCGGCAGCGGCGTAGTTGGTCAGGTCCGCGGTCACGGTAGCGGTGGTGGTGCGGACGATCTCAACGGTGATGTTGGGGTAGATCTCGGTGAAGGAAGCGGCCAGCGCTTCGGCCATCTCGAAGTCGTCCCAGATCATGACGGACAGGGTGATGGGGTCGGTGGTGTTCATGGCGGGCATGTTGTACTCGCCCTCAGCGCTCGCGAACGCGCACAGGGACAGCATCATGCACAGAGCCAGAACCAGGGAAACCAGCTTTTTCATTGGGGTTGTCCTCCTTTGAAAATTTAATCTAAAGCCTCTGACCAGGCTTTGATCCGAAGGGAAATGGGTGGGCGGCTCTCCCCTGCCCCGGCGCAGTGCCGGAGCAGGAGGGCCCTACGGGGTAATCCACGGCTTACTCGCCGGTGATGCCCGCCTTGTCAACGGACTCGACGAACTGCTTCTGCAGGAAGAAGTACATCACCATCAGCGGCGCGATGGAGAGCATCGTGCCCGCCATCTTGATGGCGTCGTTGAGCTTGTTGGTGGACGTGGTGGACTGCGCATGGGTCGCGTACACCGCGTTGTAGCTGTCCTCGAACTTGTTCAGCTCCAGCATCAGCGTGGTCAGGCCCGTGTTGCGGGTGTTGCTGCTGCCCAGGTAGGTGCGGACGATATCAACCTCGTTCCAGTACCACACGAAGGAGAACAGCGTCACCACCACGATCGCCGCCATGGAAAGCGGGACAGCGATCTGGAAGTAGGCCTTGATGTGGCCCGCGCCGTCGATCTCGGAAGCCTCGATCAGCGACTGGGGCACCTGACGGTGGAAGTTGTAGAAGATCAGGATGCACAGGCAGCTCTTCAGGCCCTGACCAAGGATCGCCGTGATGACGAAAGGCTTGATCGTGCCGTCGATGATGGTCATGTCCATGCCCAGCACATTCTTGAAGAACAGCGGGATATCGTTGTTGAACAGCAGGAAGTTGGGCACCGCCGTGGTCTGCGGGGGCAGCAGGAAGGACAGGATCAGGATGCCCATCCACAGGAACTTGCCCGGGAAGTTGTAGCGCGCAAAGCCGTAGCCCACCCAGGAGCAGACAAACACCTGACAGATGGTGGACGACAGCGCGATGGCCAGGTTCTTCAGCAGGGAGTTCCAGTAGTCCATCGTGGCGATGGCCGAGGTGTAGTTGCTCACGGTGATGGTGCTGGGGATCCACTTCGCCGACGCGTCCAGCAGGTCCTTCTTGTCCATCAGGGAGCGGGAGAACATGTACAGCACCGGGTACAGGTAGATGAAGGCGATGGTGATCAGCAGCAGGTAAACCACGAAGGTCATGATGACGCCGCGGCGGTCGTTGCTTCCGAAGAACACCTTCTTGAGGTAATCCTTGCGCGCCTCCTTGGGGATATCTCTGATTTTCATGTGATCCTCCCCTCCTCAGCGCAGGCGCACAAGGCGCTTTTCGTACTTGACGTTCTTATCGCTCTTCTCCTTGAGCAGGAGGAAAACGAACACCAGGATCACCGCGATGATCGCCGTGTAAATCCAGTTGAACGCCATGCCATACTCGTAGCCCTTCGTCCAGGGCGTGGTGTAGGTGGCGGCATAGATCAGCTCGATGATCTCATTGTCGCCGCTGGTGGCCAGCGCCACCACCGTGTACACCGAGTTGAGCAGGATGATGGGCTTGACGATGGGCAGGGTGATCTTCCAGAAGGTCTCCCAGCCGTTGGCGCCGTCGATCTTCGAGGCCTCATACATGGTGGTCGACACCTTCTGCAGGCCGGAGAGGAAGATCAGGATCTGGATGCCGGAATTCCACAGGATGAGGATCAGCGAGTTGAACAGCTCGGTGATCGGCTCCGACAGGAAGGCCGGCAACCCGCCCAGCAGGGACGAGAGGCTGCCATCGGACATCATGGGCACCGTGCCCACGCCCTGCGCAGTCAGCATGCTCATCACCGGGCCGGTGGCGATGATGACCGGCAGGAAGAAGATCATGCGGAAGAGGCTGCGGCAGCGGATCTTGCTGTTGAGCAGCATGGCGATGATCAGCGAGAACGCGATGATGATCGGCAGCTGCAGGATGAGCGAGATCGTGAAGGAGCCCAGGGTGGTCGGCAGGTCCGTCTCCAGGGTGAAGACGCTGACGTAGTTGTCGTACCAGTGCGCCAGGGGGTAGGTGTTCACGCCGTTGAAGACCTCCACATTGTAGAAGCTCCAGTACAGCGACTTGAACATGGACACCACGAAGAAGATCATCACGCCGATGATCCACGGCGCAAGGAAGATGTAGCCATACATCCACTCGCGCATCTTCCGCTTCGTGATGCGGTGCCTGTTCTCGTGGGGGATTTTTTCACGTCTATTAGGTTTCTTCGGCGTGGTGGCAATTTCCTGCTTGCTCTGCTGAATTTCCTTAGTTGCCATTGCCGTTCACCACCTTATAGCTCAGTTTTTCAAGGGTCACGCCGTCCATCGTCCCTTCGAAATCGCCGAAGTTCAGGTAGACCTTCGTGCCATTGGACCAGGTCACGCAGACCATGTCGCCCGCGCGGACATGATCGACGATCTGGCCATCCTCCCCCACTGCTTCATACAGCGCGTTCAGCTCGCCATACCATTCCACGATCAGGTCGCGGTACAGGTCGTAGCGGGAGGAGTAGATGTTGGCGGAGTTGGAGTTCTGCAGCTTGATGGGGTCCTCCATCGTCAGCAGGAAGGAGGGGCGGGCGCCCTGCTCCATCAGGTGCAGGAAGAACTCGTTGGTATTGGCCTGGAAGTTGGTGTACTCCAGGTAATACGGGATCTGACCGGACAGGGCGATGGTCAGGAAGGGGATCTCCGCGTCGGTGTAGGTGTAGTCGCTGCCGGCCACGGGCAGGTCGCTGATGACGTTGGCGTACTGCCAGAGGTAGGCGTTGGGGCTGACGAGGTTGACGGTCATGCCCCGGCTGTTGGCCGCATCGATGATCTCCACATAGTACGCAGCCATTTCGCTGGTGTCGTGGTACTTATCCTGATGGTAGTAGTCCGCCAGGAGCTGGGTGATGCCGGTGAAGGTGACGCCGGTGAAGCCCGCGCGGTCCAGCGCATCCACCAGGTCCACGCCGATGTCGCGGGAGGACTTGGGCGTGAGGTAGTTCAGCGTGCTGAACACCTTGCCGAAGGTCGGCTTGCTCCAGGTTTCAGAGGTGATCTTCTTGAAGGCGCTGAAGGTCAGCGTCGGGTGCGTTTCGATGTTCAGGCTCAGCACATCCGTCTCCAGGGAGAAGGCGAAGCCCATCTCCTCGCTGAGCTCGCGCAGTTTCTTCAGGCCGCTCTTGCCGCCCAGGGAACCGGCCGGGCTGTAGCTGTCGGTCGGCACGCCGCCGGTCAGGCCGTTGGTCTGCCAGCCGCGGTACACCACGTTGGCGCGCTCCACGCCCAGTTCCTTCAGCTCGCTGAGGATCTCCTCTGCCTGCTCGAAGGTGGTCATCACCACATCCTGCTTGCCGAGGATGAAGTTCTCGCGCTCCATGCCCAGGAAGTCCACCTGGATGTCGAAGGGACGGATCTCCGCATTGGTGAACGCGCCGCTCTCCACCAGGTAGTTGCGGTAGGCCACCGCAAGGCCGGCGTAGGAGGCCGTGTCGCCACACTCCAGCAGGAAGCGCTGGTTGATGTCGAAGTTGCGGCGATGCTCATTGCGGGTCGCCACATTGCCGGCGCCGGGGCCCATGGGCTGGTTGAACACGAAGCGGTAGACATACTTCGCCGTGACCCAGTCGTAGGCCAGGTTGCGCACGCCGTTGGGATAGGCGATGATGCGGGCGGCGATATCGCCCTCATCAATCACGCCCAGCACGGCAATGCCCGTATCCGTATGCACCATGCCGAAGAAGGGGGCCAGCACATCCTCCGCCTGCACGCGGCTGGAGGAGAGCTGCAGGTTGTCCACGCCGATGTTCAGGCCGTACACCTGCTTGTCGTAGGGGGTGGTGTAGCGCTTCTCGTTGTCCTCGAAGCCCACGATGGCGCCCTGGCCATCGGGGATGATCATGTAGCCCTGCCCCACGCCCGCCTCGCTGTAGCCCATGAAGGGGTACAGGTAAATTGCGGAGATGGTGTAGGAGTACTCGCTGATCAGCACGACCTTCTCCTTGAGGATCCGCACGGAGGAGCCATCGGAGCCGGAGCCCGTGATGTAGACATTCTTCTGAATGCCTGCCACCGTTTCAGGCTTGATGGTCACTTCCTTCTGCGCCGCATCCAGCACGGGCACGTCGAAGGCGACATTCGCGCCCTCGGCCAGCGGCAGGGTCATCTGCTGCTTGCCGTCGGCATTCTTGACCGTCACGGTTTCGCCCTTGTCAGACACATAGTAGGACTTATTGAGCGTGTAGGTCTCGCCGGTAACCGTGGTGAGGATGAACTCGCTCTCCTCGGTGGTCTTGGTATACTTGGTCAGGCCGATGCGCTCCTCCTCGCCCGCGTCATTGAGGGCGATGAGGAAGGTCTCGTCCTTGGTCTCCACGATGGAGGCTTCCTTCATGGTCACGACCATGCCGTTGTCATCCATCGCCACCGTGACATCAAAGCTGATGCCCAGGTCGGTGAAGGTGATGTGGGCCGTGGTGCCATTGTCCACGTCGGTGTACCCGATGGTGTAGGCGTTGTTGACGAAATCCGCCTGGATGGGCTTGTCCTTCACGTCCTCCAGGTACTCGATGACAACGCCGGACTGCTGCATGCCGACCCACTGGCCCTTGCCCTTCTTCGCGCCCTGAACGGTGGAGAACATCACGTCCCCGGTGTCCTTGCGCTCGATGGCCACGGCCATGTCAGCATCCTGAATGTAGAGGTTGAAGCGATCGTTCTCACCGATCAGCCGGTAGCCCTCGGGGATGTTTGCGCCCGCGGCGCTCTGCGCTTCCTCTGCATGGACAGGCAGGCAGCAGGTGCACAGCATCACAATCAGGAGCACCAGCGAAAGCAGCTTAGACTCTCTTGACAAAGCGATACACCACCTCTCCATAGATGGACACGATGAAGTCCACCAGCTGACTGATCAGCATGTACAGAACGACGATCAGGGCCACCACGACCAGCACGCAGAACAGGGTCATGAAGATGGTCGCGAAGGTCTTCTTGAGGGTATAGTCGTTCTGATACATCAGCATCAGCACGATCAGCAGCGCCGTCCAGCCGAGGGCCACCACGTTGATCATCGTGATGAAGAACTCCTCATTGAAGGTCAGCACATTGCTCAGGGCCAGCACGATGGGCTGGAAGACGATCATGGGCGCCAGCGCGTAGGCAGCGCTGATGAAGATGTCCCTGAAGCGGGCCTCGCCATCGGTGATGGTGCAGACCAGGTAGCAGCAGATCGTCAGCAGCAGGAACGCGCCGAAGACGGTCAGGAAGTCGCTCAGGAGCTCATAGTAACCATCCGGCATGGTCTTGAACAGGAAGCCGGCGAAGTACTTGTTGAGCACATACAGCACGAAGAAGATGAACAGCACGATCACCGCAGAGAGGTAGCTCGCGCGCTTCTCGCGCTTGATGCCGTAGCAGGCGTCGTAGGGGTTTTTGAGCATCTGGAAGCAGTAGAGCACCTGGTCGATCAGCTTGATGGAGAGGATCTTCTCCTTCACCACGCGCAGGGGCTTGAGGATGCCGAAGCGCCTGTCCAGCTTCCCCAGCACGAACCACACGACAATGACCGCCACCGCCACAAAGATGATGGTGGACATGTTGCTGTGCAGCCAGTTGGAGCGCTCCTCCCACCAGGCGTCGGAGTAACCCTGGCGGTAGCCGCCGTTGCGGAAGTTCTCCATGGCCTCAGCGTAGTTGCCCTCGCGGTAGAGCGCCTCGCCCAGGCCCGTGGAGGCGTAGCTGAACATGGAGTTCATGCGCAGCACTTCCAGCCAGGGGGCCTTGGATTCGGCGTACTTGCCCTCCTGGAAGAGGGTGAAGGCCTGATGCACCAGGTCGGTGAACTCGGTGGGGCGCAGCACCTGAATGCTGTTGAGGTTCGCGTCCAGCACGTACACGGTGTAGTCGTCGGTGACGACCAGGCCGGTCACGGACTTGAACATGCCCACGCGCTGCTCCGTCAGCTCGTCATTGGTGCCGAAGACGAACAGCAGCGAACCCTCGGAGGTGTACTCCATGATGGTGCCGTTGGCGTTGGCGGTGAAGATGGAGCCGGAGCTGTTGACCGCCACAGCGGAGTTCAGCTCGATCCACCAGTCAGGCGTGATGGTGGACTTGCCCGCCACGTTCAGGCGGCGCAGCGCACTCTCGTCGCCCGCTTCGGTCACGGTGTAAACCATGCCCTTCTGGTCGATGGCCAGGTTCTTGACGGAAATCGGGACGATCTCGCCCGCCACATCGGAGTTCTCGCCGAAGAGGAAGCGGCGGATGTGGGTCAGGAAGGAGATGCGGGAGGTGTTCGCGCCGTAGTAACCCAGGAACTCGCCGCCATCCACCGGGCTGATCTGCACGATGCCGTTGGTGTTGCCCTTGGAGACGATGTAGAGGTTGCCGCGCTTATCCAGCACGACCTTCTGGGGCACATAAGGCGCCGTTTCACCGAAGAGCTGGTGGGTGGGCTTGGTGTACTCGCAGACGAGCTTGCCATCCTTGTCATACATCAGCACCGCGCGGGCCTTGTCATCGGCGATGTAAACGTTCAGGTCCTCATCGACGAAGACGCCCATGGGGCTCTTGATGTTCTTCTTGTCCACGATCTCGCGGACGAAGTTGCCCTGGGTATCCACCACCAGGATGCGCTTGTTGCCGTTGTCGGCGATGTAGAGGTAGCCGTCGGGGCCCATGCGCATGTCCTGGGGATTCTTGAGGGTCTCATCGCCAAAGCGGATCATCGTCCGCACCGGCTCGTAAGCCGTCTGCGTTTCGATCAGCTCCTGATCATTGCCCAGCGTGAAGGTGCGGAAGGGCGTGGCCGCCAGGGCGGTCGAGCCCAGAGAAAGCACCGTCAGGAGGATCAGCAGCCATGCTGCAAATTTCTTCATATATATCCTCCTTTACTTGAGGCCGGAATGGGCCATGGTGTTCATGACCGCGCTCTGGCTGATGATGAAGAGCAGCAGGTTGGGGACGAACATGATCAGCGCCGCAGCTGCCGCGATGCCCTGTCCCTGCACGCTGCCGACGCCGGACAGCGTGTTCATGTAGAACGCCAGCGTGCGCATGCTCTCGGTGGAAACGAAGAGGTTCGAAGTTTCGGTGTTGTTCCACACCTGCTGGAAGGTCAGGATGCAGCCGGTGGCGATGGCAGGCTTGACCATGGGCAGGATGATCTTGAGATAGATGGTGAAGGCGTTGGCGCCCTCCAGCTGCGCGGCCTCCAGGAGGGAGTCCGGCACCTGGTCCATGAACTGCTTGATCAGGAACAGACACACGGGCATGGCGATCAGCGGCAGGATGTGCGCCAGCCAGGTATCCAGGATGCCGGTGAAGGAGATGGTCAGGTAGCGCGGGATGACCACCGCCGTGGCCACGAACATCAGCGCCAGGTTGTTGATCTCCATCATCGCGCCCTTGAGGCGGAACCGCATCTTGCTCAGCGCGAAGGCCGCCATGGTGGAGATGAGCACGGAGAGAATCAGCACCGCCGCGGTGACAACCAGCGAGTTGAACACGTAGCGGGAGAAGGGCACGGTGGAACCGGCCGCCTGCTGGAAGAGGTTGGTGAAGTTGATGCCCGAGGGATTGGTGACGAAGAACTTCGGGGGGAATGCGAACAGCTCGTCCATGGGCTTGAAGGCATGGCACACGATGTACACGATCGGTGCGCCCATCAGCACGGCCAGGGGCAGCAGCCAGACATAGAAGCCGATCTGGCTCTTGTCAAACTTTGTCGGGTTGACCTTGTTTCCCTTGATTGCCACAGTATTCCCTCCTTTCTCAGTCCTTTTCCTCGAAGAGCTTGCGCGCAACGAAGGAGAATGCGTAGATCAGCGCCAGCAGCGCCACGGAAACCGCCGCCGCATAGCCCATCTCATAGCGGGCAAAGCCGTAGTCCTCCACATGGTTGACCATCAGCTGCGCCGCGTAGGAGGGGGTGGGGTTGGAGCCGGTGAGCATCACGCCGATGGAACCCTGCTGGAAAGCGCCGGTCACCGCCATGACCGCGCCGAAGAGCATCTGCGGCTTCATGGACGGGATGGTGATGTAGATGACCTCCTGGAAGCGGTTCTTGATGCCGTCGATGGCGCCCGCCTCGTACAGCTCGGGGCTGACGTTCAGAAGGCCCGCCAGCATCGCCAGGAAGCCCACGCCCATGGAGGACCACAGCGCCACGATGATGACGATGGGCATGATGTAGGTGGCGTTTGACAGCCACAGGATGGGCTCATTGATCACGCCCAGGGAGGTCAGCACGTAGTTGGCGATGCCCGACTGGTTGCCCAGGAACACCGTGCGCCACACCACGCTCATGGCCACGCCCGCGGTCATGGAGGGCGAGTAGAGGATCAGCGCCAGCACCGTGCGGGGGCCCTTGGTCAGCTGGGAGAGGGACCAGGCCAGCAGGAAGCTGAGCACATAGCCGCCCACGCCCACGATGATGGAGAAGAGGATCGTGTTGGGCAGCACATACTGCAGGAAGATCGTGTCCTGCGTCAGGAGGTTGATGTAGTTCGTCAGGCCCACAAACTCAGGCGCCTGAACCGCATTGTAGTTCGTGAAGGACAGGCCGACAGCCATCGTCGTAGGGATGATGATGAACACCGTGAACAGGATCAGATAGGGCAGCAGAAACAGATACGGCGTCTTCTTGCTGGTGATCATTCAGCTGTCCCCCCTTCTGTCGTATTGCCCGCATCGGTGGCAGGGGCATGGGTACTGTTGTAGGCTTCGATCACGTCATAGATCACCTGCACGTCGGGCGTGGCCAGTTCCTCGAGCATCTCGCCGTTGCTGTAGTAGCCGAACTCCTCCAGCTTGCGGAAGGTCTCGCGGTTGATGCGCTTGACGGCGGTATCCATCGCGCGGCGGGCCTCCACGCCATCGGCCGTGACGGAGATGAAGGCGTTGGACAGCTCGCGCTCGAGCATGTAGGTGCCCAGCACCCAGGGAGCCTCGGTCATCCACTCCATCTGCCCGATGATCACGTCCTTGTGGGACGCGCGCAGGGGCAGCTGGGCGAAGGCCTCGGTGTTGGCCGTGGGCCAGATGTACTCAGAGCCGTAGGTGCTCTGCAGGAGGTTGCCGAACCTGGACTGGGTCTCCGCGCGGCTCCACCACTCCAGGAACCGCCAGGAGGCCTCCACGTTGCCGTGGTCCACCGCAGCGGTCATGATGGCCATGGTCTCCGCGCCGCCGGTGGTCCAGCGCGCCACGACAGGGTCGCCATTCTCGTCCAGGATGGTGTTGCCGTTCTCGTCCTTCTGCTCAAGGCCCGGGAAGAGCGCGATGTCCCACAGGCCATCCAGTTCGGGCGCGGCGTTCAGCAGCAGGTTGTAGGTGGCCAGGTCAGCGATGCCGATGGGCAGCGTGCCATCGCGGAACTGCTGATAGAAGCCGGGAGAGGGCACATCCGTGGGCATGTTGTAGATGGTGAACAGCTCCGTCATCTCACGGAAGCCCTGCAGGGACACCTCGCTGTCCAGCGTGGTATCGCTGACGGTCTCCGAATAGATGGAGCCGCCCGCCTGCAGGATCAGCGGCAGCGTTCCGGGGAACACCTTCATGCCGGACATGCCGGCGGTGGGATAGTAGAAGTTCATGGAGCGGCGCTGCAGCTCGGGCAGGATGAGCTTGACCTCATCCATGGAGTTGGGCACCTCGATGTTCAGCGATTCCAGGATGTCCGTGCGATAGAACATGACCCAGAAGTTGACCGTCTCGGGCATGGCGTACACGCCGTCCTTGAGGATGTAGGGGATGAACAGGCCGCTGGAGAAGCGCTGCGCCACCGCGCCGAAGCCGGGGGTGACGGAGCCATCCTCATTGACGATGTCATCGATCTGCGTCAGGTCGTAGAGCGCGCCGCGGATGTTCAGGTAGCTGGGCACGACGTACTGCAGGCCCAGCACCGCATCCGGCGCGGTGCCGGCGGCGTTGGCCAGCACCAGCTTGTTGGCGTCGGGCATCAGGGACAGGTTGACGCGGATGCCGGTCTCCTCGTAGAAGTCCGTATCGGCCATCTGCTGGATCAGCTCGACATACTGGCGGCTGCGGCCCACCCACACCTGGATGACCACATGCTCCTCGCCCGTCTCCGGATCGACCCAGACCGTGTCGTTGGCGCTGCCGGCGGCATAGTCCTGGGAGGTGAAGGAGGTGAAGAAGCGCAGCACGCCCGCCCAGGTATTCTCGAGGAAGCCCACCTTGTCGGGCAGCTTCGCGTCCGCCTGGTAGAGGTAGATCTGGTCGATGGACAGGTCGTTGTTGGCCATGTCGGTCAGCTGCTGCGCCAGCATGCGGGCGGCGGAGTTGGAGCCCGTGGAGAACTCGCTCATACGGCGGGGCAGGTTCTCGGGTTCCTCGGCCAGGCGGCGCAGCTGATCGGCGCACAGCGTCATGGAGGAGAAGGCCGAGCCCTGGCCGTTGTCAGAGTAGGCGCTGATGTAGGCGACCATGTTGCTGCAGTCCTCCGCCCAGCTGTTGAGCGTGGGCACCAGCGTGGGGAAGTTGACGTCCATCTTGTAGTCGCGATAGGGATCCGCCGACGCGCCGCCCATGAGCGCCTTGATCTCATTGGACATGGCGTTGATGTCTTCCAGCATCACGTCGATGGTCTCATACACCGGGGTCATGCACTCGGCATTGATGCGGAAGGACAGCTCATGCGTTCCCTTTTCCAGGTAGAAGGTCAGGGGCTGGCCATCCGCGCCGGTGGCCTGCATGGTGGTGAAGCTGGTCGTGTAGGGGAAGGCCACCTTCTGACCCGCCGTGGAGGGGATCACGCCGTCAATCATCACGTCAATGTAGGTGGGGAAATCCGCGCGGGCATTCTGGCGGTAGTACGCGCCCAGATAGTACCAGCCGGTCTCGGGCACCTCGATCAGCCAGGTGACCATGTCGCCCGCCTCATCGAAGGACGCGCCGTCCAGGAAGTTGATCATGCGGTTGTCGTTGCTGTAGGGGCTGAGCCTGGCGTTGAACTCGCCCGCACCGCGGATGGAGGACTCGTTGCGGCTGTGGATGCGCTCGGCCTCGATGACGATCAGGTTGCTGCCCGAGGCGTCACCGGGGACATAGGCAGGCACGGCAACCGGCGCCTTCAGGGCCACAGCGGTGATTTCGCACCCGCCGTCCTGCAGGTCGAAGGACAGGGTATGGGTCCCAGCGGTCAGCTCGAACAGCAGCGGATCCGCCGTGCGGCCCGCCGAGTCGCTGACGCCGGCTTCCAGCGTCACATCCGCCGCATAGGGCGTGGTGGCGATCTCGTTGCCGTAGCGGTCGGTGGAGAACACGCCGTCATCCACCCACAGGGAGTTCAGCTTCACGCGCTGCAGCTCCTCGCACACGGACTGGCCGTCGATGGTGATGGCAATCTCGGTGGGCAGGGTGGTATCCGCCGTGTTGCGGTAGGTCAGCCAGATCTCATAGCGCGCATCTTCCGGCGCTTCGATGGTCACCTCGCCCATGCCGATGGCTTCGTTGCTGTGATCCAGCACCAGGTTCAGCTGCGCCTCAAAGGCCACGGGCTCGCCCGCATACACAGGCAGGAGCGTGCTGCTGAGGGTCACTCCCGTCACCTGCACGCCGCCCGCAGAGGCGGTGAGGGACAGGGCGTGGGCGCCGGGGCCCAGGCTGAAGAGGTAGGGCGTACCGCCAGCGTCGCACAGGGTGACAGCCGCAGCCTCCGCCGCAGCGGGTACGGTCAGCTCCGCCGCCTCGGCAAAGGGCAGGCCGCCATCCACCGCCAGGGCCAGCACGGTATCACCGGAGACGCCCGCCGGGTTCTGGCAGGTCAGGGTCAGCGCGTACAGGCCGCCCTTTTCCACCGTCAGGGGAATCAGCGCCGGCTCGGCAGCCGCGTCGCCTTCCGGTGCAAGCGCCGTCGCGTCGGCGGTATGCGTCAGGTCCTCGCCATCATAGGCGGACCAGACATAGCGCGCAGACGCATCCGCGTAGCTCATCACCACCCGGTCGCTCATGGACCAGGTGATCTCAGCGGGCGTCATGCCGTCGTTCTCCGTGCCGCAGCCGCGCAGAAGCACCAGCGCCAGAATCAGCACGCAGACCAGTACGATCCCCGCAATCAGCTTTTTACGCAAGTTACACACCCCACTTCATTAGTCCTGATTCAGACCGCGAACCGCCCAGAGCGAAGCTCCCGATTCGTCGATCGCAGAAATGCAGCTTGCCCAGTTCTTCTGGCCCGCCTCCAGCGCGGTATGCATCACGCCGGTGTAGTTCAGGCCATCCAGGGTCAGGGTCACGTTCACGCCATCGGCGCAGGCCCACGTGCCGGTCAAGTCGCCGGTGACGGTGCCGTCAGCGTTCAGCATGATGACCTGGGATTCGTGCTCCACCGTGTTGATGTCGCGGCCGTGGAGCAGCACCTTGTATTCGCCGCACATCGCATCAGCCGCCACAGGCTGCGGGGTCTCGCCCGCATAGCGCATGGGGCTGATCACCGGCCAGCCATCCGCGGTCATGTACATCTGGTGCACGCGGACGGAGAAGCTCTCGCCGGTGTTGGCAAAGCGGGTGTGGAAGACGATGAAGTAACGGCCCGTTTCTTCATCATAATAAGCGCTGTTGTGGCCCGGGCTGCGGAAGGCCTGGGTGAACTTGTTCTTGTCCCGGGACAGGGGCAGGAACTCGTAGCCGCCCATGAGCTTGACGCCATAGGGCTCGTAATCGGGGTCGTTGAAGAAGGTGCCGTTGCGGCCCTTGCACAGGGTCATGTCCTGGCCCAGCGCGTCCTCATAGGGGCCGTCGGGGTTCTTCGAGCGGCAGACGCGGATGTTGTAGCCGTCGTTGGCATTCAGACCGCCAAAGGAGAGGAACAGGTAGTAGTAATCCGTGTCAGGGCTGTACATGATGTAGGGGCCCTCAATGCGGCTGTGGTTGCCGCCCAGGAGCTTCGTGCCGTAAACGGACTGCCCCGGCAGGATCAGGCCGGTGTTCACATCCATCTCCAGGATGTAGATGCCGCCGGAGTAGCTGCCGTAGACCATCCACAGCCTGCCCTCCTTGTCATAGAAGGTGCAGGGATCCACCACATTGGGCAGGATGTTGGCGTTGTAGCCGCTGTAGCCGGACTTGAGGAGGATGCCGCCATTGACATAGGGTCCCTCAGGCTTGTCCGCATAGGCAATGCCCAGCATGGACAGCGGGCAGGAGCCCTCGCAGGTGCAGTAGTACATGGCATAGCGGCCATCGGCCAGCTGCACCACGTCCGGCGCCCAGAAGGTAGTCGTCTTCGCGTAGGAGAGCGCCTCCTGCATCTGCGTCTGCACATCCTCCACCAGCGTGCAGCCGCTGTTGGATGCGTCGCGGGAGATCAGCTCCCACTTGATCAGATCCGCACTGCGGGCCGCGGCCATGTGGCTGCCGTAGATGTAGTAGTAGCCGTCATCCGCCTTGATGATGGAGGGATCGTGCACCGATACATCGCGCCACTTGGGCACGGGCAGCTCCGTATTGGGGACAACTTCCGCCTCCCCCATCGCCCACGCAGGCAGGCACAGGGCAATGAACAGCAGTGCACTGATGATCCGCTTGATCTTCATAGGCATCTCCTCCGAAAAAAATATCCGAAAGTCAAGCCCTTCGGATTCGGTGATTTTCAACAAAAGATTACTATCAATAATATACTTGCACATCCACATCTTGTCAAGTCATTTGTGGAAATAACACCTGTTATTTGTTCATTTCGTGTACACAATTTGTATTTTTGCTCATTTTTTGCTCTGCAACCGCCACTTCTCATTTCGTGCCTCCCTTCGGCCCATTTTGTGCACTTTCAACAAAACACCCTGCCATCGCCCCGGCAGGACAGAATATTCGCCGCCGTGGCAGGAATCCGCCGCCCGTTGGGAGAAGTCTACAGTAACCATTCGCACACGCAAGGAGGCACCCCCCATGATCGCACAGCGTCCCCCGATGGGCTGGAATTCCTGGAACACTTTCGGCTGGAAGATCAACGACGAGCTGATCCGCCAGATGGCCGACTACATGGTGGCCGAGGGCTACCGCGACGCAGGCTACGAGTACCTGGTCATCGACGACTGCTGGAGCCTGAAGCAGCGCGGCGCAGACGGCCGGATCGTCCCCGACCCGGAGAAGTTCCCCCATGGCATGAAGGCCGTGGCGGATTACGTCCACAGCAAGGGCCTCAAATTCGGCATGTACTCCTGCGCCGGCGCGCGCACCTGCGCGGGCTACCCCGGCAGCTACGACCACGAGTTCGTCGACGCGCAGACCTTCGCGGATTGGGGCGTGGACTTCCTCAAGTACGACTACTGCAACTTCCCGGCCTCCGGCGACTGCAAGGCACGGTACCTCACCATGTCCATGGCGCTGAAGGCCACGGGGCGCGAGATCCTCTTCTCCGCCTGCAACTGGGGCCAGCAGGACCCTGGAACGTGGATGCGTCAAATTGGCGCCCACATGTACCGCTCCACCGGCGACATCTTCGACAACTTCCGCTCATTCACCGACATCGCCAAGTCCCAGCTGGACAAGCTGTGCATGTCCGGCCCCTGCTGCTTCAACGACATGGACATGCTGACCGTGGGCATGTGCGGCAACGGCAACGTGGGCATCGGCAAGGTCTGCACCTACGAGGAGTACCGGCTGCAGTTCACGCTGTGGTGCCTGTGCGGCGTGCCGCTGATGATGGGCGCCGACCTGCGCAAGCTGGCCCCGGAATACAAGGCCCTGATGCAGCATCCGGACCTCCTGCGCATCAATCAGGATATCGAGTGCCGCGCGCCCTATGTCGTGCGCCGTGACTCCGTGTGCGTGGGCAACCCCGATCCCCAGCCCGGCGAACCCCACTGGAAGCACATCCCGGACAGCGCCTTTGTGCTCCTGCGCTGCCTGTCGGACAACGAGTTTGCCCTCTTCTTTGCCAACACCGCCGACCAGGGCGCGGAGGTACACGTCGAATTGGCCGACCTGGGCCTGCCCGCCACCGGCGGCGTGCGGCTGCAGATGCGCGACGTCTTCACCGGCGAGGTACACGAGAAGGTCGCCGACTCCTTCCACCCTCACATCGAGGGGCACGACTGCAAGATGTACCTGTGCAGGCTGGAGAAAGAGTAAAGCAACGCCCCCGCCGCAACACAAGACAAATAGGAAGGACGCTGCCCCAATGCCGGAGCAGCGTCCTTTCTGTATGCAATTACTTGGTCGCCGCCATGGCCACCAGCTTCTGGCTGCGGGCGATGAAGGCGGTGATCTCCTCGGCCTCCAGGGGGCCAGCGCTCATGCGGGCCAGGTCGTAGAGCTGCTGGCACAGGAGCTGGGTCGTCTCGTCCTCTGCATCGCGCTCCGCCAGCGCCTGCACGGTGCTATTCCGGCGGTTAAGCACCAGGGTGTAGCGGTCGGGCAGGCGGAAGTCCTGGCCGTACATGCGGTACATCTCCTTCATGCGGCGCATCTGCTCGTCCTCGGTGACGATGGCGGGGAGCTCCGCGTCCGCCAGCGCGGCCAGCTCCACGGGCATCTCCGCCTGGCCGATGGCCTTGCGGAACATCTCTGCCAGCGTCGCCTGATTCAGGCTCATGCCCTCTTCGCTCTCCGCGGTCAGGCCGGATACATCCGCGTCCACGCGGGCGAAGGTCACGCCATCCTCCCCGGCATTGTACTCCATGAAGGACAGGAAGTTGCCGTCAATCAGGTGATCCAGCACCGCCACGTCGATGCCGCGGCCGGTGTACATCGCCACGCTGGCCGCCTGACGCCTGGCGTCGTTGGTGTAGTAGACCTTCTTTTCGGCCTTCTCGCCGTTGGCTTCCTGGTACTCCGTCAGGGTCACATGGCGGTCATCGGTGAGCTTGAGCAGCAGCGCCTTCTTCACCTGCTCGAAGAACTTCTGATCCTTCATGCAGCCGAACTTGACAAAGGGGTGGATGTCCTCCCAGTACTTCTCGTAATCCGCGCGCTCGGTGTTGAAGAGGCTGAGGAGCTTGTCCGCCACCTTTTTGGTGATGTGGGCGGAGAGCTTCTTCACCGTGCCGTCGTTCTGCAGGAAGGAGCGGCTGACGTTCAGCGGCAGGTCGGGGCAGTCGATCACGCCCTTGAGGAGCATCAGGAACTCCGGGATGACCTCCTTGACGTTATCCGCCACGAAGACCTGACCGGCGAAGAGTTTCACCTGACCCTCGTTGCTGCCGAAATCGTTGCGCAGGCGGGGGAAGTACAGGATGCCCTTGAGGTTGAAGGGATAATCCACGTTCAGGTGCACCCAGAACAGCGGCTCCTCCCAGCCGAAAAGCTTGCGGTAGAGCGCCAGGTACTCCTCCTCCGTGCAGTCGGAGGGCTTTTTGAGCCACAGGGGCTTCGTTTCGTTGATGAGGGCGGGCATGGGCTCCTCGATGACCTTGCGCATCACGGGCGTGCCGTCCTCGTTGGTCTCACCCTCCACCGGCTCCTCGCGCTCCACGGGCTGGGCGCAGGCGTCGAAGAGGTACACCGGCTGCGCCATGAAGCCGCAGTAGCGGGTCAGCACCTCGCGCACGCGGGCCACTTCGAGGAATTCCTTCGCGTCCTCGCTGATGTGCAGGATGATGTCCGTACCGTGGCTGTCGCGCTCGCCCGCGCCCAGCTCGAAGGACATGCCGTCCTCGGAGGCCCAGTGCACGGCTTCCGCCCCCGCCTCGCTGGACAGGGTGACGATCTCCACCTTGTTCGACACCATGAACACGCTGTAGAAGCCCAGGCCGAAGTGGCCGATGATGCTGTCGCCCTCGCCCTTCTTCCCGTCGCCCTCCAGCTGCTTCATGAACTCCGTCGCGCCGGAGAACGCCACCTGGTTGATGTAGCGGCGCACCTCGTCGGCGGTCATGCCGATGCCGGTGTCGGAGATGGTGATGGTCTTCTCGTCCTTGTCCACGGTGACCATGACCTGCATGGCCTCGTCCTGGCCGTGCTTCATGCGGTGCTTCGCGATCGCGTCGCAGGCGTTGGACACCACCTCGCGCAGGAAGATGTCCTGATCGGAATACAGCCAGCGCTTGATGACGGGCATAATATTCTGGGCGTCGATGGATACGGAGCCGCGCTCCATATGGATTGCCATAAGATAACCTCCTTGACTTTCACGACAGTTCTTCATGCGGAACTAAGCGTTCCGGATTGTATTGTAGCACTACTGACAACGAATTGCAAGAGGAAATTAGCACTCATCATCCGAGAGTGCTAACAAAATTTCATGCGAAGGTGCTCGCATTCCCCACAACTTTATGGTAGAATATTTCCGCAGGGCGGGAACAAATCCGTCCGCCTGATCGTCTGACTGAGTGAGACAGACTTCACCCTTTGCGAAAGCGAGGAAGCGATATGATCGATGACATCACCCTGCGCCGGGCGCAGAAGGGCGATGCACGGGCCTTCGAGCGCCTTGTGACGCCCCACGAGCAGACCGTGTGGCGGGTCTGCTGGCACTACACCCATCACCCCGAGGATGCCGCCGACTGCCTGCAGGATACCATGCTCAAGGCCTGGCGCGCCATCAGGCAGTACCGGGGCGACTGCGCGCTGGAGACATGGCTGTACCGCATCGCGGCCACCGTCTGCGTGGACTTCCTGCGCCGGAAGAAGCGTCTTCCGCAAACCGAATCGGCGGATGAGATGGCCGAGGCGGGCATCCAGCCCATCGACGCCTCCCCCACCCCGGACGAGGCCGCCCTGACCGCCGAATCCGGCGAGCAGCTGCGCCAGGCCATCGACAGCCTGCCCGCCGACATGCGCACCGCGCTGGTGCTCTACGCGCTGGAGGGCCAGCCCTACGAGGCCATCGCGGAGATCACCCGCACCTCCATCGGCACGGTGAAGAGCCGCATCAACCGCGCACGGCAGAAGATCGCAAATTTCCTTGCCGGCGGGAACAATTCCCCCGCACCATCGTCTGACAGAGTGAAAGGAGGACGCAAGCATGCATAACATCGACGAAAACGAAGTCCTCCGGGACGCGCTGTCCGGGCTGAATGAGGACGTTCCCCCCATGCCGGAGGGGCTCCACGCCGCCTGGATGCAGAAAGTGGAGGACGATATGGAAGAAAAGCGCACCGAGAAGACCCTCAATCGCAAGGCCCTGACCCGTTTCCTGTCCGTCGCCGCCGCCCTGGTGTTCGTGGTGGGCGGAACGCTCCTGACCCGGGACGACCTGGCCCCGACCTCGGACAGCCTGGCCTACCAGAACGTGAAGAGCGAGAACGGCGCCGCGTACGCCCGCACCACCAGCGAGTGGGAGGATGCGCTGGATGACTACGCCTTCACCGAGGGTGCTGCGGCAGACGCGGGCGGCGGCATGGTCTACGGCGCCCGCACCATGATGGACGAACCCGTAGAGGAGGAAGCCGCCGCCGAGGCCATCGACACGGCCGCCACGGAGAAGAAGATCATCCGCACCGCCACGCTGACCCTCTACTCCCAGGAGTATGACGCGAGCCTGGCCACCCTGCGCGGCCTGTGCGAGGGCAGCGGCGGCTGGATCGAGTCCAGCTCCGAGAGCACCAACACCCGCACCGGGCTGCGCTCCGCCTACCTGACGCTGCGCATCCCGCAATCCGCCCTGGACGGCTACCTCTCCGGCACCGAGGGCTGCGGGCGCGTCACCTACCGGTATGAATCCGCCGAGGACGTGACGGCCTCCTATCAGGACACCCGGACCCGCCTCGACACCCAGCTGGCCCTGATGGAGCGCCTGCAGGCACTGATCACCGAGTCCGCCGACCTGTCTGACCTCCTGGCCCTGGAGGCGCAGATCGCCGACACCCAGTACCAGATCGACCGGCTGCAGACCTCGCTGAACAACACCGATCGCCAGGTGAGCTACTCCACCGTGACCATCAGCCTCTATGAGGAGACCGCCCCCGCGCTGACGGATACCACCGTGTCCCTGGGCGAGCGCATCACAGCGGCGCTGTCCACCGGCTTCACCGCCCTGGGGGACTTCCTGCAGGATATGCTGGTGTTCCTCGTCGCCGCGCTGCCCTTCATCGGCATTGTGGCGGTCGTGGCCATCATCGTTGTCATCATCCGCAGGCTGAAAAGGAGGAACCTGAAATGAAGAAGCTCATCGCCCTGACCCTGGCGCTCGTGCTGCTGGCCCTGCCCGCGCTGGCGGAGACCATTCCTGCGGCAGACAACGCGACCCTGACCGTCACCGGCAGCGCATCGGTGACCCTCAAGGCGGATTACGCGCAGGTCTCCGTGGGCGTCTCCACCCGTGCCGTCACCGTGGCCGAGGCCACCGCCCAGAACGGCGAGGCCATCCGCAGCGTCATCGCGGCCCTGACGGAAGCCGGCATCCCCGAGAGTGACATCGCCACCAGCAGCTACTCCGTCTACGCCGAGTACGATTACCAGACCGGCGAGGCCGTGCTGGCGGGTTACAACGTGACCAACCAGCTGACCGTCATCATCCGCGACATGGACCACATCGGCGCGACCCTGGACAAGGCCACCGCCGCCGGGGCCAACAACATCTACAACGTGCAGTTCTGCTCCACCCAGTCCGCCGCCGCCCAGGACGAGGCGCTGGTCTACGCCGTGCAGGATGCGCTGCGCAAGGGGCAGCTGCTGGCCGGAGCGGCAGGGCTGCAGGTGGGCGGCATCCTCTCCATCGCCGAGAGCACCTCCGGCTACTACACCGTCGCCACCACCTACAAGGCCAGCGGCACGGCCGACGCCGTCAGCAACGTGATCCTGCCGGACGACCTGTCCATCAGCGCCAGCGTGACGGTCACCTTCGAGCTGAAGTGATCCCACACATGAAAAGCCCCGCAAGCACATGCCTGCGGGGCCATTTCTATGCACTTACTTGAGCACCTTGCGCAGGAAGTCCTGCGTGCGGGGCTGCTGGGGATCGTCCAGCACCGCCTCGGGGGTACCCTGCTCGACGATGTAGCCGCCGTCCATGAAGATGACATGGTCGGCCACGGAGCGGGCAAAGCCGATCTCGTGGGTCACGACCACCATGGTCATGCCCTCCTTGGCCAGGTCGGTCATAACGGTCAGCACCTCGCCCACCATCTCGGGGTCCAGGGCGGAGGTGGGCTCGTCAAAGAGCATCACCTTGGGCTCCATGGCCAGGGCGCGGACAATGGCAATACGCTGCTGCTGGCCGCCAGAAAGCTGGCGGGGGAAGGCCTTGGCCTTCTCCTCCAGGCCAACACGACGAAGCAGCTGCATCGCCCGTTCCTCCGCCTCCTCCTTGCCCACGCCCTTGAGGAGCGTGGGACCCAGGGTGATGTTCTTGAGGATGGACAGGTGGGGGAAGAGGTTGAACTGCTGGAACACCATGCCCATCTGCTGACGAACCTTGTTGATGTTGCAGCGGGGATCGGTGATTTCCTCGCCCTCAAAGACAATGGAACCGCCGGTGGGCTGCTCCAGGAGGTTCAGGCACCGCAGGAAGGTGGTCTTGCCGGAGCCGGAGGGGCCCAGCAGAACGACCTTCTCGCCGGGGGTGATGTCCTGATCGACGCCGCGCAGCACATGCAGGTCGCCGAAGGACTTCTGCAGGCCGCGCACAGAAATCAGCGGCTGCAGGGAATCGTTCTTCTTATCGTGCATCACTCTGACGCAGCCTCCTTTCCAGAATGCCCACGCCCCAGGTGAGGATCATGACCAGCACCAGGTAGATGACCGCCACGGCGATCAGCGGCATGAAATCAGAGAACGTCTGTCCACGGATGCGGTTGCCCGCCATGGTCAGCTCCATCACGCCCGCATAGGCGGCAATGGAGGTCTCCTTGATAAGGGTGATGAACTCGTTGCACAGGGTGGGCAGCACATTCTTGAACACCTGCGGGGCGATGATGTGCCACATGGTCTGCGCGTAGGACATGCCGATGGAGCGACCGGCCTCCATCTGGCCCTTGTCGATGGAGTTGATGCCGCCGCGGAAGATCTCCGCCACATACGCGCCGGAGTTGAGGCCGAAGGAAATGATGGCGACCGTCATCGCGTGGGGGATGCCCTTGAGGATGACGAAGGTCATCAGCAGCAGCTGCACCATCATGGGCGTACCGCGGAAAACGGTGGTGTACACGCGGAAGAAGCCGTAGACGAAGCGCAGCAGCGCCTTGCCCGGGCCTTTGCGCATCTTGGGGCCCTGGTTCTCCCAGGCGGTGCATACCAGGGCGATGGCCACGCCGATGACAACGCCGATGCCCAGCGCGCCGGCGGTCATCGCCAGCGTGTTGGCCAGGCCCTGCAGCAGCAGCTTCCAGCGCTCGTACTCGATGATGTTCTTGTAGAAATCATCGGCAAGGTTGATCCACCACTGCAGGAAATCGCTGTCCACCAGGGGCTTGATGGAGGCCTCCTGCACATAGGCACTGGCCGCACCGAAGGCGACGGGCACAAGGCCGTCCTTCTCCGCCTGGTTGACGATGGCGGTCTCCTTCAGCGGGTTCTTGACCGCACTGCGGCGGACGTAGAAGCTCTCCGGCTCACCGCTGCGGGTGATCCACACCAGCACCGCCGCCTCCGCGTAGATGGGCTGGCCGTTCTCGTCCGTGCCGATCTGCGTCGTTCCCTCGGGAATGTAGGCAGTGGCGGTGACATTCACCTTCTTGCGCAGCAGGCCCGCCTGAACCTCCTCGGTCATGGACGGGTCGGAATAGAAAATGGTGTTCTCCGCCGCGTTGAGGTAGGCATAACCCTTCTCGTCAATGGCGGCGAACAGCTTGTCCGTCTGAGCAGGCTCTTCTGCGGCAGTTTCCGCCATGGACAGCACCGGCAGCATGAGCAGCAGCACCGCCAGCAGCGCCAGGAGCCGCTTGTTTCCAATGATCTTCAATGTCTTTCCTCCTCAGGAAAAGGGGGTGTAAACGCCGAAAGAAGGGAACGGCGCGCAACCGTTCCCTTCGTGAGCGTCAGGGATTACTCCTCCACGGGGATGTACTTCTCGATGATGGCAGCCACGGTGCCGTCAGCGATCAGCTCCTCCAGGGCAGCGTTGAACTCGGCCAGCAGCGGATCGCCCTTGGCGAAGCAGGCGGCGTAGTTCTCGGTGACGTACTCGGTGGGCAGGATGACCAGACCTTCATTGGCGGCGACATACGCCTTGGCGGGCTCGTTGTCGATGACCACGCAGTCCACCTTGCCGGCCTTCAGGGCCAGAACGGCCTCATTACCGTTGGGGTAGCGGTTGATCACGGCCAGGCCGTTGTCCTCCAGATCCCAGGTGGTGTACAGGTCGCCGGTGGTGGTCAGCTGCACGCCGATGGTGTAGATCTTCTCGCCCGCGAACAGGTCGTCCACGGAGGTGATGTCAGAGCCCTCGGCCACGATGACCACCTGGACGCCGGTGGCGTAGGAGGTGGAGAAGTCCACGGACAGCAGACGCTCCTCGGTCACGGTCATGCCAGCCATACCGAAGTTGGCCTTGCCGGCGTTGACGGCGGAAATGATGGCGTCGAACTCCATGTCGGCGACCTCGAAATCGTAGCCCAGCTTCTCAGCGATGGCAGCGGCGATCTCCACGTCGATACCGACGATCTCGGTGCCCTCATAGTACTCGTAGGGCGGGAAGGACGCGTTGGTCGCCATGACCAGCGTGCCCTTGGACTCGGCCAGCGCGGCCATGCTGCACACGATCAGCATCAGGGACAGAACAAGCGCAATCAGCTTCTTCATTGTTGTTTCCTCCTTGAAATGGATATCCGGGATTACATGGGGCATTATACACCCCATCCGCCGGATTGTCAACACTTTTTTGCATAAAAATGCAGGAAAAATCGTTTTAAACTTTTCGCAGCTCATATTTATGCAGCATTGCATATCCGGCGCCCCGGTTTTGTTCATCGCGGTCGTTTTGTTTGCCAATACGGTCAAATGCAGCGGCATGCCCTGCATACCCCTGCGTATATCTGCTCAGCCGCAGCTGTTCCGGCGCTTCTCCCACGCTTCCCGCGTGATGCGGTAGACGCGGGTGCGGGTGTTGACCGGGTCGTCGTACTCATCGATAAAGGTCATGCCATTCTTCATCGCCGTGCGCCAGGAGGGCTCGTTCTCCGCCTTCATGTAGGAGTACACCGCCGGGAAGCCGAAATCCTCAAAGGCCACACGGATGCATTCTGCCGCCGCCTCGGAGGCATAGCCCCGGCGCCAGTGATCCTTCCGGATATGGTAGCCGATCTCCGGCAGCCACTGGCCCTGAATAGGCTGCATGGTGATGCCGCAGTCGCCGATGAACTCGCCCGTTTCCTTCAGCGTCACCGCCCACAGGCCGAAGCCGTGCTTCGCGTAGTTGTCGAAGGTCCATTCCAGCCAGCGCTGCACACCGGCGTCGTCGTAGGGCCGGGGGTAGTACTTCATCGTCTCCGCATCCGTGAGGATGGCATGCAGGGCCGCATAGTCCTCCTGCGTCATCTCGCGCAGGACGAGGCGTGACGTTTCGATCTTCATGCTCACATTCTTCCTTTCCATACATGTTATCGAACATATCCCATCCGCCGCAGATACGGCGCATACCGCGCCCGCTGCACGTCGATCATCTCCGGCGAGTTGACGAAGGCCGCAAACTCCGCCTCCGTCACCCACCGGTACGCGATGGTCTCGCCCTCCTGCAGGGTCACCGCCGTCTTGTCGCCATCGGTGACGCACAGGAACTGCCGGTAGAGCGTGTCGCAGGAGACAAAGCGGCCGATCTCGGTGAATGTGCCGCCTGCAATGCCGGTCTCCTCCCGCAGCTCCCGCCGGGCGCAGGTCAGCGCGTCCTCCCCTGCCAGCGCCGACCCGCCCGCCGTGGCCTCCCAGCAGCCCGGGTAGCCCTGCTTGCGCCGGTCGCGCTGCATCAGCAGATAATCGCCATCCGCATGCCGGACAAGGATCTCGCACACCAGATGGTACAGCCCGTCAGGAATCGGCTCGCCGCGGACAAGGGTATCGCCCGCAGACGTACCGTCAGCCAGATACGCATCCCAGATCTCCATCGCATTCACCTCGATCTCAGTTCGCAGCACAGCATGAAATGGCTGCACCTTGTTGTCCTTTCTTTTTGAATTACGCGGACTGTTTGAACGATCGGAGATCGTTCAAAGGCGTCATGCGGGATGGGGCTGCAGCCTTTGCTTTCGTTATCTTTGCCCGTTGTATTTCCCTGTTGCGTGCCTCCGGCGGGGAGGGCTTACGCAGCCCTCCACCTGCGCAAGGAGCTTCGCCCCTTGACCCATCCTGATACCGCTGCTTGTCTCCTCAGGTGCCGGTTGAGCGGTAGCGGCGTACGCCCCAGTACCATACCCGCGTCATCAGCAGGAAGAATACCAAGCCTGCCAGCGGGGTCACGAAGTACCACCCCGGGGACAGGGCCGTCATCGGCTGCCCCAGCACCCACGCCACCGGCCAGTGCATGCACAGTGCGAAGGGCGCAAGATAGGTAAATAGCAGCTCCAGGGGTTTGGGGAAGATGTCCACCGGGTACTGACAGGTGGAGCGCCCGCCGTAGGTCAGGACATTGACCATCTCGATGGACTTGACGGAGAAGAAGCACATCGTCGCCTCGATCATGAACAGCCCCAGGGTCAGAAGCATGCTGCACAGGATGACCTCCGCCAGCAGCAGCACCTTCCCCGCCGTCCAGGCGATTTCCAGCCGGGAGGCGGCAATGACGATGGCCGCCACGCCCACCGCGCAGGAGCCCACGCGTCGGGGATCCAGCTGACTGCACACGACCTGCAGCAGCAGCGGACGGGGCCGCAGGAGCAGCGAATCGAACTCGCCCCGGCCCACGAAGCCCTGGAACGCCGCCACGCCGCGGCCGAACAGCTCCGTCAGCGCGAAGGACGACTGCATCACGCCGAAGAAGAACATGATCTCCATCGCCTGCCAGTGGCCCACCACATGGAAGCGGCTCAGCAGCACCGTCACCGCCAGCAGCTCGCCGCCGGTCAGCACCACCTGCGCGATCACCTGCATCAGCAGGCTGGAGCGGTACTGCATCGCGGACTTCATCAGCATCCTGAAGGAATGAAACATATACCGCATATCATCAGCCTCCCTGCACGATCATGTTGTTCAGCTGCCGCGCCCACATGGCCCGCCCGATGGCCCGGAGGATGAAGATCCACGCAATCTGCACCCCCACGTTGAGGGCCCATTCCGGCAGCGCCGCCGCATGCTGGTACATGCGGATGGACGCGTCCAGCGCCTGGGCAAAGGGCTGGTAGCGCACCAGCGCCTGCAGCCCGTCAGGGAAGAGCGTCAGCGGGATGACGTTGCCGGAGAAGGTCAGCATCGTCAGGTTGAGGATGGCCGATATGCCGCGCCTGTCCAGGGTTTTCATGTTGATGGCGTCGATGATGGACGTCAGCTCGCACAGACAGAGGACGCCCAACCCCACCGACAGCACGAACTGCAGCAGCGCCACAGGGCCGTCCGGCAGGGAAATGCGCAGCTCCGCAGGCAGAAGCAGCTGCACCAGGAGCATGGGCAGCATGCGCATCCCCGCGCCCACCAGCCGTCCGCCGACCTCCCGGCAGACCCAGAAGCGGTGCTGATCAATAGGGCGCACCAGCATGTAGGCCACGCCGCCGGACATGATGAGGTTGGTCAGCTCCCCGTCGTTGGAGAACATCATGCGGAAGAACATCTGCTGGATCCACACATAGGTGATGGTATCCCGCAGGGCCTGCGGGTCGCTGCCGGCATACAGCGCCGTATACAGGAAGATGTACACCAGGCCGAAGAACACCTGCGTCACCAGGCCGCCCAGGGCCGCCGCGCGGTACTGGGTCTCCTGCAGGGCCCGCAGCCGGAAGACGGTCAGGTAGGGCCGCCACTTCTCAAGCATCGTCTTCACAGCTTCATCTCCCTGTACATCCGGGCGATGAGCTCGTCCACGTTCTGCTCCTTCAGCGTCATTTCCCGCACCCGTCCGGCGGAAAGCACCATCGGCAGCAGCGTGCTGGTGGGGAGCGTCGCCGGTTCGTAGGTGAGGATGAAGGCGTCGCCGTCGCGGGTCACCTGCGCCGCCGCCGTCAGGGCGCCCACGTCCGCGCCGCCATCGTAGGTGACGCGCAGGGTGTGGACGGTGTCGTAGCGCTGCAGCAGGGCGTCCAGCGCACCGTCGTAAAGGAGGCGGCCATGGCCCAGCACCATCACGCGGCTGCACAGGGCCAGCATGTCCTCCATGTCGTGGGTGGTCAGCAGGATGGTGGTGCCGTTGCGCTCGTTCTCCTCCCGCAGGAAGGCGCGCAGCTTCAGCTTGCTCACCGCGTCCAGGCCGATGGTCGGCTCGTCCAGGAAGAGCAGCTGCGGCTCATGCAGGAGGGAGCCGCACAGCTCCGCCCGCATCCGCTGGCCCAGGGACAGCTGGCGCAGCGGCGCATTCAGGAAATCGCCCAGCTCCAGCGCGTCCACCAGGCCGTCCAGGCGGCGCTGCCACCTTTTCTCCTCCAGGCCGTAGATATCCCGCAGCAGCAGGAAGGAATCCCGGATGGGCACGTCCCACCACAGCTGCGTCCGCTGCCCGAAGACCGCGCCCAGGCGGCGCACATGCTCCCGGCGGTTCTCCAAGGGCGTGCGTCCGTCCACGGTGCAGGTGCCGCCGGTGGGGGTCAGGATCCCCGTCAGGAGCTTCACCGTAGTCGATTTGCCAGCGCCGTTAGGGCCAATCAGCCCTACAAGTTCGCCCCGCTCAATGGAGAAAGACGCGTCCGTCAGCGCAGGGATCTCCTGCCGTTCCCGCTTCCACAGGCGGGAGATGCCCCCCGTCCTGGGGGCATTGTAGCGGACGTAGACCTTGCTGAGCTTCTCAGCTTCAATGAATGCCATGTCTCATTCCTCCTTCGTATGGCATATGCTGCGCATCGGAAAAGCGGGAACGCAAAAACAGCGCCATCTGAATGCGGATGGCTTCTTCCCGCAGTTCAGACAGCGCTACCGGGCCATGAAGGCTGATTCTCGTTGGTAGATGTCAGTATCTCTGATGCAGTTGGGTGGTCATTATAGCACCGTTGTATACAGCTGTCAATAGCCGAAATGGGAAAAATGTTCCTAAAAGTTGAAGATTGCCCCGCCCCCTTGCGCCCCATGCAAAAATGCGGTACAATGGTGCCACAAATCTAATTCCGAATTCCACATTCCGAATTCCGAATTATTCCGGAGGATATTGATGAGCAGACTCGGAGACCTGATCCGCACGGAGCGCCTGCGCGCGAAGATGACCCCCAAGCAGGTGGCCAAGAAGTGCGGTGTGGCAGAAAGCTACCTCATTGCCGTGGAGAACGGCACCAGGATCATCGCTGACGACCAGGCGCGGCGCATCCTGCGCACCATCGGCCTGCGGGAGCAGACCGAGGCGGACTTCACCCTCGATGACATCGCCGCCACCGTTGACCTGGCCGCCATGGCCTCCCCCACGGCCAAAACCGTCGTCGAGCGTCCCAAGCAGAAGCCCGCGCCCCAGCCGAAGGACGAGGTCGTCGCCACCGCCTCCTCCGGCTCGGAAGAGGACAAGAACGTCTCCGGCTCCGTGTGGCTGGACGCGCTGACAAGCGTCCTCAAGCGCGTGCCGGTCATGAACGCGGTGATGAAGCCCGTCGATTATCGCCTGCTGCCCATCCAGTCCGGCCGCATCGAGGGCGCCGCCCCGGATAAGGTCTTCTACTTCCTTGCGCCGGATGATTCCATGCGCGGCTTCCGCATCCACCAGGGCGACCTGGCCCTCATCGTCCCCGCCCACAGCCCCATCGACGGCGCGGTGATGCTCGTGGAATACAACAGCCACCGCTACCTCCGCAAGGTCAAGAAGCTGGCGGACTTCACCGTCATCCTCCAGTCCTTCGACAAGGAATATGACGCCGTCACCGCCCAGATCAACGAGTGCACCTTCATCGGCCGCGCCGCGAAGCTGGAAGTCACGCTGTAACGGGGAGGCCTCCGGCGGGCAGTGGCTCTGCCCCTGCACCCTGCCAAGGGCGCTGCCCCTGGATCCCGGCAGGGCTCTGCCCTGCACCCGCGAAGGCCCTTTCGGCCCTTTCGAAACCCATTCTCGCGGTTTTTCTTGTTTTTTCCTTTGAGGGTGCGTGCGCGTGAGGCTTGGGCATGGTTGCGCGGCGCACGTGGCACGGAGGGTGCCACGCGCGGGCACGGCTCGCAGAGGGCGAGCCGCGCTGGAGTTACGCGTTTCCGGAGCTCCAAGGGCTTTGCCCCTTCGACCCCGGCAGGGGCTCTGCCCCTGCACCCTGCGCGGCTGCGCCGCGTCCCCGCCCACTCGCCCCCTATTTGATGACAGCAGGCTGCGCCTGTGTCATATACATCACTGTGAAGGGAAGGATCCATTGTCTACGCGGGGGTAATGCCCCCATCCGCGCCATTGCGCAGGAAAGGACGACCATCTGTATCTCGGCGTGAAGCCGGCAGGCATGCCCTGCATCCATCCCATCAAAACAGAAAGGCGGAACTTGTTTCATGTTTAAGAAGGAGACCGTGGCCTGAGTCGGGAGGCTTGCACCCGGCAATCCTCCCATCCTCATTCACACCTGCACACCGAATGAATATGGAGAGGAACATCACCATGAACCGTGACAACAAGCGCAAGAAGTACGACCCCCACTACTACCGCCACAACCCCTGCAACGAGAGCTTCACCTGCAAGAACTGCGGCCGCCTGTGCGTGCCTGCAGGCGCAGGGAGCGACCACCGCAACCACTGTCCCAACTGCCTTGTCAGCCTCCACCTGGACATTGAGCCCGGCGACCGCGAGGCCGACTGCGGTGGGCAGATGGAGCCTGTGGCCGTCTGGGTCCGCAAGGGCGGCGAGTGGGCCATCATCCACCGCTGCCGCATCTGCGGCTGGCTTTCCTCCAACCGCGTCGCAGCGGACGACAACCCCATGAAGCTCATGTCCATCGCCATGAAGCCCCTGACGACCCCGCCCTTCCCCATTGAGCGCATCGAGGAGATGACCGCGCTCATGGGCGGAGAGGGGAGAATTGGGAATTCTTAATTCTTAATTGGGTTTGTGGAACCGTTCTCTTGGCTTTTTCACTGACAGACAAAATGCAGCCGCAGATGGCCGGGCATTCCGGTTCTCTGCGGCTGTTTTTTGTGGTAGTTTTAAGGATTTTATATTGGGGTGGTTTTCAGGATTCCCGTTATTTACCCTGTTATTTCGCCGTCGTGATGGTGCAAGGCCACAGGTCGTTGATTCCCTTCAGGTTCTGGGATTTTCCGCCCAGGTCGATGAAGGTGTCGTAGATCCAGGCGGCCTCCTCGCCGGGAATCACCACGCGGCCTGATGCGACGGTTTCCTCCATGCTGATGAATTCCACGGCGATGGGGTCGTCCTTCTTCTGCTGCGCCAGGGCCTTGAGGAAGGGCAGGCTGGCGTCCGTCAGGCAGATGGCGTAGTCCTCCTGATACACGGCGTCGTACTCGAACACCTCCGCCTCCACCGCGAAGGCGTAGCACTTGCCGCCCACAGTGAAGGCGATCGTGTCCGCATAAAGGTTGTCAAAAACGTCCACTGCCACAGCCACGCGCACCAGGGTCATGTCCAGGTCGGCCTTTTCCACAAAGTCGACGGACACATCCAGCCAGGCGTCCTCCATCTCCCCCTGATAGGGCTGGTTCACCGGGCACACCAGCACATCCCATGTACCGGGCTGCATCATGATGATGCAATCCTCCAGCTGGTGCAGGGCCTCGTTGTTGAACTCCGCCGACGCACCCAGGGGCAGCAGCGCGAGAGTCAGCAGCAGGATCAGCAGCTTCTTCACGTTTCATCCCTCCTTCTGCCCCCATTATAGCAGACGCGACCCACCCGCGCAAGCCACCCGCAACATTTACACTTGTTACAGGAAAAAAACGCCGGCTGGACCCGTCCATTATGGCAGAATGCGGTGCATCCGCCAGAAGGAGGTAATCCCATGAAGAAACTGCTGATGCTGCTCTGTGCGCTGCTGCTGACGCTCCCCGCCCTGGCGGAATCCCCGGCCATGGCCCCGGAGCTGGCCGCGCTGAAGACCGCCAACGAGGCCATCATGGACCGCTACGGCCTGACCCTGCCCGCTCTGGGTCTGTTTGACGCCCATGTGGACCTGTGCGGCGAAACAGCCATCGTCACCTACCGGGGCGGCGCGGTGCCCGAGAGCCTGACCGGCGCGTACATCGTCATCATCGCGCCCCACGGCGTGCAGCCCATGTGGACGCACGATGGCTCCCTCGTCCCCTGGCAGAGCGGCGACCTGGCCAGCCCCGTGTGGGGCATGCCCCAGCTGCAGACCTACCTGAACGCCAGCGCCAGCGAGCGTTACGCGCTGTTCACCCCCTACTTCCCCCAGACGCTGGACACGCTGGATGAATTCGAGGCCGCCGGCGGCAGCTACCACGACGTGACCAGCGCCAACCGCGGCGCAGCGGATTCCGCCCGTGCCCTGGCTGAACGCGCCGTCACCGCCCTGTACAGCCTGACGGAGGAGCAGTCCGCCCAGCTGAGCACCTACGCCGGCGATACCCGCATGGTTCAGTACCCCGACGGCCACCGCGAGTGGGAGGTCACCGTGCACCTGGAGGACGGCAGCACGGCGGAGACCCTCTTCTGGGTGGTCATCCACGCTGAAACCGGGCTGGTCGAGAACATCGTCATCTCCTCCGGCGGCGTGGGCTGAGGAGGTGAACGGCATGCGCAGATTCCTGCTGATCCTGCTGATCGCTCTGCTGGCCCTGCCCGCCCTGGCGGAGGACGCTCCCGCCTTCAGCCAGGATGCGCTCCTGCTGCAGTCCGCCAACCGCGCGCTGGAAGCCCGCTACGGCCTCACGCCCGCGCTGCTGGGCCTCTTCGACGTGGAGATCACCCACTACGGCGACGTGTGCGCCGTGCGCTACCTGCCCCGCAGCCGCCCGCATCCCCGCCTGACCGGCGAGTATCTGGTGCTCATCGCAGGCGAACAGGTGCAGGCGATGTGGACGCACGACAGCGTGGATCCCGCCGTCTGGCAAGGCGGCGCGCTGACCAGCCCCGCCTGGGGTGCGCCCCAGCTGCTGGCCTACCTGACCGCCGGCTCCTTTGACCGGGAGTATTTCGACGAACCCTACTACACCGCTCTGCCGCCGGATCGTGCCGCCTTCCCCGAGGACGGCTTCCGGGGGATCGAGTACCGCACCGGCGACCTCACCGAACAGGAGATCGCCGCCCCCGCCGCCATCGGCCGCGCCGCCGTGCAGGCGATGTACGGCCTTCCCGACGCGGCGGCAGCCGAGATGCACCTCGTCAACGTCGTCAAGTACATCCGCGACGACGGCTACGCCGTGTGGGGCGTGCACTTCTACCACAGCACCGAGCCGGACGAGATCAACTACGTCGTCCGCATCGACGCGGAAAGCTGCGAGATCCTCACCGTCACCGTCATCACCGGCGGCATCGGATAAGCCCGCTTTGCCCGCCGCTTGCATTTCCCCGCGGAATGTACTATCATGGTTACAGCGATGAAGGGAGGCGAGCGGGATGGCAAAGCATCACCGGGGGATGTGGCTGCTGGCGGCGGCAGTCGTGCTGGCGGGCACATGCGCCTGCCTGCTGACGGGGCGCACCCTCGCCCACGGGCTGACCATCGCGCTGGCGGCGGGCTGGTTCGCCTCCATCGCACATGTGGCGGATGGCTGCCTCCCCGACCAGCAGAGCCGGAAGGTCCGCGTGGCGTCCGGGGCGATCTTCGCTGCGGGTTCGCTGGCCCTGCTGGGCTTTTACGCCTGGCACTTCGCCGCCGAGGAGACCATCTTCATCAACGACGATTCGCTGTACTACTACCAGCAGCTGGCGTTGTCCGAGCACCTGAATACCGGGCTTCCCGCCACGCTGCAGCACTTCGCCGCCAGCCTCTCCACCGATTACACCTGTCTTGCGAACCTTTTGCTTGCGCCGCTGTTCGCCCTGACTGACCGGACGGCTGACGGCTTCGGCCTTACCGTCGCCATCATGACCTGGCTCCCGCTGCTGTACCAGCTGCGCCGCCTGACGCTGCGCCTGGCCGACCGCCTCGGGCTGTCCGGCGGGCAGACGCTGCTGCTGTGCGCCGGAACCTGCGTGAGCGTCATCGCGCTGCCCATCCTGCACCGGGCCGCCCTGTGGCGGCAGGTGAACCTCATGGGGCTGCCGCTGCTGCTGCAGGTCATCTTCCTCACCCGGGGGATAGCTCTGCACCGGACGCAGCCGCTGCGCTGGGGTGCGCTGCTGGCTTCCTGCGTGCTGCTGGCGCTGATGCGCCGGTGGTTCCTTTTCTTCCTGGCGGGATGGCTGCCCCTGTGGGGAATTTCCGCCGTCTGCAGCCTGCTCCGCCGCAGGGAGTACCGCCATCTGGCGCGCTTTGCGGCCTGCGCCTGCTGCTGCCTCGCCCTGGGGACGCTGCTGCTCTGGCCGCTCCTCAGCCGCGCCATCGCCGGGAATTACGCCGTCAGCTACGCCTACTGGCGCAAGGATTCCGGCGCCCTGGCTTACGAGATGCAGAACCAGGGCTGGCTGCTGGGCTGGGGCAGCTGCGGCCTGATCGCCGCCGGGTACGCCTGGGGGCTGCTGCAGAAGCGCAGCCCGGCCCTGCGCGGCCTGTGCGGCATGATGCTGGGCTCCGCCGCCATCGGCGTGCTGCTCTTCACCCGCATCCAGAACATGACCTACCATCAGGTCGCCTTCCTCATGCCGGCCTTTGTGCTGGGCCTGATGCTCCTCTTTGCCATGCTGGCGACGCTCCCCCGCCGCAGCCTCTCCGCGGGGCTGACGGCGCTGACCTGCGCGGCGCTGCTGCTGCAGTGGGGCGCGAGCGTCACCCACGAGAAGCCGCAGCAGCTCTCGCCCCTGCTGAGCCATGTGTCGCTGAAGCCGCCCGTGCGTCAGGACATGGCGGCCATCCGCGCTGTGAGCGACTTCATCAGCCAGACCTGCACGGCTGACGATCCCGCGCTGATCCTCATGAACAGCAATGACTACGACCGGCTGACCTTCGTCACCCCCGCCTACCCGGACCTGAGCCTGCGGGAGAAGGTCGCCCTCGACCGCACAGCCCTGGTCAGCGACGGCTTCCCCCGCATGTGGTTCGCCGCACGTTACATCCTCGTGCCCACCATTCCCCAGACGAACCACCCCGGCGGCACGGTGGAGAAGCTGACCCGCTACCTGCTGGCCGACGAGGCCGACCGGTTCGATGTGGTTGCCACCTTCCCCATGGACGGCTTCGACCTGCTGGTGATGGAGCGGCGCGGCCCCGTCCAGTACGATGAATACGAGGAGCTGCTGGCTCTCTTTGCCGACGAGCACGCCCTGTACCCCGCCGTCTACGGCGACCGGATGGGCTTCTTCTACGGCCTCGTTGCGGGCTATGACTGACATTCTGGCAGCTTCCATCCCTTGACATAAGCCGGACGCTGTGCTATACTCTCCATAACAGCCATGTCACCATGGCACACGCAAGAAAGAAGGTTGATCTCATGAATATGTCCGAAGCCGTAAGCACCTGCCTCCACAAGTACGCTGACTTCTCCGGCCGCGCCCGCCGCAGCGAGTACTGGTACTGGTCCCTGGCCACTGGCATCGTGAACCTGGTGCTCAGCGCGATCACCGGCGTGATCCCCGAGCTGAGCTTCCTGTCGGGTCTGTTCTCCCTGGCGATCCTCCTGCCCGGCCTGGCCGTCTGCTGGCGTCGCCTGCACGACATCGGCAAGTCCGGTGCGTGGTACTTCATCGTCCTGGTGCCCATCGTCGGCTGGATCCTGCTGCTCGTCTGGTTCTGCCAGGACAGCGACGCCGGCGACAACATGTACGGCTCCAACCCCAAGGCCAACTCCTTCGGCGCTTACAACCCGTAAGCCCCTCACGGACACGCTGCGCGCTCCCCTGCCTTTCGGCAAGGGAGCGCATTTTGTTACATTCAGGTGCTTGACAGCTCCAGACTATCGTGATAGTATAGACTACAGATATAGTCCATCAGGAGGAAACGCTCATGGAAACGACGCTCTATGACAGCGAGCTGCGGCTGATGGAGCTGCTCTGGGATGCACCGCAGCCCCTGACCGCCAAGGAGATCAGCCTGCTTGCCGCCGGACAGATCGGCTGGAGCCGCAACACCACCTACACCGTGCTGACCAAGCTGGTCGGCAAGGGCGTGCTGCGCCGGGAGGAGCCGGGGTTCCGCTGCGTGCCGCTGGCGACGCGGGAGGAGGTGCAGCGCGCGGAGGCCCGCAGCCTGCTGCAGCGCCTCTTCGGCGGCTCAAAGCGCGCGCTGGTGTCCGCTTTGCTGGAGGACGGGCCGCTCTCGGACGCGGAGGCTGCTGCGCTGCGGGAAATGATCGACCGCAACGCCGGGGAGTGATACAATGGCTACCTGCTTCTACTGGCTGCTGAGCATGAGCCTCACCGGGACGCTGGCGGGGCTGATCGTGTGGCTCATCGGGCGCTGGCGGCGCATGCCCCGGCGCATCGCCCACGGGCTGTGGGCTATTCCTCTGCTGCGGCTGTGGATGCCCTTCGGCTTGCCGTCGTCCGCCAGCATGCTGAACCTGCTGCCAGACAGCACATACACGCCCGTGCCGGTCAGCGGACAATCGCCCCTTCGCATGACCAACATGGTACAGCTGGCGCAGACCTACTCACCTCTGACCTACCGCACCACACAGGTGCAGACCGTCCTCACTGCTACGGGGTGGGTCTGGCTGACGGGACTGCTGGCGCTGCTGGGCGTGCTGCTGCTGGCATGGCAGTCGAACCGACGGGACGCCGCCTCCGCCCGACCCGTCAGCGGATACCTGTACCGCTCCGACCGCGTACGCAGCCCGGCGGTGTACGGCATGATCCGGCCGCGCATCCTCATCCCATCGGACATCGCGGAATGCGACCTGCCGTCCATCCTCGCCCACGAGCGCTCCCACATCCGCCGCCTGGACAACCTCTGGCGGCTGCTCGCCCTGCTGACCGCCTGCCTGCACTGGTTCAACCCCGCCGTGTGGCTGATGCTCCGCGCATTTCTGCGCGATACGGAGCTGGCTTGCGACGAATCCGCCATCGCCCGCATGGATGTGCCCGCCCGGCGCGCCTACGCCCACGCGCTGGTGGATGCCGCCGTCAGCCGCCGCGCCCTCGCCTCCCCCTTCGGCGGCAGCCCGCTGAACAGGCGCATCGCCGCCCTGTGCAGCTTCCGCCGCCTGACCGCCGGAAGCCTCGCCGCCTTCCTTGCCCTCGCCGCCGCGCTGGCCTGGGCACTGCTGACCCACCCGATGTGAAAGGAGGCCCCCTATGCGCAAGCTCCTGTCCCTGCTGCTCTGCCTGACGCTGCTGCGCTGCACCGGCTGCGCCGCCGCAGAAATACCCGACACCTTCCTGCGCCTGACCGGCGAGCCCCTGCCCTCCCTGCCCGCGGAAGTCTGGACGTCATCTGGCATGACGCCCCTGCCCGACGCCTGGCAGGAGAACGGCATGAAGCCCCCGCCCGACGCCGACTGGCACGATGCGACTCCGCCCACCCTCAACGGCACGGGCTGGCGTATCATCAAGGACAACCAGACCTGCCAGACCCTGCTGGTGACGCAGGAGGGCGCGTATGTGCTGGGCATGTCCTTCGGCGGCTGGGGCGTGACCAGCGCCGTCCCCTGCGACGCGGACGACAACGGCACGCCCGACCTGCTCTTCACCTACTCCTGGGGCTCGGGGATCCACCGCAGCCACCTGGCCGTGCTCAACCTGACCACGCAGGAGCTGACCGACCTGGCCATCTGGTATGAATGGGAAAGCGACCTTGTCGTCCTGCCGCCGACCTGCCGGACGGAGTCGCCCCTGTCCTCCTACGCCATCGCGGAGTACCCCGTCTGGCTGGCGGAGCTGGACGTCACCGGCTCGTTCAGCTATGCCGCGCCGTTCTCCGCACCGACGCGCTCCATCGGCAGCGTCACCATCGACCACGGCCTGAGCCTGCGCCTGACGGAGATGGAGAATCTGCTGATCCTCGACTGATGTATCCGTCCTTCCATGCACACAAATGCGCTCCCCCGCCATTCCGGCCAGGGGAGCGCATTTCATTTGGAGCAATCAGCGCAGCGCCTTCGACTTGCGCTCCGCATCGCAGAACATGCAGCGGTACACGCCGCGGGCACGATCCTTGAGCAGGAACACCTGATCCAGCGCACCCTCCACGGTGGTGATGCAGCGCGGGTTCTTGCAGGTGATGACATTCGTGAGCTTCTCCGGCAGGGAGAGCTTCTTCTTTTCCACCAGCTGGCCGTCGACGATGATGTTGACGGTGATGCCGGGGTCAAGGTAGCCCAGCACGTCCAGATCCACGTTGATGTTCGCGTCGATCTTGATGATGTCCTTGCGGCCCATGGCCTCAGAACGGACGTTGCGCATGTAGGCCACGGGGCAGTCCAGCTCGTCCAGGTGCAGGTAGCGGTACACGTCCATGCCGCGGCCCGCCCTGATGTGGTCCAGCACAATGCCGGTGTGGATAGAATCTACCTTCATGCCTCGTTCCTCCAATCCAGCAGGGTCTTGATCAGCGCCATGCGGACAAAGCGGCCGTTGCGCACCTGGTCGAAGTAGACCGCGCGGGGGTCATCATCCACCCGGGTGGAGATCTCGTTCACGCGGGGCAGCGGATGCAGGATGGACAGGTCCGTCTTCGCCGTCCTGAGCTTCTCCGGGTCGAGGATGTAGGTGTCCTTCAGGCGGATGTAATCAGCCTCGTTGAAGAAGCGCTCCTTCTGCACGCGGGTCATGTACAGCACGTCCAGCTCCGGCATGACCTCCTCCATCGTTTCGACCTCGCGGAAGGGAATGGCCTTCTTCTTCAGCTCGTCGTTGATGTAGGCGGGCACCTTCAGTTCCGGCGGGGAAATCAGCACGAATTCAACACCCTCATAGCGGCTCATGGCGCCGATGAGGCTGTGCACCGTGCGGCCGAACTTCAGGTCGCCGCACATGCCCACGACCATGTTGCCCAGGCGGCCCTTGCAGCGGCGGATGGTCATCAGGTCGGTCAGGGTCTGGGTGGGGTGGTTGTGGCCGCCGTCACCCGCGTTGATGATGGGCACATAGCTCTTGAGGGAGCCGGCCATGGGCGCGCCCTCCTTGGGGTGGCGCATGGCAATGATATCCGAATAGCAGCTGACGGTGCGGATGGTGTCCATCAGGCTCTCGCCCTTGGCCGTGGACGAGGAGTCTGCCGAGGAGAAACCCAGGACGCTTCCGCCCAGGCTCAGCATCGCCGATTCGAAGGACAGGCGGGTGCGGGTGGACGGCTCAAAGAACAGCGTCGCCAGGATTTTCCCGCGCAGGGCTTCCTTGTACGCGGCAGGGTCGGCGATCATCTCATCGCCCAGGTCGAGAATCGCTTCGATCTCCTCAACCGTGAAGTCAGTGATGTCGATCAGGTGGCGCAAGGGTATCGCTCCTTTTCTGTCATCAGTCGTTTATCACAGGGAAACTTTCTTGTCCAGCATCCACGCGCAGCCAAAGAAGGATGCGATGATCGTCGCCAGGCTCACCAGCGCCTGCGGCACCACGAGGATCAGCAGATCCTTGAAGGTGGGCGCCGTCTGGATGCCATAGGCCTCCGCGAGGTTCCCCACGCCCGGCGCCTCCGTGAAGCGCATGCTCATGTACGCCGTGGGGAAGATCGAGTTGATCAGGCCAATGCCATAATTGATCATGAAGTAGAACAGGATCGCCATCACCCAGCGCCAGCTCTTATCGCGGAAGAGCGTGTGGCTCAGCGTCACCGCCAGATACGCCACGGCGAAGAAGGACAGCAGCGACAGCACCATGTAGATCACCGTGAACACGGCCGCCATGGCGATCTGATCCACCCGGATGCCCAGCTCCTGCATGGCCTCACGGAACATCTCAATGAACTCTTCCAGCTCGCCCAGCTCCCTGAGCAGCAGACCCACGTCCACCACGCCCAGGCCGATATACAGCCCGCCAAAGAGCACGCCGAGCACGAAGGTGAACAGGAACTTGGAAGCGATGATCTTCCTTGTGGAATGGGGCGTCATGAAGATGAGATATGCGCTGCGGCTCTTCAGTTCGCCCGAGTAGCTCGTCACACCGCGCACCAGCACGAAGACGTACACCGCCAGAGTCATGAACAGCAGCATCATACCGGCGATGGCCGTATGCACGCCGTCATCCGCCCAGGAGAACAGGCCGTAGAGGAAGTAGCCCTCCAGCGCGGCGGTGATGGCCAGCATCACCAGGATGGAGGTCAGGCCCTTGCGGAACTCGTATTTCAGCAGCTTAAGCATCGCCGGCCACCTCCTCTGCAACGGCCGCAGGCGCAGCAGCGGATACCGCCACCGCAGCAGCAGGTTCCGCCGGGGGCGCGTACAGCTCCAGATACAGCTCCGTCAGGGATTTCTCCTGCGTCAGCTCGCTCCGGATACCCTGCAGTGCCACCTCGCCGTGCTTCATGAAGACCACCCGGTCGATGTACTCGTCCATCTCCTCCACCAGGTGGGTGGAGATGATCATGGAGCGCCCCTGCGCCCGGAAGCGGATGATCTCATTGATCACCTGCGTGCGGGTGAGGATATCCACGCCGTTGAGGGGCTCATCGAACATGAGCAGCTCGGCGTCGCGGCTCAGGGTCAGGGCCAGGCGCACCTTGGCATTCATGCCCGAGGAAAGTTTGGCGATCTTATCCTTCGGGTTCAGGTCCATGCGCTGGAGGATCTCCTGATACCGCGCCATGCTGAAGTCCCGGAAGAAGTCGCGGTAGTACCTGCCCGCGTCCATGATGGTCATGTAGTTGTAGAAGTAGCTCTCCGTGGGCATGTAGGCGATCTTCGCCTTGGTCTTCGGGCCGATCTTCACGCCATCCAGCAGGATCTCGCCGCTGGTGGGCATCATCAGGCCCGCGATCATCTTCATCAGCGTCGTCTTGCCGCTGCCGTTGGGGCCCAGCAGCGCGTAGGTGTGCCCGGGCTCGATGGTCAGTTCTGCATCCCGGACGCCGTACTTCGCGCCAAACTTGCGGGTTACCTTCCTGATCTCGAGCATCTTACTTCGCCCCATTCACAGCCAGGTAATCACGGATGCGCTGCACGTTCTCGGCATTCTTCGGATCCTGCTCGAGGTACTCGATGATGTCGTACACATCCACCACGGAGTACACCGGGAAGCCGAACTCATCGCGCACCTCTTCCATGGCGCCCTTGTCGGTCTTGCCCTTTTCCTTGCGGTCCACCATGATGAAGGTGGCGGCGACCTTCACGCCCTCCAGGTTGCTCAGAATGGCCATGCTCTCGCGGATGGCGGTGCCGGCGGTGATCACGTCCTCCACGATGACGACCTCCTCACCGGCCTTGGGCACATAGCCCACGAACACGCCGCCCTCGCCGTGATCCTTGGCTTCCTTGCGGTTGAAGAAGAAGGGCACGTCCAGGCCCTGCTTGGAAAGCGCCACAGCGGTGGAAACCGCGATGGAGATGCCCTTGTAGGCAGGGCCATACAGCACGGTGCGCTTGCTGCCGACCTTCTCCATGTACGCGCGGGCATAGAACTCGCCCAGCCTGGCGATCTGGTCGCCGGTCTTGATGTCGCCGGCGTTGATGAAGTAAGGGATCTTGCGGCCGGACTTGGCGGTGAAATCGCCGAACTTCAGCACGCCGGCGTCCTCGAGGAACTTAATGAACTCAATCTTATACGCTTCCATGATGGTAGCTCCTTTCAAATGATGAATTAGGAATTATGAATTATGAATTTATAGTCTGGATTCTTTCTGTGTTTTTGTGATGGCTGCAAGAATTGAGAGGATTTCCTGACAATCGCTGTAGATGCTTTGAAAGGCCGCATCATTGTCGATGTAGCCGCTCTCGTGAAGTAGTTCAAGCCAATACTCGGTTTCACTGGCTTCCTTCAAAGCGATAAACAGTTTAGCGTAGAAATCAGCCCTCGTTTGCGAGCGGATTGCCTCCTTGATGTTTGCGCCAATTGACGTACCGCTGCGCAGCATTTGTTTTGACAAGATGAATTCATGCTTCTGGTTAAGCATTTGATAAAGCTTGATGATTCGCAGTGCAAAAGCCTTGCTTTTGACAACAATCGCATTATACTCCTTCATCCTGCCACCTCCGAATTACAAATCAGGAACACAAACTAAATTCATAATTCCTAATTCATAATTCCTAATTTTCTCACTCCCCCAGGAACTCGCGGATGCAGCGCTCATACGCCGCCACCGGATCCGCCGCGGCGGTGATGGGGCGGCCCACGACGATGTAGTCGCTGGCCGCGCGGGCCTTTTCGGGGGTCATGATGCGCACCTGGTCGCCCACGTCGCCGTCAGCGAAGCGGATGCCGGGGGTGACGGTCATGAAGTCCGCGCCGCAGGCTTCCTTGACCAGGGCAGCCTCCAGGGGGCTGCACACCACGCCGGAGAGGCCGGCAGCCTTGGCGTTCAGGGCGTACTTCTTCACCGTGTCGGGCATGGAAGCGGTGATGAGCAGCTCATTCTGCATGCGCTCCTCGCTCGTGGAGGTCAGCTGGGTCACGGCCAGCAGCACGCCGCAGGTGCCGTCCTCGCGGGTCAGGCCTTCACGGGCAGCTTCCATCATGGCGATGGTGCCAGCGGCGTGCAGGTTGGTCATGTCCACGTCCAGGTGGCGCAGCACGGCCATGGCCTTCTTGACGGTGTTGGGGATGTCGTGCAGCTTCAGGTCCAGGAAGATCTTGTGGCCGCGGGCCTTGATCTCGCGCACGATGTCGGGGCCTTCGGCGTAGTACAGCTCCATGCCGATCTTCACAAAGGGCTTGCGGCCGGTGAACTGCGAAAGGAACGCGAGGGTCTTTTCCTTATTCTCAAAGTCGAGGGCAATGATGACGTCCTTAGCCATTGTTGTTTCCTCCTACATTGTTGTTATGTATTTCAACATGCGCAGGGCATGTGAAAGTCACTTTTTGATGCAGCGCCGCCTGACGCCGACGTACAGACAGCACCCAAGCACCGTCAGCGGCATTGCCGCCGCGCCGATCATGCGCGAGATCCGGAGCATGATCGCCGCATCCAGCCAGGCCTGCGATTCATTGATCCGGCTCACTAAGCCCAGCAAAATGCCAACGACTGCCGTAATCGGTATTCCCAGCAGAGCGCCCGGCAGCCATGCGCCCGAGAAGCGCTTCGCCATCCATTCTCCGCGCAGCATCCACAGGATCAGGCTGCAAACCGCACAGACCACAGCGATTGCCAGCACAGCGCGGCTGACGATCACAGCTTGCGGAAGGCACAGCCAGTCTCCGAGAATCAGCCGCGCTGCATCGGACAGCGCAAATCCCGTCGTGGCGACGAGAATGCAGGCGATCAGGCCGATTGCTCCGCGGGCTTCCCTGTCGGTCAGTGCTTTAGGCATGGTTTGCTCCTTTACGGCAAGCCGGATTATGCGGCTTTGGTTCGTTCCTTTGCGGCTGGGCGAGCTGTTTCGGCGGAATCAGAGATTCCGCGAAAGACGCGCGGGGCTTTTTCGGCTGCGGGCCGGGGCCTCCGGCGGGGAGGGGCCTCCGCGGCCCCTTCCATCCCCCGTAAGGGGCAACCGCCCCTTAACCCTTTTTTTCCGCTTTCTTGTTTATACGCGGGTGATGTCGCTCAGCCGGTCAATGCGCAGCTTCTCCATCTCGATGGGCAGCTGCTCGATGATCTCCTTGCAGGCGTAGGGGTTGACCAGGTTCGCCGCGCCGACCTGCACGGCCTTGGCGCCGGCCATCATCATCTCGATGACGTCGCGGGCAGTCGCGATGCCGCCCATGCCGATGACGGGGATCTTGACCGCGCCGGTCACCTGATACACCATGCGCACCGCCACCGGGAAGATGCCGGGGCCGGAGTAGCCGCCCATGACATTGGCCAGGATGGGCTTGCGGCGGTTCAGGTCGATGCGCATGCCCAGCAGGGTGTTGATCAGGGACAAACCATCCGCACCGGCTTCCTCGCAGGCCTTGGCGATGGACACGATGTCCGTCACATTGGGGCTCAGCTTGATGTAGACGGGCTTGGTGGCGACCTGCTTCACCGCACGGGTGACGGCCGCTGCGGCCTCAGGGCTGGTGCCGAAGGCCATGCCGCCGCCGTGGACGTTCGGGCAGGAGATGTTCACCTCGAGGATCTCCACCTGCTCCTCGCGGGTCAGCTTGGACACGCACTCGACGTACTCCTCGATGGAGAAGCCGCTGATGTTGGCCACGATGGGCTTGCGGAACACCTTGCGCAGGGCAGGCAGCTCGTGGGCGATGACGTGATCCACGCCGGGGTTCTGAAGGCCCACGGAGTTCAGCATGCCATTGGGGCACTCGGCGATGCGGGGCGTGGGGTTGCCGAAGCGGCTCTCGGCGGTGGTGCCCTTGAAGCTCAGGGAGCCCAGGATGTTGATGTCATAGTACGGCAGGAACTCCTGACCGAAGCCGTAGGTGCCGCTGGCCGGGATGACGGGGTTGTCCAGCTTCACGCCGGAGAGGGTTACGGACAAGTCTTTCATTACCAGATGACCTCCTCTCGATCCAGCACGGGGCCGTCCTTACAGATGCGCTTATAGCCGCCCTTGACCTTCACGGTGCAGCCCATGCACGCGCCGAAGCCGCAGCCCATGCGCTCCTCAAAGCTGAGCTGGGCGGGCTTTTCCGTGGCGTTCATGATGGCCTTGAGCATGGGCAGGGGGCCGCAGGCGCAGACGTCGGTGAAGTCGAGGTCAGCCATCGCGTCGGTGACCAGGCCCTTCACGCCCGCGCTGCCGTCCATGGTGGCCAGCACGAAGGGCGCTCCCATTTCCTCCACCGCGTCGCGCAGGAAGACTTCGCTTTCGGTATTGAAGCCCGCCAGCACGGTGGGGTGCTTGCCCTCGGCCAGCAGCTGCCTGCAAAGGCCGATCATGGGGGGCAGACCCACGCCGCCGCCGATCAGCAACGGCTTGTCGCCGCAGCGGGAGGTATCAAAGCCATTGCCCAGGCCATTGAGAACGTCCAGCTCCATGCCGAGCTTCATCGCGGACATGGCCTCGGTGCCCTGGCCGACGACCTTGTACACCAGGGTGATGGTCTCCTCGTCCCAGTTGCAGATGGAGATGGGGCGGCGCAGGTAGAAGCCGGGGACAGTCAGCTGCACGAACTGGCCGGGAGCCTTGATGGCGCTGGTGTCGCCCGCCAGCTTCATGCGCCATACGGTGGCGGTCAGCTGGGTGTTTTCAATCAGTTTGTACATCATAGCGGTCTCCCTTCGGGTAATTATGAATTATGAATTAAGAATTAGGAATTTGGTTACTGCAGCCTGATTTGTCAGTTTCAGTACCGTCCCGCATTCTAAATTCATCATTCATAATTCCTAATTCATAATTAGATATCGCAGTATGCAATGCCATCGCCGCACACGGTCAGCTTGCACTCCGCGTGCACCTTCCAGCCCTCAAAGGGCGTGGCCTTGCCCTTGGAGAGGAAGTCGGCGGGGGCGATCGTCTTGTCCGCGTTCAGGTCGAAGACGGTGATTTCCGCGCGGTCGCCGATTTCGATGCCGCCATCCAGGCGGAAGCGCTTCCTGGGCGCGTAGACCATGCGCTCCATCAGGGTTTCCAGGCTCATCCGGCCGGTCTCCACGAAGTAGGTGTACATCAGCGGGAAGGCCGTCTCGATGCCCACCACGCCCATGGCGGATTTCGCCAGGCCCTTCCCCTTCTCCTCGGCGGAGTGGGGCGCGTGGTCGGTGGCGATCATGTCGATGGTGCCGTCCAGGAGGCCCTCCACCAGCGCGGCCATGTCCTCGCGATTGCGCAGAGGCGGGTTCATCTTGAAGCGGCCCAGATCCTGCAGATCGTCCTGGCACAGCAGCAGGTAGTGGGGACCGGTCTCGCAGGTGACGTCCACACCCTTGGCCTTGGCCTGGCGGATAATTTCGACGCTCTCCCTGGTGCTGACGTGGCAGACATGGTAGCGGCAGCCGGTGGCCAGGGCCAGGTCAACATCACGGGCGATGGGGGCCCACTCGCTCTTGGAGGGGATGCCGGGGATGCCGTGCTCGCGGGCAAACGCGCCATCGTGGATCGCGCCGCCCGCCGGAATGAGGCTCATGTCCTCGCAGTGAGCCGCAATGATGGAATCCGCCGCAACACAGCATTCCATGGCCTTATGCATGGTGAGCAGATCCTTCACGCCGCGGCCGTCGTCGGAGAAGCCAATGACCCGGTGCGCCAGGCCTGCGATGTCCGTCAGCTCGCCCTCGCCCTTCTGGCCGATGGTGATGGCCGCATAGGGCAGCACCCGGATGACGGCCTGCTCTGCAATCAGCCTTTCCTGCACCGCCAGATGCTCGTCGCTGTCGGGCGCAGGATTCAGGTTGGGCATAGCGCCCACCACCGTGAAGCCGCCGCGGGCGCAGGCCCTCGTGCCGGTCTCAATCGTTTCCTTATAAGAAAATCCCGGCTCACGCAAGTGCACATGCACATCCGCAAATCCGGGAAACACTGCCAGCCCCTGGCAGTCAAACACCATATCCGCATCAGAAGCAATGGACAAACCGCGGCCGGTCACAACACCGTCCGTGACTTCAATATCCATCGGTACAAGACGGCCCTGATCGTACACCAGACCGCCCTTGAGCAGCATTCGCACGTGGTCATCCTCCTTGTCTGATCCTGTCGGTCAGCCTTATCTCGCTATCCGGTTTATTATAGCGGAATTGCCGGTGGTTTGCAAGCCCTTTCCCGAAATTTTCCCGCAAAAGCGCGGAACGCGTCGTTTCTGCTCCCCCGACCTGGTTTCAGCCGACGCTGACAGCCTCTTTTCTGCCATCACAGCGCGTCGCCGCGCCCGCTCCTTCCGCCCGGGCATCACCCGGTACACAAAATGCACAAAAGAAGCAAGATATCTTCCAAAGTCCTTTGCTTTTTCATTCCAAGTATGATACAATATGTGAAGCGATGGTACATCCATCGGCCCAGGAGGTGAATGTATCAGATGACCCATGGGTTTCCCCGTTGGTTCCGCCTGCTGTTTGTGGCCGTGATGCTCGCGCTGTGCACCGTGCTGGTAACGCAGATCATCCGCCACCAAAGCCTCATTGCGGATGTCGCCGACCTGCAGGGCAAGCTCGATTCTGCCCAAAAGCGCCTGGCCCTGCAGCAAAAGCAGCTCCGCGAGGCCACAGAAGAACTGCCCGACGTGCTGGCGCAGCTGGAAACCGCCGCCCCTGCCGCGCAGGCAGCCGCGGACCGCGTGACCGAACTGAAGACACAGCGCAGCACGCTGCGCGAGGAAGTCGCCGCCCAGAATGCGCTCATTGCCGAGCTGGAGGCGCAGCTGGCCGCATTGCCCGCCCCTGCCGCCACTTCCCAGCAGGTGGAAGCCGCATTGTCAACCCTGTCCGGAGTCTGCGGCACCCCGCAGGAGTAACCCGCCCCGAATGATTAACATGAAGGAGGAGATCCCCCATGTCCAAGAAATCCCGTAAGACCTCTGCGCCTGCCAAGGCCACCCCCGTGAAGGCCACCCCCGTGAAGGACGCTGCCCCCGCCAAGAAGAGCTATGGCACCCTCATCGCGCTGATCGTGGTGCTGGTGGTCGCCGTGGCCGTCATCGGCTGGATGATGAACAGCACCAATAACCTCAACGCCCAGGTGGATTCCCTCACCGGTCAGCTGACCACCGCGCAGGAGGATCTGAACAACACCATCGCTGCCAAGGACAGCGTGGAAGACGAGCTGAGCGCCGCGCAGGAAGCCCTGGACGAGGCGAACCTGACGCTGGAGGAGTCCACCGCGCGCGTGGCCACCCTGGAGGCCGATCTGGCCACCCTGCAGGCCGAGAACGCCGCCAACGTGGAGCAGATCGCCGTGCTGACGGCTGACCTGGAGGCCGCCCAGGCCGCCAACGCCACTGCTCAGGTGGCCGTGGATGACGCGATGGCCGCCCTGCTGCTGGCCCAGAGCGCGCTGAACGGCACCCCCGTCGTCGAGGAGCCCGTTGTCGAGGAGCCTGTCGTCGAGGAGCCCGTTGTTGAAGAGCCCGTCGTCGAGGAGCCCGTCGTCGAAGAGCCCGTCGTCGAAGAGCCCGTCGTTGAGGAGCCCGTTGTCGAGGAGCCCGTCGTCGAGGAGCCTGTCGTCGAGGAGCCCGTTGTCGAGGAGCCTGTCGTCGAGGAGCCCGTTGTTGACGAGCCCGTTGTCGAGGAGCCCGTCGTCGAGGAGCCCGTTGTCGAGGAACCTGTCGTTGAGGAGCCCGTTGTTGACGAGCCCGTCGTGGAGGAGCCCGTCGTCGAGGAGCCCGTCGTCGAGGAGCCCGTCGTCGAAGAGCCCGTCGTTGACGAGCCCGTTGTCGAGGAGCCCGTCGTTGACGAGCCCGTCGTCGAGGAACCCGTCGTCGAGGAGCCCGTCGTTGAGGAGCCCGTTGTTGACGAGCCCGTCGTGCTGCCCGAGGTTCAGTACCCCATCGTGAACGTGACCGACGAAGGCACCGTGATCGAGACCGAGGCCGCCGTTGTCACCCTCCGTGTGGATGAGAACAACGCCATCGCTTTCCTGACCGCGACCGTGAACGGCGAGCCCGTCTCCGAAGACGTGACCGCACTGTTCATCGGCAAGACCACCCCGGTCAACGCCGAGGAGTTCACCCTGGATGAGGCCGGTATCGTTCAGGCCATCATCGACGCCCTGAACGTCATGGCTGAGCCCGAGTTTATCAACGGCTGATCCCCAGATACACAAAAGTCCCGAGCCGCTTATGGCCCGGGATTTTTTGATGCGCCGATGTCCCGCCAAACAGAAAGGAACGCACCCGTCATGGATGCGTTCCTTTTGTGGCTGCAGCTGCTTACGCCTTGCAGTAGCGGTTCATCAGCGCCTCGAGCACATCCAGCACCGTCTCGGCCGCCGCCTGATCAGCCCCCCGGGCGAACAGGTACGCCTTCAGTTTGGGCTCCGTGCCGGAGGGACGGACGATGATCTTGCAGCCGTCCGCCAGAGAGAAGCTCAGCACGTCGGACTTGGGCAGGCCAGTCTCGTCGTTCTCGTAGTCGATGCGGGTTGCAGTCTGGAAGGCCTCGTCCGCGAAGTCCGCCAGGGGCCTGCGCAGGTTCGCCATGATGCCCGCCATGGTCTTCGCACCGGACTCGCCCTCGTACTCGAAGGTCAGCAGGCGCTGGGCGAAGAAGCCGTGCTCCTTGCGCAGCAGCTCCAGCTTATCCAGCAGCGTCAGGCCCTGGGCCTTGTAATTCGCGGCCATCTCGCACACCAGCACGGCGGCGTTGACCGCGTCCTTGTCGCGCACATCGGTGCCGGAGAGGTAGCCGTAGCTCTCCTCGAAGCCAAAGATGTAGCGCTCCGGATGACCCTCCGCCTCCAGAAGGCCGATCTGCTCGCCGATGAACTTGAAGCCCGTCAGCACATTGCGCAGCTCCACGCCGTACTTTTCGCAGATCGGAACGGCCATCTCCGTGGTCACAATGGTCTTGACAGCCACGGGCGTCAGCTCCGTCTTTTCCCGGTGGCTGCAGATGTAGTCCAGCAGCAGCACGCCCATGTCATTGCCGGAGATCAGGGTGACCTCGTCGCCCACGCGGACGCCCGCGCCGATGCGGTCGCAGTCCGGGTCGGTGGCCAGGCACATATCCGCGCCGGTCTCGATGGTTTTGGCAATGGCCAAACGCATGGCCTCGCGGATCTCGGGATTCGGGTAGGGGCAGGTGGGGAAATGACCGTCGGGCAGCTCCTGCTCGGCGACGATCTCCACGTCGATGTTGCCCATGCGCTTCATCATCTCGCGCACAGGCACGTTGCCGGTGCCGTTGAGGGGGCTGTAAACCAGGTGGAGGCGCTCGGTCGCAGGGGCAATGCGCAGGCCCTCCATGACCTGATAATAGCTCTGGATGGTCTCCTCATCGATCCAGGAGATCATGCCGGAGGCCATCAGGGCGTCGAAGTCCGGCAGCTCGGGCACCAGCGTCTCCTCGGCGCAGATGTAGCCGTAAATGCGGTCAGCCGCCTCGATGGTGATCTGGCAGCCGTCCGCGCCGTAGACCTTGTAGCCGTTGAACTTGGCCGGGTTGTGGGAGGCGGTGACCATCACGCCCGCGCTGGTGTGCAGGTGGCGCACGGCGTAGGACAGCATGGGGGTGGGCATCAGCGTGCGGTAGATGTACACGCGGACGCCCATCTGCGCCAGGGTGGCGGCGGTCAGGCGGGCAAAGTCGGTGGAGTGGATGCGGCTGTCGCAGGAAACCGCGCAGCTGGGTTTCTCGAAGGTCTCCTTGAGGTACTTGCCCAGGCCGCGCGTGGCCTTGGAGACGGTGTAGAGGTTCATGCGGTTGGTGCCCGCGCCCAGCACGCCGCGCAGGCCGCCGGTGCCGAAGGCCAGCTCGCGGTAGAAGCTGTCGGAGATCTGCTCCTCGTTCATCGCCTGCAGCTGGCTGAGCAGCTCCTCGGGCATTCCGGGGCAGTTGAGCCATGCCTGATACTTCGCGTTCATCGTCGTTTCCTCCTTGCATTCGCGGCCTTCCGCCGCAAAAAGCGGCAGTATCGCCATTCTCCGGGCTGATACTGCCGCTCGTTTCACATTGTTACTGCGCCGCGGTCATTTGCTCCAGCTCCTGCTGCTGGTTGTTGAGCGCCAGCATGCGGGCGTTCGCCTGATCCTGGGGCAGCGGCTGGATTCGCCGCCAGTCCCACGTGAAGCTGTCCAGCTGCAGCAGCATGCCATAGCCGTACAGCATCTCGGTGATGAACTCCATCATCACATGCAGCCGGCGGGCATACACGCCGTTGCGGTCAACATCCGAGAGCATCGTCATCTTCAGCATCTCGTCGCATGTGAACAGCGGATGCCCCGCGAAGCCGAACCGGCAGGAATACTCCGGGATCGGCTGCTGCGAGCGGATGTGCAGCGGCAGCGTCCGCAGCCACCAGGTTTCGCTCTGCAGGATCATCAGGAACGTGTCCGTCACTTCCATGGGCAGCTGGAAGCAGCTCTGCTCCTGGGGGTCAAAATTCTCGTCATACTTGCTGTATACCAGTGAGCCGTCGGAATAAAGGGCAACATTGAAGCCCTCCGACCCACTCCGCTTGCGGCCCTGCCGCGCGCGGGGGCTGTAAATATACCAGAACAAGGGCAACGGACCCATGGCTGTCACCATATCAGGCCCTCCTCTCGTGCAACTTCGTGTTACATGTATAAATCATAAACCCGAAGTGCATTTTCGTCAATACCTTACAGCGCCGTTCCCTCAATTTCGGCAAAAACGACAGTTTCATCCGGCCGATTTGGTGGATTTCATGCACCCGGAAGCCCTCGCGCCAAAATGCTTAACCCCGCTCTTCCAGCTGCCCCACGCACGCCGCCAGACCATCTGCGATGAAGGCGATATTCCCCTCGTCCGCCCGGGTATCGCGGCTGGTGTGGATGGCGCCGGTACAGAATCCCACGCCCGCAACCCTCCTGTAGGCAGACACACCCACGCCGCACTTGAAGGAGCGGAAATCCGAGTTGCCGCGTGTGGTCAGCGCGCTGAAGAAGTGCACCGTGCGTCCGGGCTGCTCCGCCAGAACCCGCTCCAGCAGCTGGTACTCCTCCATATTCTTCGCCAGCGAGGGGACGCTGAGGAGGAAGTGCTCGCCCACGCCGACGCAGTCCAGGTTAACGATGAGGCGGGTGTGCATCACCGCCAGATGCTCCTTGGCATAGGCCTTGGAACCCCTGCAGCCCTTCTCCTCGTTGTCAAAGAGGATGAAGGCCACCTTCTGGCGGTGCTCCTCGGGGATCTGCGCCATGGTCTGCAGCAGCGCCGCCACGCCGGAGGTGTTGTCGTTGACGTTGTGCTTGTTGGCCGGGCCATAGAGCATGAAGCCCAGCAGCAGCAGGTACGCACCCAGCAGGCCCACGCGCAGCATCACCTCGCTGCCGGTGAGCGCCATCAGGCCAAAGCCCGCCGCGAAGGCGATGCTCAGCAGGATCAGCACGATCATCGCCTGATACAGCGCATACACCGCAAAGTTGCGGGGGATCATCAGGTTCGGCAGGCCGATGCAGGCCGGCGTGTCATAGTGCGCGGTGATGGTGATGCGCTCCCCGTCCGGGCTGCCGCAGACGACATTGTGGTGCTTGCCGTTCTCCTCCACCCGCGGGCGGTAGCCCATCCGGGTCATCTCGCCCATCACCCACTGGCGGAAGGCCGCCTTCTGCTCATCGCTGCGGCGGATGGGAAACTGCCCGTTGATCTGTTCCAGAATCGTCATACGCTCCTCCATTCATCACAGGCTGGCCACGAAGGCCGTCAGTCCATCGGCGAGGAAGTCCAGGTTGACCTGCTCGCAGACGGTGTCCTTCCTGGTGTGGATCTTGTCGCAGTAGTAGCCGATCACCTTCATCTGATTGCACGCGCACACGGCGACGCCCAGCCTGTAATTCGCCTGATCGGAGGGGTAGACGCACTTCTCCATCCGGTTCATGACGAAGTTCCGGCCCGTCTGTGCAGCCATCGCCGCCTCCAGCCGGGGGTAGCAGGGCAGTTCGCGGGTCTTGCGGTTGGCGAAGAAGAGGAGGTTTTCGCCATCGCCCACGCAGTCCATGTTGATGAGGAGCTTCTCCTTCTTCACCGCCTTGTGGGCGCTGGCGTAAGCTGCGCTGCCCAGCATGCCCTTCTCCTCGTTGTCGAAGAGGATGAAGGCCGCCTTGCCCCGCTGGTCCCCGGGCAGGCGCTGCATCAGCTCCATCACCGCCGCCACGCCGGAGGTGTTGTCGTTCACGTTGTGCCTGTTCGCCGGGCCGAACATCATGATCCCCAGCATCACATACACGCCGATGAAGCCCACAAACCCCGCGACCCTGGCTGCAGCCTCCGGCTCCACGCCCAGCCGCGACAGCACAAATCCCAGTAAAGCCGCCAGCGCCGCCGGGGGTGCCAGCAGCACCGGCACCAGCAGCAGCTGATACAGCAGATACACCAGCACATTGCAGGGCGTGATGAAGTTGGGCAGCGGCATCACCGCCGGGGTGTCATAATGCGCCGTGAAGACGACCTCCGCCTGCTCCGGGTCGCCCACCACCACATTGGTGCTGTGGAAGATCCCCCGGTGCGTGGTGGCCTGGGCCGTGTAGCCCTGCTCCCGCGCCCAGGTGATGAACCAGTCGCGGAAGGCCTCCTTCTGCTTGCCGCTCTTGCGGATGGGGAACTGCTCAACAAGCGTTTCGATGATGCTCATGGGTGTGTCACTCCTTTACAATATCCACAACGGTTAACAGGCCATCGCACACGGTGAAACGGATATCCATCCCCGCATACGCAAAGCCGTACACGCGGTTCTCGTCGTGCTGATAAGCCGGGCGGGGATCCTGCGCCAGAACGCCCAGCAGCGTCTCCCGCTGGTTCTCCGGCATCTGCCTGAGCAGTTCCTCCGGGAAGTCCACCGCCAGATGGTACGCCGCCTTTTCCTCCGTGAAGCCGCCCATGGCCTCCGGGATGCTGTCCACATAGGGCAGGTAGGGCTTGATATCGTAGACCGGCGTGCCGTCCATCATGTCCGCGCCGGACACGATGAGCACCTTGCCCTCCGGTGAATCCTCCACCGCCAGGAGCCTGACCACCGTCAGTCCCAGCGGATTGGGCCGGAAGGGCGAGCGCGTCGCGAACACGCCCATGCGGGTGTTGCCCCCCAGACGCGGCGGGCGGACCGTCGGCCGCCAGGCCTGGCTGTCACCCTCGCGCACCGCCTGATGGAAGCCCCAGATCAGCCACAGGTGCGAGTAGGTTTCGATCCCCCTGAGCGCCTCCGCCACGCGGTATTCCGGCTCGAATACGATGGTCGACACCAGCTCCGGCACCAGCCCCGACTGCCTCGGCAGCCCGAACTTGGTCGGGAAATCGTTGCGGATGCGGGCGATGATCTCCATCAGATCAGCTCCTTGCCAAAATATGATTCCAGTATACAGGATAACACACGCGCTGCCAAAATGCAACCTCCATATGCCTTTACGTGCGCATCGCCAGAACTTCGCCGCAGGTCATCCCCTGTCGTCTCCCCATAATGTGCAAGACTCTTCCCCAAAGTACAGATGATGTTCACACATCTTGCAACCCTCGCCAGAATGTGATATACTGATGAATGATCACCCATTCAACACCCCAACAACACAGAGAGGATCTGTTCACCGATGAAGCACATCATCCGACTGCTGACCCTGCTGCTGGCGCTGACGCTGGCTCTGCCCTGCGCGCTGGCCGAAACCGAATATGCCCCCATCGAGCCCTGGCTGCAGGCCAATCAGCCTGCCCCCGCGCCCTACGCGCCCAACCCGGACTGCTATCTGCCCGACAACGGCGGCTACATCGATGACAGCCTGTCCATCATCATCGAGACCACCTTCTGGACCGACGCTCTGGAGCAGGTCGAGGTGCAGCAGGACGGCGTGACCCGCGTGCTGCTCATCCGCGTGAAGCTGGACGATGTGACCCAGTTCCGCACGGCGCTGGCCGGCAAGTACCCCTCCAAGACCACCGCCCGCGTGGAGCAGATGGCCGAGCGCAACAACGCCGTGCTGGCCATCAACGGCGATTTCTTCAATTACCATGACAGCGGCATCGCCTACCGCAACGGTCGCAAGATGCGCTTCAACGCCAACAACCTGCGCGAGCTGCTCATCGTGGATGACAAGGGCGACTTCCACTACCTGCGCCCCACCAGCAAGAAGGCCTGGGACGAATTCGAGGCTGCCGGCGGCGTTGCGCTGCACACCTACTGGTTCGGCCCCAACCTGATCAAGGAAGACGGCCAGCCCATGACCGTCTTTACCAACAACGAGAACAACGGCCCCTGGATGAAGGCGCAGCGCATGGTCATCGGCCAGACCGGCCCGCTGGAGTACCTCATCGTATGCTGCGAGGGCCCCGACAGCACCGATTTCAAGGATCAGGGCTTCACCCTGGAGCAGATGGCGAAGCTGTGCCACCAGCTGGGCATGACCAATGCCTACAACCTTGATGGCGGCTCCTCCACCACCGTGGTGCTCAACGGCGTGAAGATCTCCTCCCCCTCCAACCCCAAGCGCCGCGAGGTCGGCGACTGCATCTACTTCGCGACCCTCATCCCCAACGAATAAGCCCAAAGCCGCCCCGGCACTTGACCGGCGGCGGCTTTTCCTGTATCATGGTGACATACGAATCGAGGTGATTCCCTTGCGCCAGACCGAGCGCACCGCCATCGTCCTGCGCTACGCCAACTACCGCGATAACGACCGCATGCTGACCCTCTTCAGCCCCACCCAGGGGCGCATCGAGGCCCTCGCCCGGGGCTGCCGCAAGCCGCGTTCGCCCATCCTCAACGCCAGCGAGCTCTTCGCCCTGGGGGATTTCGAGCTGTACCAGAAGGGCGCGCACCTGACGGTCATATCCGCGCAGCTGATCGAGACCTTCTACCCCCTCCGCGCGGATTTCGACCGCCTGAGCGTGGGAACCTACCTGCTGAACGTGGCGGAGAACGTGATCCAGCCCGGCGCGCCTGCGCAGGAGCTGTTCATGCTGCTGCTGCACACGCTGTCCCGGCTGACCTTCAGCGATCAGCCCTGGCGGCCGCTGGTGGCGGGCTTCCTGCTGCATCTGTCGGCCTGCGAGGGCTTCCAGCCCCGGCTCCAGCACTGCGTGCACTGCGAGCGGCGGCTGACGGAGAGCGAATCCACCTGGTTCGATCACGCCGGCGGCGGCCTGGTCTGCCACGATTGCCACACGAAGGCGCATGTGCCCGTATCCGCGGCACAGGCCCGCTGGATGCGCACGATGCTGCAGGCCGGTTCCGCCTCCTGGGTGGACTCGCCGGAGATGATCGCCCCCTTTGCGCTCCTGCGCGCCTATGTTGAAACGCGGCTGGACAAGCCCGTCCGCGCCGCCGCCATGCTTCCCCGCGACTGAAAGGAGGACGCCCCATGCTGTTCAACTGGTACCCCGGCTGCATCACCTGCCAGAAGGCCAAAAAGTGGCTGGACGAAAACGGCCTGCCCTACACCGCCCGCCACATCCGCGACGAGCAGCCCACCCTCGAAGAGATCACCGCCTGGTACCGCCGCAGCGGCCTGCCGCTCAAGCGCTTCTTCAACACCAGCGGAAAACTCTACGCCCAATACGGCCTGAAGGACAAGCTGGCTGACATGACCGAGGAGGAGCAGCTGGCCCTGCTGGCCTCCGATGGCATGCTCATCAAGCGCCCCGTGCTGGTCACGGAGGACAAGGTGCTGGTGGGCTTCAAGTCCGCCGAGTGGGCGGAGGCTCTGCTGCAGGGCTGAGAACGCCCCGTGGAGCATGCTGCCGCGCACGAACGCTCAGGAACTCCCATTATCTACCCCATTCTCCCAATACACACCCTCACACCACTCCCATAACATACCATAAACCCCGCCGTGCACTCTGGACACAGCGGGGTTTTCATATGCCATTATTTCAGCGATGCAAAGTGCGCCTTGGCGGCCTCCACATCCCGGCTGATCTGCTGCTGCAGGGCATCCTTGTCCTCAAAGCGCATCTCCTGCCGCATGTGCTTCAGGAAGCTCAGGCGGACGTGCTGCCCGTACAGGTCGGGCTCGCCATCCAGCATGTGCGCCTCCACCGTCACGCTGCCCTCCGGCAGGGTCGGATGCCGGCCGACGTTCACCACCGCCGGGTGGTACGCGCCATCGCCGGTTTCCATCCAGCAGGCATACACGCCAAAGGCCGGCAGAGCCTTGTCCTTCGGGATGGCCACATTGGCCGTGGGGAAGCCCATCGTGCGGCCCAGCTGCTTGCCGGTCTCCACCCTGCCGCTCAGGGTGTAGGCATGGCCCAGCAGGCGGTTGACCATGGGGACGTCCCCCTCCGCCAGAAGGGTGCGGATCCGCGTGGAGCTGACGGTTGCGCCGCCCACCAGCACCTCGGGCACGATCACCGTGCGGAAGCCGTGCTTGCGGCCATACTCCCGCAGGAGCTTGCCATTGCCAGCGCCGCCCTTGCCAAAGGTGAAGTTGAACCCGCACACCACCACCACCGGCGCGTAGACCTCCACCAGCTCGGCCATGAAGTCCTCCGGGCTCTGGTCGGCACGCATACGGTCAAAGCGCGTGATGCACAGGTTGTCCACGCCGAAGGACTGCATCACCCGCGCCTTTTCGGGCAGCGTGGTCAGCAGCGGCGGCGCCTTCTCGGGCCGCAGCACCCTGAGCGGGTGGGGCTCAAAGCAGCACACCGCCAGCGGGAAGGCCATCTCCTGCGCCAGCTCACCGCCGCGCATCAGCAGCGCCTGATGGCCGCGGTGTACGCCATCGAACATGCCCAGCACCACCACGCAGGGGTTCAGGCGCCGGGGGTCACGCAAGATCTTCATGGCTGTCCTCCTCGGCCGTTTTTTCATTGGGATCAGCAGGATGATCCGGGGGCGTCTGGCACTTCCAGACCAGCATGTCCCCCTCGCGGGCGGCAATGCCCCAGAACTGCCCGCGCAGATAAACCCGCACAGGCTGCCCCTCAGCAACCTCCGCCGCGCCCCTGACGCGCTTCACCGGCAGCTTCACGCCGTTGATCACCTGCTTTGCCAGCCATTCCGGCGCGTTCACGCGGCAGATGTGCTGAATGGGCCAGTCCAGGGGCAGCAGGTTATCCGCCAGGGTGCCGGCCTCCTTGTGGGCAGCGGCCTCCTCCAGGGTTATGGCGGTGTCCAGGGTGAAAACGCCCGACTTGCTGCGCAGCAGGAAGCGCATGTGCGCCGGGCAGCCGGTCAGGCGGCCCAGATCCTCGCAGATGGAGCGGATGTACGTCCCCCGCCCGCAGCGCACCGTCATCAGCACGCCGTGGTTCGGGCGCTCCTCGTGCAGGGTGATGGACTCCACGTGCACCTGCCGCTGCGGCACCTCGACGCTCTCACCCCGGCGGGCCCGCTCATACATGGGCACGCCGCCCTGCTTGATGGCGCTGTACATACCCGGGCGCTGCAGGATGTCGCCCTCCAGCTGCTTCGCCGCCGCACAGACCGCCGCGAAATCCGGGTAGTTCGTGCCCTCGCGGGTCACGACGCCCGTGGCGTCCTGCGTGTCGGTTTCAGCACCGAAGGCGCACTCGGCCACATAGGCCTTCTCCTTGTCCACCAGATAGTCAAACAGCCGCGCCGCCCGGCCGATCATGATGGGCAGCACGCCCGCCGCCTCCGGGTCAAGCGTCCCGGCGTGGCCCACGCGCTTCTCGCCCGTGAGGCGCTTGACCACCGCGACCACCGCCGCGCTGGTCATCCCCGGGGGCTTGAGGATGTTCAGGAATCCGTTCATTCGTCCTTCTCCAGTTCTTCCTTCATGGCCTCAACCACCTGCTGCACGGCTTCCTCCAGCGGCAGCGTGACCGTCGCGCCGGCAGCCTGCGCGTGTCCGCCGCCGCCAAAGCGCGTCGCAACGCCACTCACCTGCCACGGATGCACCGAGCGCAGGCTCAGCTTCACCCCGCCCTTCCCGTTCTCACGGGCAAAGACGCACATGCGCGCGCCCTGGATGTCCATGCCGTAGTTGGCGATGATCTCCGCATCCTCGCTCAGTGCGCCACAGGCGTCAAAGTCCTGCTGCGTCAGGGCGATGGAGGTGATCTGCCCGCCGTGGTGGTAGGTCAGCGTGTTCAGCGCACGGGCCAGCAGGGCCACCTGGCGCGGCGGACGCTCCCGGTAGAGCCTGCGGTACACCTTGGCGATGGGCGCGCCTGCCTCCACCAGTTCACCCATGACGCGGAACGCCTCGGGCGTGGTGCTGTTGTAGACCAGGTGCGCCGTGTCGGTGGAAAGGCCGACGGCCAGGCAGATGGCGATCTCCTCGGTGATCTGGCAGTACAGGCGCTGCAGCAGCTCATAGGCCACCAGGGCGCAGGCCGGCGCCTTGGGATCGATGCAGTTCTCCTCGCAGAAGCCCTCATTGGTGTCGTGGTGATCGATCTGCGCGGTGTGCTCGGTACGCGCCATCAGGCTGGAGCACGCGCCCATGCGGGTCGCGTCGGAAACGTCCACGCACAGCGCCAGGTCAAAGCGCTCATCCTCGGCGACCTCTTCCGGCTGGCGGAATTCCTCCACCCCGGGGAGGAAGCGCAGGTACTGCGGCACCCTGTCCTGGCAGAAGAGGCTGACCTCCCTGTTCAGCTGCAGCAGCCCCAGGCGCAGCGCCAGCGCGCTGCCGATGGTGTCCCCGTCGGGGCTGACATGGCAGATCAGCGCGATCCGCCGCGCTCTGCGGATGGCCCAGATGACGCCATCAAGGGGTCTGGGCTCCTTCATTTTCATCGTTGGCACCCTCCGTTCTCTGGGCATCCGCCAGCACCTTGGCGATGTGCACGCCATAGGCGATGTTCGTGTCGCTGACAAAGGTCAGCTCCGGGCTGTAGCGGATGATGATGTTCTGCCCCAGCTCATGGCGGATGAAACCGGCCGCCTTCTTCAGCGCGGCCATCATGCCCTCGCGCTTGTCATCCTCCAGCACGGATACGTAGATCTTTGCGTGACGCAGATCACGGGTCACATCCGCGTGGGTGACGGAGAAGGTGCAGTTCGTGCGGGGATCATTCACGTCCTCGCGGATGATGCGGTCCACCTCCCGGCGGACCTCCTCGGAAATACGGTCAATACGGTTATAGCTCATGAAATCTCCTTCATTGCGATGCGCGCAACCCATTCGTTCGCGCAGGCGCTTGCTTCAACAAGCAAGGGGAAGGCACGGTTAACGTGGCCCTCCCCTGCCCTTGATATTCATTTCCGGCTGGAAAACCCGTGTCGGCGCTGCGGGGAAATGCCCTCAGCATTTCTGCGATGCGCTTACCGCGGGATCTCCTCCATGATGAAGCACTCGATGATGTCGCCTTCCTTGATGTCGTTGTGGCCGTCGAGGGACATACCGCACTCGAAGCCTTCCTTCATCTCCTTGACGTCTTCCTTGTAGTGCTTCAGGCTGGTCAGCTTGCCCTCATAGACCACCACGTTGTCACGCAGCAGGCGGACCTGCGCGTTGCGCTGCATCTTGCCGTCCTGCACGTAGGAACCGGCGATGATGCCTGCGCCGGTGATCTTCATCACAGCGCGCACCTCGGCATGGCCCAGGATGACCTCGCGGTACTCGGGGGCGAGCAGACCCTTCATGGCCAGCTCCATGTCCTCGATGGCCTTGTAGATGACCGTGTAGAGGCGGACGTCCACCTTCTCGCGGGCCGCAACCTCGCGGGCGGAGTTGTCCGGGCGGACGTTGAAGCCGATGATGATGGCATTGAAGGCGCTGGCGAGGTTGACGTCGTCCTTGGTGATGGCGCCGGCCGCGCTGTGCAGCACGCGCACGCGCACCTCGTCGTTGGTGAGCTTCTCCATGGCCTGCTTCACGGCCTCGACAGAACCCTGCACGTCGGCCTTGATGATCAGGTTCAGCGTGGTGACCTTGCCGGCCTCCAGGCTGGAGAAGAGGCTCTCCATGCTCATCTTGGCCATGGACGCCTCGCGGCTGGCCTTCAGCTTGGCCTTGCGCTCCTCGGCCACCTGGCGGGACAGGTGATCATCGCCCAC
>JAFQQT010000081.1 GCA_017410455.1 Clostridia bacterium
GACGGCGGCCTGTTCACCCCTGAAATGCGCCAGCAGCTGGATACGGTGTTCAGCCGTATGGCACACCCGCTGCAATTGGTGCTGTATCTTGACGAACGCTCCGTATCCACAGAGCTGGAGCACTTCATGACAGAGCTGGCCAGCATGACGGACAAACTAACAGTACAGGTGGCCGAACGCTCCGCCTCCTCGCAGGATACCCCCTGTGTGCGCGTCTGTCAGCAGGATGGCACATGGACTGGTTTGGCCTTCCACGGCATTCCCGGCGGGCATGAGTTCACTTCCTTTGTGCTGGGGCTGTACAACGCAGCAGGGCCCGGTCAGACGCTGGATGAAGATACACGCCAGGCCATTGCTGCACTGAACAAACCGGTGGAGATGAAGGTGCTGGTGTCCCTTTCCTGCACTATGTGTCCTGACCTGGTTGTGGCAGCACAGCACATCGCGGCCCTCAATCCCAAAGTGACTGCGGAAGTGTATGATCTTGCACATTTCGAACAGTTGAAGAATCGTTATCAGGTTATGAGTGTGCCCTGTCTGGTCGTGAGTAACGAGCAAGTCACCTTTGGCAAGAAGAATATCCAGCAGCTCTTGACTTATCTCGAAGGAGAAGGCTGAATATGAGTAAAAGCAAAACATCTGTGTAAGTGTTGCTGACTGTCAAGAAAGTCGCCAAAGGCGAGTTTTTTGACGAGCTGCGAGGCGAAGCCCCTGCACGGTGGTCTTCGTGCGATTTTGCTTGCAAAATCGTTTCCTTGCACGGAGGAACAGTCATCTGGGCTGCTTGCAGCCCTGACAGTGACGGAGTGCGAAACTCGAAAAAGTGGCGGGTTATTGTTTTATCGTTCGGGTGTATCGAAGTATATTGAAGACCATAAGACTGAGTATCTTGCATTTCCTTACCTTAACAGGCAAGTGGATATGAATCTGATCCTCTGGCAGCAGGTATTCAACATAGCCGATGCTTTCGCGTATTGTGTTCGGCGAGCGATGGCAAGAAATCATTTTTCGAATGTAGCAGAACCCAAGCGCCCGTTCAGCATCTTCGGATATGTAGACAATGGGAAGGACTATGGTGCCGGTCGGGATGGAGTAGATGCACTGAACGTTTGTGGTTTTGCCAGTGTTCATCTTGAGAATATTTATGTCAACCGCATCAAGAAGCATTTTCACTGTGGAATCAATGTGTCTAACGATCCTCAGATTCAGCTCGCACTCGAGGCGATAGATGGGCTTGATATTGCTTGTTTGTCCGAAAGGGAAAAAGAACAGGCAGTGAAAGCAATTGAGTGCGGGTATCTGCTGCGTGACGGGAATATGCTCTATACAAAGATTCTTGTGAACACGCTTTCTGATTGCAGCAGACTATTTGACCTCAGCAACGCTTTACAAACCGGTTATTTCGATGACGATGCAGAAACTGTTGCAAGCAAACTTGCTGCACTTATCAAGAAGGCTGTGCCGGATCATCTTCTTGGGGAATGGAGATATGCCAACCAACTTGCCAATCTGCCCATTTACGATGCAGTGATTGAATGCCTTATTGATAAAGGCATACTAACACCTCCTGAAGACGGGATCGAAGCAGAAGGCTGCTGGATGAGTGTTGAAAATAAAGGAATTGCCGAGAGTAACCGCATGGTCGCTCTCGGCAATTCTTGACTATATTAACTTGCTTCTTTGCAATGCAAATGTGAAAATGACTTTTTACAGAGCTACACGTGGTTGCTGATGGGCATCGTAATGTGTTGTTCGATTACTTGATGACAATGTTTAGATAATCACGAATCCGCTTGTTCAGCACCAATTGCGCGTACTCCACTGGAGCATTGTAGACCAACCAGTCCAGTTCTGTCTTTTGCTGCACAGTGTGAGCATACTCCGATTCCACTACAGTGCAGTCGATACCCAGTTCAGTTCCGTCATCAAATCGCAGTTCCATGCAGCCGCTGTTCATGTTGAATTCGCAGGTGATCAGTTTCATACGCTTGTTCTCCTTTTTGTGTTGTGAACAAGCTGTGTAAGCGTGAGTTGGGGGCAATATCCTTAACTATGTGATACTCCCGTTTCCCATTTGGAGATGGCCTGGCGGCTCACGCCGATGCGCTCTGCCAGCGCCTCCTGCGACAGGCCAGCCCTGCGCCGGCAATGATAAATCTTCTCGTTCAGCTTCATAACAGGCTCCTTTCCGCCCGCCCGGGCAGCTTCACGATACCACAGAGTGCGGTTGCAATGCTGCCTTCAGGGGCTGGAACTTCCGCAACCAGCGGTTGCAGCCGGGAATTTCAGGGGGGTTCATGCTGATTATAGCATGCTTTGCCTGCCTGAGCAACCTTGCGTGCCGCTGGCATGTGTCGTATAATGGAAGCACTGATGAGAGGAGGTCTGCGCATGATCGACCGCCGCGCCTGGGTCAGCCGCCACGACCCCATCCTGCGCGCCCGTGCCCCGCAGAGCCCGCTGACGGTGGGCAACGGCAGCCTCGCCTTCACGGCGGACGTGACCGGCCTGCAGACGCTTTGCGACGCACATGCCGCCGCCACGCCCCTGTGCACCATGGCGGACTGGGGCTGGCACACCACGCCCGCGCCCACGGGGTCGGGCCGCTGGACGCTGGATGACCTGCGCATGGAGCCCTTCGATTTTGAGGGCCGGGAGGTGCGCTATGCCCGCACGCGCTACCCGGAGACGGCGGAGGTGTACGACTGGCTGCGGGTCAATCCGCACCGGGCGAACCTCGTGCGGGTCGGCCTGCGGGTGAACGGAGAGTCCCTTGCGGCGGAGGACTTCACCGACCTGCATCAGCAGCTGCACCTGTATGCCGGGCTGCTGGAAAGCTGCTGGACGCTGGCGGGCGCGCGGGGCCGCGTGATCACGGCCTGCGACCCGGAGCGGGATGTGCTGGCCTTCTGCATCGAATGCCCGCTGCTGGTGCGCGGGCTGACGGTGGAGCTGGACTTCCCCTGCGGCTCGCCGGAGATCGCCGGGGCGGACTGGGACGCCCCGGAGCGGCACACGACCCGCCTGGAGGGCTGCGTCGCCTACCGGGAGATGGACGACCTGCGCTACGCCGTGCGCATCGACGCGGGGAGTGCGGATGTGGCACAGACCGGCCCGCACCGCATCCGCATTACGGCGGCGGGGGAAACGCTGGATTTCTGCCTGACCTTCGCGAGGGATGAGGAAGCGGCACCCTCCGACGCGGCGGATGTGCTGCGCCGGAGCGGCGAAGGGTGGGCGGCCTTCTGGCAGCGGGGCGGCGCGATCGACCTGAGCGGCGCGGCTGATCCCCGGGCGGCGGAGTTCGAAAGGCGGATCGTGCTGAGCCTGTACCAGCTGGCCGTCAACAGCGCGGGGCGCATGCCGCCGGCGGAAACGGGCCTCGTGTGCAACAGCTGGTACGGCAAGGCGCACCTTGAGATGCACTTCTGGCACATGGCGTGGGCACCCCTGTGGGGGCAGGGGGAGCTGCTGGAACGCAGCCTGCCCTGGTACCACGCGCACCTCCCGCAGGCGCGGGAAAACGCCGCCCGAAACGGCTACCGAGGCGCGCGCTGGCCCAAGATGATCGCCGATACAGGCGTTGACAGCCCGTCCACCATCGCCACGCTCCTGGTGTGGCAGCAGCCGCATCTGCTGACGATGCTGACGCTGCTGCTGCGGACGATGGACGCCCCGCGCAGGCCGGCATTCCTCAGGGAACACTGGCCGCTGATCCGGGAAACGGCGGCCTTCATGGCGGACTATGCCGCGCCGGATGCCGGGGGCATGTACCACATCGCCCCGCCGGTGATCCCGGTGCAGGAGCGCTTTGAACCGGCGGAGACCCTTGACCCGGCCTTCGAGGCGGCGTACTGGCGCTTCGGGCTGACGCTGGCCATCGACTGGGCGGAGCGGCTGGGCGAGGCCGTACCGGAGGAATGGCGGCGCGTGCGCGACCGCATGGCACTGCCGCCGGTGCGATGCGGCCTGTATGCCGCCCATGCTGCAGCGGAGGATCCCCTGGGCGGCGCGGATGATCACCCGTCGATGCTCATGTGCCTGGGCGTGCTGCCGGGAGCGGAGATCGACCGTGAGACCATGGCGCGGACGCTGCAGGCCGTGCTTGACCGGTGGGATTTCGCGTCCCTGTGGGGCTGGGACTTCGCCGTGATGGCCATGACCGCCCAGCGGCTGGGCGACCCGGCCCGGGCTATCGACCTGCTGCTGCATCCGGCGGAAAAGAACGCCTACGTCGCCAGCGGCCACAACCGGCAGGCGGATCGCCGAGACCTGCCCCTGTACCTGCCCGGCAACGGCAGCCTCCTGCTGGCCGCGGCGATGCTGGCCGCCGGAGGGGATGACTGCGAGCCCGCCTTTGCGGCAGCGGGGTGGGACGTCGTTTGCGAGGGGATTCACCCCTATTTCTGATCTTCAGGAGGCCTGAACGACATGAATGTCAGCATTGAACCCATCATGATAGAGCAGAAGCCCGTGTTCGTGCAGCTGATGGAGCTGTACAGCTACGACTTTTCGGAGTACTCCGGCGAGGACGTGAGCGAGTACGGCTACTTCGGCTACCCCCACATCGACGACTATTGGAACGAGCCGGGCCGGTATCCCTTCTTCATCCGCGTGGATGGAAAGCTGGCGGGGCTGGCGCTGGTCAGGTCCTGTTGCGAATATGCACAGCTGGCGCACCCGCACTGCATGGCCGAGTTCTTCGTGATGCGCAAGTATCGGCGCAGAGGCGTGGGGCGCATCGCTGCAGGAATGGTGTTCGACCGTTTCCCCGGCGGCTGGGAGGTGTCCCAGTGGCGCAGCAATCTGCCCGCGCAGCGCTTCTGGCAGCGGGTGATCAGCGGGTACACCCACGGGCGATACGACGCATTCGACTGTGCTGAGCAGGACGTGGTCGGGTTCACTTTCGACAACTCGGACTGAATGAAGCAGGCCATCCTCCACGGTAAGCGGGGATGGCCCGTTGTCATGTGTCGCTCCGGAGCAGCAGCACCCAGTCGTTGTGCCCGGCGGCCTTCACCGGCGGGGTGAAGCGGTGCATCTCCGGCGGGATGGGCCCGATGGGGCGGCGCGTGCCGTCTGCCGGGTCGAGCCAGCAGCCCGTCATCCCGGCGGGGAGCTGCGAGGCGTCCACTGAGAAGGGCTGCCCGGTGTGGCTGTAGACGCACAGGGCGCGGGGCGTGCGGAGGGCGAGGTTGTGGGCGTAGCGTTCGCCGTTATCCGGCAGCAGGTGCTGGGCGGGTTCGCCCTGCTGCCAGCCGATCTCCTCCATCAGGCGGCGCAGGTGGATCATCTGCCCGCTGCCGGGGGCGGCGAGGGCCTCCTGCCAGGTCTCCTGCACGCCGTAGCTGCCTGCATCGCCGGGGCGGTGGAACTGCATCACGGCGTTGTGCCCGTAGGTGAAGCCAGCCGCGCCTGCCAGGAGCGACCACCAGGCGTAGCGGCGCACGTCGTGGGCCTGCCAGCGGGGCTGGGCAGGGTCGTGCAGTCCCTGGGGGATGCCCTCGTAGCCGGGCTCACCGTCCAGCGTGGGGCGGACGGGCGCCAATGCGCGGTCGTGCTGAACGTAGCGGTAGTTGTCCTCGCCGAAGGAGCGCTCGGTGGGGGCGCGGTCGTCCCAGGCGTGCATGACGGTCTGGTCGTAGCGGCGGTGGCCGGACTGGAACATGTGGAAGTCCAGCCAGGGCGCCTGCTGGAACCACATGGAGGAATCGCAGCGGCCGAAGGGGTGGAAGCCGATGAGCTGCCCGGGGCACTTTTCCCTGAGGCAGCGGCCGATGCGGCCAAAGTCCTCCGGCGCATCCGAACCCCGTACGTCGCCGCCGCACAGCCACAGCACGTTGCTGCAGCTGCCGAAGTGCGCGGCCAGATGGTCGGTGTAGTGGTCGATGGCTTCGCCGCTCAGCTGGCCGTTCTTCACGAATGCGCCCCAGCTGGGCAGCAGCGCCATCATCAGCCCGCGCTCCGCCGCCGCGTCCACAATGCGGCGCACCTGCGGCCAGTAGGCATCCGGCGCGTCGTCCGGGTTGGGGCGGGCGAAGTCATCGCCGATGAGGGCGGGGGAGCCCCCGGGGTTTGCATAGCCCCGCGTGTGCACCAGCGTCGCCTGAATGACGGTGAAGCCTTTGCCGGCGCGGTCGTCCAGATAGGCGAGGGCTTCGGGGAAGGTGAGCTTGCTCAGGAGCAGCCAGGCCGTGTCGCCCAGCCAGAAGAAGGGCGCGCCGTCCTGCAGGAAATGGCGGCGGTCGGCAGCGAGGGTCAGGGGCATGGGATCATCTCCTTTTCTGCCATTATAGCGCAGCCGATCCGCATCGGCAAGGGCTGGATTTTCCGGCGGGATTGCGCTATAATGGGTGCATTCCATCAGAAAGGCGGCGCTGACCATGTCCATCCCCACCGGACGCTTCGCCCCCACCCCCAGCGGGCGGCTTCACCTGGGCAACATCCTCTGCGCGATGCTGGCGTACCTCTCCGTGCGCAGCAAGGGCGGGCGGTTCCTGCTGCGCATCGAGGACGTTGATATCCCCCGCTGCCCGCGCAGGCTCGCCCGGCAGGCCATCGACGATCTGCGCTGGCTGGGCTTCACCTGGGATGAGGAACCCCTGTACCAGTCCGACCGGACGGAGATCTACCGCGAAGCCCTCGACCGCCTGACTGCCGGAGGCCATGTCTACCCCTGCTTCTGCACCCGGGCGCAGCTGATGAGCCTGGCCGCGCCGAATCTGGGGGACACGCAGGTGGTGTACAACCGCGCCTGCGCATTTCTCACGCCGGAGGAAGTTGCCGGGCGGGCGAAGACCCGCGCCCCCGCCATGCGCCTGCGGGTGCCGGAGGAGGAGGTCACCTTCGTGGACGGCCTCTACGGGGCGCAGCGGGAGAACCTCGCAAGGGACTGCGGCGACTTCATCCTCCGCCGCTCCGACGGGCTCTACGGCTATCAGCTGGCCGTGGTGGTGGATGACGCTTTGACGGGCGTGACGGAGGTCGTGCGCGGGCGGGACATCCTTTCAGCCACGCCCCGGCAGCTGTATCTGCAGCGGCTGCTGGGCCATCCGCAGCCGGAGTACGTGCACATCCCCCTGCTGACGGACGCGCAGGGCCGCCGCCTGGCCAAGCGGGACAGGGACCTGGACCTGACGGCCCTCAGCCAGCGGTTCACGCCGGAGGAGATCATCGGGCGGCTGGCCTGCAGCGCGGGGGTGCTGGACGAGGTGCGCCCGGCGTCGCTGGAGAGCCTGATTCCCCTGTTCGACTGGGCGAAGGTGAAGCGGGAGGATCTCCGCCTGACGGGGTTCGGGGAATGAGGCCGCCACGGTTGACAGCGCACAACCGATCTGCTATAATGACGCTACTGTTTCCATGAAGGAAGCGCTGTCGGGCTGAAGCCCGGGCTTTTCTTCATGGACTTTTTTGATGGAGGATGACAGGATGCGTAAGAATGACACGCTTTACAGGATGATCGTGACGGCGGTGCTGCTGGCGCTGGGGCTGATCCTGCCCTTCCTGACAGGGCAGCTGCAGGCCTTCGGCAAGCTGCTCAGCCCGCTGCACATCCCCGTGCTGATCTGCGGGCTGACCTGCGGGTGGCTGTGGGGCGGCGTGCTGGGAGCGGTGCTGCCGGTGCTCAGGATGGCGCTGTTCGGCATGCCGGCTGCGCCCATGGCGTACCCGATGGTGTTCGAGCTGTGTGCCTACGGCGTGGTGACGGGCGTTGTGTACCCGTGGCTGCGGCGGGCGCTGTGCGAGCGGCACGGCGTGAGCCGCATCGTGGTGATGCTGGCGTCACTGGGCATTGCGATGGTGGCCGGGCGCATCGTGGGCGGGATCGCCAAGGCGCTGCTGCTCATGGGCGGAGCGATCCCGGGCGTACCGCTGACCTTCGCGGCGTTCGTGACGAGCTATTTCGTGGACACGGCGGTGGGCGCGGTGGTGCATCTGTTCGTGGTGCCTGCGGTGGTCATCGCGCTGGAGAAGGCGCGGCTGTCGCCGGTGGGGCGGACGATGGGCGCATAAAAACAGAGGGGCTCTCCAGAGGTGGAGAACCCCTCAGACCATCAAAAAAGCCCGCAACCGCAGAGAATCCGGCGCGAAGGCCGGATTCTCTGCTTCCTGCGTTGGCTGCAGCTGCAAATCCGGTCATTTACCACGAAGTAAACTCCCGAATTTGCAGCTTTGCCGCCTTGGCTTGCAGACTTTTCTGAAGGTCTGCAAACCATCGACTTTGTCGATGCTTTGAGGGGCTCTCCAGGGGTGGAGAACCCCTCTGTTTTATGTTCCACGCGCGCGCAACCGCGGCAGTGATCACAAACCACATCGCGAGAATAGGTGTCGAGAGGGCTGAAAGCCCTTCGCAGGGTGCAGGGGCAGCGCCCCTGCCCGCCGGAGGCATGCCCCGGTCCCGCTCAATCCTTGTGCCCCAGCTTCGGCTCCAGCAGCACCTGCGCATGGTACAGGCTGATGTGGCCGGACAGGGCGTAGGACACCACCGCCGCCACGCCGAAGAACAGCGCATACTCCGCGCCGAAGAGCTCCACGGCAAGCACCATGGAGGCCAGGGGCGCGTTGGTCACGCCGCAGAACAGGCCGATGATGCCCACCGCCGCGCCCAGCGCCGGAGGGAAGCCGATCAGCCCTGCCAGGGTGGAGCCCAGGCACGCGCCGATGAAGAAGGAAGGCACGATCTCGCCGCCCTTGTAGCCCATGCCCAGGGACAGGGCCGTGAAGGCGATCTTCAGCAGGAAGGCCGCCGGGTGGACGCTCTCGCCCAGGAGCGCTGCGTGGATCACATGCATGCCGCCGCCGCGGTAATCCTGCGTGCCGATGATCAGGCTCAGGCCGATCACCGCTGCCGCGCCGGTGAGCACGCGCAGGAAGTCATTGGGAATGAGCTGCCTGAAATGCTTCGACGCGCTGTGCATCACATGGCAGAAGAGGATGGCCACCATGGCGCAGGCCACGCCCAGCAGGGCCGTCTGCAGCAGGGGCAGCGCCTGTGCGGCGGATAGAAGGCCGCTGGTGAGGAGGGCGAAATCCTCCATCGGCGCGCCGGTGGCCACGGCCACCAGCTTCGCCACCACGGCGGAGATCAGGCAGGGCAGCAGCGCGCGCCCGTTGATGCGGCCAACGTCGACGATCTCCACCACGAAGATGGTGGCCGCCAGGGGCGTACCGAAGAGGGCGGAGAACAGCGCTGCCATGCCGCAGAGCTGGAAGATGCGGATGGCGTCGTCCTCCGCAGCTCTGTCGGCCTTTTCCAGGGGCAATGCGTAGCCGATGCCCGCGCCGATGGAGCCGCCCAGCTGCAGCGCCGCGCCCTCGCGGCCCGCCGAGCCGCCGGTGAGATGGGTCAGCACGGTGGAGATGAAGATGGCCGGGGCCATCGCCAGGGGTACGCGCTCCTGCGTGCGCACGGTGGTGATGATCTCATCCGTGCCGATGGACAGGGGAAGCTTCAATAGCCGGTACAGCCCGGCGATGACCAGGCCCGCCACGGGCATCAGCCAGGGCAGAAAGGCGTGCTCGCCCCGGGCGTGGGTCGCCCACTCCACTGCCATGGCGAACAGTCCGCCCAGAACGCCGCAGACTGCGCCCACCAGCAGCGCGGCAGCCAGCCAGAAGGCAAAGGTGACGGCGTAAACGCCGATTTTGTGCAAGGTGTGCTTCATTGGTATCCCTCCGGATGACGATACCCGTCGAATTACGGGGGTATTATAGCACCTGGAGGCGGGTGGGGCAAGGGGGAGGTGGAAATTTGGAATTATGAATTATGAATTTGGATGGCGGTGCGGTTGCGGGGCGGGGGGATGTGTGTTATGATGGTGGCAGAGGATTGCAGGGGAGGTCGATGCAGGATGAAGATGGCGCTGCCGGCTGCGGCGTGGCTGGTGAACCGCAGGGAGGACGATGAATTTGAGGAGCTGCGGGGTGACCTGCGCTGTCCCTGCGGATGCGAAACATTCCGCGTGTACCACAGCGGGAAGCGGCCGAATCTGCTGAGCAGGCTTTTTTCGGGGTTCCGCATCTGGCCGGAGGGCGCGAAGACGCTGGGGATCCTGGCGAAGTGCTCCGCCTGCGGCAGGGGATGCTGGCTCCACTGCGATGAGCCGGAGGGAGATGGCTGGCAGCTGCCGGAGGAGGACGGCCTGACGGAGTTCATCCACCCCCGTCTGCATGACCAGCGGCTGAGGATCTCCCTCGTCTACTACTGGGAGTGGAAGGACGAGGTCGACGTCAGCGACCGAACATGGCACATCGGCTATTCCGGGGTGTTTGTGTATGGCTGCAACGATGAGCACCCGAAGCAGATCGGGATCTTTGACTGAATCACAGGAGGACAACCATCATGAACATGCGCACCATCTGCCTCGCCGGCGGCTGCTACTGGGGCGTGGAGAAGTACTGCGCGAACATTGCGGGCGTTGTGGAAACCGAGGTCGGCTTTGCCAACGGCCATGTCGACGCCCCCGCCTATGTACAGGTGAAGCAGGGCGACACCGGCCATGCCGAGACCGTCCGCGTGGTCTACGATGCAGAGCAGCTGCCGCTGGAAAAGCTCCTGCGGCTCTTCTTCCGCATCATCGACCCCACCAGTTTTGAAAAGCAGGGGGAGGACGTGGGCAACCAGTACCGCACGGGCGTGTACTGGATCGATCCGGCGGATGAGGCCGTCGTGCTCACGGAGCTGGCGGTGCTGCAGGCGCGCTACGCCGAGCCGCTGGTGGTGGAGGCGCTGCCGCTCGAGTGCTTCTACCCGGCGGAGGAGTACCATCAGAAGTACCTGGACAAGAACCCCGGCGGTTACTGCCATGTGCCGTGGGAAGCCATCGACTGGGTCAAGACCGCCGACCTGAACGAAATCTGACGAAACGGCTTGTCAAGACCTATCTTTTAGAAATTTTCTGTGCTATGATGATATTACTATGTGATCATCGGAGGGCTGCATATGGCCAAGCTTTACTACCGTTACGGAGCGATGGGCTCCTCGAAGACCGCCAATGCCATCATGGTGCAGTACAACTACCACGAGCGGGGGCAGAAGGTGCTCATGCTCAAGCCGAAGCTGGAGAACCGCGACGGCGCGGTGGTTGTCCGGTCCCGCTGCGGCTTGGAAACCGAGTGCCAGTATGTCGAGAATACGACGCTGGAGAGCGTGCGCGGGTACGACTGCGTGATCGTGGATGAGGCGCAGTTCCTCACCAAGGCGCAGGTGCAGCTGCTGGTCAGCATCGTGGATGAGCTGAACATCCCCGTCATCGCCTACGGCCTGCGCACGGACTTCCAGGAGAACTTCTTCGAGGGCAGCATGTGGCTCATGGCCTGGGCGGACACCATTGAGGAAGTGAAAACCATCTGCTGGTGCGGCCGCAAGGCCATCTGCAACGCCCGCGTGGTGGACGGCAGGGTGGTCAAGGAGGGCGACCAGATCCTCCTGGGCGGCTCCAGCCAGTATGTGAGCCTGTGCAGGCGGCACTTCCACCAGGGTAAGCTGGGGGAATGAGGAGAATTCCGAATTCCCGATGAAGGGTGGTTTTCGTATGAACGACGACGCACGCTATATGGCCCCGCTGCATCTGGCGGCGCGGCTGATTCTGGAAAATGGCGGCGAGACCTACCGCGTGGAGGAGACCGTCACCCGCATGGGCCATGCCTTTGGCTTCAGCGAGGTGGAGGCCTTCGCCGTGCCCAGCGGCATCTTCATCAGCTACCGAAAGGGCGACGGGAATATAGAGACGGCCGTCAAGCGCGTCCGCAAGGGCGCCACCGACCTGACCCGCGTGGACGCGGTCAATGCCATCTCCCGGCAGATGGAGGCGGAGAAGCTCTCCTGCGAGGAGGTCATGGCGCGGCTGGAGGAGGTTCAGAACCGCCGGGCGAAGCTGACCAAGAGGCAGCTGATGCTGGCGCTGGGGCTGTCGGCGGCGGGATGGGCGGTGATGTTCGGCGGCACGCTCTGGGATTCGGGGGTCGCCTTTGTTGTGGCGACGCTGGCGCAGGGCGTGGCCTTCCTGCTGGACAGGGCACGGATGCGCTCCTTCGTGGCGACGCTGGTGGGGTGCTTCCTGAGCACGATTCTGCCGATGTTCTTCCACCTGTTCACGGGCCTGCTGGTGACGGACGCCTGCATCGCGGCCTGCCTGATGCCCATGCTGCCCGGTCTGGCGATGACCAACGCCGTGCAGGACACGCTGCGGGGGGACATGGTGTCCGGCATCGCGTCTGCCACCAGCGCTGCGCTGACGGCGGCGATGGTGGCCGGCGGCGCGCTGGTTGGCACCACGGTCTTCCGCATGCTGACGGGAGGTGTGCTGTGATGGTGGAGATCCTCCGGCAGATCGGCCACGGGCTGATCATCTTCCTCTCCAGCGCCGTGGGCACCTATGGCTTTGCCATCTTCATGCACGCGCCGAAGAAGGCGTGGCTGCCGGCCAGCCTCATTGGCGGCGTGAGCTACGCGCTGTACTGGGCGCTGCTGCAGTTCAGCGTATACGAGCCGCTGAGCGTGTTCCTGGGCGCGCTGCTGGGCTCGGTGCTGGGGCAGTTCTACGCGCGCAGGATGCGCATGATCGCCAGCATCTTCATCCTCCTGGCGATGATCCCCATGGTGCCGGGCCTGGGGCTGTACCGGTGTATGTCCTTCCTGGCGCAGGGGCTGTACACCGAGGGCGCGAAGGCCGGCGTGGGCGCGATGGTGGACATCGTGATGATCGCCTTCGGCCTGGGCGTGGGCAGCTACGGCATCCGCATGTTCCGCCGCCCGTCCGCTGCGGCGAAGGAGGTGCGCTGAGATGAGCATCACCATCATCGCCGTTGGTAAAATGAAGGAAAAGCCCTACCGGCAGATGGCGGATGAGTACCTCAAGCGCCTGAGCCGTTACGGCAAGGTGGAGGAGATCGAGCTCCCCGACCTGCCGGAGCCTGCGAATTCCTCCCCCGCCATCGAAGCGCAGATCAGGGAGAAGGAGGGCGATGCCATCCTTTCCCGCATTCGCCCGTCGGACTATGTCATCGCCATGACCATCCCCGGCAGGCAGTGGGATTCCCCCGGCCTTTCCCGGCATGTGGATGACCTGATGACCCGGGGGCAGTCGAATCTCGTCTTCCTCATCGGCGGCAGCCTGGGCCTGTCCGATAAGGTCATCGCCCGCGCGGACGAGGAGATGTCCATGTCGAAGATGACCTTCCCCCATCAGCTGGCGCGGGTGATGCTGCTGGAGCAGCTCTACCGCGCAATGAAGATCCGTTCAGGAGAGAGGTACCATAAATGAGCAAGCAGAAGCAGAACCCGAAGTTCAAGCTGGATCTGAAGACGATCGTGAGCCTGATCGTGCTGGCGGCGGCGCTGCTGCTGGGCGTGAACAACGGCTGGAACGACGCGGCGGACACGGGCAGCTCCGGCGCGGCCATCATCGCCCCGCAGGCCATTGCCGACTACATCTTTGACAACGGCAAGCTCCCGGAGAACTTCATCACCAAGTCCCAGGCGCAGGCGCTGGGCTGGGACAGCAGCGAGAACTATGTCAGCGACGTGGCGCCGGGCAAGTCCATCGGCGGCGACCGCTTCGGCAACTACGAGGGCCTGCTGCCCGAGGCTGACGGCCGAACCTGGAAGGAGGCCGATGCGAATTACACCACCGGCCCTCGTGGCGCCGAGCGCATCGTCTTCTCCAATGACGGCCTGGTCTACTACACCGACGATCACTACGAGTCCTTCAAGCAGATGTTCCCCTCCGATTAATGCGTTGCCGCCCTGCGGGTATCTGACCTGCGGGGCGGCGTTCTGTCTGCACTTCCTGTGCATTTTCCAGCGGAATGCCTTGTCTGCCAGCGGCGCGGATGATACAATGGGGGCATTCTGATGCAATGGGAGGCGTTGCTCATGAAGCGCGCACGGATGATGCTGGTGACCTCGATGGTCATCTTCGGCACGATCGGCCTGTTCAAACGGTTCATCCCCGTTACCTCCGGCGAGCTGGCGCTGTACCGCGCGGTGCTGGCGGCGGTGCTGGTGGGTGGCGTGCTGCTGTTCACGCGGCAGAAGATCCCCTTCCGGGCGATCGTGAAGCAGGTCCCCCTGCTGCTGCTCTCCGGCGCAGCCATGGGCGTGAACTGGATCCTGCTCTTTGAGGCTTACGAGAAGACCTCCATCGCCCTGGGGACGATCAGCTACTATTTCGCCCCGGTGATCGTCACGATCCTGTGCCCCCTTCTCTTCCGCGAGAAGCTGACGGGCAAGCAGATCCTGTGCTTCCTCATCTCCACCGTGGGCCTGGTGATCATCACCCTTGCGGCGGAGCAGGGCGGGGAAGATGCTCCCCGCAATGACCTCGTCGGCATCCTCTTCGGCCTGGGCGCGGCGGCCTTCTACGCCACGGTCATCCTGCTGAACAAGTTCATCAAAGGGGTCGAGGGCCTGCACAGGACGCTGCTGCAGTTCATCGCAGCCATTGCAATCCTTGTGCCCTATGTGGCCCTGACCAGCGGCGTGACGCTGGGCGGCATGGACGCGACGGGCTGGGTGTGCCTGCTGATCGTGGGTCTGGTGCACACGGGCGTGACCTACTGCATGTACTTCTCCTCCCTGAAGGAGCTGCCCGGGCAGACTGTCGCCATTCTGTCCTACATCGACCCGCTGGTGGCGGTGGCCGTGTCGGTGCTGGTTCTGCAGGAGCCGATGAACGCATGGCAGTGGATCGGCGGCGCGATGATCCTCGGTGCGACGCTGTGGAACGAGGGGTTTGGGAATTAGAAATTATGAATTAGGAATTATGAATTTGGTTTGTGGGACTGAAAAAGGGGCTGTGGCAGACGGGCGGGTCTGCTGCAGCCCCTTTGGTGTGGGGGTTATTCGGCTTTCTTTGCGGGGGTCTTGCGGGGGCGCTTGGGCTTTTCGGCGGGGGCTTCCGTGGCCTTCTTTGCGGAGGACTTCTTGGGCTTGGCTTCGGCGGCGGGCTTTTCGGCCTTGGTGCGCGGCTGCTGGATCTTGCCTTCGCGGAGCACCACGGCGGTGCGGGCGGGCAGGTAGAGCATGATGGAGGGCTTGCCGTCGATATTGCGGACGCGGTAGGTCATGTGCTCCACCAGCTGCTGGCCGCCGTACTTCTCGTCGTCCGAGCACATGGCGACGGAGTAGTTGGCGCGGTGGGGCAGGGGAACCACCACGTCGGTGAAGCTCCTGTCCGGGCTGAAGTTGAAGGCGAAGAGCAGGCCGTTCCGGTAGAAGACCAGCACCTTGCCGTCATGCAGGCGAAGATCGCCCATGCGCTGGTCGAAGATGCGGTGTGCCTTGGTGAGGTTCACCATGTCCTCGTCGAAGTCATTCAGCCACTGGTACTTGAGGAAGCCGTTATTTTTCAGGCTCCACTGGCGGCGGCAGTAGTGGAAGGACCAGCCGTTGCCCTCGCGGGGGAAGTCGATCCATTCCGGATGGCCGAACTCGTTGCCCATGAAGTTCAGGTACGCCTCGCCGCCGGCGGCCAGGGTGAACAGGCGGATCATCTTGTGCAGGGCGATGGCGCGGTCGATGACGGGGTTGTGGGTGGACTTCTCCATGTCGGTGTACATGGCGGCGTCGGCCAGGCGGAAGATCATCGTCTTGTCGCCCACCAGCGCCTGATCGTGGCTCTCCACATAGCTGACGGTGCCCTCGCCCGGGCGGCGCAGGCACATTTCGCCCCACATCTTGCCGATGTCCCAGTCCTCGTCGCGGGTGGTCTTCACCGTGCGGATCCACATATCCGGCAGACCCATGCCCAGGCGGTAGTCAAAGCCGATGCCGCCCTCCTCGATGGGCAGGCACATGCCGGGCATGCCGGACATGTCCTCGGCGATGGTCAGGGCCTTGGGGTTCACCTGGCGGATCAGCTCGTTGGCCAGCTGCAGGTACGTGATGGCCTCCACATGGGTGTTGAAAGAGAAGTACTTGCTGTTGCTGTCGAAGTCCACGCCCAGGCCGTGATCATGATACAGCATGGAGGTGATGCCATCGAAGCGGAAGCCGTCGAAGTGGTACTCGGTCATCCAGAACTTGAGGTTGGACAGCAGGAAGTGGATCACGCCGGTCTTGCCGTAGTCGAAGCACTTCGTGCCCCAGGCGGGGTGGTCGCCCTTCTCGCCGTCGTGGAAGAACTGCCAGGTGGTGCCGTCGAACATGTTGATGCCCTCGGCGGTATTCTTCACCGCGTGGGAGTGTACCACGTCCAGCAGCACACGGATACCCATCTCGTGGGCCTTGTTGACCAGGTATTTGAGGTCCTCGGGCTTGCCGAACCAGGAGGAAGCAGCGTAGAAATTCGACACCTGATAGCCGAAGGAGCCGTAATAGGGGTGCTCCATGATGGCCATGAGCTGGATGGCGGTGTAGCCGGCCTTCTTCACGTGGGGCAGGGTGTAGTCGGCAAACTCGCGGTAGGTGCCCACGCGGCCCTCCTCCTGGGCCATGCCCACATGAGCCTCGTAGATGTAGATGCTGTCATCGGCCACGAAATCCGCATCCGTCCACGGGAAGGCCTTGCGCTCGTCGACTACCTCAGCGCACCAGGTGACCGTCTGCTTGTCCTGCACGACGCGGCGGGCGTAGAGCGGCAGATGCTCGGTGCGGGTGAGGTTGTAATCCACAACGGTCTTGACCTTGCAGCCGTCCCACAGCGCGTCCTCGCCGGGCAGGAAGAGCTCCCAGTTGCCGTCGCCGACCCGGGTCAGCGGGTGGCTGGTCTGGTTCCAGCCGTTGAAATCGCCGGTCAGGTACAGCTGATAGGCGCTGGGGGCCCACTCGCGGTAGTACCAGCCGCCATCGGTGGGGTGGAAGCCATAGTAGTTGTGCGCGTTGGCGAAGTCGTTCAGCGTCTGGCCCTCACCGAGGATGCGCTTCTTTGTATCACGGTACAGCGACATGCGCAGATCGATGTCGGCCTGAAAATCGATAAGCTGGGGGTTGTGTTCAAGGATCTTATACATTTGTCAGACACCTCCGTTCATTCATTATACTCCGGTTTTGCAAAAAGGGCAAGATGCAAGATGTGCCGGATTATCAGCCTGTTCGTCTTCCAATGCGGCGGCGGATGTGGTACAATGGACAGAACCAATTTACTGGCAAGGGAGGCCTTCCCATGCTCTACCTGACCCGCTTCACCTTCCCCGATGCGGAGGCGGAATCCGCCTTCTTCATCAGCGAGGTCAAGCGTACCTGCTATGACAGCTACTACCCCTTCGGCGTGCTGTCGCAGCGGGAGCTGCATGCGCTGGACTTTGAGCCGGTGACGATCCTCTACGGCGGCAACGGCTCGGGCAAGACCACCGCCCTCAACGTCATCGCCGAAAAGCTGGGGCTGCGCCGGGATGCCCGCTACAACCGCTCCTGCTTCTACGGGGATTACCTGCACCGCTGCGACTTCGAGGTGCGCCAGCCCATCCCGCCGGAGAGCCGCGTCATCACCTCGGACGATGTGTTTGACTACATGCTGGACCTGCGGGCCATCAACGAGGGCGTCGATGAGCGGCGCGAGGCCCTGTTCGAGGAGTATTTGAAGGACAAGGATCCCCGCAACCCCTTCCGCTACCGCACCATGGAGGACTACGAGCAGCTCAAGCGCGTGAACCTTGCCCGCCACAAGACGCAGAGCCAGTATGTCCGCACGCGCCTGAACGACAACCTCCGCGAGCAGTCCAACGGCGAGAGTGCGTACTTCTGCTTCACCAGCCGCATTCAGGAGAATGCCCTGTACCTGCTGGACGAGCCGGAAAACAGCCTCTCGCCCGCCAGGCAGCAGGAGCTGACGCAGTTCATCCAGGACAGCGCCCGCTTCTACGGCTGCCAGTTCATCATCGCGACCCACTCGCCCTTCCTGCTGGCGATGCAGGGCGCCCGCATCTACGACCTGGACAGCGTCCCCGCCTGCCGAAGGAAATGGACGGAGCTGCCCGCCGTCCGCGCGTATCATGATTTCTTCCGCCAGCACGCATCCGAATTCGATTGACAGGAGGCACATCCCGATGAAGACCATCCGCCTTGGCCGCACCAGTATCACCGTCAACTTCAACGGCTTCGGCGCGCTGCCCGTCCAGCGCGTCAACATGGAAGAGGCCGCCGCCATCCTCCGCCGCGCGTATGAGGGCGGGATCAACTTCTTCGACACCGCCCGCGGCTACTCCGACAGCGAGGAGAAGATCGGTTACGCCCTTGCCGACGTGCGCGGGGAGATCATCATCGCCACCAAGACCCCGTCCACCACCGTGGAGGGCTTCTGGGACGACCTGCGCACCAGCCTGCGCCTGCTGAAGACTGACCACGTGGATATCCTGCAGTTCCACAACCCGGATTTTGTGCCGAAGCCCGGCGACGGCACCGGCCTGTACGAGGCTATGCTGGAGGCGCGGGAGCAGGGGCTCATCCGCTTCATCGGTTTCACCAACCACCGCCTGCACCTGGCGGAGGAGGCCGTCCTCTCCGGCCTGTACGACACGCTGCAGTTCCCCTTCAGCTACCTGGCCAGCGAGAAGGATGTGGCCCTCGTCCGCCTGTGCGAGGAGCACGACGTGGGCTTTATCTGCATGAAGGCGCTCTCCGGCGGCCTCATCACCCGTTCTGATGCGGCGTATGCGTACCTGGCGCAGTACCCGGTGCTGCCCATCTGGGGCATTCAGCGGCTGACGGAGCTGGAGGAGTTCCTGGGCTATCAGGATGCGCCGCCGGCGATGACGGAGGAGATGTCCGCCTTCATCGAGCAGGAGCGCACGGAGCTGGTGGGCGACTTCTGCCGCGGCTGTGGCTACTGCATGCCCTGCCCTGTGGGGATTCAGATCAACAACGCCGCCCGCATGGCGCTGATGCTGCGCCGCAGCCCCACGGCGGGCCTGCTGGGGGAGTACTGGCAGAAGGAGATGGCCCGCATCGACGAGTGCCTGAACTGCGGCCAGTGCGCGGCCCGCTGCCCCTACGGGCTGGATACGCCCGCCCTGCTGCGCCGGAACCTGGAAGACTACCGCACCTTCGGCGGCTGACGCGCATGGGAAAAACCGCTGGCAGAGGTTGACAACCCCTGCCAGACGCGTTATGATGATTGCAACGCAGCAAGCGACAAAAGGAGGAAGAATCCGACATGGCAAAGAACGCACGGAAGAAGTCCGGCAGGGGCCTGAAGATTTTCGGCTGCATCGTGCTGGTGCTGGCAGTGGCCTACGCGGCCATCGCCCTGTGGCCCGCGCCGCAGAACTTCGCGCTGGATAACCCCATGATGAAGGATGGCGACATGCCCATCCTCATCGCCCACGGCGGCGGCAACAGGGAGTTCCCGGATAACACCCTGGAGGCCTTCTGTAACGCCTACAGCCTTGACCCCGACGTGATGATGGAGACCGACGTGTCCATCACCAGGGACGGCGTGGTCATTCTCTCCCACGACACCCGCCTGGACCGCAAGACCAACGTGACCGGCTACATCATCGATTGGAACTACAGCGACCTGATCGCCCAGAAGGTGGATTTCGGCTACACGAACAAGACCAAGTCCCAGGTGCTGGTGGAGGGCAGCGAGCTGGTTCCCTTCACCAACCCCGACGGCCTGCGCGTCACGCCCCTGGACGTGACCTACCCCGAGGGCGTCACCCCCCGCGACCCCGAAGTCTTCCTGGCCACCACCCTGGAAGAGCTGATCGTGACCTTCCCGGAGAGCCGCATCAACGTGGAGATCAAGCAGAGCGGCGAGGAAGGCCTGCTGTGCCTGTCTGCCATCCTGGAGCTGCTGGAGAAGCATGACGCCTGGGATCGCGTGGTGCTGGCATCCTTCCACACGGAGATCTACGCCGAGTACCAGCGGCTGCAGCAGGAGGGCCTGGTGCCCGACACCTTCATGTGCAGCCCCGGCACCACCAATGCGGCCATCTTCTACGCCCTGCAGCTGCTGAAGCTGGACGTGTTCTTTACCGAGGGAACCTGCGTGCTGCAGCTGCCCACCACCTATGACATCGAGATCGGCGGCAAGGAGATCACCATCAACCTGGCGACCTCTGCCCTGATCGAAGCTGCCCACGCCCACAACATCGCCGTGCACTACTGGACCATCAACGATCCGGAGGAGATGCGCGAGCTGATCGAGCTGGGTGCGGACGGCATCATGACCGACTACCCCCACCGCCTGGCGGATGTGTATGCGGAGTACGGCAGCGCACAGTAACCCTGGCACCCCGAATTGAAAACGCGCCCGTCCGGAGGCCTGAGATGGCTGCCGGGCGGGCGTTTGTATGCGTGTCAGGCGGTGTGGGGCGGGCTGCCCCGTGATGCAGGTTGATCCGGATACGAAAAAGGAGGCCAGCCGAAGCTGACCTCCCCGCGCACTTCCCATTGGCTGCATCTGCGATGCAGGCTCATTTCGGCGTCATTGTGACGAGACGGCGGACTGTTGCCGCGTGCTACCGAATCCATGTGCAATGATTGTTGCAGTAAGGGAAGCGTTGCACAAGCAGTATAGCGCATGAGAACGGCGGAATCCTCAAAAAAAGGTTGTGAACGCCGGAAGTGCCATCCGATATCATGGCGCAGAACCAGACCTGAATGCGTTTTTTCTGCATTTCCCCTTGCCATTCCGGCATTTCCGTGGTAGAATATCCGAGTATTGCATAACAAAGACGATGACCGGGTCGCAGTAAGCCCCAGCAACCCCTTCCCAGAGAGCGGCTGTACGCTGAGAGGCCGCAAGGGCGCTGACGGACGAATTTCACCCCGCGAGTTGCCTGCTGAAAAGGCAGGACGTTCGCCGCGTTAAGGCGTTGAGGGACAGTCCCGTTCACGGGCTGTAATTTGAGTGGTACCGCGGATCGTTGCATCATCCGTCTCATGCATATTGTGTGAGACGGGTTTTTCTTTTGCAAATCATCAAGGAGGGAATATACATGAACGAGAAGATCGCTGCCCTGCAGGCCGCATTCGAGGCGGAGCTGGCGCAGGTGACGGACATGGCGGCGTTGGAGGCGCTGCGCGTGGGCTACCTGGGCAAGAAGGGCAAGATGACCGAGCTCCTCAAGGGCATGGGCAACATGACCGTGGAGGAGCGCAAGACCATCGGCGCCCAGACCAATGAGCTGAAGACGCAGATGACTGTCGCCCTGGCGGAGAAGCTGGAGGCCCTGAAGGCTGCTGAGCTGCAGCGGGAGATTGACGCCCTGCCCGAGTTCGACGTGTCCATGCCCGCGAACATGGAGCGCGGCTCCTACCACCCCATCACCCTGGTGCAGCGCCAGTGTGAGCAGGTGTTCCGCACGATGGGCTTCCACCTGGAGGACTATGCGGAGATCGTCACGGATTACGAGTGCTTCGAGTCCCTGAACATCCCCAAGTTCCACCCTGCCCGCGACATGCAGGATACCTACTACCTGGACAACGGCCAGCTGCTGAAGACCCAGACCTCCGCGGCCCAGAACGCCATCTACCGCAAGTACCGCGATGATCTGATCAACAACGGCGTGCCGATCAAGGCGGTGTTCCCCGGCCGTTGCTTCCGCAACGAAGCCACCGACGCCTGCCATGAGAACACCTTCTTCCAGATGGAAGGCATGATGGTGGACAAGAACATCTCCATCTCCAACCTGATCTACTTCATGAAGACCATGCTCAGCGAGGTATTCCGCAAGAACATCAAGGTGCGCCTGCGTCCCGGCTTCTTCCCCTTCGTTGAGCCCGGCTTCGAGCTGGACATCTCCTGCCTGATCTGCGGCGGCGAGGGCTGCCCCTCCTGCAAGCACTCCGGCTGGCTGGAGCTGTGCCCCTGCGGCATGATCCACCCCGAGGTGTTGAAGGCCGGCGGCATCGACCCCGAGGAGTACACCGGCTTCGCCTTCGGCCTGGGCCTGACCCGTCTGGCCATGATGCAGTACGGCGTGAAGGACATCCGTGACCTGAACAGCGGCAACCTGACCCGCCTGAGCCAGTTCACCGATGACGAATAAGCGATAAAGACGAAGTTGGCTGCGCATGGGGTTTCCACCTCATCAGTCGCCTGGCGGCGACAGCTTCCCTGCCACCGGGGCTCCCGGCTCAAGGGGAAGCCGTTGGTGTGGTTCCCTCGTAAGCCTTCCCCTTGAGGGGAAGGTGGCCTCCCGCTTGCGGGAGGTCGGATGAGGTGGAAAGCAGCATGACGCAGGTCTGCAAGGAGGAGAATAACATCCATGTATATTTCGATGAACTGGATCCAGGAATTCGTGGATCTGTCCGGCATTGACCTGATGGCGCTGATCCATCAGTTCTCCCTGTCCACCGCCGAGGTGGAGAACGAAATCTTCCGGAAGGGCTCCGATCTCTCCGGCGTGGTCGTCGCCGAGATCAAGAGCGTTGAGGAGCATCCCGAGAGCAAGAAGCTCCACCTGCTGAAGGTGGATTGCGGCGAAGCGGAGCTGGTGGACGTGGTCTGCGGCGCGCCCAATGTGCGCGTGGGCATGAAGACCGCCTTTGCGAAGCTCGGCGCGCAGATCGGTGAGATCACCATCGCCCCCCGCAAGCTGGCTGGCTTCACCAGCCACGGCATGTGCTGCTCTGAAAAGGAGCTGGGCATCAGCGACAGCAACGACGGCATCATCGACATCACCGAGGATGTGGCCGTCGGCACCGACGTGAAGGATCTGTGGCAGATCGACGACATCGTGTTCGAGGTGGACAACAAGAGCCTCACCAACCGTCCCGACCTGTGGGGTCACTACGGCATCGCCCGCGAGTTCGCCGCGCTGGCCAAGCGTCCCCTGAAGCCACTGGACGTGGTGGACCTCACGCAGTACCAGCACCTGCCCGCCATCGACATGAAGATCGAGGATCCCCTGTGCCAGCGTTATTCCTGCCTGACTGTGGAGAACATCACCCGCAACGTCGCGCCCATGAACATGCGCATCCGCCTGTACTACTGCGGCATGCGCGCCATCAACCTGCTGGCCGACCTGACCAACTACCTGATGCTGGAGATGGGTCAGCCCATGCACGCCTTTGACAGCCGCAAGGTGGAGTCCATCCGCATCCGCCGCTTCGATACGCCCTTCACTTTCCAGACGCTGGACAAGGTGGAGCGCAACATCGACGAGAATACCCTGATGATCTGCAACGGCGATAAGCCGGTGGCCATTGCCGGCATCATGGGCGGCTTCGACAGCGAGATCGTCGAGGACACCACCAGCCTGACGCTGGAATCCGCCACCTTCGACGCGGCATCTGTCCGCAAGTCCACCGTCCGTCTGGCGCACCGCACCGACGCCTCCGCGCGTTACGAAAAGTCCCTCGACCCCGAGATGACCGTGCCTGCCATCGCCCGCTTCGTCAAGCTCCTGCAGGACGCCGACGCCGGCATGCGCGTCACCTCCTGCCTGACCGACGAGCGCGCCTTCACCTACCCGCAGATCACGCTGGACTTCGATAAGAAGTTCGTCGACCGCTACACCGGCATCTCCATCAGCGATGAGCACATCGTCTCCACCCTGACCGCCCTGGGCTTCGTTGTCCGCCAGGATGGCGACAGGTTCTCCGTGGACGTGCCCTCCTGGCGTGCCACCAAGGACGTGACCATCAAGGCGGACATCATCGAGGAGATCACCCGCATCTACGGCTATGATAACTTCGATGTCCACACCGCCGAGGCGCCCCTGTACCCCGTGCGCGAGCATGCGGAGAAGACCTGCGAGAACAAGGTCAAGGATATCATGGTCAAGCGCTTCGGCCTGCACGAGGTGCACTCCTACCTCTGGCAGTACTCCGATGAGTACCGGAAGCTGGGCATCGCCGTGGAGGACAATGTCCGCCTGCTGAACGCCACCAACCCCAACATCGAGGTGCTGCGCAACAGCATCATCCCCACCCAGCTGGTGCAGGTGAAGGGCAACACCGCCTACGCGCCCTCCTTCGGCGTGTTCGAGATCGGCCGCGTGGTCAATGGCTGCTGCGAAAAGGGCCTGTGCCGCGAGCACAAGATGCTGGCCATCACCCTGTTCAGCAAGGTGGAGAGCGTGGAGACCCTCTACTTCCGCCTGCGCGATATGCTGGCCATCACCGTGGATGACCTGAAGCACAAGCCCCTCACCTGGGTCAGGGCGGAGGCGACCCACTCCTGGCAGCATCCCAAGAATGTGGCGGCCATCTGCTGCGACGGCGTGACCCTGGGCCACATCGGCGTGGTGCACCCCGTGGTGGGCAAGGCCATCGACAAGAAGGCTGCCATCGTCTTCGCCGAGATCGACATGGATCTGCTGGCCGGCATCGACGCGGCCCGCATCGCCTACCGCGAGCCCAGCCGCTTCCCCGGCATGGAGCAGGACCTGACCTTCATGGCTGACACCTACGCCCCCATCGCCCAGGCGATCGAGGCGGCCAACAGCCCGCTGATCAGCAAGGTGAACGTCGTCGGCACCTACACGGACGAGGCCGGCAAGTCCATCACCGTGCGCATCTTCTTCTCCCATGCCGAGCGCACCCTCACCCGCGAGGAAGTGCAGGCGGTGGTTGACGGCGTTGTCGCCGACCTGGAGAGCAAGGGCATCGTGCTCAAGAAGTAAACCGGGAAGGATCCATCCCCCGTGGCTGCGCGGCTGCGGGGGATTTGCCTTGGCGGCCGGGGCCATCGCCTGCCCGGCGCTGACAACGAGGAGGAAACGACCATGACCACCATCACCCCCACCTGGGAGAACGTCAAGCCCCTGGGCCGCACCCATCAGCTGCCTGACTGCCTCTGGCTGTGCTTCTCCGGCACGGGCGCGGAATTCACCTTCCACGGCAGCCGGTGCGAGGTGACCATCGCCGGCGACGCCAACGCCTGCCCCGACAAGTGCGATGAGCTGGTGCGCATCGCCATCTGCGTGGACGGCGTGCGCGTGGTGGACGAAATGATCGACGACGCGGAGAAGACCTTCACCGTCCTGAACGCCGCTGAAAAGCGGGACGTGGTGGTGCGCATCGTGAAGCTGTCGGAGACGGCCATGTCCACCTGCGGCGTGAAGGCCATCGCGGTGGACGACCCCGAGGGCGTCCGTCCCACGCCTGCCAGCACCCGCAGGATCGAGTTCATCGGCGACTCCATCACCTGTGGCTACGGCATGGATGACGAGGATCCCGAGCACAAGTTCTCCACCGCCACAGAGGACGCGACCCGCGCCTATGCCATCCGTACCGCGGAGGCGCTGGGGGCGGACTGCTCGCTGGTGTCCATCAGCGGCTATGGGATCATTTCTGGCTACACCGCCACGGGCGAGGAGAAGGTCACCGCCCAGCTGCTGCCGGCGTACTACGAGAAGCTGGGCTTCTCCTACGGCACGTTCCACCAGAGGGCTGCAGAGGCCACCTGCTGGGATTTCTCCGCCTTCCGGCCGGACCTGGTGGTCATCAACCTGGGCACCAACGACGACTCCTACACCCTTGATGACCCGGAGCGCCAGGAGGAGTACCGCGCCGCCTATGTGGACTTCCTCCGGGTGGTGCGCCGCAACAACCCCGGCGCCCGCATCCTCTGCACCCTGGGCGTCATGGGCGACAGGCTGTATCCCATGGTCAGCCGCGCCGTGCAGGACTATGCCGCCGATACCGGCGATGCCAGCGTCCACGCCATGAAGTTCGACGAGCAGAATGCTGACGACGGCTACGTCGCCGACTGGCACCCCACCGCCGTGACCCATCAGAAGGCCGCCGCAAGGCTGGTGGAGGAGATCCGCCGCCAGATGGGCTGGGAGTGAGGCGGGACGGGACAACGCATGAACGGAGGGGCGAAGCATGAAGCTGGAATGTGAAAGGATCGCATCCCTGGGGGACTGGTGGCGGGTGCGACGCCTGTATGGGCAGGCCTTCCCCCGGGAGGAGCGCAAGCCCTTTGCCATCATCCGCCGCATGCGCCGCGCCGGGAAGACCGACGTGTGGGTGCTGCGCAGGGAGGGCCGCTTTGCGGGCTTTGCCACCACCATCAACGGCGACGGACTGATCCTGATCGACTACCTGGCCGTGGAGGCGCATCAGCGGGGGCAGGGCGTGGGCAGCGCGGCCCTGGCGGCGCTGGCGGAAAAGTACCCGGGCTGCGGGCTGTTCGTGGAGATCGAAAGCGCCTTTGAACCCGGCGATGACCAGCCGGAACGCCTGCGCCGCCGGGCGTTCTACGAGCGCTGCGGCTTCCGTTCCTGCCGCACGATGGCCAGCGTATTCGGCGTGCCGATGGAGCTGCTGGGGAGCGGCTGCTGCGTGGATTTCGCGGCCTATCACCGCTTCTACTGCACGCACTACAGTGCCTGGGCCGGGGAGCACATCACCCCGCTGGCGTGGCCGGAGGAAATGATGCCGCACGGATGAAAACACAGACGCTGCGCGTTGAGCAAGCACGGAAGAATTCCTTGGAAAGGAGCCTGTGTATGGCAAGAACGCGAGATGAACGCCGCTGGATGCGCCGGCGGATAGTGCTGCGCAAGTGCGGCATCCTGCGCCGCATCGGCGGGGAAAGGTATGTGCAGGCCTGGACGGGCGGCGCACCCGGACGGATGTCAAAGGGAAAGATCCATTGCTCGTGCTGGATGTGCAGGAGAAAATCGTGGGAGAATCCCCCGAGGCAGGAGCGCCGGCAGAGGGACGAGGCGTACCAGCAGTTGGCAGAATCAGGCTGAGAACCATTGGCGCAGCCGGGCAGAATCGCCCCGGCTGCCTTTTTCATGCAGGAATCCGGCGGCCGGAGGGCGAATCTAGTCCTATTGGTCCATGTGGAAAGGAGGCGGATCGGGATGATCAGACGGATGCTGGCGATACTGCTGGCCTGCGTGTGCCTGCTGGGAACGGCGCAGGCTGGCGGGAATTCCACCGGGAAACGGGATGCGCATCTGGTGCAGCAGGAGGGGGCGTATGCCCCGCGCTACAGCAGCTCCTGCACCCTGGAGGTACTGCCGGGAGAGAGCTTCACGCTGGTGCTGTATGAGGATTCCGGCACGCTGGCGCTGCGGGCAAGTCGTAATGGCGGCAGCATCCCCTCGGGGGCGGACCTCATCACCCGCACGCGGGATGGCGTGCGCCAGGCCTGCCTGACCGGGCTGGTCTATGCGGAGGGGACATACGGCTTCAGCGCCGTGGTGCAGGAGACGGACGCGGAGGGCGGCTCCCGCACGCTGGCCATCCTCCATGTGACGCTGCGCATCACCGCCGATGCGGCGGTCACCGAGGCGTACCTGGGCGACGGGCAGGGCATGCTGCGCATTACCATCGACGGCGTCAATTTCCGCCGCACGCCCGGCGGCACGCGTCTGGGACAGTACGACGAGGGCACGCGCATGGTCTGGTGCAGCACGCAGGAGAAGGGCGGCTACACCTGGTACCGGGTGTGGACGGCGGACTTTGGCTACGGCTATGTCCGGGGCGACATGGTGCAGGAGGAGCCGCCCATGCGCCTGGTGTACACCCCGGGGAAGGAAACGGCCTTCCCGATCTTCATCACCGCAGGGGTCACCGCGCCCCTCACCCCCAGCCTCATCATGACGCAGAACCCGGACTGCATCGGCTTTGACACCCAGCCGCTGGTCAATGTCGTGCGCGGCGCGGACACCTGGACGCTGCTGTGCTTCACCATCGACGGGGATGGCGCGTTCTTCATCCACGTGGATCTGCGGGATGAATACGGCGCGCCCATCGAGTGCCAGCTGATCTACCTCACCCCCCGCTGGGAGGATGTGCCGGAGTATGTCAACAACTGAGGCTTGCCTTCGGGCTGGAAATCGATTACAATACGGTCAGATGAACTGTTTATCGCAACGGAGGTGTCTGTATGCAGCAGCTGCCCTTTGCCGCCCGCCCGGAGGACGCAGGCGTGTCCTCGCAGGGGATCCTTGACTACATCGCCGCCCGGGAGGACGCCGGGCTGGAGCATCATGCCATCTGGGTCATCCGCCACGGGCAGGTGGCCTGCCGGCTGAACTACGCCCCCTATGACGACGAAACGCCCCACATGCTCTTCTCCCTGTCCAAGTCCTTCTGCTCTGCGGCGGCGGGCTTCGCGGTGGCGGAGGGGCTGCTCGCGTGGGACACGAAGGCGATGGACGTGCTGCCGGAGGCGTTCCCGCCGGAGCCCTCAGCATGGCTGCAGAGCGTGACCCTGCACCATCTGCTGACCATGGGCAGCGGCCTGAAGCCGGAGAGCGACGGCGGCAGCGATGAGCCCGGCTGGGCGCAGCGGGTGCTCAGCTTCGACTGCGACCACGAGCCCGGCACGCACTTCGCCTACAACAGCATGAGCACCTACCTTGTCTCCTGCATGGTTCAAAAGGTGACGGGGATGACCGTGCGCGATTACCTGACCCCGCGCCTCTTTGCACCCCTGGACATCCTGAAGCCCGACGGTGCCGCACCGGACTGGGACGAATCCCCCGACGGCGTGAACGTGGGAGGCTGGGGCCTGTGGCTCAGCTGCAGCCAGATCGCACGCTTCGGCCAGTGCCTGCTGCAAAGGGGCGTGTGGGATGGCGTGCAGGTGCTGCCCCGGGAGTGGCTGGACCTGGCCACCACCGCCCGCATCGACAACGGCAACGGCGACCATCCCCACGACCACGACTGGAACATGGGCTACGGCTACCAGTTCTGGATGTGCAAGACTGACCACGAACCCGGCCAGACCCCGCGCTATCGTGGCGACGGCATGTTCAGCCAATTCTGCATCGTGGATGAAAAGCGGGACATGGTGGTCTGCTGTGTCAGCGGCGTGGCGGACATCGGCAAGGCTCTTGAACTGATCTACGCGCACCTTCTCGCGGCGGCGGACATGGAGCCTGCCGACGAGATCGCACAGGCGGCGCTGCAGCGGAAGCTGGCAACCCTCTGCTACCCCTGGCCGGAGCATGACGGCGGCGAATTGCCCGTGGGCGTGTACCGCAGCGAGGGCGACGGCCCGGCGCTCACCATCGAAGCCGAGCGGGTGCTGCTCCCGCTGGACGGGGACAGGACCTGCCTGTTCCACCCCGGCAGGGCTGAGGAGGGCGGCGGGATCACGACCTGCTGCGGCATGCAGGATGGCGTGCTGCGCATGCTGGCGCGCCCCCTGCGCGTGCCCTTCACGCTGGATATCACCTGCCGATTTGCCGGCGATGCATGCGAGATGACCATGTGCGGCGTGGGGCAGGAAGGAAAGACCTTCATGCTGCACAGGAAATAATGATGTAAGGAAGCGATCTGTTTATGAAGCGTCTGCTCTCCCTGCTGCTGGCCCTGTGCCTGCTGCTGCCTGCCGCCGCGCTGGCGGAGACGACCGAATGCTATAACTGGTACGAGATCTTCGTGTACTCCTATCAGGACTCTGACGGCGATGGCATCGGCGATTTCAACGGCCTCACCTCCCGCCTGGACTACATCGCCGACATGGGCTACAACGGCATCTGGCTCATGCCCATCATGCCCAGCCCTTCTTACCACAAGTACGACGTGACGGACTACAAGGCCGTCGACCCCCAGTACGGCACGATGGACGACTTCCGCGCACTGGTCAGCGAGTGCCATGCCCGCGGCATCCGCATCATCATCGACCTGCCGGTCAACCACACCTCGACGCGCCACCCGTGGTTCCTCGACGCCGTGCAGTCCATCCAGAAGCGCACCTTCGACAGCCCCTATCTGGATTACTACTGCTTCACCGAGAGCCCCAGCGGTAACAAGTACGTCAAGATCTCCGGTTCCTCCTGGCACTACGAGGAGCAGTTCTCCGGCGGCAACATGCCCGACCTGAACCTCTCCAGCGACGCGCTGAAGGCGGAGATCCGCGACATCGTCACCTTCTGGCTGTACGACGTGGGCGTGGACGGCTTCCGCCTCGACGCGGTGACCAGCTTCTTCGCCGGGGACGTGGCGGCCAACGTGGCCTTCCTGGATGAACTCAAGGCCATGTGCGAGGCGGCGAAGCCCGGCTCCTTCCTGGTGGGCGAGGCGTGGGTCGGCCTGACGGCGCTGGCAGGGTACGCCGAAAGCACCGTGGACAGCTTCTTCCTGTTCCCGTCCTCGCAGGCGGAGGGCTTCATCGTCAAGTCCATCCTCGGCCGCAGCCCCAACGCGAAAACCTACGTCAGCGGACTGGAGAAGGTGCTGGACGCCATGCCCGGCGAGCTCCTGACGCCCTTCCTGTGCAACCATGACACCGGCCGCAGCATCGGCCTGCTGCAGGCCCGGAAGCTCCCTGAGCGCGCCAAGTTCGCCCAGGGCGCCCTGGGCATGCTGCCCGGCTATGTCTTCACCTACTACGGTGACGAGATCGGCATGGTGGGCGCGGGCGACGACCCCAACAAGCGTCTGGCCATGTACTGGAACGACGGTGACATGACCACCCAGCCCCCCGGGGTGACCAGCCTCGAATACGCATACCCCGGCGTGGACGATCAGCTGGCAGATCCGGCGTCGCTGCTGAACTACTGCAAGCAGGTCAATCATGCCCGCCTGCGCACGCCGCTGATCGCCCTGGGCGAAAACACCTTCGTCAGCTGCGACGCCAACACCGTGCTGATGAAGCGCGAGAAGGACGGCGAGTGCTGCTTCATCGCCATGAATTTCTCCCGCAAGGCGGAGATGGCAGTGACCATTGATGCCACGGGCCTGGCCATCGTCTCCGACCTGGAGGTGGCGGACGGCGTGGCGACGGCGACCGAAGCAGAGGGCGCGACGACGGTGACCCTGCCGCCCTATGCGATCGTGGTGCTGGAGTGAATGATATGAGCTACACCATCAACGAGGAGCGCCTCACCCCGGAGGCCTACATCGACTTCCTCCGCCACACCGATCTGGGCAGCCAGTACCCGGCGGAGCGCTTCCGTGAGCGCATCGCCACGCTGGTGCAGCGTGCATCCATCAGCCTGACCGCCCGGGATGCGGCAGGGGAGCTGATCGGCGTGTGCTTCGGCATCACCGACTTTGCCTACTGGCTCTTCATCACCGACCTGGGCGTGCGCCGCGACTGGACGGGCCGCGGGGTGGGGAAGGCTCTTGTCCGCAGGCTCCACGAGCTGGCGGGCGGGGAGGAGAACATCATCATGTACACCTGCGCGAACGAGAACGCCACCGGCTTCTACGAGAAGCTGGGCATGACGAAGCCGGGGGACGTATACGTCCTCAACCGGATCGCGTGGACGGATTTCACCGTGGAGTGAGAAATATGACCTTTGCAGAGCTGTTCGCCCGTTGGTGCGCGCTGTCCCATGCTGACAGCGTCGCCCTTGTGACGGATCAGGCGCAGATGGGAACGGCGCGGCATATCGCGCAGGAGATGGTGCGGCCTTGCGGGGTACACCTGTACGATGCGTCCCCTTCCCTGCGGGAGACGCTCGCCGGCCTTGCGCCTGAGGACCTTGTCATCGTCCTTCTGTCCTATGACACGATGGTGGACGCTGCCCGGGAACGCTGGTTCTCACCCTTTGGTAAGCCGGCGTGGCTGCGGGCAAAATGTGCCTTCGTCCGCCTGAGCATCAGCGAGAAGAGCCTGCGGGAGGGGCTGTCCACCCCGAAGGCGGATGTATATGCGAAGATTGCTGAGCGGGACGCGCTGCCCCCGGGGGCACTCCTGCGGGTGACAAATGCGGCGGGTACGGATCTGACGCTGCGCACCGGTCCCTTCAGTACCTGTAGCCATGAGATCACAGCGCCCGGCGGGCATTGCTTCCTGCCGCCGTCGGAGACCACGAGCGACGTCGTTCCCGGCAGCGCCAACGGCCGCATCGTCGTGGATGTGACGCTGGGTCAGGTGCACCGCTTTGCGGAGGAACTGGGCCGGTTCGGTCTGGTGGAGGAGCCGGTCGCCCTCACGGTGCAGGACGGCATGCTCGTTTCGGCGTCGGGTGGGGAGGCGGCGGAGGCGTTCATCGGCCTGCTGCGTACCCTCCCGGAGGACGCGCGGACGATGGTGGAACTGGGGCAGGGGCTGTCCCGCATGACCCCGACGGGGCTCATCGGCGTGGACGAGAGCATCATCGGCACCTGCCATTTCGGTTTCGGACATCATTCCAACGGCACCCATACGGATGTGGTCATCCGGGAACCGGTGATTACCGCGGAGAGAGGATAACCATGCGCATCATCAACCTGGCGACTGACCTGTCGCCGATCTACCCCGGTGGCCGCTTTGACCTTTGCTGCTGGGAGCGCTTCATCCGCGCGGCGGACCCGGCGCTGGCAGACCTGTGCCTCGGGGACATGCGGGGCGATATCGCCGCCGGGCTGCTGGACTATGAGCGCCAGGCCCTGCCGGTGCTGGACGCCTGCTGGCGGGATGCGGCGGTGCGTCAGGAGGCCATCGCTTCCTTTAAAGCGGTGACGGCGGGGCTGGATGAACGCATCCGCGCCCGCTTCGGCCGCACGGTGGAGGCGGACGTGATCCTCTACCCCGGCCTGTGCAGCGGTGCGGGCTGGGTCACGCAGCTCCACGGCCGCGATGTGATCCTGCTGGGGATCGAGAAGATCGCCGAGCTGCGCTGGTGCAGCGTGGACGACATGCGCGGCCTGATCTATCATGAGCTGGGGCATGTGTACCAGCAGCAGTACGGCGTTTTGACGCGGGAATGCGCCACATCCCGGCGGCAGTTCCTCTGGCAGCTGCTGACCGAGGGCGTCGCCATGCGCTTCGAGCAGCTGCTGGTGGGCGATATGGCCTACTTCCATCAGGACCGGGACGGCTGGGCTGCGTGGTGCGGCGCGCACATGTCGCAAATCAAGGCCGACTTCCTGCGCGATCTGGACACGATGACCCGGGCGACGCAGCGCTGGTTCGGCGACTGGGCACGCTATGAGGGCCACGGCGACGTGGGCTACTACCTTGGCGCGCGCTTCGTCGATTTCATCTGCCGGGAGCGTGCCTTCGATGAGATCCTCGCGCTGGATGAGGCAGAAGTCGAGCGCCTGTTCCTTGCCTTCGCCGCGTCGGATGCGGCCTGACGACGTACCTTCACCCGCCATCGGGCGGTGACACAACAAAGGAGGAGTTCCCATGAAGCGTATCCTGACCCTTGCGCTGGCGATGCTGCTGTGCCTGAGCGGCGCGGCCCTCGCCCAGGAGCCGGCGGAAGCCTGCTCGCTGTACATCCGCCCCATCCCCGACCTTGCTGAGGACTTCATTTTCGGCATGGACGTGTCCTCCGTCCTCTCCCTGGAGGCGGCGGGCGTGAAGTACTACGACTACGACGGCAATGAGCGCGACCTGTTCGAGCTCCTGGCGGAGAACGGTGTGAACTACATCCGCGTGCGCGTGTGGGTCGATCCTTTCGACGCCGACGGCAACGGCTACGGCGGCGGCAACTGCGACATCAACACCGCCATCGAAATCGGCAAGCGCGCCACCGCCTGCGGCATGAAGCTGCTGGTGGACTTCCACTACTCCGACTTCTGGGCCGACCCTGCCAAACAGATGGTGCCCAAGGCCTGGAAGGGCAAGCGCACCACCGCCAAGGTGAAGCTGCTGGGCGAATACACCACCGACTGCCTGACGCAGCTGAAGGAAGCGGGCGTGGACGTGGGCATGGTGCAGCTGGGCAACGAGACCAATAACGGCATGGCCGGCGAAAAGAACTTCACCAATGTCTGCAAGATGATGAGCGTGGGTGCGGAGGCCGTGCGCGGGGTGTACCCGGACGCGCTGATCGCCGTGCACTTCGCCAACCCGGAGAATGCGGGCAACTACGCCGCCTATGCCCAGCGCCTGGCGGAGGCTGAGGTGGACTACGACGTGTTCTCCACCAGCTACTACCCCTACTGGCACGGCAGCCTTGAGAACCTCAAGGCCGTGCTGACCCATGTGAAGGACACCTACGGCAAGCAGGTGATGGTGGCGGAGACCTCCTACGCCTGGACCATCGAGGACGGCGACTTCTCCGGCAACACCATCGGCGAGGGCGGCGCTTACGAGAAGCCCTACCCCTTCACCCTGCAGGGCCAGGTCAACCACCTGACCGATGTGACCCAGGCCATGCACGACATCGGCGGCATCGGCGTGTTCTACTGGGAGGGTGCGTGGGTGCCCGTGCCCGGCGGCAGCTGGGAGGCCAACTCCGCCCTGTGGGAGCAGTACGGCGCCGGCTGGGCTTCCTCCTACGCGGCGGAATATGACCCCTCCGACGCGGGCAAGTACTACGGCGGCTGCGCCTGTGATAACCAGACCTTCTTCGACTTCGGCGGAAAGGCGCTGGAGTCCCTGAAGTTCTTCAACCTCATCCGCACGGGCAACATCGTGCCCGTCAAGGCCGACGCCATCGACGACACGACCCTGATGATCGACCTGACGGAGGAGATCGTCCTGCCCGAAACCGTCAACGCCGTGATGAACGACAACACCCGCCAGGCGGTGCCGGTGGTGTGGGAAGCCTACGACGCGGCGGCGATGAAGGCCGGCGGCGTGAAGAACTACACCATCATGGGCACGGCGGATGGCATGCCTGCGACCTGCCAGGTGGCGATGATCCGCTACAACTACCTCAAGAACTGGTCCTTCGAGGACGCCGACAATGGCGAATGGGTCGTGGACAACATCGGCGGCTGCAGCCAGCTCTACATCGAGGAGAAGAAGACCGACTCCATGACCGGCACGAAGCACTACCACTTCTATTCCGCCACCGCCGGAACGGTCGAATTCACCCTGGAGCAGACCGTTGAGAACCTGCCTTCCGGCAGCTACCACTATGAGCTGGGCATCATGGGCGGCGATGGCGGCGAGGTGGACATCTACACCTACGTCAAGGTCAACGGCGTGGAGACCGCCCGCCAGGCGTCCACCATCACCTCCTACAACGTCTGGGACGTCCCCGCCATCGACGGCATCGAAGTCGCCGAGGGCGATGTGCTCACCGTCGGCGTCTACGTCAGGTGCTCCGGCTCCGGCAACGGCGCCTGGGGCAAGATCGACGACGTGAAGCTCAACGCTGCGGAGTAAGGGGGATGCCAGGGACGCTGTCCCTGGACCCTGCCAAGGGCGCTGCCCTTGGATCCTGCCAAAGGGACTTCGTCCCTCTGGACACCCGTTCTCGCGGTCTTATTGCTTTTTTTCCTGCAGGTTGTGCGCGCGTGCGGCTGTGGCCGGGTTGCGCGTGCACGGCTCGCGGAGGGCGAGCCGCGCGGGCCCGGGGCACGATGGGTGCCCCGGGCCTGTTGCTCGTCTTTGGTGTGGTTTGTGGGGGCTTGGCCCCCACGCCCCCGGGCAGGGACGCTGTCCCTGCACCCTGCCAAAGGGACTTCGTCCCTCTGGACGCCCGTTCTCGCGGTCTTATTGCTTTTTTCCTGCAGGTTGC
>JAFQQT010000082.1 GCA_017410455.1 Clostridia bacterium
CCAGCGCCCGGAAAATTACCGGTGATAATGACGGAGAGGTCCCACCTGTTCCCATACCGAACACAGTCGTTAAGCTCTCCAGTGCCGAAAGTACTTGGCTGGACACGGCCCGGGAGGATAGGTCGTTGCCGGTGCCCCATTAGAAGCATCTCGTTCGAGGTGCTTCTTTGATTTTCCGCAGGGTTTGTGATATACTGTCCATGACTGCTTCAGAGGGAGGGAACAGGATGTCATACCAGGATGACTGGCGGCTCCGGGGTCAGGAGGAATACCTGATGGGGGTGACCCTGGTGCATCAGCCGTGGGAACCGTCTGATCCGAAAAACGACCATGATCATTGCGAGTTCTGCTGGGTAAAATTCAGCCGATACGAGGCCGATCTGCATGCCGGGTACAGCACCGAGGACTGCTACCGGTGGGTCTGCGCGCAGTGCTTCCATGATTTTCAGCGGAGATTCTCCTGGAGGGTGGAAGAAAATGCATGAGTATCGCGTGACAAAATACGATCCTCAATACCGCGTGAACGGCGTATACACCCGCACCGAATGGACGAACATTGCCGACGTTGGCCGGATGTATGACGGTCGCATCTTCACCATGGCGGACTATGAGCGTGCCGAACAGCAGCATATTGATTTCCTCTCTGCCCTTGCTGCCAGGGAAGGTGCGTTCCCGCTGACGCTCCGTTCCCTTGAAGACCGCAGCGATGAAACGCGCTGGGAAGAGAATCAGAAGATCATGCCGGCAGACCTTTCTGCCATCATCCGCGACGTCCTCCGCGAAGAATGCTGGTGCCGCCTGGAGGCCCCCGGTTTCTTCATCCACTTCGGGTATGAATACTACATGTATGTTGGCTGCACGCATACCACGGAGGCGATGGCGGAACTCGCTGGCGCTTATGCCCTGTTTGCGGAGCCGATGCGTTCCCCCTATCACCCGGACGCAGTGGACGAGCCGCCGGCAACTGTTGACCTGCGTCCGATGACTGCCCTGTACCTCACTCGGGGCGAGGAGATCCTCCTGCTCTACCGCACCGGCTCCCGCGTCGTCGGCAACAGCTACACCGGCGCGGCGGGCGGCCACATGGAGGCGGATGAGTACAACTCCGCCCGGGCCTGCGTCCTGCGGGAACTCCGGGAGGAGACCGGCCTGACCCCCGATGACCTGACGGACCTGGCCATGCGCTATGTGACCCTGCGGCTGAAAGACGGCGAGATTCGCCAGAACTACTACTTTTTCGCCGGACTGCGCCCCGGTTGCCAGCCGGGCGAGAGCAACGAGGGGCGGCTGGAGTGGCATCACCTGGACGCCCTGGCTGCGCTGCCCATGCCCCATACCGCCAAGCAGGTGCTGATGCACTATGTGGCCGAAGGACGCTTCACGCAGCTGCTCTATGGCGGCGTTTCTGCGGCGGATGGCACGGTTTTCACCCCGATGACGGAATTCTGAACCGGTCGGCGGGGTATCCTGTAAACGAGCATTGCGTCGGTATGGCGGCGGCAATTCGGTTTTTGTTGACAGGAGGTTGACATGTTCTATTTTGACTGGACGATATGGCTGATCATCCCCGGCCTGCTGCTGGGCATCTGGGCGCAGAGCCGGGTCAGCAGCGTTTATCACCGCTACAGCCGCGTGCAGACGCGCCTGGGCCGTCCGGCCAGCGAGGTCGTGGCGGAATTGCTGCGGCGCAACGGCAACGACGCGGTCACGGTCGGGCGCGTGAATGGCAGCCTGACGGACCATTACAATCCCGCCACGGAGACCCTCAACCTCTCCGAGGGCGTGTTTGACAGCGCATCGGTCGCTGCGCTGGGCATCGCAGCCCATGAGGCTGGCCACGCCATGCAGAAGCAGGAGGGCTACGTGCCCCTGATGCTCCGCACGGCCATCGTGCCTGCGGTGAACTTCTGCTCCGGCCTGTCCACGCCGCTGTTCCTCATCGGCCTGCTGTTCACCTGGGAGGCGCTGACCACCATCGGCATCATCCTCTTTGCCGCGTCCACGGTCTTCGCGCTGGTGACGCTGCCGGTGGAGTTCAACGCCAGCCGGCGCGCCGTGCGGATGCTCACGGAGGGCGGCTATGTCACCCGCGATGAGGAGGAAGGCGTCCGTGCCGTCCTCAACGCCGCCGCGCTGACCTACGTTGCCGCCGCGGTGACGAGCCTGCTGTCCCTGCTGCGGCTGGTGCTCATTGCGCGCCGCCGGCGGGACTGACGGGCGGCGATGGGTCGCGGGAATCCTCATGCTCCGGCAGGACGCCGGAGTTTTTTTCGTGCCGATGCATCCTTTTCCACCCTGCGATCCGTCTGTATGGATGAGCGGGCGGATACGGAATGCGGCGCTCCCGATGATCCACCCCGGGGAGGTGATGAACATGCGCTTTGCACAGGGCCCGTGCAGAGACGATACCGAGAAGATTGAAACCCTCATGGAGACCTACGGCACGCAGGTCAAGCGCCTGTGCTGCCTGATATTGCAGGACATGTCCCTGGCTGAGGATGCCGCGCAGGAGACCTTCATCAAGGCCTGGCGGAGCCTGGCGAAATTCCGCGGCGAGTGCAGCGAGCGCACCTGGCTGATGCGCATCGCGGTCAACACCTGCCGCGACGTTCAGCGCACCGCCTGGTTCCGCCGGATGGATCGCCGCGTCACCCCGGAGGAGCTGCCCCTGGCCGCGCCCGAACCCGGGGAGCCCGCACTGGCCGAGGCCATCGCCCGCCTGCCCGCTGGCGACCGCGAGGTCATCGTCCTGCGGTATTACCAGCAGCTGTCCCCCGGGGAGATCGCCGAGCTCCTCCGTCAGCCCCTCAATACCGTCAAATCCCGCCTGGTAAGGGCGAAGAAGAAGCTGAAGCAAACGCTGGAAGGGTGGAATGATGATGCGTGACCCGAAGGAACTCCTCGATCGCCAGCTTTCCGGCGTGAACTGGACGCAGGGCGACCGCCGCGCGGTGCTCTGCACGATCGGAAAGGAGAAACCCGTTATGAAGAAACAAGTTGTGACCCTGCTGGCTGCCGTGATGATGCTGGTGCTGCTGATGGGCGTTGCGGTGGCCGCTACCCGCCTGTGGGGCGTGCAGGACTTTGCCGACCGGTTCGGCGAGCCCCTGCCCACCGTGCCCGTGCAGGAGGCGATCCCGCAGAGCGGCGGCGATGGCAGCGAAATGACCGTCGCGGCGACCTCCTCCGTCTGGGATGGCGAGACCGTCCGCATGACGCTGCACTGCCAGCCGAAGGCGGAGAACCTCCTGCTGATGGAGGCCTGCCTCCAGCTGGACATGCCCGTGCGCAACCTCGACCGCGACCTGCCTGAAGGCGGGACCATCGCGGACTGGATCGCGCAGGCTGGTTTCACGGATGTGCTGGGCGTGGCCATTGAGCCCATGCTGAATGGCGCGTACATGCCCTACCGCGTGGCGTGGCACCTGGAGGAGGACGGCAGCTACACGCTGTACTACGAGTTCGACGGCGTGGCCGACGGCCCCCTCGACGTGCGCTTCCAGTGCGTCACCTGGGGCTGGGATGCGGCGCGCGAAAGCTTCTGCGACGACGCGCGCAACGAGGTCTTCGACCTCCACTGCACCCTGACGCCCCCGGAAGCCCCGTAAACAGAACGCGCCCCGCAGACCGGTTGCATGGTCTGCGGGGCGTTTGATGACATGGAGGGTTCAGCAGCTTTCCCGGGGTGCGTTTACAGCGTCTCCACCGGCGTATAGTTCTTGCTGGGGGTGAGGTCGAACAGCACGCGCCTGACCTGGGGGCAGCGGCGGAGGATCTCCAGCGTCACGCGCTCGAGCAGGTCGTTGGGCAGGCGGGCTGCCATGCCGCCGGCGCCGTCAACGGTCTGCACGGCGCGCAGGGTCACCATGTAGCCCTCGGCGTCCGTGGCGTCCGAAAGGGCGGCGAAGTACTGCCAGAGGCGCTTGTGCTGGTTGTTCTCGGTGATCTCGTAGGTGAAGATGGCGTCGGCCTCGCGCAGGATGTTCAGCTTCTCCGGGGTCACTTCGCCCATGATGCGTCCGGACAGGCCGCTGCCGGGGAAGGGCTGGCGCAGCAGCATCGCGGGGGTCATGCCCAGGTCCTCGCCGATGTTGCGGACCTCGTCCTTGAACAGCTCGCGGACGGGCTCGATGATGGCGATGTCCTCCGCATGGGCCTGCAGGGGATAGACGCTGCCCCGGATGACGTCGGTGTAGTTGGTGCCCTGGATGAGCAGGCGGACATTCTGGTGCGCGGCGGTTTCGCGCTTGAGCACCTGCTGCAGCAGGCGGAAGACGATGCGCTCCTTTTCAGCGGCGTCGGTCACGCCCTCCAGCGCGGCCATGAATTCGGCTGACGCGTCCACGCGGCGCAGATCCAGCCCGGCGCGGGTGCTGTAGAAGTCCATCACCTGCGCGGCCTCGCCCTTGCGCAGCAGACCCGTATCGATGAAGATGCAATGGAGCCGGGAGCCCAGCGCCATGTGGCCCAGCAGGGCGCAGACGCCGCTGTCCACGCCGCCGGAAAGGGAGCACAGCGCCTCGCCGCCGCCCGCCGCCATGGTGATGGCCGCCCGGGCGCGCTCGATGAAGGCTTCGTTGTTCCACCACATGGTGCAGAAGCAGACGTGGCTGCAGAAGTTGAGCAGCAGCTGGGTGCTGCCGGGATCGTTGCGCTCCAGCTGCAGGGCCAGGCCCCACACATCCCGCTGGTGCAGGCGGAAGCCCAGCATGCCATCGGCGGTGTAAGCGGCGGGGGTGGCCTGTTCGGGCAGCGCCGTCATATAGCGGCAGGCCCGCAGGTAGCGTTCGCCATCCTCCACATCGCTGAAGAGGATGTGCCCGTGGTCGAACTGCACCTCTTCCACGCTGCCGGGGAGGGGCAGGTCGCTCAGCTTGCCGCCGCACAGCTCGCACAGCGTCAGCGCCGCATCGCCCAGGCACAGCATCGGCACGCCGCTCTCAAGATAATCCTTGAGCTCGGGCAGGGTCGATGCAACGCCGGTGGACTCTGCCGCCACGATCACGCCGCGAACGTCCGTCTGCCGGATGGCTGCAGCTGGCGTGCCAGCCGGCTCGATGCGGCAGCAGATGTGCTCCGCCCTCAGGCGGCGGGCAACCGTACGGGTTACCGCAGCGTCAATGCTGATGAGTACGACACAGTCGCGCATGGGATCATCCTCCGGAATCGTTATTGCTCAGGGCGCAGTATACTAACCTAATATATTCTCTTCAGCAGCGCGAAATTCCTTCTTCATCCGAATAAATGCGTTCATAACGGATTTTTCAGGATGTTCCGGCGTCGCTGTGTTATCATCCTGTCGTCAGCAGATGACATGCGATGTTGGGTGAGCGGCTGAAACCACCTGTTTGCTGAACAGGCCATCCACCTGGGTGCGCAGGTTCAAATCCTGCACATCGCGCCAGACGGCGGCGGATCGGGCATTCCGGTCTGCTGCCTTTTTTACTTATGCGGCCCCGCCGGCGATGCGCGCCATCTCCCGCGCCAGGCCTTCGCAGAAGCGCCCCAGGTGCAGCCCGTCCACCAGGGCGTGGTGGGCCAGCACGGTCACGGGCATCATCAGCCGGCCCTGCGCGTCCTGTTCGTATTTCCCCCAGGTGATGCGCGGGTTGGAGTCCTCGCCGCCCATCACCGGCTGCAGCAGCGCCGTGTAGTGCAGCCAGGGCAGGGCGGAGATGAAGTACATGCTCTCCACATCGTCGTCCTCTTCGATGGTGCCGCGCTGGCGGTAGAGGGCGCGGGTCTCCTCCGCATAGCGGATGTACTCGCCAAAGGGCATGTGGTGGCGCAGGGTGCAGTAGCAGTAGGTGCCGTCGGGCAGGGGCTCGGTGTGGGAGGTGGGGCAGGCGTCGTAGAGGGCGACGCCGCCATCATGCATGCGCTGCCGGAATTCCGCCACGCCATCGGCCGCCAGGGCAACGGCGTGGATGAAGGTGAGGTAGAAGGAGCAGCCCTGCGCCTTGCAGAAGCGGACGAGGTCGGTCACGTCCACCATCTGCGTCACCCCCACATAGGGGTAGGTCTGCGCGCGGAAGTGCTCGAAATGCGCCCGGCGGGGGAAGGTCGCCATATCGATCATGCGGTATGCCATGGGTACCTCCTGGGCACAAGGCCCTGCAATCCGCCCGGCGATGGCTTGCGCATCCCGCAGGGCTGTGCTACAATGTCAGCAAAGGAGTGAAGTGCGATGAAGAAGCATGTGCCTCTGGAAAAGCAGCAGAAGAGCGCCCGGCGGGAGCACGACCGCGCCCAGCGGGGCGACTGGGGCAGCGTGAAGCCCGTGCTGCGGGTGGTTCAGAGCCGGAAGAAATACTCCCGCGTCCGCCAGAAGGAGGCAGACCGCCGGGAGGAGTGACGCAGAAGCAGCGGAGCCGCCATGGTGGAGGGCTCCGCTGCTTTCATGCATCAGGGTTCGATGACAATGTAGGGGATCTCGCCGTTCAGGAGCGGGAAGGGCTCGGTGCAGTCGGCCTCGTAGACGTCCCCGTAATACACATCGGAGAAATCGCTGCTGACGGCGGGGTGGTTCAGGTAATCGATGGTGATGGTGTAGCTGCCGTCGTTATGGATGCCGTTCTGGTACATGGGCATCTCCGCATCCAGCGTCCAGAGCACATTGTTCCAGACAAGGATGACCTTGAAGTCGGACGCGTCGTTCATCGCCGCGAAGAGGGTCGCGTCGTTGATGACCCAGGGCAGCTCCTCCTCCGGGACAAGGAGTAATCGTAACCCCAGTCGTACAGGGCGACATAGGCCTTGTCGGGCGTGCCGTAGCGATTGCTGACGTTGTCGGCAACGTCCTGCGCCGGGCGCAGATCGTTCTCATACTGCATCAGGTCGTACTTCAGCGCCTTCAGGCTGGAAACGTCGAAGGTCAGGGGCTGCTTGGCGCCGACGCAGGAGAAGCGGTCGAAAACCCAGGCGGCGGGATCGGTCCACTCGACTTCGCCGTTCAGGTAGGCTTCCGTCCGCGCGTAGTGGGCACAGAGGCCCTGCTGCGCGTCCAGCGGCAAGCCGAAGACGGAGTAGTAGCCGTCATCAACGACGAAGGTGGGGTCCTCTTCGCGGTAGACGTCGGCGGAGTAATCATCAAAGGGCACGCCGACCTTTTCTGAGGCGACGGCGATGAACTCGCTCTTGAGCGTATCCCACGGGATACCGGCAAAGGTATGCAGCGCGGCCTCCTCGGCCAGGGCGGGAAGGGCAGCCAGCAGCAGTGCGCAGGCGGCCAGCAGGGCGATGACTCTCTTCATGGCGGATCTCCTCGCTTTTGCATTATGCTGGCGGATGGATCACAGCAGCGTCCTGCGCAGCTCTTCGCCGCTCTTGGGGGAGAAGTACGCGGGGGGGACGTCGAAGATGGTCTTGCAGCCCTTCATGCCCTCGCGGTGCATGCGGGCCACGGCGCGGGCGCAGCAGAGCAGCACGCAGGCGGTGAACTCCGGGTTGGATCCCAGCTTCAGGCCGTACTCGATCATCTGGGGCGTCTGGCCGTCCGAGCCGGTCACGCCGGTGCGCAGCACGAAGCCGCCGTGGGGCAGGGCCGCGTGGTCGCGCTTCATCTCCTCCATGGTGATGAAGGTGACGGTGGTGTCGTACTCGTCGAAGTAGTTGGGCATGGTGACGATCTCGCGCTCGATGCGCTTGAGGTCAGCGCCCTCCTGCGCCACCACGAAGCACTCGCGGGTGTGCTTCTGCCGGGCGGTCAGCGTGGGGTTCTCGCCCGCGCGGACGCTCTCCAGCGCGGCTTCCACCGGCACGGTGTACTGGCGCGCGTCCACCACGCCCTCGATGCGGCGGATGGCGTCACTGTGCCCCTGGCTCACGCCGCGGCCCCAGAAGGTGTAGTCGCGCCCCTCGGGCAGGATGCAGCTGCCCAGCAGGCGCATCAGGCTGAACATGCCCGGATCCCAGCCGGCGGAGATGAGCGCCACATGGCCGCCCTCCTGCGCCGCAGCATCCACGGCGGCAAAGTGCTCCGGGATCCTGGCGTGGGTGTCGAAGCTGTCCACGATGTTGAAATGGCGGGCACAGGCGGGGCTCTGCACGGGCAGGTCGCGGGCGCTGCCGCCGCACAGGATCAGCACGTCGATTTCAGCGGCGCGGGCGGTCAGCTCGTCCGCGTGATAAACGGGCACGTCTGGCGAGAGGGTCGTGAGGGCTGCGGGATCGCGGCGGGTGAAGAAGGCCACGAGGCGCATATCCGGGTTCTGGCGGATGGCCAGCTCCACGCCCCGGCCCAGGTTGCCATAGCCATAGATGGCGATGCGGGTCTGATTGGTCATGAGGAGTCCCCCTTTTCGGTCGGGAATGAACGGGTTCCTATTCAGTTTACCACGATTCCCTGTATCTACACAAGCTTTTTTCTTTCCGTGCGCGAAAAAAACGTGATCGGCAATGCGCTGCTTTCATCGGATGGCTTGACGGCATGTCCCCGCCGTAGAAAGGGCTTGCAAACGTGGTTGCAAAGCGGTATAATGATTCATGGCAAACATCTCATCCGACAATACAGATTGGAGACGATACACATGGCAATGAATCTGAAGATGACGGGCCTCGAGGGCTTTGTCGCCCCTGCGGAACTGGCCAACATGGCTGCCCTGGCCCAGGCCGCCAACGAAGTGCTGCTGGCCCGCAACGGCGCGGGCAACGATTTCCTGGGCTGGCTGGATCTGCCCGTGGACTATGACAAGGAAGAGTTCGCCCGCATTGAGGCGGCGGCAAAGAAGATTCAGGGCGACAGCAAGGTGCTGGTTGTCATCGGCATCGGCGGTTCCTACCTGGGCGCCCGCGCGGCCATCGAATTTGTCAATGGCCAGATGTACAATGGCGTGCGCCCCGAGGGCATCCCGGAGATCTACTTCGCCGGCAACAACATCTCCTCTTCCTACCTGAATGATATCATCCACATCATCGGTGACCGCGATTTCTCCGTCAACATCATCTCCAAGTCCGGCACCACCACCGAGCCCGCCATCGCCTTCCGCGTCTTCAAGAAGATGCTGGAGGAGAAGTACGGCAAGGAGGGGGCGAAGAGCCGCATCTACGCCACCACCGACAAGGCACGCGGCGCGCTGAAGAACCTGGCCGACGCCGAGGGCTACGAGACCTTCGTCGTGCCGGATGACGTGGGCGGCCGCTTCTCCGTGCTGACCGCCGTGGGCCTGCTGCCCATCGCCGCCGCCGGCATCGACATTGCGGCCATGATGCAGGGCGCTGCCGAGGCCCGCGAGATCTGCAGGGACGGCGACGTGAACACGAACCCCTCCATGCGCTACGCGGCCCTGCGCAACATCCTCTTCCACAAGGGCAAGGGTACCGAGATCCTGGTGAACTACGAGCCCGCCCTGACCATGCTGGGCGAGTGGTTCAAGCAGCTCTTCGCCGAGAGTGAGGGCAAGGACCAGAAGGGCATCTTCCCCACCGCTGCGAACTTCTCCACTGACCTGCACTCCATCGGCCAGTTCATCCAGGACGGCACCCGCAACCTGTTCGAGACCGTCGTGTGGGTGAAGAATCCCCGCAGCGAGGCCTTCATCGAGGAGGCGGCTGAGGACATCGACGGCCTGAACTACCTGGCTGGCAAGTCCGTGCAGTTCGTGAACTCCAAGGCCTACCAGGGCACCCTGATGGCCCACATGGACGGCGGCACGCCCAACATCGTCATCGAGATCGATCAGGCGGACGCGTACCACTTCGGCTACCTGTGCTACTTCTTCGAGAAGGCCTGCGGCATTTCCGGCTACCTGCTGGGCGTGAACCCCTTCGACCAGCCCGGCGTGGAGGCCTACAAGAAGAACATGTTCGCCCTGCTGGGCAAGCCCGGCTACGAGGCCCGCAAGGCTGAGCTGGAGGCCCGCCTGGGCAACTGATCCTCTGAGAGGCAGAGCTAATCCGGCCTCCCTGCCATCCATCGGCGGGGAGGTCTTTCTACTTGCGTACAGGAGGTACACATGCTTTACCTGATGCTTGCGATCCTTTCTTCCAGCGCCGTTGCCGTGCTCATGCGCCTCTCCGGCAGGCACAGCAAAAACGGCATGACCGTGCTGGCCTCCAACTACCTGATGTGCGTGATCGCCGCCGGCGTGCTGGCGGGCTGGCCGCTGCTGCCGGAGGTGGAGGGCCTGGGCCTGACGCTTTCCCTGGGCGCGGTCAATGGCATACTGTACCTGGGCGGCTTCGTACTGCTGCAGTGGTGCACGAAGCGCAGCGGTGTGGTGCTGCCGGCCACCTTCCAGAAGCTGGGCGTGGTCATCCCCACCATCGCGGCCATCACCATCTTCCGCGAGCAGGCCAGCTGGGTCCGGCTGCTGGGCGTGGGCGTGGCCGTCGCGGCCATCCTCGTCATGCAGGACAGGCGCGAGGGCCGTCAAATTCGCGGCCTGGGCGGCCTCATCGCCCTTCTGCTGGTCTGCGGCGGGTGCGAGGTGATGTCGAAGGTCTTCGCCAGCTTCGGGCTGGAGGCGCTGGATGACCACTTCCTCTTCTACACCTTCGTGGTGGCCTTCCTGCTGTGCGTTGGGCTGTGCATCGTCAGGAAGCAGGGCGTGACCCTGCCGGACGTGCTCTGGGGTCTGGCCATCGGCGTGCCGAACTACCTGTGCTCCTTTTTCGTCCTGGGTGCGCTGATGCAGGGCATGGAGGCAGTCATCGTATATCCCACCTACTCGGCGGGCACCATCATCGCCGTGACGCTGGTGGGCGTGCTGGCCTTCCGCGAGAAGCTGAACGGCCGCAAGATCGCCGCGCTGGGGATGATCATGGCCGCGCTGGTGCTGCTCAACGTGTAAGGGGGACGCCGGATGAAGCTGCTGATCATGGGCGGCAGCGGCCCGCTGAGCCGCCGCGTGGCGGAGCTGGCCCTCATGCAGGGACATGCCGTACACACGCTGACGCGCGGCGTGCACCCGCTGCCGGAGGGCGTCAATGCCCTCACTGCCGACCGCAATGACGACGCGGCCGTCCTCGCCGCCCTTGACGACGCAGGCACGGCCTTCGACGCCTGCATCGACTGCACCGGCCGCACGCCCCACACCGCCCGGCAGGACGTGGCCCTCGTCAGCCGCTGGACGAACCGCTTCGTGGTCGTGTCCACCGATTCGGTCTACGATCCCTTCATGAAGATCGTCCCGCAGGACGAATCCAACGAGCACTACCTCACCGACGGCGGCTACGGCGCGACAAAGCGCCTGATGGAAGCCGTCTTCGAGGAGAGCGGCGTGACCTACACCATCTTCCGCCCCGGGCATATCTTCGGTGTGGGCTTCCAGCTGGGCTGCTACCCGGAGCATACCCGCCAGCCGGACCTGCTGCAGCACATCCGCGCGGGAAAGCCCCTGCGGCTGGTGGGCGGCGGTGAATTCCTCATCCACCCGATTGATGTGGACGACCTCGCCCTGGCCCTGCTGGACTGCATCGGCAACCCCGCCGCATTCCGCCAGACCTACTGCATCGGCGGCGTGGACGTGGTGACCAACGCGGACTACTACCGCCTCATCGGCCGCATCATCGGCTGTGGGGTGACGGTGGAGGACGTGCCCCTGGCGGGCTACCTCGACGCCCACCCGCAGTACAGCGGCCACCTCTGCCACCGCAGCTACGACCTGACAAAGATGCGTCAGGCCGGGATCCGTATGCCCACCACCACGCTGGAGGAGGGCCTGCGCCGGCAGATTACCTGGCTGGTTGAAAACGCTTGACAAAGCGCAAAAACCCGCTACAATAGGGAAGAAAACATCACCATCACACAGGAGTACCCCATTATGTTTGCAACCTTCAAGCGCAAGTTTATCGGCGATAAGGCCTTCTACCGCACGCTGCTGGTGATCCTGCTGCCGCTGGTCATCCAGCAGGGCTTCACCTCCTTCGTCAACATGCTGGATACGCTCATGGTCGGTTCCCTGGGCGAGGAGAGCCTGAGCGCGGTGGGCGTGGTCAACCAGATCCTCATGGTCTTCAACCTCACGCTCTTCGGCGGCCTGTCGGGCATCTCCATCTTCGGCAGCCAGTTCGCCGGCAAGATGGACGTAGACGGCATGCGCCAGTCCTTCCGCGCCAAAATGTACTTCGGTGCGGCGGTCATCGCCCTGGGCGTGAGCGTGCTGTTCTTCTTCGGCGACAGGTTCATCAGCCTCTTCATGGAAGGTGAGGTGGACGCGGAGCGCGCCGCCTTTGCCCTGCAGGAGGGCCACGACTACCTGCGCATCATGCTCGTGGGTCTGCCGGCCTTCGTGCTGGTGCAGGGCTACGCCGGTTCCATGCGCGAGATGGGCAAGACGGTGGCCATCATGGTCGCCAGCGTCATCGCCGTGCTGACCAACCTGGTGCTGAACTTCCTGCTGATCTACGATGTCCGCGAGCTGACCGTCTGCGGCTTCACCTTCACCATGTGGGGCGCGGGGATGGGTGTGCGCGGCGCGGCCCTGGCCACGGTGATCTCCCGCTATGTGGAGCTGGTCATCGTGCTGACCTACGCCCATCTGCACCAGAACCGCTACGTGTTCCTGCGCGGCGCCTTCCGCAACGGCTATGTGCCCCTGTCGCTGCTGAAGAAGGTGGCCATCACCGGCTCGCCCCTGCTGCTCAACGAGGTGTTCTGGTCCCTGGGCATGACCTTCATCAACCAGTGCTACTCCACCCGCGGCATGTCCGCCCTGGCGGCGCTGAACATTACCTCCACCGCGTGGAACCTGTTCTGCATCATCATGTTCGCCATGGGCAACGCCGTGTCTATCCTGGTGGGCCAGTACCTGGGCCGCGGGGACAAGAAGGGCGCCCGCGATGTGGATACGAAGCTGCTGTTCATCACCGTCGTGAGCCACATCGTTCTGGGCGCGGGCCTGGCGCTCTGCTCCGGGCTGATCCCCCAGCTCTTCGACGTCACCGAGGATGCCCGTGCCCTGGCCAGCAAGACGCTGATCATCGCGGGCCTGTCCCTGCCCATCCACGCCTTCCTCCACGCGACCTACTTCACCATCCGTTCCGGCGGCAAGACCCTCATCACCTTCCTCTTTGACAGCGTGTACACCTGGTGTGTCCCGGCGGTGCTGGCCTTTGTTCTCAGCCGCTTCACCGGTGCGGATGTGGTGACGATGTACTTCTGCATCCAGTTCGTCGATGTGGTGAAGCTGGTGATCGGCCTGTTCATGCTCAAGTCGGATTTCTGGGCGAACAACATCGTCGACGGCCAGAACACGAAAGAGGCATAAGGAATGATGAATTGAGATAGTGGTTCTGTATGCCGACGCACACATAATCGCCCCCGGAAGCACGCAAACGCTGCCTCCGGGGGCTTCCTGTCGGTGTCACTAACTAAATTCCTCATTCATAATTCCTGATTCATAATTATCTTTCACCCGTTTCCCTTGTCGTTGATATCCTGCACGAAGGGCGAGCCGGTGCGATCCTCCCACTCGCCCCAGTGGACGCGGAAGCCCTCGGTGGGATGGCGGTGGTCGCGGACGATGTAGACCTCCCAGCGGCAGTCCACCGCATCGGGGTTGCTCGTCAGCGACACGCGGCGGACAAAGACCTCGTAATCCGCAAGGCGGGCGCGTATCGCCTCGCCCTCCTGGGCGATGACGGCCTCCAGGCCGAGCTGTCGGGCTTCTTCCAGCGTGGTTTCGCCGGGGTTCGGCATGCGGTAGCTGCGGGGATCCAGCCCGCAGAGCACCTCCATGGGCCAGAAGCGGTCGTCGCTGCCGTAGAGGGCGGTGAACTCGTCGTAGCTCATGGCGGGCACGGAGACCAGCGCGTCCCATTCGGATTCCTCCGCGAACCAGCTGGTTGTGTCGAGGCCCTCCGGCGCGTCCTGGTAGATCGCGTGGCAGCCCAGATCATACATGTAATCATTCATGATGGTATGCATGACCTCCGGATCCACCCCGGCGGCCCGCATACGCTTCACGCCCCTGTCCAGCCGCTGGAAGGCTGCATCAAATGCCGCCAGCTCCTCCGGCCCCCAGACATTGCGATCCAGCAGCCTGCCTTCGGTCACCGGCTCCTGTCGGATATCCTCCGCACGGGTCACATGGGTCACTGCGATGATGTTGGTCGTCCCCGGGTCAAAGGTGAACATGTAGGTGCCGAAGTTCGTCGCCCAGGAGAAGAGGTTTGCGCTGCAGGGGTCAATGTAGCCCTTGTCCTTCATGTCTGCATCCTTCTCATAGCTGTAATGGATGCAGACGCAGTGGGCGCCGGTCAGCTCCACGGGGATGGTTGCGACATAGGCATAGCGGCGCAGCACCCCGGTATCGTACCCCATGCGCTCCATCTCCGCCCAGGCTGCCGCCACCTGCGGGTTGCTGTCATCCGCGATGGCGCTCAGGGGCTGGAAATGAATCCGGATCGAGGCAGAAAGCAGCATCTGGTGCAGCTTCTCGTCCTCCTCCACCACGCTGTACCCCGCTTCCTCCAATACTTTGGCCCAGTACGCCTGCGTCTCCTCCGGCAGACCGTAGAAGCCCGGCTGTCCGTACCACCAGTACACCTCGTCCCGGCTGCCGCAGTCCCAGATGACCTGCGCGCGGCTCCAGAAATCATTGGTGTACCAGTGGCAGTAGGTGACCTCCTTCGTCTCGGCGTTGATGTAGACGCGGTATTCACCGGTGGGGCCGTAGTCATCGTGATCCAGGTCCAGGTCAACGTCCGTGCGGGAGGAGAAGAATACCTCCCATTCGGAGGGATCCTCGTACACCTCGCCGTCCCAGCCGCGGGCAAAATAGCCGGGGTACACGCCCATGGCGTCCAGCTCGGCTTCCGGCGTGCCGTACTTGCTGATGATGGCCTCCCGGGCGATGGCGATGGCCTCCTCCACGGGGATCTCCGCCTGCGTTTCGTCCGAGATGGTGTGAATCCAGCCGGTGGTGTTCATCTGCTGGAAGGAGCGGTTCCAGATGTCCCGCACCGTCAGCCCGATGGCCGTGGCGGTGATGCCCGCCAGCAGCAGCGCGATCAGCAGGATCGCAGCGGTGGAAAGCTTCTTTTTCATGATGGGTTGCTCCTTTCTGTTTGCCCGGGCGATGACGCGCTGGGCAAGGGCGGGGTTCTCGCGGGCGGCGGCTCCATAGGCGTCCACTGCGCCATGTACACATTGGCGGAATTTTTCTTCGGTCTTCATGCCTGCGTCACCTCCCTGTGCAACATGTCCCGGGCCCGGGCGAGTCGCTTGCTCAGCGTGGCAGGGGAGGTGTTGAGCACCTTCGCCGCCTCGGTGAGCGTCATGTCCTGATAGTAGTACAGCAGCACCGCGTCGCGGTATTTCCCCGGCAGGCGGGCGATGGCCTGCCCCAGGGCGAAGGCATCGCCGTCACGCTCCGGGGCGGGGAGGGGCAGCGTATCCAGCGGCAGGCTCTGTGTCGCATGCCGCCACCAGGCGGACTTGCGCATGTCGCGGCAGACGTTCAGCGCGATGGCCGTCAGCCAGGTCTTCTCGCTCGCCTCCTGCCGGAAGCCGGACAGGCTCCGGTATGCCTTCAGGAAGGTCTCCTGCACCGCGTCCTCCGCCAATGCCGCGTCGCGCAGCACCACGCAGCACAGGCGCAGCAGCGGCCTCTGGTGCGCTGCGACCAGCCGCGTGAGGGTCTGTTCCGGGCTTTCCATGCTGCATGCCTCCTTTCCGTCGGGGCGCGGGTACCTCGCTTTCCCCTTCACTTCATCAGACGAGGCGGCATGGCAGGAATTTTCCATTTCTGGCGTTCATATCTGTAAAAAAGTTTGATGGCGCGTCTTCCTGTCCGGGGCGGGCTGTGCTATAATGTCTTCATTGACTGTGCTTGGATTGCGTCCGATGAATTCCGGAATGGAGGGAGTCCCATCCGTACCATCCCCTATACCTACCGCCACCTGCCCATCGGGGGCGGCGGCTATGTCACCGGCTTTGTCTTTCACCCCACTGACCCCGATGTGATGTATTGCCGCACGGATATCGGCGGGGTGTACCGTTTTGACTACGTCGCACAGCGCTGGGTCAGCCTCATCGACCATGTTTCCCACGATGATCTGCGGGAGACCTGCCCCATTTCCGTGGCGCTGGATGCCGCCAACCCTGCTCGCCTCTATATTGCCAGCGGCCTGCGCGATCCGGAATCGAAGGGCTGCCTCACCGTCTCGGACGATTACGGCGTCACCTTCCGCAAGCATGAGCTGCCCTTCTTCGTCCACGGCAACCTCCACGGGCGCGGCACGGGGGAGCGGCTGCTCTTTGATGCGGCAGGGAAATGCCTGTGGATGGCCTCCCAGCTGGACGGCCTGTGGCGCTCCCCGGACGGCGGCGTCACCTGGCAGCGGGTGGAGTGCTTCCCGGAGACAGCCTGCACCTTCATCAGCCGGGTGGGCGGCTGGCTCCTGGTGGGTACGGAGGGGCTGGCCAACCGCCACGGCGACCAGCGCGGCCACAGCCTGTACATGTCCGCCGACGATGGCGTGAGCTGGACGCCCGTCCCCCAGCCGGAATACGTCCCGGTGGAGGGCAGCAAGCTGCACGGCCTCGTCGCCCAGCGCTGCGCTGCGGACGGGCAGTACCTCTATGTCACCTTCTCCGCCAACGGCCCCCGCAGCCAGAACGTCGAGCGGGGCTACACCTGCGACTGCGGCGACTGCTCCTGCGGCCGCATCGCCCGCTATTGCCTTGCGGCGGATGGCCTCGGCCCCATGGAGGATATCACCCCCGAAAAGGGCAACTGGGGCTTCTCCGCCATCAGCGCGGAGCACGGCCTGCTGACCACCGCCACGATTCATCGGCAGCATCAGGACGGCGATGCTGTTTACCTCTCCCGCGACCACGGCGCGACCTGGACGACCATCCTCCATGGCTTGTCCGTGGGCCGCATTGACTTCCGCCTGTCCTACATGCGACCGGAGTACAACGGCGGCCGCAGCCTGATCCACTGGCTCACCGGCCTCGCCATCGACCCGCATCGCCCCGATACGGCCTGGTTCAACACCGGCACGGGTGTGTTCCGCACGGACTCCCTCAGTCAGCGAGCAAGCTCGCAGCCAGCTCCCTCGGGGAGGGAGCTCTTGCGAGAAGGTCAGGCGGGGTCTGACTCGATTGTGTGGCAGGACTGGTGCGACGGCATGGAGGAGACCGTGCACATCGGCGTTCACGCTCCGGCTTCGGGCCGCGTGCAGGTGCTGGACATGGTCGGCGATCTGGGCGGTTTTGCCTTCACCGACGTGGACAGGCATTGCCGGAACTCCTTTGCCAATGCGCAGGGCGACCGCTGGATCACCTGCCTTTCCTGCGACTGGCCCGATGCCGACCCCGACCACATCGTCGTCACCGCCCGGGGCAACTGGACGGGCGAAACGAAGGGCGGCCTCATCGTCACCCACGATGGTGCGCAGACCTGGAACCGACTGGAAATGCCCATGGGCCTTTCGCAGGAATTGGATGACCTCCTGTCGAAAATATCCGGCGTGAACATCAACGCCGGATGGGTCGCCGTTTCGGCGGATGGCAGCACGTATTGCTGGGCCGTGGCGGAGCGCATCTTCCTGCATGCCCGCAACCTCATCGTCAGCCACGACGCGGGGCAGACCTTCCGCCGCAGCCGTGTCATCCGCAGGGACGGCAGCGCCTTTGAGGGCATGATGAAGCCCATCGCCGACCGCTGCGACGCCCGGCTGTTCTATGGCTTCGGTGACGCCGGAGAGCTGTTCGTCTCCACCGACGGCGGCGACACCTTCCACGAAAAGCCCGTCCCCGACGGCTGGCCGTCCGCCCACTTCGGAAAGGTCGACTGCGCCGACCAGACGGAGATCCGCGCCGCCTCCGGTGAACCGGGCGTGCTCTGCGTCGCCACAGGCGAGGGGCTGTGGAAACTCCGCTATGACAGCGCGTCGGACTGCCTGAAGGGCGCGCGCCTGACGGCTCCCGGCGACAGCGCATTCTGCGTTGGCCTCGGCCTTGGCCGCCCCGGCGGGGACTACGCCACTGAACCGAAGCTGCTCTACTTCAGCGGATGCATCGGCGGCGTGTATGGCTTCTACCGCACGCTGGACGAGGGCGGCACCATCCAGCGCATCAACAACGAGCGGCAGATGTTCGGCCGCATCCACTCCATCGACGGCGACAAGCGTGTATTCGGCCGCTTCTACCTCGCCACGGGGTCGAGCGGGCTGCTGCGCGGCGACATGGTGGAGGCGTGAGGGTGAACAGCATCCACCAACAACGCGCTACCAGCAAAGAAAACGCATAACAAAAGGCTCTCCCCTGGGGAGAGCTGTCAGCGAAGCTGACTGAGAGGGTCTCTTCGCGGCAAAACATACAAGGAGGCAACACCATGCGCATCGTACAGGAAGGCTCCCGCCTTGCTATCTACGGCGGCTCCACCCAGCTGTGGATCGACCCCTGGGGCACGGACGGCGTCCGCGTCCGCATGACCAGCGAGCCGCAGATGGACCCCAACGACTGGGCTCTCTCCGAGCCGGTGGAGGCGCTCACCCCCGCCATCAGCTGGGAGGAAATCGACACCACCGACCCCTGGTATAAGTCCGAGGAATACGCCCACTACCATTCCACTGGCCGCGTGTGGACGTTCGCCAACGGCAAGCTGACCGTGAAGGTCAACGAGGAGGGCTGGCTGAGCTTCTGGAACCAGAAGGGCGAGCTGCTCACCGAGGAGTACTGGCGCAACCGCAACCGCATCAACCGCTACTCCGTGTCCCTGCGCATCCCGGCCCGCGAACTCAAGTGCATCCCTGGGACGAATGATTTCGCGCTGTCCGCTCGCTTTGAGGCCTTCGATGACGAAATGATCTTCGGCATGGGCCAGTATCAGGACAGGCACCTGAACAAGAAGGGTGCGACGCTGGAGCTGTGCCACCGCAACTGCCAGGCGTCGGTTCCCTTCTATGTCAGCAGCCGCGGCTACGGCTTCCTGTGGAACAACCCGGCGGTGGGTACCTGCACCTTCGGCACCAACCGCACCGAATGGACGGCCCGCTCCACGAAGAAGCTCGATTATTACATCACCTGCGGCGACACCCCCGCGGACATCGAGCGCAACTACTCCGCCGTCACCGGCCGCACGCCCATGATGCCCGAATACGGCATGGGCTACTGGCAGTGCAAGCTCCGCTACCGCACGCAGGAGGAACTGATGCAGGTCGCCCGCAGGCACAAGGCCATGGGGCTGCCCCTGGACGTGATCGTGGTGGACTTCTTCCACTGGCCCCGCCAGGGCGACTGGAAGTTCGACCCCATCGACTGGCCCGACCCCGACGGCATGGTGAAGGAGCTGCGCGAAATGGGCATCGAGCCCGTGGTGTCCGTGTGGCCCACGGTGGACGAGCGCAGCGACAGCCGCGCCGACATGGAGGAGTACGGCTACCTTGTCCGCACCGACCGCGGCAAGGACACCATGACCTGGATGGGCGCCACCGTCTACTTCGACGCCACCCACCCCGGCGCGCAGCGCTACATCTGGGAGAAGTGCCGCCAGAACTACCACAGCAAGGGCATCCGCTGCTTCTGGCTGGATGAAGCCGAGCCGGAGTACGACTGCTACGAATTTGACAATTACCGCTACTGGGCCGGGCCTGCCCTGCAGGTGACCAACACCTATCCCGTGGGCTACGCCAAGGCCTTCCACGATGGTCTGACGGCGGAGGGTGAGACGGAGATCATGTCCCTGACCCGCTGCGCCTGGGCCGGCAGCCAGAAGTACGCGGTGCTGGCCTGGTCGGGCGATATTCACTCCTCCTTCCGCGCCATGCGGGAGCAGCTGCAGGCGGGCCTTTCCATGCAGATGGCGGGCATCCCCTGGTGGACCAGCGATATCGGCGGCTTCATGGGCGGCGACGGCTCCGACCCGGCCTTCCGTGAGCTCCTGCTGCGCTGGTTTGCCTGGGGCTGCTTCAACCCGGTCTTCCGCATGCACGGCGAGCGTTCCCCCTGGTACGAGCGTGAGCAGGAGTACCGCAACAACATCCGGCAGATCACCTCCGGCCAGGACAACGAGGTCTGGGCCTTCGGCGAGGAGAACACGCCCATCCTGTGCAAGTACCTCTTCATCCGCGAGCGCATCCGTCCCTACGTCCGCCGCCTGATGCAGGAGGCCCACGAGACCGGCGCGCCCGTCATGCGCCCCCTGTTCTACGAATTCCCGCAGGACAGGCAGGCCTGGCTGACCGAGGACTGCTACATGTTCGGCCCGGACATGCTGGTGGCCCCGGTGATGGAGCCCGGCGTGACCGAGCGCAGCGTGTATCTGCCCAAGGGTGCGACGTGGAAGGATGCCTATACCGGCCAGGTCTACGAGGGCGGCCAGACCGTGACCGTCCCTGCGCCCATCGACGTGATCCCTGTGCTGTTCAGGGATGGCGCGGAGTGGCCCATCTACACGGAGGTATGAGCCATGACTGACCTTATCCACGAGGCTTATGCCATCGCAAAGCGTGCCCACGCCAGCCAGACCGACAAGTCCGGCAAGCCCTACATCGGCCACATTGAGCGCGTTGCCGCCCGCTGCAGGTCCGATGCGGCGAAGTGCGTGGCGTACCTTCACGATGTGCTGGAGGACACAGACGTGCTGACGGAACGGCAGATGCGCGAGCTGTTTGGCGACGAAATCACCGACGGCGTCCTCTCCGTCACCAGGCGGGATGGGGAGGACTACGCTGCCTTCGTCCGCCGGGCGGGCGCGAACCCGCTGGGTCGCGAGGTCAAAATGGCCGACCTGATTGACAACAGCAACCTTTCCCGCCTGGAGGAAATCACCCTCGACGATGTGCAGCGCCAGCGCAAGTACAACGATGCGCTGATGTATCTGCTCAGCCTGTGACACAAAAAAGGAGAGCGCAGCGATGCGTTCTCCTTTTCGAATGCCGTCATTTCAGGATCTTCACCAGCACCCACTCCTGCAGCCCCGCGGGCAGGGCGTTGAGCAGGAGCAGCAGCGGGTTGCGGTTGAGGTTGTACACGCGCTTCGGGTGCTTTGCCGTCAGGGCGCGGTGAACCTTCTCCGCCACCCTTTCCGGCGGGACGGAGCGGGCCTCCACGCTGTCCACAACGCGGCGGAAGCGCCCGGCGTTGACCCCGTAATACCTCGTGCGCTCGCAGAAGCGCGTCAGCGCCCGGGTGGAATCCCCCAGCAGCGGTGTCTTGACCGCGCCGGGGCGCACGATGCTGACCGCGATATCCCGCAGCGCCATTTCCGTCCGCAGCGAACCCGCCACGGCCTCCAGCGTCTTCTTCGTTACCGCATAGACGCCCGTGAAGGGCATGGGCGGGTTGAGGGGCGCCAGTTCGCTGGTGATGAACACGATCCGCCCCCCGGATGCCATCATCGGTGTGAACAGCCGGTTGACATGGCAGGCCGCGAACACGTTCACCTCGAAGATGCGGCGGAAGCGTTCGTCGTCCATCTCCACCAGCGAATCGAGGTCGTACACGCCCGCCGCGTGGACGATGGCGTCCAGGCGGGCTTCCTGCGCCTGGAACCACGAAAGGGCCGCCGCTGCGCCATCCTCCGTGCGCAGGTCGCACACGAAGGAAGCGACGCCCGCCATATTCAGCGGCTTCACATCCAGCGCATACACGCGGAAGCCGCGCTCCGCCAGCAGCCGGCAGATGGCGCTGCCCATGCCGCCGGACGCGCCGGTGACGAGGATGGTCTTCATGGTGTACGCCTCCTTCCGCGGAACGCCCTCAGGCGCACTCCCTCAGTCAGCCGCAAGGGGGTGCCAGCTACCTCGGGGAGGGGAGCCTTTTGGTGCGTCTCCCTTGCCACCGGTTCTGCGTCGCGGCGCACCCTCCGTGCGCCGTGACCCCAGCAAGGAAGTCGCCAATAGACACTCTCCAGAATGGGTGTCGAGAGGGCCGAATGGCCCTTCGCGGGTTGTCAGGGCAGAGCCCTGACCAGGGTTCAGGGACAGAGTCCCTTGCCGCCGGAGGCCTTCCTCTGTTACAGCAGCGTGATCCGTGCCTCTTTGAACTTCCTCTGCGTATCCTGATCCCAGATGGAGGACTGCACCTCGCCGATGTGGGCCTTGCCCAGCAGCAGCATACACAGGCGGCTCTGGCCGATGCCGCCGCCGATGGTCAGGGGCAGCTCGCCGTCAAGGAGCATGCGGTGATAGGTCATGGTGCGGCGGTCGTCGCAGCCGGCCAGGGTCAGCTGGCGGTCGAGGGTCTCCGCGTCCACGCGGATGCCCATGCTGGAAAGCTCGATGGCGCAGTTCAGCGCCGGGCACCAGTAGAGCAGGTCGCCGTTCAGCGTCCAGTCGTCGTAGTCGGGGGCGCGGCCGTCGTGGGGCTGGCCGTTGGACAGCTTGTGGCCGATCTGCATCAGGAAGGTCACCGGGTGCTCGCGGACAAAGAGGTTCTCGCGCTCCTTGGCGGTCTTGTCGGGGTAGAGCTGCAAAAGCTCCTCGGAGGTGATGAAGGTCACGTCCTCCGGCAGCTGTGTCTGAAGCTGCGGATAGCGTCCGTTGACGATGAGGCTCGCCTCGTAGATGCAGCGCACGATGTCCCTCACCGCGTCCTGCAGGGTGCCCAGGGTGCGCATGTCGTGGGTGATGACCTTCTCCCAGTCCCACTGGTCAACGTAGATGGAGTGGAGGTTGTCCAGCTCCTCGTCGCGGCGGATGGCGTTCATGTCCGTGTAGATGCCCTTGCCCGGCCAGATGTCGTAGCGGTAGAGCGCCATGCGCTTCCACTTGGCCAGGCTGTGCACGACCACCGCGTCCACCTGGGCGGCGGGGATATCGAAGGACACGGGACGCTCGACGCCGTTCAGGTCGTCGTTCAGGCCGCTGGAGGGCTCGACGAACAGCGGCGCAGACACGCGCTTGAGGTTCAGCGCCTGGGCCAGGCGATCCTGGAACGTGCGCTTGATCAGGCTGATGGCCGCCTGGGTTTCGTACAGGGTCAGCTTGGGGGAGTAGCCCTTGGGGATGTAGGTCTTGCTCATGGTAATTTGCCTCCTGGCATATTCCTAATTATGAATGATGAATTAGGAATTGTGAATTGAGTTTGTGGTACGGTCTATTATAGCATAGTATGCGGGGAATGGAAGTTTTCTGTTTGTATTTTCTATGTGGGCGTGATATACTGGATACAAAGGATGTGATGCGATGCGCAAGCGGCTGATGGTGATTCTGCTGTGCCTGCTGATGGCGTTTCCTGCCCTGGCGGAGGGTTACACGAACCTGCGGTATGCGCCGGAGTTGACGGGCCTCCCGGCGAATCTGAGCTGGCGGGTCTATACCGGGCCGGGGGAAGAGTACCACGTGGCGGCGAACGGCAAGGCGAAGGTCTCCACCAATGAGGCGATCCTCTGCTACGGCCGGGTGGAGGGCACGAACTGGCTGATGATCCGCTATTTCATCGACTCGGGCAAGAGCCGCACGGGCTATATCCGCGTGAACTCCGTCGCCTACGCGGAGACCTTCGCGGGCGTGGAGACGCTGCATTTTCAGGATGAGCTGTACACCCTCACGGCTCCGGTGGAGATCACCGACGATCCGCAGCTGACGAAGCGGACGATTGGCACGGTGTCCGGCGTGGTGACGCTGCTGGCCGTCACCTATGGCGGTGACTGGGCGTATGTGGAGGGCCGGCTGGACAAGAGCGGCGAGGAGGTGCGGGGCTTTATCCCCCTCACGGCCCTCAACGGCGCTGCGATCCTGCCGGATGTGGCCATGAGTCCCTTTGCGGGAGACCGCTTCCAGCTGGAACGGTCAGTGGCGCTGAACCTGGCCGACGGCGCCACGGCGGAGGGCATGACCCTCTGGCCCCTGGCGGACGGCAGCTGGCTGATCGCCTACCGCTGCGAGGGTGACGGCAAGCTCTACCTGCGCGTCATCAGCGAAGCGGGGAAGAAGCTGTGGGCGAAGTCCGTTGACCGCCGCTACCTCCATCAGATCACCCTGACGGAAACCGGCTTCATCTGCGAGACCTTCGACAACTCCGAGTGCGATTCCGGCATGCGTTACACCTACACCTGCAAGGGGCGGAAGTGGATCAGCCAGAAGGTCGACTGGATCAACGAGCCGGACCGCGCCTACGCTGACAACACGGCGACCTTCACCCTCCTGCGCCACACCTTCGGGGAGGGCGGCGACATGCCTGTGGAGGTGATCAACCGCGAAAGCGGCGAGGCGGCACAGAGCACGATCCGCACCTTTGCGCCCCTGCTGTACGAGATGGACGGCGAGTTGCTGTTGATGGACGGCTGGCACGATGGCCTGGTGTTGCGCCGCTTCACTGCCGATCTGAGGGAGCTGAGCAGCATCACCGTGCCGCAGGGGATCTCCGCGCCCTACAACGTCCATACCGCCGACCACGCCCGCAACGCCGTGTACTTCTTCACCGGCCACGGGACGGACTGGCGCATGTGGCGGCTGGACCGGGAGAGCCTGACCTTCTGCGATGCGCCGGTGGAGATCACCCTGCCCTATGGCTGCACGGAGCTGATCGCTCTGTCCGCCAATGCAGCGGGAACCCATGATGTGCTGCTGCAGTCAGCCTTCGGCTCCTGCTTCTGCCAGCTGACGGCGGATGGCCAGCTCCTGCTTCACCAGGCGCTGCCGGGGAAGGTCGTGTGGATCACCCGTATGCCGGATGCGCGCTTGGTGCTCGTCCTTGAGGACAGCGAGGGCGAATTCCACCTGCAGTACTACCATGTCAGCGAGGGCTGATGGCATCACAAAAAAACGCGCCCGGCGGCCAATGACGGCTTGCCGGGCGTTTGGGTTTGGATGGGGAGGAGGGTCAGCGGTGCTGGCCCTTCAGCATGCGCTTGTGCTCGTACATCCTCGCGTCTGCGCGGATGAAAACGTCGCCTGCGTCCTTGTCCTGCCGGGGATCATAGATGGCCCAGCCGTGGGCGATGCGGCAGGGGATCATGCCCCCGTCCGCCTTGTCCAGGGGGAAGGGGGAGGCCGCGAAGTCGGCGTCCAGCCGGGCGAGGAGGGCCGCGTGATCATCCAGATCCTGCCCCTGCAGCAGCACCACGAATTCGTCGCCGCCGATGCGGTAGACGGGGCTGTGCTTGAAGGTGTCGCAGATGATATGGCACATGTGGCGGATGTAGGCATTGCCCACCTCGTGCCCGTAGACGTCGTTGATATGCTTGAGGTCGTTGGAGTCCGTCATGATGAGGCCAAAGGGGGTGGGCTCCAGGGGAATGCGCTGGTCGATAAGGGCGATGGCCTCCGTGTAGGCGGCGTGGCTCTTGACGCCGGTCAGGGAATCGCGGAAGGCCAGGTCATTGATGGAGGACAGGCGGGTACTGATGCTGACGGACATCTGCCGGAATGCCTGGGCCAGGACGCCAAGCTCATCCTGGCGGCTGACGCCGGGAATCCGGACGTCCGTCTCGCCTTTCTCCAGCCTGCGCACGGCCTGGGTCAGCTCCCGGAGCGGCTGGATGATGTGCCTGGTGGTGTGGAAAATCACGATGGCGAAGAAAACCATCAGCACCAGGAAGATGATGGCGCTGCGGATGATGATGGGGTAGCTCTCGCGGATGACGTCCAGGTAGGAGGCGTGGAGGGTGAGGTACATGCCGTTGATCAGCGGCTCCCTGGCCTCGATGCACATGTGGTGATCAATGGCGCTGTAATGGTCATGGTAGGGGTTGTTGTCCGCATCCGTCAGGTAGGCATAGCCGTTGCGGTACAGGGAGATGGTGTGGGCCTGCCCGTGCAGATAGGAGAAATCAACGTCTATGCCGACCACGCCGATGAACAGGCCATCCTGATACAGGGGGATGATGTAGGAGATGACCTCCTGACCGTTGGAGGGGTTGCTGTAGGGCTCCATCCAGATGGGCTGTCCGGATTCCTTCGGCAGCCAGTACCAGTCCGCGCCGTCCTCCCGGGAGGCGGTCAGGGCGGTCGTGGCGGCGAGATGGAAAACCCCGTCCACGGTGCTGCGGGTGTAGTTGAACCCGGCGGTGGGACTGGTGAGCGCCGGGTCAAAGCGCAGGAAGCAGGACTGCGCACCGGATGTGTTCTGTGCGACGGCGCTGAACATCTCCAGCATGCTGGAGGTGTAATCCTGCAGCGCATCTGCATCCGTCAGGGCGAGAGGATCATCCAGCCTGTCCAGGCAGTACCAGCTCATCAGGCGGACATTGCGCTGGATATCGTCCAGCAGGGCATTGATGTGGGCGGCTTCGGCTTCGCAGCGGGCGGCCATGACGTCATTGGCCTTCTTATGCAGGAGCTCGTTGGTCATCAGGAACGTATGGATGCCCACGGCAATGGAAATGACCAGGGAGGTGCCAAGAAAAACGGCAAGCAGCCGGGCACGGATGGATTTTTTCAGCATGGGGAATGCCTTTCGTTTTTGCGGGTGATCAGGCCATCCAGTCGGTGGCATAGGGGAGCTGGGCTTCGTCTTCGGTGATGGTGAAGGCAGGCATCAGGGGTTCAGCTGCCGTGGGCGCGGCGAAGCGCTCCGGTGGGCACAGGAGCGTGTGCGGCTGCCGGGCCAGGACGTGACGGACGAAATCTGCGGAGGAATCCAGCCGTGCGTCCAGCCCCACGCCGAAAAGCGTGCTGTGCTCGCCGCTCTTGTGATTGTCGGAGCCGGTGGTGGTATACAGGCCCTTGCGCAGGGCGTAGCGCATGGCGTAGGCGTCCTGGGCAGGGGTGTTGCCGGCGTTGGCGACTTCGATCCCGTCGGCCAGCGTGTCGCCCAGGCGGATGGCGTTCAGGTACCCGCGCATGCGGAAGGGGTGTGCCTGGATGACGCAGCCGCCGGCGGCGTGGACGTTCTCCAGCTGCTCCCGGCGCGTCCAGTGCTCCATCTGCGGGTGGTCGAGCATGAACTGCTTGTCCAGGCCGTAGATGAGGTACTCGTCGCCCTCAAAATTCTGCTCCCAGCCGAAAAACACGTCCAGGCCGATCTTCTGCCCCTCGTTCCAGGCGTCCTCAAACCCGGAGCAGAACCAGTTCACCCGCTCCCGCCAGGGCAGACAGGGGGACACGGCGGTGTTCCCGCGGAAGAAATGGTCGGTCACAAACACGCCCTGATAACCGCGCTCCTTATAGAAGCGGGCGTGCTCTGCGCCGGTGGACACGCCGCAGGCGCTGCCCTGACAGGTGTGCAGGTGGGTTTCATAACGGTACATGGGGGGACCTCCTGTTGCTGTGTGCTTTCCAGTATACTCCCATTGGCGCGACTTTGCAAGCGGAAACCGACAGGATCCGCCCCGCTTGCACTTGACAACCCTGCCTGCCCCTGCTAATATGGTGACCAGAGATGAAACGCCTGCAGGCGGAGGTGAAGGCAGATGTGGTGGATGATCCCGGCGCTGGTGGCTGCGGCTGCGGTGCTGTATGTGCTGCGGCGCATCGCGGCGAACCGGAACGAGCAGGAGCGCATGCTCATGGAGCGCGTGCGCACCACGGCGCTGTACCGGGCGTTCTACCCCACGCTGCAGCGGTGCGAGCGCTGCTGTGTGGAGCAGATCCTCATCCGGCGGGAGGAGATCACCATCCGCATGTTCCGGCCGATGAACGAGGTGGTGCGCTTCAACTTTGCCGCCCGCGCCCTGGAGCCGGTGGACAACCCGGCGGCGCTGCAGGCCCTGGCCCGCGCGATGGCCATGGATTCCCCCATGCTGGACGATCCGGACAAGTTCTGGTTCGTGCGCAAGCGGTCCGCGCGGGACGTGGGGCAGCCGGATGTGTGGTACGAATACAACGTGCAGCCCGCCTACCGCGACACGATGCTGCGCGCCTGGTATGACCGTCCGGAACCGGAGGACGGCATCGTTTCCTGACGGCTGAAATTTCCCGGTCTGCAGGATTCCGCCGGCCGGGCGGCGAATGAGTTCACAAATGCATCCCCAATGAACAAGGAGGTACGAGAATATGAAGATCCTTTCCGTGTATGACGAGGCGTTCCGCCCCTACGGCCGCGTGGTCGAGGGCTACCAGCTGGACGGCATCCTCAAGGCCCTGGCCGAGACCCCCTGCACCGACGCGGTGGTCTACGAGCCCCGCATCGAGGCCCTGCATCAGGCTGAGGGCGCGCAGGCCGTGGGCGAGGCCCTCTACGGCGGCATGCCCTTCCAGTTCGGCTTCTGCAACGGCGTGAACACGAAGCTCAACTGCCTGGAGTTCCACCGCGATTCCGAGTTCAACCTGGGCACGGAGGACTTCATCCTCCTGGTCGCCAAGCAGGATGACATCATCGATGGCATGCTGGACACCGCGAAGGTCGTGGCCTTCAAGGCCCCTGCGGGCGTGCTGGTGGAGTGCTACGCCACCACCCTGCACTACGCCCCCTGCTCCGCCAAGCTGGGCCAGGGCTTCCGCGTGCTGATCGCCCTGCCGGAGAAGACCAACACCGACTACGAGGGCGTCCGTCAGGGCGTCAACGCCATGGACAGGATGCTCTGGGCCCGCAACAAGTGGCTGCTGGCGCACCCGGAATCCTCCGAGGCGGCGGCTGGCGCGGTGGTGGCGCTGGCGGGCGTGAATGTTGATATTGCGGGGGATATCTGAACCTGAACTGAAAAGCGGCGGCACGCCCGGATGATACCGGAGGTGCTGCCGCTTCTTTCATATCTGCTCGCCGCTGTCGCGCAGGGTGAAGGTGATGTCGCAGTCGCAGTCCAGCGCGTCGCACAGGGCACGTAGTTCCTGCTCTGTGAAGTTGTCCCGGGCGAGTTTGTTGGATATGTTCTGTCGGGAGGTGTTCATCCTCTCTGCCAGCTGCGCGATGGTCATGCCGCGCCGACGCAGCACCAGGCGGAGCTTTTCTCCCGCTGAAATGGACATGCGCTCTCCTCCTCTCTCCGGTGTGCTCCGATTGTACATCAATCCGTGTCGATGGTCAACGGTGCGATTTCCGATGAAATGACTGCGTGGACATCCGAGTGTTGACAAAAGAAACGGAATGATGTGCAATGATAAAAAATAAATTTGTCGGAGGTGCGGCATGGAAGATGAGATCAGACTGAAGCTGGAGGAAGCGTATCTTGCTGTACTGGGGGCGGTGACACTGGCAGGAGACACCCGCAACGGCGTCTGCAAGGCCCTTTTACAGCAAGGGAACCAGCGGGCGTATGAGACCTTCGACGTGCTGGTAACAGCGCTGTACATGGCGCATGACCGCCTGGAAGAGACCCTCTTTGCCGGGCAGAAAGGGAATACCGTGCTGTAAGCAAAATGGGCTTGCCTTTTCCGGCGTTATGCGGTACAATACAAGGTGACTCATTGTATGTATATGCACATGTGAGGAAACCATCTCAGGAGGACACAAACAATGAAGGTTATTCTGCTGCAGGACGTCAAGGGCGTGGGCAAGAAGGATCAGATCGTCAACGCCAGCGACGGTTACGCCCGCAACTTCCTCTTCCCCCAGAAGCTGGCCGTGGAGGCCACCCCCGGCGCCATCAAGGGCATCGAGAAGATGCGCAAGGCCGAGGCTGACCGCGAGGCCGAGCGCCGCGCCCAGGCCAGCGCCACGGCGGAGTCCCTGCGCGGCAAGGTCATCTCCATGACCGTCAAGACCGGCAGCCAGGGCCGCCTGTACGGCTCCATCACCAGCGCCGAAGTCGCCGCCGAGCTCAAGAAGCAGCACGGCGTGGACATCGACAAGCGCGACATCAAGTGCGAGAACATCCGCACCGTGGGCGACGTGACCATCGAGGTGCGCGTCTACAAGGACATCAGCGCCAAGATGACCGTGCATGTCGAAGGCCTGGCGGTGAAGTAAAATTATGAATTATGAATGATGAATGATGAATTGATGGTGTGCGGTCAGCGCACCGCACTGCCGTCCCGGCCCCACACTCTGAATTCCTAATTCCTAATTCCCGACCGAAGGGAGGGGCTATTGTGTCCGAGCTGCGCGGCGTGACGCCGCCGAACAACATGGAGGCTGAGCAGAGCGTGCTGGGCGCGATGCTGCAGGATGGCACAGCGGTGCTGCAGGCAGCGGAAGCTCTTGTCCCGGAGGACTTCTACCAGCCCCAGCACAAGGAAATATTCGACGCGATGATCGCGCTGTACAAGGCGCAGAGTCCCATCGACTTCATCACCGTCGACTCCGAGCTGACCCGGCGCGGCACCCTGGAGGGCGTGGGCGGCACGGGTTACCTGCTGCAGCTGGTGCAGTATGTGCCCACCACGGCCAATGTCAAGGCCTATATCGGCATCGTGGCGGAGAAGAGCACGCTGCGCCGGCTCATCAAGGCCTCGCAGGAGATTTCGCAGGAGTGCTACAGCCAGCAGAACCCCCTGCAGGAGACCCTCGGTCACGCGGAGAAGGCCATCTTCGATATTGTGATGAACCGCGCCTCCGGCGAGAGCCTCGTGCACATCCGCGACGTGCTCTACAACACCTACGCCAACATTGAGGAGCTGGCCAAGCTCCGGGGCAAGGTGTCCGGCGTGCCCTCGGGCTTTTCGGCGCTGGACAACCTGCTGACCGGCTTCCACGGGGGCGAGCTGATCATCCTGGGCGCGCGCCCCTCCATGGGCAAGACCTCCCTGGCGATGAACATGGCCGGGTATGCCGCCATCTACGGCGGGAAGTCCGTGGCCGTGTTCTCCCTGGAAATGCCCCGGGAGCAGATCGCCCTGCGCCTGCTGTGCTCCGACGCGAAGGTGAACATGCAGCATGTCCGCCAGGGCACGCTGACCCCCGATGACTGGATGCGCCTGGCGCGTTCCATCGGCCCGATGTCAAACAGCCGCATCTTCATTGATGATACGGCGGGCATCACCCCCACGCAGCTGCGTTCCCGCTGCCGCCGCCTGATGATGGACCGCGGCCTGGACCTGATCGTGGTGGACTACCTGGGCCTGATGCATGCCGACAGCAAGGTGGAGAGCCGCCAGCTGGAGGTGTCGGAGATCTCCCGCCAGCTCAAGGCCATCGCCCTGGAGCTGAAGGTGCCGCTGATCGCCTGTGCGCAGCTGAGCCGCGCCAACGCGAACCGCGACAACAAGCGCCCGGCGCTGACCGACCTGCGCGACTCCGGCTCCATCGAGCAGGACGCCGACGTGGTCATGTTCATCCACCGCGAAGGGTACTACGACCCGGAGTGCGAGGAGAAGAACGTGGGCGAGATCATCGTGCAGAAGCAGAGAAACGGCCCCCTGGGCACCATCAAGGTCGCCTGGCTGAGCGAGTACACCACCTACGCGAACCTGGCGCCGGAAGCGCAGAACGGCGGGGAAGCGCCGTTTTGAATTATGAATCAGGAATTATGAATGAGGAATTTGAAGTGGTGAACCGGAAATGCTGCGCCACGGCATCTGCCGACAAACGAAATTCATAATTCATCATTCCTGATTACTGCAAGGACAAAGGTGTGTTATCATGGATATGACCATCAGCATGCTGGAAACCGGCATGCGCTTTGAAGGCTTCCTGCTGGTGCGTAGCGCTGATCAGCGCGAGGGCAAGACCGGCGGCAAGTACCTGGATATGAACCTGACGGACAAGACGGGCGAAATCAACTGCAAGATGTGGGACGGGACCGTTGCCCCGCCGCCCCAGGGGAGCGTCATCAAGGTGCGCGGCCTGGTGCAGGAGTACAACGGCCGCAAGCAGCTGCGGGTGGAAAAGATGCGCATGTCCACCGGGGCCGACGGCGTGGATCTGTCCCTGCTGGTGCCCTGCGCGCCGGAAGCGCCCGACGCCTACCGCGCGGAGATCGAGCGCACCATTGACGCCTTCGCCTCGGAGGATCTGAAGAAGATCGTCCGCGAGATGCTGCGCCTGGCGGGGGACAACCTGGAATGGTTCCCTGCGGCCCAGCGCCTGCACCATGCCGAGCGCACGGGCCTGCTGCACCACACCTGCTCCATGCTGCGCACGGCGGAGCACATCCTGCAGGCGTATCCCTTCCTTCACGGAGATCTCCTGCGTGCGGGCGTGATCCTGCACGACCTGTCCAAGATCGACGAGATGAAGAGCGACACCCTGGGCAATGTCACCGACTACACCCGCGAGGGCCTGCTGATCGGCCATCTGGTGCGGGGCGTGGCCAAGCTGGCCGAGGCGGCGAGGAACGTGGGCGTGACGGGCGAGATCGTCGTGCTGCTGGAGCACATGATCATCAGCCACCACGGCATCCCGGAATACGGCAGCCCCAAGCCCCCCATGTTCCCCGAGGCGGAGGTGCTCAACTGGATCGACACCCTCGACGCCCGCATGAACGAGATGGAGGGCATCATGGCCCGCGTACCCGCCGGCGCGTTCTCCGAGAAGATCTGGAGCCTCGACCGGCGCATGTATCACCCCCATTATGAGGAGGGCGCGGAATAAATACCCCCGCCTCATTCGTTGATATCAGCGAACATCAATGTTCAGGAGGTTGTGACGATGAAGAAACGGTGGATGATGGCCCTGGCGCTGCTCGTGTGCCTGTGCCTGCTCACTGCGTGCAAGACCAGCAAACCGGCGAAGTTCCAGGTCAACACGAACCCGCCCGCTGGCAATCAGACGGCTGGCAACGCCGGGGATGTTCTGGTGGGGGATGAGTACATGGATCCCCTGGCGGAAGAGGACGATTACGACAACATGGATGACTCCGCGTGGATGGAGGATCTGCCCACGCCGGAGCCGCCCACGCCCACGCCTGCGCCCACCGTCCGCGGTGAGTACGCCGGCGCCACGCCCGTGCCGATCGACCCCATCGACAAGCCCACGCCCACGCCCGTGCCTCCGCTGGCTGCCTTCAGCTACAGCCCCTATGAGGCCACCAAGCTCGGCGTGTCCTTCCAGGCTCCCACGGGCTGGAAGGCCGATACCTCCGACCCGGCTTACTATGTGCTGCGCAACCCCTCCAGCGTGGGCGGGTACCAGGCGGAGATCGTCATCCACTCCGAGAAGGTCAGCCGCCAGTACACCGAGAGCGACCTCAAGACTGCCGTGAAGAGCATGCTCAGCGCCATTGAGGCGCTGGATGTGGTGGTGGAGTTCTCTCCCTCCAACACGGATACCCGTAATCTGCTGGACGCCACGGGCGTGTATGCCAACTACACGGCCACGCTGTCCAACGGCGCGGAGATCGCGGGCCGCGTCCATGCCACCTGCGTGGATAAGGTGCTCTACACCGTGCATGTGTCCAGCCCGAAGGCCTACTGGGACATGGAGGGCGACGCGGACTACAAGGACGGCGTGTACGACAAGCTCCGCAAGACCATTCAGATCACCAAGTAAGCATGCCATGGCGGCGTGACGGGGGCGGCAGCAGCTTCCCCCGCGCGCCGCTGTGTCTGTATGGCGGAAAGAGGCGATACCATGGCCATATCCGAACGGGCGAAGCAGGCCGTGCGCAACTTTGCCGGAGGGTGCAACTGCGCCCAGAGCGTGCTGCTGGCCTATCATGACGTGCTGGGCCTGACGCAGGAGCAGGCAGCGATGGTTTCCGTGGGCTTCGGCGGCGGTATCGGGCGGCTGCGGGACAACTGCGGCGCGTTTTCTGCGGCGGTGATGCTCTGCGGCGTCATGGAAGGCGAGGACGGCGCGAAGAAGGAGCATCGCAGCGAGACCTACGCCCGCGTGCAGGAGCTGCACCGGCGGTTCGTGGCCGTCAACGGCAGCATCTGCTGCGCGGAGCTGCTGGGCCGCGCGAAGGCCCCCGAAGCCCCCACCCCCGACGAGCGAACCGCCGCATATTACCGCAGCCGCCCCTGCGCGAAGATCATCCGCCGGGCCTGCGCCATCATCGATGAAATGCTGGAGGAAACGCACCATGCATGAAAAGCTGACCCTGAAGACCAACAAGCTGGCGGTGTGGCTGACCACGGCCTGGCCGCTGGTGATCGCCTGCCTGGTGGTGGGCGTGCCCTCGCTGATCATCTTCCCGGGGAAGGCGTCGCTGCTGATCATCGGGATGATGCTGCTCATCACGCTGGTGACGCTCGTCTGCTGCTCCCCCATGTACACGGGGACGTACCTTTTCCTGCCGCCGACGGAGTACAAGGGCGCGCGCCTGCTGGCCCGCCTGGGCCGGCACGAGAGCGAAACGGAGATCTCCTCCGTCAGCCGCGGGGAGATCATCGTCAAGCAGAACCTGCTGGAAAAGGCGCTCAAGGTGTGCCACATCCGCCAGAAGGGCACGGCCATCTACCTGCGCGGTGTGCCGGAGATGGAAACGGTGAAGGCCTGGCTGGACGCCAACTTCCCCGAGAAGACCGCCGTGATGCTGGCTGCCGAGGCCGCCGAGCGCAAGGCGAAGATGGGGAAGAACGGTAAAAAGGGGAAGAAATGATTGGGGGCGGGGCTGTCGGTGGACGGCTCCGCTTTTTTATGACATTTCAGACGCGAATCTGTATCCTTGGGACAAAAGCTCTTGGCGTGGGAGGAAAGAAATGCTATACTGAGCATGTCAGCTGAGGAATTCAACGCTGACGGAAGGATGGGAGATAAATATGACGCAGAAGCAGTATGTGTGCGTGAAGTGTGGCTGCACGCAGTATGAGAGCGACCAGTTCCAGGCCACCGGCGGCAACTTCGCCAAGTTCTTTGACATTCAGAACAAGAAGTTCATCACCGTTTCCTGCGCGCAGTGCGGGTATACCGAGCTGTACAAGGCCCAGGGCAAGGACGGCAGCGATATCATTGACTTCCTGTTCGGCAACTGACGCTTTCCCAAAATCGGAGGAGCAAAGATGAAAAGAAGGCATCTGCCCCTTGTGACAGCCATCGCGTCCACAGTGTGCGCCGCCGCGTGGCTGGTGAACTGCGTGCTGGACATGATGCTGCCCGGCGTGGGGCACCTGGTGAAGGACGTGCTGCTGACTCTTGTGTGGAGCCTCAGCGCGGTGGGCTGGTGGTGCAAATGGAGCCATGAGCGCCGTGCGGTGCGCAGCGCGTACATGTGAGCAGCAAAAACCCGGTCGGGAGCGATCCTGACCGGGTATCACGTTCATTCAGATAAAGACGGGCTCATGCCCCAGCGCAGGCACCACCTGCTCCCAGAACACCCGCTGATCAAATAGCACCGTGGCCGTGTTGTCGCAGGGGTGGAAGGCGATGCGTCCCGGACGCTGCACGTCCCGGTCAAAGGCCAGGCGGATGCGGTTTTCCGGGTCGAACCACAGCCCCAGGGGCGACAGGCTCCCCGGTTCCAGGTGCAGCATCTCCGGCAGGCATTCCGGCGGCGCGAAGGATAGCCGCGAGGAACCCAGGCGCTTGCTGACGTCCGACGTGCGGAAGGGCTTGTCCGGCACGGTCACATACAGGAAGAAAACCGTTCTGGGTGTGTTGCACAGCAGCAGGTTCTTGCAGAAGGTCACGTCTGATGCGGCATAGGGCAGCGCCAGGCAGTCCTCCATGGTGTGGGCGGGGGCATGCTCGTGGTATTCGTGGGGGATATTAAGCGTGCGGATGCGGGTCATGATGGTTTCCCGGGTGGTCATGGCAGATGCTCCTTATTCGCATTTTTCCAGCGCGGACAGTAGCTCATCCCAGTGATGGATGTGCAGGTGGGCGCCTTCGATGGTCAGTCCGGCGTTCTTGCTGGCAAAGCCGTTGGGGATGGTTTGTTCCTCGTACCAGACGGGAAAAAGCCCGGCGGCCTGTGCGCCGAGGACGTCTGCGCTGATCTGGTCACCGCAGAACCATACGTCCTCCGGTGCAAGGCTCGCTCTGGCCAGCGCGGCGCGGAAAATCAGCGGATCGGGCTTGCGTACGCCGTAGTCGCTGCTGGCAATGACGAACTCGAACGCATGCGCCGGCAGCAGTCGCTCAAGCCGGTCGGCCAGGGCTGCGCCCGACCAGCCCAGGTTGCTGATGACGCCCGTGCGGATGCCGCGCAGCTTTAGTCCGGCGAGCATTCTGGCGGCGCCGGGCATAGGTTCGCCGAGGCAGGCAGCTGTCCAGAGCAGCTTCTCGATCTCCTCCATGGGCAGATGAAAGGTCAACCCCAGCAGGTCGTATTTCAGGCGCAGCTGCTGATGCTCATGCAGTTCCCAGCCGCTGTGGCGGCAGTCCCGCGCGGCCAGGAACAGCTCAGTGCCCAGCCGGGCGGCTTCCTCCGGCGTGACACGGCGCGGGTTGTCCTTCACATAGGCGAACACGACCTGCTCGCCTCGCAGGAAATCCGTTTCCGGCTCCCAGGCCAGCGTGTGGGCATAATCGAACAGGATCATCCTCGGCTTGCGCGGCATTGGCGGCTCCTCCTGCGAAAAAACAATGCAAATTGCAATTTCCTGTGGAAAAGATGGGGTATACATGGTATAATATACGCAATAGCTCCGAAAATCAAGTACAGGAGGCGTTTTTGCAATGAAGAGGAGAATCGGTATCCTGACCAGCGGCGGCGACTGCCCCGGCCTGAATGCGGCCATCCGCGGTGTGACCCGCGCGGCTTATGAGATGTTCGACGCGGAGATCATCGGCATCCATGACGGCTACCGCGGCCTGATCGAGGGCGATTATCAGGAAATGAAGAAGAGCGATTTCTCCGGCATCCTGACCCTGGGCGGCACCATCCTCGGCACCGCCCGCACACCCTTCCGCGACATGCGCAAGATCGGCGAGGACAAGGTCGATAAAGTCGCCGCGATGAAGAAGACCTACAAGGACCTGAAGCTGGACTGCCTGGTGACCCTGGGCGGCAACGGCACCCACAAGACCGCCAACCTCCTGTCCCAGGAGGGCCTGAACGTCATCGGCCTGCCCAAGACCATCGACAACGACCTCTACGGCACCGACTTCACCTTCGGCTTCCACACCGCGTTGGACATTGCCACCGACGTCATCGACCGCATCCACACCACCGCTGCCTCCCACGGCCGCTGCATGGTCATTGAGATCATGGGCAACAAGGCGGGCTGGCTGACGCTGTATTCCGGCGTGGCGGGCGGCGCAGACGTGATCCTGCTGCCGGAGATCCCCTATGACATCGAGAAGGTGGCCAGGGTGGCCGAGAAGCGCGCCAAGTCTTCCAAGGGCTTCACCATCATCGCCGTGGCCGAGGGCGCCATGACCCCCGAGGAGGCGAAGATGAAGAAGAAGGAGCGCGAGGCCAGGCGCGCCGCCGAGCATTTCTCCGCCAGCGCCTATGTGGCCCAGCAGCTGCGCGAGCTGGTGGGCGTGGAGGCCCGCAGCGTCGTGCCCGGCCACATCCAGCGCGGCGGCAGCCCCAATGCCTACGACCGCGTGCTGTCCACCCAGTTCGGCGTCCATGCGGCGGAGCTGATCCGTGACGGCGTCTTCGGCGTGACGGTGGCCCTGCGCGGCAACGAGATCGTCCACAACCGCCTGGAGGACATCGCCGGCGTGCCCAAGCTCGTGCCCACCGATCACCAGATGATCCTGACCGCCAAAAACATGGGCATCTCCTTCGGCGACTGACAATTTTCCGCCTGTGTATTGCCGCTGCCATGGCGCAGCGGCAATGCCATGTTCATCAATGCCTGACACAGAAAGGATGACCCCTTTGGTTCCAGCCATCATTCTCTTTGCCGTCGCTTACATCCTGATGATGATCTTCGATAATCATCGCCCGTGGATTGCCATGGGTGCGGCGGTGGCCTTCATCGTCACGGGACTGCTGCCCCTGGGGGACGTCGCTGCCTCCGTCGACCTGAACGTGCTGCTGATGATGGCGGGCACGATGGGTCTGGTGAGCCTGTTCTTCGAGAGCCGCATGCCTGCCCTTCTGGCCGACCTGGTGATGGAGCGGGTCAGCAGCGTGCAGATGGCTGTCGTGGCCCTGGCCCTTTTTGCTGGCGTAATTTCCGCCTTCATGGACAATGTGGCGACGGTGCTGATGGTCGCTCCCGTGGCGATGGAGATCTGCAAGAAGCTGGACACGAACCCCATCCCATTCATCATCGCCATCGCCGTGTCCTCCAACCTGCAGGGCGCTGCGACGCTGGTGGGCGACACCACCGCCATCATGCTGGGCTCTGCGCAGGGGATGAGCTTCACCGATTTCTTCTGGTATCACGGAAAGCCCGGCATGTTCTTCATCGTGGAGCTTGGCGCACTGCTGTCGGCAATGATCCTCTTCGTCCTGTTCCGCGGCGCCAAGGGCAGGATCCCCAAGGTCACTCAGCGCACCGAGGTCACCGATTTCGTTCCCACCATCCTGCTGGTGGGCTCCATCGTCCTGCTGATCGTCGCGTCCTTCATCCCGGTAAAGCCGGATGTGACCAACGGCCTGATCTGCTGCGGCATGCTGCTGATCGGCATCATCCACAACTTCATCCGCAACAGGAGCCTGGACGCCATCGTCAAGCCCCTCAGGAGCATCGACCTGATGACCATCGGCCTCCTGCTGGGCCTGTTCCTGATGATCGGCGGCATCAAGGCGCAGGGCGTCATCGATGCGGCGGCAAACCTGCTGGCCCGGGTGGGCGGCGGCAATGTGTTCCTGCTGTACACCATCATCGTGTGGGCGTCGGTGCTCATTTCCGCATTCATCGACAACATCCCCTATGTGGCCACGATGATCCCCGTCATTGCCAGCATGTCCGCCACCCTGGGCATCGACCCCACGGTGCTGTACTTCGGCCTGCTCTCCGGCGCGACCCTGGGCGGCAACTGCACCCCCATCGGCGCCTCGGCCAACATTACCGGCATCAGCATCCTGGAAAACGTGGGTTACGACGTCAAGAACAAGGACTTCCTGCGCATCGGCATTCCCTTCACGCTGGCGGCCATCATCCCGGCATATGTGCTCATCTGGCTGCTGTTCGGCGTGTGAACCTGTCCCGAAAATACTGCAAACCCCATCGGCGCAGAAGCACGATGGGGCTTTTCCTTTGTGGTTTCGGTGCGCTGGTGGGCTGTTACTGGCCCGCCATGCCGCGCTCGGCCTGCTCGATGAGGCGCTTGACCATGTAGCCGCCGATGTAGCCGGCCTGGCGGGAGGGCAGGTCGCCGTTGTAGCCCTGCTTGAGGTTGATGCCCAGCTCGCTGGCGATCTCGTACTTCATGTTGTTCAGGGCCTGCTTGGCCTCGGGCACCATGGCGCCGCGCTGGTTGGAGTTGTTGGAGCTGCTGTTGGTGTTGCTGTTGTTGTTGTTCATGGGAGCCTGATTCTGGTTGTTCATATACATGGGAATTCCTCCTTGTTGTTGGTTGATCTGGTTACTGGCCCTTCATCTGGCGCTCGGCCTGTTCGACCAGGCGCTTGACCATGTAGCCGCCGACGTAGCCGTTTTCGCGGGCGGAGAGGTCGCCGTTGTAGCCCTTCTTGAGGTTCACGCCCAGTTCGCGGGCAATCTCGTACTTCATGTTGTCCAGCGCGCCGCGGGCTTCGGGCACCATCTGGCCCTTGGACTTCTGGCTGCTCATCTGCATTCACCTCCTGCCTGGGGGATTGAAGCGGCCAGGGGCGTTCCTGCAGCGCTGGCCGCGGGTGTGCCGTCTGGTCGTTTCGGTTTCTATTGTGCGCAGAAGATGGCGCATTACGCTGGCAATGGCATGCATGGCTGGTATGGGGCAGGAAACTGCACGAAAAATGGCAGCGCCATGCCGTCAGCGCTGCCGGGGGAACGGGACGCAGCCCGGCGCAACACCCGGCCCGTCAGCCAGCCGAAGCCGCACGGCATGCAGGCGGACGGCGGGGGACGATGCGGCAGGGTGAATCGCGGGGCTTCTTCAGCAAAAAGCTGCGCCCGTCGGGGACGCAGCGGGGGCTGCCATGAAAGGATATGCAGTGCGGGCGGGATTATGCGCCGGTGATCTTGCGGATGATGGCGTCCAGATCGCTCTGCAGGGCGTTCATGTCGCTCATGGTCGTCAGGCGTTCGCCCAGGGTATCCAGGGCGTCCATCAGGGTCGCGTCGGCGGTGATGGCAACATCCGTCACCCCGGAGATCACGCTGTCGATGCGCTCCTGCACGATGTCGCGCAGGCGCTGGTCGATGCCGCCCTTGTACTGGTCGTCGAACTCAAGGGCTACAGCGGCGCGGTTGCCGGCGATGACCACCTGCGCGTCGTCCACCTCGCTCAGGCGCTCGAGTTCATCCTCGATCTGCTCCACGGCGCGGCGGACCTTGTCCATGCTGGTCACGCCCGTCGATTCAGGGACCGTCGTGGACGATGAGGTCGGGTCCGGCAGGATGTCGGGCATCATGTCATCGGTCGTCTGCGGGATCACGCCCGTGGCCGTGGGCAGCATGTCCATGACAGGCGGCGTGGTGCCGGGCGGCGTGGTGGCGGTGGCCATGTCCGTGGTGGTGGCGCAGGCGCAAAGGGTCAGCGCGCTGGCGAGCAGCGTCAGGGTCAAAAGGGTCTTCTTCATTGTGTTCACCTCCTCGCCGGATAGTGTGCACCGGGGCGGCTGGAGGCAGTCAAGAAAATTTTACACCTTGCAGCCTTGCGCTGCGCGGTCATTGTGCTATAATAGAAGCGTGGAAATATCGAAACCGATCCGGAGGGGAACATGGCAAACGTACTGGGCAAGTTGCTGTCGCTGGCTGCGGCAGGCACGATGATGATATCCAACTCGCTGTTGATGGCAGCGCCGCAAAACGATGTGAACGGCCTGCTGTTCCTGCAGAACAGGCAGTGGCGCGTCAGCAAGTATTATGAGCCGGAAACCATCAAGGCAGACGTGCCGGGTCAGCTGCAGGACATGCGGGCGGACGCGGCGGCGGCGCTGGAAGAGATGTTCGCGGCCTGCAAGGCGGAGACCGGCGTGACGCTCAAGGCCGTCAGCGGCTACCGCAGCTATCAGCGGCAGTCCACCATCTACCAGAACAAGCTCGACCGCGTGGGTACCCGCGAGAAGGCGGATCAGTATGTGGCCCGCCCCGGCGCCTCGGAGCATCAGCTGGGGCTGGCCATGGACGTGGGCCAGAAGAGCGACGACGTCAACCTGACCTCCTCCTTCGGGCGCACCAAGGGCGGCAAATGGGTGGCGGAGCACTGCTGGGAGTACGGCTTCATCCTCCGCTACCAGGAGGATTGGGTGGACGTGACCGGCTATGAGTACGAGCCCTGGCACGTGCGCTATGTGGGCAAGGAGAACGCGCGGCTTATCCAGGAGGCGGACATGCCCCTGGAGACCTATCTGCTGCTGATGCGCGAGGATACCTTGCTGTGGATCCTGACGGGGGAGGAGCAGGAATGAAGAGCTTTGCACGACTGATTTGCCTGCTGGCGGCGCTGCTGCTGGCCGTTCCGGCTCTGGCGCGGGCCGAGGATGAGGAGATCTACTTCAGCGACATGCTGGGCGTGAACATCGTTACCTATGACAATGTGCCCTGGGATTTCCCCGTGGATATTATGGACATGGATCCGGCGCTCATCCGCCTGGCAAACAAGCAGACGCTGCTGCCCAAGGATTTTGTCCCCGAGAACCTGGTGGACGTGCCGAAGCTGCGCCTGAACGACGCGGGGGAGAACACCTCCGGCGGCGTGCGGTATGTGGACGGCCCCTGGCAGCTCAGCCGCGAGTGCCTGGAGGCGCTGGTGGCGCTGTGCGACGCGGCCCGTGCCGAGGGGCACGAGCTGTACCTCAAGAGCGGCTACCGCTCCTACCGCACCCAGTCCTACATGTATGAGAACCGCCTGAAGAAGTACGGCTACGACGACGGCTGGGTGGCCCGTCCCGGCTCCAGCGATCACCAGACCGGCCTGGGCTGCGACGTGGTGCCAAAGAAGTGGACGGACCGCGGCATGAACGAGGACATGGCCAAAGAGCCGGAGACCCAGTGGATGGCGGAGAACTGCGCCCGCTTCGGCTTCATCCTCCGCTACCCCGCCGACAAGGAGGACGTGACGGAGATCAACTACGAGCCCTGGCACCTGCGCTATGTGGGCGTGCCCGTGGCGACCTATATCATGGAGAATGGCCTGACGCTGGAGGAGTTCCATGTGGAGCTGGCGGAGGCGATCGAGACCTTCGTGGCCGCTGGCGGCCCTGTGTGGCTGGTGGATGACTTCGCCCAGGTGTCTGCGGAGGATAAGTACGACTGAGAGATCATGCTGCTGCGCGGGTTGCGTGGCAGCTTTTTTGTGCGATGAATACAATGTTTACAATTTGTTCACAATTAGACCAACATTGACTATTGACTTTCTTTGACCAAAGGTGTATCATGTAATCACGGTGAAGGCAAGAGCACCGGAACGAACGAAGCAGAAAACGACCGACGCATAATATGAGGAGGAATATGATTATGATGTACCCGATGAATCGCATGAACCGCCCCTGCCACCGTATGCCCGAAGACGCCATCCTGCGGATGATGATGGCCCCTGCCATGCCGCCCCGCCCCATGGGCATGCGCGTGGACGTGCAGGAGACTCCCGACGCCTACATCCTGGAGGCGGAGCTGCCCGGCGTGAAGCTGGCCGACATCACCCTCACGGCGGAGGATGATGTGCTGACCATCGCCGCGGAGCTGAACCGCCGCCCCCGTGAAGGCATGCGGATGCACGAGCGCCGCACCGGCCGGGTGGAGCGCCGCTTCTCCCTGGAGGGCGTCCGGCAGGAGGAGATCACCGCTGCCTGCGCGGACGGCATCCTCACCGTGACGCTGCCCAAGGTGAAGCCCGAGGGCGCCAAGGCCCTGCGCCACATCCCCATCAGCGCCCCGGAGGCCGCCCCGGCCCTGCCCGAGGGGGAGTCCGCCAACACGGATGTGACCGAGTAAAGCAACAGAAAACGGACGCTGCAAGCGCTGCAGCGTCCGTTCTTTTGTTTGTGTGAGTACTTACAGCACCGCTTCGCCATCCACGAAGACCTGTACGGCCTTCGCCTGAATGTCCCGCAGCGGGTCGCCGTCCCAGAGGACGAAGTCCGCGTCCTTACCGGCTTCCAGGCTGCCCACGCGGTCGGCGATGCCCGCCACCTTCGCCGGGTTGATGGTGATGGCGCGCCAGGCGGCGTCCACATCGAGGCCTTCTCGCACGGCCAGGCCCGCGCACAGGGGCAGGTAGTTCAGCGGAATCACCGGTGCATCGGTGATGATGCAGACCTCCAGGCCCGCCTTGTGCAGGATGCCGGGGGTGGCGAAGGACTTCTCCTTCAGCTCAAACTTGCTCTTGCTGCCAAGGCTCGGGCCCACCAGCACCGGCTTGCCCGCGTCCACCAGCTTGTCCACAATGAGATGTCCCTCGGTGACGTGGTCGAGGGTCACGTCCACATTGAATTCGCGGCACACCCGCAGCACGGTCAGGATGTCGTCCGCGCGGTGGGCGTGGGCCTTCAGGGGGATCTCCCGGCGGATGACGGGCAGCATGGCCTCCATCTGGAAGTCGAAGGGCGCAGGCTTGCCTTCTGCTTTTGCGGCTTCGATGTCCTCGGCGTACTTCTTCGCCTTCGCCAGCGTGCCGCGCAGCAGCGCCGCCACGCCCATGCGGGTGATGGGCAGCTTCTTGCCCTGCTGGCCGTAGCAGCCCTTGGGGTTCTCGCCCATGGCGATCTTCATGGCGACGCTTTCGCGGATGACCATGTCGTCCACGTTGTCGCCGCGCAGCTTGATGGCGCAGAAGGTGCCGCCGATGACATTGGCGCTGCCGGGGCCGGTGACGGCGGTGGTCACGCCGCCGCGCAGGGCCACGTCGAAGGCCTCGTCCAGCGGGTTGATGGCGTCGATGGCGCGCATCTCCGGGGTGACGGGGTTGGACATCTCGTTGTAGTCCGCGCCCTCCCAGCGCACGGCCTCCTCATGCAGGCCAATGTGGGTGTGTGCGTCGATGAAGCCGGGGCAGACCAGCTTGCCCTCAGCGTCGATGACCTCGCAGCCCTCCGGCGCGTCCACCCTTTCGCCGATGGCGACGATCTTTCCGGCATCCACCAGCATCTGGCCGCAGGGGATGTCGGGGGCGGTGATGGGGCGCAGGTGGGCATTCATGATGTGCAGCATGGTGATCTCCTTTCGGGCGGCTTACTCGCCGTGGTCCACGCCGTTGGTGTAGCGGGAGCCGTTGGCGGCGGGGTAGTTGTCGTAGGGCCAGGAATGATCCTGCTTCATCAGCTCGTCGGAGAGGCAGAAGTATTCATAGGTCAGAATGTCGCCGCCGTCATCCCAGGTGCAGTCCACATGGTACCACTCGCCGTCCAGCTTGATCAGGTTCCAGATATGCGCCATTTCATCGGGCGCTTCGATGTACAGGTTTTCGATGCCCACCTGATCCAGCAGCAGGCCGTAAGCCTGCGTGTAGCTCATGCAGGAGCCTCCGTCCATGAAGAAGGTGCCTTCCGGGCCAGCAACGATCCGATAGTAGGTGGTGTTGTTGACGACCCAGTCATGCAGGGCCTTCGCCTTTTCAAAATCGGACATGTCGGCCGTCACCACCTGAGCGGCAACCTTTGCAGCGGCGTCAGACAGGAGCTTGCTGCCTGTGAAGACGGAGTTGTGGGTCTCGGTGATGTTGTCCAGATTGATGCTGGTGAGGCTGGTGGTTTCTGCGAATGAAGTCCAGCCCAGATAGGTGACGCTCTCAGGAAGGGTGATGGATTCGAGGGCGGTGCAGCTGTAGAACATACGCCTGGGAATCTCAGTGATGTTTTCAGGAAGCGTAACGTTCCTTAACTGTGTGCATTCCTGGAACATGCTGTGATTGATGCTGTTGACTTGAGCGGGGAAAACAACAGATTCAATAGAGGAGCGTAGGAAAACGCTATCTCCGAAGTCCTTGACGTTTTCAAGATTGATTGAGCTGATTGTGCTGTATGCGAACGCATAACGACCGATGCTGGAGACGCTTTCGGGAAGAAGCACATCGGTTATCTGACCGCTGAGAAAAGCTTGTTCTCCAATCGATGTGACAGGATGGCCGCTGTAATGGGAGGGAATCGTGACAGCGCCAGCGCCGGAGAAGCAGGTAAGAGCAGCTGTGCCATCGTCGTTGGTCTTGTAGCTGAAGAGTTGGACATTCGGACAGGAAAAGCCATTGACAGAGTTGCTGACAATCACTCCGTCATTGAGATGTGCGGTCAGTTGGAGATTGCTGCACATGTTGATGGCCATCGCTTCAATGCTCGTAAGCGTTGAAGGGAGCGTGAGCGATTCAAGCGTATTGATGCTACGGATTGCGCCCGTCTTAATGACGGTAACGGGATGCTGGCCGATGTACGACGGAATCTCCGCACTACTGGCTTCGCCGCCAAAGCCGGTGATTGCAGCGCTGCCGTCATCATTCACCGAGTATGCAATGAACGCACCGGGGCAGTAGGTGAAGCTGCGTGCCAATGCTGTTCCCTGGTAGTAGTATTGCCCGGTCAGGTTTGTGCAGCTTGAGAAGACAAGCAGATCAAGGGTGATGGGGGCAGCAGGGAATGTGATGCTGCTCAGCGCGGAGCAGCCTGAGAAGCAGCCTTCACCGATGGAACGCACTGTTTCAGGGAGCGTAATGCTGGTCAACGCTGAATTACCAGTAAAACACTGTGCACCGATGCTGACCAGGTTAGCCGGCAGCTTATATGCTTCGATCGTATTGTAATTCTGGAAGACATAATTGCTCAGGGCTGTCACTGGATATTGCTGGATGAAAGAAGGAATCGTGACGGTGCCGCTTTTCCCGGATGAATAGCGGGTAATGGTGGCTGTCTGGTCAGCGTTAACCATATAGGCGAAAGCCTCAGCGTTAGGACAGTAGCTGAAAGCATTGTTGGCTATGGTTCCGTTTATCAGAAAAACGCCGTGCAGATTGCTGCAACTGTAGAATGCACACCAGTCGATGTAGTTAACAGAGTCCGGCAGGTAGAGACCCGTCATCGTCGTTTGTCCAATAAAAGCACTATCGCCGATTGCTGTCACAGGATATCCTTCAATTGTTGCTGGAATGACCAGATAGCCGATGGGCTTCTTGCCGCGATACCCGGTGATCATCACCTCGTCAACGGAGACGATGTAAGAAAAATCGCTGGCAGGATTCTCCTGAAGAACCGTTGCACCGCTGCTGAGGAAGGCATCGGTTTCAACGGTTACGTCTGAGGGCAGCACATAGGTGGCAGCATTCAGCCCCGTGCACCCCGCGAAGGCCTCGCTGCCGATGCTGCGCAGGGTCGAGGGGAAGGTCACGCTGGTCAGGCCGGTGCAGCCCTTGAAGGCCTGTGCGCCGATCTCGGTCACGCCCTCGGGGATGATCAGCGCCCCGGTCAGGGACTTGTCGTTCATGAAGGCCTGGGCCTCGATGACGGTGAGGTTGTCAGGCAGCGTTACATCCGCCTGGGCGGGGATGGCGAACATCGCCAGCACGAGCAGCACGAGCACCAATGACAGTTTCTTCATGGAGATACCCTCCTTTTCGCTCGTCGTGGGGTTAACGGTACGGGTTCAGATGGTCGTCCATGATGACCACGCCGACCTTTTTGAGGTCGTACGGGGTCGCCTGGTAGACGAAGTAGTTCAGCCAGTTGCAGTACAGCAGGTTCGCGCTGGAGCGCCAGGTGCACACGGGCTCGCGGGTGGGGTCGTCATTGGGGAAGTAGTTGCAGGGCACGTCCGGGTTGATGCCGGCCTTCACGTCGCGGGTGTACTCGCCCAGGAGGGTGTCCGCGTCGTATTCGCTGTGGCCGGTGATGAAGATCTGCCGTCCGCCGTGGGTGGCGATGGCGTACACGCCGGCCTCGTCGGATTCCGCCAGCACCTTCAGCTCCGGCCGGGCGAGAACGTCCGCCTTGTCGATGGTGGTGTAGCGGGATTGGGGCACCATGAAGGCGTCGTCGAAGCCGCGGAAGAGGATCGAGCCCTTGTGTACCACGCGGTGGCGGTACACGCCGGAGAGCTTCTTCGGCAGCGCCTTCTTCGGCACGCCCCAGTGGTAGTACAGGCCCGCCTGCGCGCCCCAGCAGATGTGGAAGGTGCTGGTGACGTGGGTCTTCGTCCACTCGAAGATCTCGCACAGCTCCTCCCAGTAATCCACCTCCTCAAAGGGCAGCTGCTCCACCGGCGCGCCGGTGATGACCATGCCGTCGTAGGTGTTCTCCTTCACCTGGTCGAAGGTCTTGTAGAAGGCCAGCATGTGCTCGGCGGAGGTGTTCTTGCTCACATGGGTGCTGACCATCAGCAGGTCCATTTCCACCTGCAGGGGGGTGTTGCCCAGCAGGCGCGCCAGCTGGGTTTCCGTGGCGATCTTGGTGGGCATCAGGTTCAGCAGCAGGATCTTCAGCGGGCGGATGTCCTGCGTGATGGCGCGGTCGGCCGCCATGACGAAGATGTTTTCGCTCCGGAGCTTGGCGGCGGCGGGCAGGTCGTTGGGGATCTTGATAGGCATCGGAATCACCTCGATGATAATGATGAATTATGAATTAGGAATTAGGAATTAAGTGTCAGCCCAGGACGCTGCGGGCGATTTCGACGGCGGCCTTTGCGTCTTTCGCGTAATGGCAGCCGAGGTTGGCGGCGTAGTCTTCGGTGACCACCGCACCGCCCAGCATGATGGCGGGGGGATTGTCCAGCTGCTGCAGCTGGCGGACGGTTTCCTCCATGGCCGGGAGGGTCGTGGTCATCAGCGCGGAGAGGCCCACAAGGCGGACGTTCGCGCGGATCGTGACCTCGACGATGGTCTCCGGGGGCACGTCGCGGCCCAGGTCGAGCAGCTCGTAGCCGTAGTTCGCCATGACGGTTTTGACGATGTTCTTGCCGATGTCGTGGATGTCGCCCTTCACGGTGGCGATGATGACCTTGCCCTTGCGGACGGACTGGCCGCCGGAGGCCGCGATGCGCTCCTGAATAACGGCGAAGACCGCCTGTGCCGCCTGCGCGGCGCTCAGCAGCTGGGGCAGGAAGGCGCGCCCGGCCTCGTAATCCGCGCCGACCCTGTCCAGCGCGGGGATCAGGTGGTTCTCCACGATGGAGAGGGCGGGCCCGGTTTCAAGGGCGGCCCGGGCAATGCGGGAAGCGTCGGCCTTCAGGCCGCGGATGATGGCGTCCTGCAGATTCGGGATTCGGGATCCGGAATTCGGAATCTGAGGTGCGGGACTTGCTGCGTTGGCGAAACGCTCCACGTAGGCGCCGCAATTTTCGTCCTCGCCGGAAAGCACGCGGAAGGCGGCGACGGCGTCCATCATCTCCTTCTGGTTGGGGTTGATGATGGGCAGCGTCAGCCCGGCGTGCAGCGCGCGGATCAGGAAGGTCTGCGCCACCAGCAGGCGGTTGGGCAGGCCGAAGGAGATGTTCGACACGCCCAGCACGGTTTGCAGCCCCAGCTCCTGCCGCACGCGGCGGACGGCCTCCAGGGTTGCCTCTGCCTGCTCCTGCTGGGCGGAGACGGTCAGCGTCAGGCAGTCGATCCACACGTCCTCCCGGGGGATGCCGTGGGCGAGGGCTGCATCGAGGATGCGCCGGGCGATGGCAACGCGCTGCTCCGCCGTCTTCGGCAGGCCGCTCTCGTCCAGCGTCAGGCCGACCACCGCCGCGCCGTACTTCTTCACCACGGGCAGGATGGCGGCGAGCACCTTGGGATCGCCGTTGACGGAGTTGACGGCGGCCTTGCCATTCACCACGCGCAGGGCGGCCGCCAGGGCCTCGGGATTGGTGGAGTCCAGCTGGAGGGGGAGGGTCGTGACCTCCTGGAGCTTCTGGACGACGCGGGGGAGCATCATGACCTCGTCCACGCCGGGGTAACCCACGTTCACGTCGAGGATCGCCGCGCCCGCGTCCTCCTGGGCGATGGCCACGTCGGCGATGTAGTCCAGGTCATTCTCCAGCAGCGCCTGCTGGAAGCGCTTCTTGCCAGTGGGGTTGATGCGCTCGCCGATGACGCGCACGCCATCGAGGACCACGGGGGTCGTGGGCGTGCAGACGATGCTGCGCTGCCGGATCTCGCGTCTGCCGGGAGTCGTGCTGATCACGGCTGAACGCAGGGCGAGGATGTGCTCCGGCGTGGTGCCGCAGCAGCCGCCCACGATGCTCACGCCAGCGCGGACGATATCCACCATCGCGGCGGCAAAGGCGGCGGGGGTGAGGCTGTAGCGGCCGGTGACGGGGTCGGGAAGGCCCGCGTTGGGCTTGGCGATAACGGGCAGATGGGTCGCCGCGCACAGCTCCCGCAGCAACGGCAGCAGCTGCTGCGGCCCCAGGGAACAGTTGATGCCGATGGCGTCCGCGCCCAGTCCCTCCAGCGTGGCGGCCATCGAAGCCACCGTGCAGCCGGTGAAGGTGCGGCCGCTCTCGTCGAAGCTCATGGTGACCATGACGGGCAGGTTCGTGGCCTCTTTGACAGCCAGCAGCGCAGCCTTGGCCTCGTACAGGTCGGTCATGGTCTCGATGACGGCCAGGTCCGCGCCGGCGCGCTCGCCTGCTGCGGCGATCTCAGCGAACTGGCTCACGGCTTTCTCAAAGGGCAGCGTTCCCAGCGGGGCCAGGAGCTCGCCCAGGGGGCCGATGTCCACGGCGACCTTGGCCTTCGTCCAGGAGCAGCCGGCCTTGGCGGCCCGGATGGCGGCGGTCACGACCTCTTCCACCGTGTGGCCGGTGGGGGCCAGCTTGCGGCGGTTCGCGCCGAAGGTGTTGGCGTAGATCACGTCCGCGCCCCGCTGGGCATAGCGCTGGTGGATGCTGGTGAGCAGCTTGGGGTTGGTCAGGGCCAGGAGTTCGGGCAGTTCGCCGGGCTTCAGGCCCGCAGACTGCAGCATGGTGCCCATTGCGCCGTCGAGGATGATCATTGCGCTTGAATCAAATCGCACAGGTGGTTCCCGCCTTTCTGAAGGTGCAGGTATTGTTCATCCGGCAGTGCTGGCAGCCCCGGATGCGTGCCATCTGCGGCTGCTCCGCCAGGCCGATGAGCGCGGTGACGCTCTTCTGCGGAGCCAGCAGCAGCGAGGGTGTGCAGGTCAGGCCGATGCGCCGCGCTCCGGCCAGCTCCAGCAGCGCCGGCTGGAGTGTCAGGGGCAGGTCGCCATAGCCGGGGGAGAAACGGTCGGTGAGGTACATATCGGGAAATCTTGCGGCGATCTCCTCGGTCGCACTGTCGCAGGCAGCCTCGACATACGCGCTGCCCAGGGCGTCCAGCAGCGCGGCCCTGACCATGTCCCGGGCCTGCATCTGCCGCAGCCACAGGTCGAAGGCCGCACCCAGCGTGCAAATCAGCAGCGCACATTGATGGCAGTCGTCCAGCATGCGTGCGGCGCTATGACCCGGCAGCGGCCGGCCGGCCAGGGTCAGCTGCCCGCCGGAATGCTCCAGCGGAAGCATGCGCCATGAATAATGGGGTATAATACGGGAGGTCAGCTCCGCGGACAACTGCTGCGCCTGCTGCAGGAGCGCGTCGTCTGGCTCGCCGGTGACACCCAGGTAACGCAACGCTTCACGGATATTCAGCGGCATCGCGACGCGCCTCCTTCAGATCAGTTTCTACTATTATACATGCGGTGGGTGAAAATGTACAGCATCCTATTGTTCTAAATCCAGTACAGCAAAGAAAAAAAGGGGCATGAGCCCCTTGAAACGATAATGAGGTATAAAAAGGGAGAAGAGAATTGTAAGGTATATAACGGGAGCGGCTATGCGCGGATCCCCCGGGCAAGCAGCTCCCGACGAAGGACATCCGCAAAGCCCGCGATGGCAGGCGTGAGCCCCTCTGCCTGGCGCGCCACGGCTTCCTGCTGCATCAGCGCGGGATTCCGCCGCACGGCCAGTGCCAGCCGCAGGGCCGCCGCATCCGGGCAAAGCCCCTGCGCCAGCGCCCATTCGCCAGCGGCGGTCTTGGCGATGACGGCGTTGTTCATCACGGTGTAAAGCCCACGCGCCGTGTCCAGCAGCCAGCCGAAGGCGTAGAGGCTCCGAGCGCCCTGCCCATGGGTGAGGATGCTCTGCAGGTGCTGTGCCACGCCCTGATGCAATTCGCCTGGGGTGGGTTTCGGGAGTGTGTCGCGCACATCCGGGCCGTGCAGCAACTGTCCGCCGTGGTGAAGCTGCCACAGGCAGAACACGTCCGGCGCGTATCCGGTGGTGATCCGCTGTCCGCTGGTGCCCCAGTACACACAGGTCAGAGGGGTGGAATTTGTGAGTGCCTCCAGCGGCAGGATGGCGCCCTCGCATGCTCGCGCATATGTGGCATTGGGGTATATAACGGGAAGATTCTGCCGCAGCGTGAGCAGCGTCTGCGCCTGATGGGCAGTCATCGGAGCGGGCGTCAGCGCGAGCAGGTCGATATCGCTCCAGCCGGGGCGGAAATCCCCCTGCGCAGCGGAGCCATACAGGTAAATGGAGGGTTCCATGGGGGCGAGGGCAGCGGTGATGGCCTCTGTCATTTGCCGGATTGTCTGCTGCATGGGAGCCTCCGTCAGAACAGGGCGATGAACTGGTTCCACGCATTGGTCAGGTGCTCCCAGTGGACGGTCTTGCCCATCATGTATTCCAGGCCGATGAGCAGCGCCAGATGCCCGGGGTAGATCGCGTAACCCAGCCATGCAGGCATGCGCAGGCCGGGCATGCGGGTGCGCAGCGTCACGCCCGTGTGCTTCTCTCCGGCCAGTTGCGGCAGGGCCAGGCGGATTTCATCCGGCCAGATGATCAGCGGCAGGGACAGGATGGCCAGCGTCTGCAGCTGCAGCCACGGGGTGATCAGCGCGGAGAAGGTCCCCCGGCGCAGCTGCACCAGGCTGAGGCCGAAGATGGACTGCACGCTGCTGGAGCCGCTGCCCCAGTAGAGGCAGAAAGCGATCATCACCGCGGCGATGGTCTTGCGGGAGCCGCGGGCGGCGTAGAGCAGCATCAGGAGCAGCACGCCTTTCCAGCCGTAGCTGGCGGAGCCGCAGTTGAGCACGACGGCGGCCATCATCGCCAGCACCGGCGCCCAGAACTGGCTGCCCCAGCGCTTGGCGCGCATACCCCACACGCCGCAGAGCCCCACCAGCAGCGTCAGGAAGATGTTCGGCACATACCACGGGTGGTTCAGCGCCACCATGTAGACCGGCTGGGAGATCAGCCCCACCAGCCCCAAGCGCAGCAGGTACCGCGGCATGGAGCGCGTGTAGCAGGCGCCCACCACCATGCACCAGCAGTACAGCGGGAAGGCCAGGCGGCCCAGGATCCGCATCTCGGCGACGGCGGGGAAGCACATCTTCCCCATGTGGTCCGAGAGCATGAAGGCCAGGGCGAGGAGCTTCAGGAGGCCGGTGGAGGTGTTGCCGCCCAGCTCCCCCTGGCGCTTATCGGCGATGCAGGTCATTTGCGTGTCCCTTCTTTCGGTGGTATATGGACAGTATACAGCAGATTCGGCCAGGAATCAAGCCGATTTCACACAGCTGTCACCGGCGGGATGTATGATGTGTCAGGAGGTGAGTCGGATGCGTGGTAAGAATTCCTTGCTGGTGGCGTTGCTGGCTGTTCTCGTGTTAGCGGGGCTGACCCTTGTGCTGCTGATCCCGCAGGGGAAGGTAGCCGGCGTGGCGGACAGCGCGTCGCTGGGGCTGCTGCTGCTGGATCAGGCGGATGGCGTGTATATCCTTGCCGTATCCGATGGCAGCGCAGCGGATCACGCCGGGCTGCAGCCGGGGGATTGCATCCTCCATGTGGCGCAGACGCCTCTGGAGGACGTCGCTTCCTTCAACGGTTACCTGACGCAGCAAGGGCAGACCCTTCCGCTGACCATCCGCCGGAACGGGCGGGAAATGCACCTGAGCCTGCCCCTGCGGTAGGGCTTGCAAAATCCGCAAAATATGCTTATACTGTATCCATAGAATATGGGGAGGAACACCATGCGAATCCTGATTGTGGACGACGAGAGCAACATCCGCGGGCTGATCCGCAAATATGCATCCTATGAGGGCTACTCGGCAGACGAGGCAACCAACGGGGCTGACGCGGTCGAGATGTGCCGCGAGAACGCTTATGACCTGGTCATCATGGACGTGATGATGCCGGAGATGGACGGCTTTGCCGCCTGCAGGGAGATCCGCCGCTTCTCGCATGTGCCGATGCTGATGCTCTCGGCCCGGGGCGAGGAGTATGACCGGATCCGCGGGTTCGAGGTGGGCGTGGATGACTATGTGGTCAAGCCCTTTTCGCCCCGTGAGCTGATGATGCGCGTGGCAGCCATCATCAAGCGTGCCGGCGGTGGAAACGATCTGGTCTGCCTGGGCGATATGACCGTGGACTTCACGGCCCGCCGCGTCAGCATTGCCGGGGAGGAGATTGCCCTGTCGCCCAAGGAGTATGAGCTGCTGTTCTACATGGTGCGCAACCGGGGCATCGCCCTGACCCGCGAACGGCTCATCAGCGAGGTGTGGGGCTACGACTTCTACGGCGACGACCGCACCCTGGACACCCACATCAAGCTCCTGCGCAAGAGCCTGGGCGATCATGCCAGCCGCATTACCACCCTCAGAGGAGTTGGATACCGCTTTGAAAAGGAATGACAGACCCCGCGCCCCCATGGGCATCCGCCGCCGGATGATGCTGTATCTGGCGGCTTTTGTGGCGTTTGTGGTGGCGCTTTTGTGGCTGTTTCAGATCGTATGGCTGGATGACTTCTACCGCTGGGACAAAACCCGGCAGATCCGCCAGGCCTCCGATGTGGTGGCAGCCAACCTGGACAGCGAGAACCTCGAAGACCTGATGAACCACCTGGCCAGCCGCAACGACATGTGCATCCTGCTGCTGGACGCATACGGCAAGAAGCTGCTCTCCAGCGAGGACATCCGCTTCTGCCTCATCCACCGCATGGCGCGGCGCGACCTGGACTTCTGGTGCAGCAAGGCGCCGGAGGATGGCAGCGTGGTGACGGAGCTGTTCAACGTGCAGCCCCTGATGGACCGGCCGGTCAACCCGCACAGCTTCCGTGGCAACATCCCCCAGATGGATGCGGAGCAGCAGAGCCTGCTGTGCGCCCGTCAGGTTGTGATGCCGGATGGCTCCACGGCCTACCTGCTGCTCAACTCCATCATCACCCCGCTGGCCAGCACGGTGGAGACCCTCGTCGTACAGCTGACAATCATCACCGGGGTGATCATCGTGGGGGCGCTGCTGCTGGCCTGGTTCATCGCCGGCCATGTGACCCGCCCCATCATCCAGACCAACGAGGCCGCCCGCCAGCTGGCACGCGGCCAGTACACCCCGCCGGAGAATGGAGGTGCATACCGGGAGATGGCGGAGCTGAACGACACCCTCGTCCATGCGGCAGCGGAATTGGGCCGCGTGGAGCACCTGCAGCACGAGCTGATTGCCAACATCAGCCACGACCTGCGCACCCCGCTGACCATGATCGGCGGCTACGCAGAGGCCATACGGGACATCCCGGGCGAGGCGACGCCGGAGAACCTGCAGATCATCATTGACGAAACCAACCGCCTGACCAGCCTCGTATCGGAGCTGCTGGACTTCTCCCGCCTGCAGACGGGCAACGCTGCCATGGAAATGGCCGACTTCTGCCTGACGGACGCGGTGCGCGCCATCGTGCAGCGCGTGGGCGGCATGACGGGCAAGGACGGTTACACCATCCACTTTGACCCGGAGGAGAATGTCTTCATCCATGCGGACGAGAGGCGCATCTGCCAGGTGGTGTACAACCTGCTGGGCAACGCGCTGACCTATACCGGCGCGGACCGGAACGTGACCCTCGTGCAGGCTGTGCAGGACGGCATTGTCCGCCTGAGCGTGACGGACACGGGCAAGGGCATTGCCCCGGAGGAGCTGCCGCTGATCTGGCGGCGCTACTACCGCGCCCAGGAGAGCCACAAGCGCGCCGTCATCGGCAGCGGCCTGGGGCTGTCCATCGTCGAGAGCATCCTGGAAAAGCACGGCATGCGCTACGGCGTGGACAGCGTCGTGGGCGAGGGCACCACCTTCTGGTTTGAGACCGGGGTGGTTACCACCCCCGCCGAGCCGGAAGCAACCGAATAACAAAAAGGCCGCCCGCCTGCTGACTTCATGCCAGCGGACGGGCGGTTTTGCGTGGGTTTACTCCCAGCCCCGGGTGTACTCAATCGGCAGGGCATTTTCCCACACCCACTCGTGATCTTCGCCGGTGCGGGCGATGTACTCCTCGGCGGTCTCAATGTGGGTGGAGGGGCTCATCAGGATGATCTCCATGTCCGAAGCACTGTACAGACCGAAGGCGCCGTACTGGATCAGCTCCACTCCAGCAGGCACGACGATGACGCCGCTTTCGATCTCCACGCACTCAAACGCGCAGGTTTCGATGATGCGCAGGCTTTCCGGCAGGGTGATAGTGTCTATGAAATGGTCATAAACCAGGAATCCTCCCACGACTTCCACGCCCTCGGGGATAACCCAATGCACCTCCGGCCACGGGCCCTCCCACGGGTCTTCCGCAGCACCGGTGGTCACGCCATAGTTCTCCAGCGCAGAGTTGCCGATGCGCCGCACCACCGGCAGCTCCGCTGGCGCGTTGGGGCAGGTGTAAATCAGCGTGTCCGTCCATGTGTCGATGAGGTAGCCGTCCGCCAAGGTATAGCGCGGGTTGCCTTCGGCCAGGATGATCTGCGCACACAGGTGGCTGGAAATGCCCTCCGCGATGTCCACCAGGCTGGCGGGCAGCACCAGCGTATCGGCATTGTGGCAGCACTGCAGCGCGCCGTCCTCCAGCCACTGCACGCCTTCGGGAATGACAAGGGTAAAGCTGTACTTGTAGGACATCGCGTAGGTATTCAGCGCGTTGTAGGCCACGCCGATGAGCGGCTGACCGCCCAGCATCGCGGGCAGCTCGACGACATTCGGAATGTGTTCTTCGGCCCAGGAATAGTCCCAGTTGGTCAGCACCGCGCCATCATCGGTGAGGTAGTATTCCCACTCGCCCTCGGTGAGGATTTCCGGCTCTTCCTCCTCCTCTTCATACTCCTCCTCGCCCCATGTGCGGGCGTCGTATTCCTCCCAGGTCTCCACATGGGTGTTGTCGCCCAGCAGCACCAGCTCCACCTCCGGGTCGAAGGCATCCCAGGCCACGAAGGTGCAGCTGGCGGGGATCTCCACGCGGGTGAGGGGGCATAGGTAGAACGCCCAGCTCTCGATGCGCGTCACGCCCTCGGGAATCACGATTTCGGTGAGGTAAGTGCAGCTGAAGGTGAGCGATTCGATGGCCGTCAGCCCCGCAGGCAAGGTGATTTCCGTCAGCCCGGCGCAGTTGAAGGCTGCATGGCCGATCTCCGTCACGCTGGCGGGGATGTCGATGTGGGTCAGGTACATCCACTCGTAGAAGACGCAGGGGCCGATGGAGGTCAGCGTATCCGGCAGAATGGGCTCCATCACATTGTAGTTGTACAGGCAGGCCTCGCCCAGGCGCTGCACCTGCGGCAGCGGGCTGTTCTGCCCGGAGGGCGCGACGTAGAGCAGTGTGCCCGTCCGCTGATCAATCAGGAAGCCGTCCTCGCAGGTGAAATAGGGGTTGTCCGGGTGGACTGTGATCTCCGGGTCGCCCCAGAGAAGGCTGCCCTCCTCGATATGCTCCAGGCTGGCAGGCAGCACGATTTCTGAGATAACATTGCTTTCGCAGTAGAAGGCATCGCCGAAATCCGTCACGCCCTCGGGCACAACCACCCGCAGCGGGCCGGTGACGGCGGCGGTCAGGAACACGAATTCATACGCCATAATGGGCTGGCTGCCGATTTCCACAGGCAGTACCACTTCCTCCGGCGAGGGGCTGGGGGCGATGTAGCCGGTCAGCACCGCGCCATCGTCGGTGAGGTAGTACTCCCAGTCACCCTCGGTGAGCAGCGCGGGTTCCTCCGCCATGGCCAGGGCGAGGCACAGCAGCAGGGTAAGCAGGATCAGCAGCCTTTTCATTCGGGTACCACCTTTCATCGGGTTTTCACCTATACAAACGCATAAGGCCAGGAAAATGTTTCAAACACGGCGGCACTTTTTACATTCTGTCCATTGACAGCCTGCGCTGCCGGTGCTACGATACTGATAGAAATATACCGAGGTGATACTGTATGAAGCGTTTCCTGCTGATGACGCTCCTGCTGCTCCTGCCCTGCACCGCGCTGGCGGAGGCTGATTACACCCTGACCGCTACGGTCGCGGTGGAGGAGTCCGCCCTGTTGGCCCTGCCCATCGACGGCGCGGAGACTGTGCTGCCCCTCGTCACCGGCGATGCGCTGACCATCACCGTGCTGGGCACCAGCTACTGCGAAGCCGTGGTGGGGGAGAGCGTGGGCTACATCGCCACGGCGGACATCGCCTTCGACATGCTGAACGGCGAACCCACGCACCTGATGGTCATCGACTGCTCGCCCACCAATCAGTACCATGGCCGCATCACCCTGCGCACCGAGGCCAGCACCAAGTCGAAGGCCATCCGCAAGGTGGAGAAGGGCTGCATCGTGCTGGTGCTGGGAACGGAGGGCGACATGACCCACATCGCCCTGCCGGACACCGAGGGCTATGTGGTCAGCAAGTACATGGACGAGGTGGAGCCTGTCAGCGAATACCGCATCGCCTATGTGGATCCCGGCGTGAACGCCTGGCTGCGCCTGGACAGCCGCAGCGGCAAAAACTGGCGCATCTGCACCCTCGATCCCGGTACGCCGGTGCAGTTCATCTCCAACCCCAACGGGTGGGCCTCGGTGGAGGTCGCGGGCTATCGCGGCCGCATGCTGGCGCACAACCTGACCTTCGACGCTCCGGAGGAGTAACGACACATCCATGCCGCGTCCATCACGGGCGCGGTTTTTTCGTGGGCGGTGGCGGCACGAAAAAGGAACGGCCCCTTTGCAGAGAGCCGTTCCCGGTGTTCGGATGTATAGGATTGAAGGTTGAGATGTTCCGACGCTCCGGTGTCGCCTATTGATGTGGTTTGAACCATGGAATGCGTTTGAGTTCCGTTGTCAGGGATCGGAATTACTCACGCCGGATACCTCGTGCGGGCTGTTCTTGTCCGCTGCGGCTGGGGGGACGGGTCAATCCTCGTCGTCCGCTTCCTCGTCGTCATTGAGCTTGGTGGTTGCGATTTCCATAAGCCTGGCTTCGAGCTTCTGATCCTCCACGGGGACGAACTCTTCCAGCTCTTCGCCGTTCTCGTCCGTCGTCGGCACGATCTTCATCACGTAGCAATCCACTGCTTCGGTCGTGTCATCCTCGTTGGAGTCGGTCAGAATGGCGTATTCCTCGCCGTTGTAGAAGAAATAGTCAACGATGTGGAACAGGGTGACATTCCCGTCCTCGTCCGTCATCTCGATGATGTCTTCCTCGGTGTCCATGATGACGTCCTCGTCCATGCCGCCTTCGATGCCGCCCTGTCCGAGCTTCAGTTCGTCGTTCATTGGTAACACCCCTTTCACTTTGCTGCCGCTCTCCGGCGGCTTTGTCATCTCCCTTGATGCACCTTCATTATACACAAGAACCGTGCGTTTTGCAAGGGTTTTTGCGAAAGTTTTTCGCTTGACTTTGTCTGAAATGGGTGGTATAATGGACATGTTGGGGGTCTTCGCCTGAGCGGAGGCTCCCTTTTGTGTGCAATGAAAAAGGCGGCCGGAGCCGCCATGATCAGTGCCTGGTGGGGGGCGTTTTGCGCTTGAGGGGTTCGCTGGTGCCGTCGGGGCGCTGGATGACGATGCCGTCCAGCATCGCGCGGGTGCTCTCGCGCCACTCGGTGATGTACTGCTGGCGCAGGGCGGCCTGTTCGGCCAGCTCCTCGGGGGTCAGGCCCTCGGCCTTCTTCTTGCGGGCCAGCTCGTTGATGCGTTCGATCTGCTTCTTGTCCATAATGGTCTCCTCACGGGTTGATGTTGCAAATGGCGCGCTGGCGCAGGCCGATAGCGGCCAGGATGGCCATATCGCAGGCCATGATGCCCCACAGCACCAGCCGGTAGTGGTCGCCCACGTCGGTCACGCGGTCGACGACAGCGGCGGCGATGGCGATGACGGCGGGGATGATGACGGGCAGCAGGCGCCGGAAGCCGTAGCGCTTCCAGGCCAGGCTCCGCAGCAGGGTGGTCAGCCCCAGCAGACCTGCCATGACCGCGCCCACCAGCACCACGCTGAAGTAGGGGTTGTCCGCGCCCTCGACGCTGAATTCCTGCACCACGGCGGAGAGGATGCAGACGATCGCCAGCGCCCAGTCGGCGAAAACGCACCTGCGGAAGTGGGGAATGCGGGCCAGGCGGATGCTCCACACCACCAGGGGGATCAGCAGCATCACCAGCGCGGCGATCTGGTTGACCTTCACGAAGTGGATCACCTTCATGTGGCCGCCGTTGAGCAGGGACTCCATCACCGTCTGGCTGCAGCCGTAGAGCAGCAGGAAGGCCAGGAAGGTATAGCCCTGGCCGACCTGGCGGCGGATGATGAGCAGCGAAACGAGGATCGCCGCAGCGACGGTGGCCTCGTAGGCAAAGACGGGGTGCGTGAAGGCGAAGTCGCCCATGTTCTCCGTCAGGCCGTCCAGGAAGCAGAACAGCGGGGAATAGTAGGGATAGCCCCAGCCCATGTCGGCCAGGGGCTCCGCCAGGCGGGCGATGATCAGCGCCGCGGACATGCCGATGGCCGCCGCGTCCAGCATCGCGCCGCAGGGACGCCTGCACCATTTGCCGGCCAGCATCGACGCAATGATCACGCCCAGCATCGCGCCGGTCATGGAGTAGCCGCCGTCGCGCAGCTGCAGCAGAAGCTCAGGATGGCCGATGGTTTCGGTGTAGTAGGACAGGCTCGTCAGGCAGTAGGTGAGGCGGCTGAAGATCAGCGCCAGCGGCACGGCCAGCACGGCGAAGCGGATGACGCAGCCGTAATCCACCCCGTTCTTCCGCCCGGCAAGGAAAGTCACCGCCAGCATTGCCGCCAGCGCCAGCGCAGCAAGTGCGCCATAGAGGGTGAAGCCCATGATCATTCCTCCTCGCTGGGAACGGCGGTGGAGATGTAGATGATGTCGGAAACGGAGCGCTCGCCCTTGACGGTCTTGTCGGAGTAGTTTTCGCCGCCGAACCACATCAGTGCGCTGTTGCCGCCGTCCAGGTTATAGGCCTGCTGGCAGCCCTGCTCATGCATCCACGCGGCCAGCTCCGCCACGGAGCAGCCGTCGCTGTCCTTGCGGCGGCCGTCCACCACCACGAACATGTACTCCAGCTCACCCAGCTGGCCGATGGCGCAGCGGGGCTCGGAGGTGCTGCGGATGTTGTACTTGTTGCCGTTGTCGATGTAGTACTGGGCGGTCTCCAGCAGCACGCCGTCCTTGATCATGGCGGGGCCGAAGTGGAAGGCGTTGGGGAAGGTCAGGCCTTCGGTGGCCAGCAGGGCCTGCAGTTCCTCGGGGTCGCTCTGCAGGATGATGTGGAAGTTGCCCTGATCGTCGATGAGCAGCATGTCGTAGACGGACTTGGGGCTCTTGCGGTACACGTTGTACATGCGCACGACGTAGCCGTTCTTGGCGTCGGAGAAGTAGTCGCCGCCGATGGCCACGATGGCGTTCTGGTTCTTGGCCATGGTGGAGATCTTGTTGGTGCGGGTGGCCTTCTCGTTGGCCAGGCCCGTGCGCAGCTGGGAGGCATGGGCGATCCTGATGCGGGCGACGTTGAAGGTGGAATCGCCCACGACCACGCGCTCCATGGTGACGGTCACGGTCTCGTCCTGATAGGCGACGTGCTCGCCGGATTCATCGGTGATGTAGTTGTCCTCACCGGGCACGGGGCCGGGGGAGAGGTCCCAGGGCAGGGTCAGCGCGGGGGTTTCAGCGGGGGCTTCTTCCACGGGCGTTTCGGCGTAGCACGCGCCGGGGATCAGCATCGTCAGGAGCAGCAGCAGAGCGGTCAGCTTGCGCATAATCGGGTTCCTCCAGTCATGTGTTTACAGGAAGTCGTAGGCGTCGTCGCCTTCGTCTTCCTCGGTGTCGTAGGGGGATTCGAGGTTCATGTGGCGCTCGGCGGCTTCCTCCGTCAGCGTCGGGGAGGTCACCACATAGCCGAAGCCGATGAGCATCAGCAGCGCCAGCAGGGTCAGCAGGATGTTCTTCATTTCGCGGCCTCCTTGTCATGGGCGGCAGGGGCGAAGACCCACTTGTCCTGCACGCGGTAGCTGACGAGGTAGAGCAGGCAGTCCACCACCAGCTTGGCCAGCCAGTCCAGGAAGGAGGGCAGGCCCAGGAGCTTGAGCACCCACACCGCGCCCGCGCCGGCTGCCATGATGAACAGCGCCAGCAGCGCGTAGCGGAAGGCGCTGCGGCCTGTGTTCTCCTTGAACTTGAACACGAGGTTGCGGTTCATCAGGAAGTTGCAGGGGGCGGAGATGCACCGGGCGATGATGTAGGCGATGGTGGCCCGCAGGTCGCCGCTGGCCATGACGAGGGGCAGCAGCACGTAATCCAGCAGGGAGAAGGCCGCGTAGTCGATCACCCAGGAAGCGATGGACGCGCCCATGAACTTCACAAAGCTCCCCAGGATCACCTTGTAGATGCGGTAGCTGTCGCGGATGGGGTGGAAGTGGGTGCCCTCGTTCTCGTTCTCGTAGACGGTTTCGATGGTGATGGGCACCATGTCCATCTTCGCGCGGGCGCAGGCGATGAGCACCTGCATCTCGTATTCGAAGCGCTCGCCGGGCACGTCGATCATGAACTGCAGGTCCTCGCGCTTGAAGGCGCGCAGGCCGGTCTGGGTGTCCGGCAGCCAGTGGCCGTAGAAGATGCGGAACACCCAGGAGGTGGTCTTGTTGCCGAAGCGGGACTTGGGCGGGACGTTGGGCAGGTCGAAGTCGCGGCTGCCCAGGTACAGCACGCGCCGGTCCGCCGTGAGGGCCTCGGCCAGCTTCCAGCAGTCCTCCACCGTGTGCTGACCGTCGGCGTCGGCGGTGATGACGCCGCTGGCCTCGGGGATGTTGTCGCGGATGTAGGTGTAGCCGGTCTTGAGCGCGCAGCCCTTACCGCGGTTGACCTCGTGGCGCAGGACGGTCACGCCGTCCATGGCGGCGAGCTCGTCAAAGATGGGCTGGTACTTCTTGCTGCTGCCGTCGTTGACCACCACCGCGCGGGTGAAGCCGGCGGCCAGCAGGCGGCGCATGTAGGCCGGGAGGCGGTCGTCGGGCTCCAGGGAGGGGATCAGGATGACGGCGGATTCGGGCTTGAGCGTCATATCTCTCATACCTTTCCAAGGTTAGTTCATCAGTGTATCCAGGTAATCCAGCATCAGGCCGGACATGTCCATGCCGGCGTGCTGGTTGAGCACATGGGTCAGATCCTCCCGCGTGGCGATGCGGAAGCGGAACTGCGCCTGGTAATCGCGGAGCATCGCATCCAGGCCGTCCTTGCCCAGGTGAATTTCCATCGCGCACCAGAAGGCCGCGCCACGCTGGTAGACGATGCGGCTGTACTGCGTCAGGTCGGTGAAATAGTCGATGGGGCTGCCGGGGGTCACGCCGCCGGGGATGGTGATGCGCATGGCGGTCTCGATGCGGTCGAAGGCCATCTGCTCGCGGTCCGCCGCGCCGTACCAGTCGCCGACGTAATCCAGCCAGGCGTATTCGCACAGGCTTTCGTCCTGCCAGGGATCGAACCAGCCGTCGCTGCCCACCATCACCGCCCACCACTGGTGCGCCGTTTCATGGGCGACGGTGTATTCCAGCACCTGCCCGCCGGTGGCGAGCACATCTGAGCCGATCATCACCATGCCGGGGTATTCCATCCCGCCGTAGGGGAAGACCGCCTCCGCCAGCGTGAAAGCCGGGTATGCGTAGTCGCCCCAGCGCTTGGCGTAGCTGGCCATGGCCTGCGTGGCGGCCCTGAGCATGGCCTTTGCATCGGCTTCGCTCCGGGCATATGCGGTGACGAGCACGCCCTCTGCCATGGCCTGCGCCTGCACGAAGTCGCGGCTGACCACCAGCGCGAAGTCCCGCAGCGCCAGCGCATCAAAGGTGTATGCGCCGGTTCCGTCCTGCGTGCCGGGCGCGGAGGCGGCGACTTCGTACCCCGCGGGGACGCTCAGCGTCACCTGCCAGTTGGCGCATTCGCTCAGGAAGGGGTCGCCGATGGCGGCGTAGGCGTCCGTGCGCCACGCGCCCTCCTGCCACACTGCGGCCACCGGGAACACGTTGCCCAGCATGAACACCCCGTCCGCGTAACCGAAGCGGCTGGCGCATGCGGGGATGGTCACCGTGCACGTCAGCCGGACGGCGACGCTTTCGCCCGCCGGCCACTCCGCCGGCAGGGACAGCACGGTGGAGGCTTCATCCAGCCAGGTAGCGGTCACGGGTGCGCCGTTGACCTCCGCTGTGTCCACCTGCAGCCCGCCGGGGCTGAAGGACGCGCCGTAGCACTCGTAGAACAGCTCGTCGCTGGCGCAGGGGGAGGTGGCCTCGCTGAGGTACGCGCCCGACCAGGAGCGCAGCACCACGGCGGATTGCACCTGCCCGGTGCTGTTGGTCAGGGCCATCTCCTGCGTGAAGGTCAGCGTTCGTGCGTCAGGGTCGAGGGCCGCTGTGATGCGGATCTCATCCAGCCCCTGCGCGGCGGCCTGCGTTGCGGCGCTGACGGCCGGAATGTGGGGCGCTTCCTCCCACTCATGGGTCAGCAGCAGGAATGCTCCGCCGCCCAGGATGAGCATCATCAGTACGATCAGCGCGGCGTACAGCCATGCCTTCCGGTTGAGTTCCGGCGGGAGCTTCTGCTTCATGGGGCTCCTTCCCGGTCCGGGGGATGCCCGACCGGCTTTCATAGATTGCCAAGATATATTATACAACAAAACGCCGCGAGAAACAAGGCATCGCGGCGTTTGTTCGTGTAAATTTCAATGGGAATATGTGTCAGGGCGCGTCGCTGTCGGAGGTGATGTACCGCTTCGCCTGGGTGGAGAACAGCTCGGCGTACTTCCCGCCCTGCGCCATCAGCTCCCGGTGGGTGCCCTGCTCCACCAGGCGGCCGTTCTCCAGCACGAGGATGAGGCTGGCGATGGTGGCGCTGGAGAGGCGGTGGGAAACGAAGATGGTGGTCTTTGATGCGTCGCCCTCGCCGCGCAGACGCTCGAACTGGCTGAAGATCTCCTGTTCGGCGATGGCGTCCAGGGAGGCGGTGGGCTCGTCCAGCACGAGGATCTCAGAATCCGCGTAGAACGCGCGGGCCACGGCCAGCTTCTGCCACTGGCCGATGGACAGCTCCGCGCCCGTGGGCTCGAAGATGCGCATCAGCGGGGTGCCAAAGCCCTCGGGCAGGCGCTCGATGTAATCCGAGGCGGAGGCCTGACGGGCGGCTTCGACGGGGTCGCCGCCTTCGCGGTGCACGTCTCCGAAGCGGATGTTCTCCTCCACGCTTACGGCGTACCGCCCGAAATCCTGGAAGATGATGCCGAAGGAGCCGTAGAGGTCGGCGAGATCGTAATCCCGCAGGTCGTGGCCGTCCAGCAGGATCCGGCCCTCCGTGGGGTCATACAGGCGGGTGAGGAGCTTGATCAGCGTGGTCTTGCCTGCGCCGTTCAGGCCCACAAGAGCCACCGTTTCGCCGGGGCGGATGGTGAAGGACACATCGCTGATCACATCGTAGCTCATGCGGGGATAGCGGAAGGACACGTGATCGAACACGATGGTGTGACCGGCGTTCTTCTGCACCCGGAGCGGCTGGGAGAGGGCGGGGCGGATGGTCACCGGCTCATCCATGAAGGTGATGAGGTTGTCGATGAACAGCGTGCCCTCGTAGATGTTGCCCGAGGAGGTGATCAGCGAGCTGACGCAGTTGGCCACCGAGGCGATGGCGCCGGTGAAGAGCGTGTAGTCGCCGATCATGATATCCCCGGTGAACACCTGCCGGGCAATGAGGACGTAGAAGAGCAGGTTCGTCATCCCGGACACCACGCCGATGCCCACATGCCACGCGCTCTCGGAGAGGATCAGCTGCCGCAGCCCCCGGAAGTAGCTGCGGAAGACTTCCACATAGCGCCCGATGAACACGTCCGCCAGGTCGAACAGGCGGATCTCCTTGACCATGTCCTTGTTGGTCAGGAGGCCAGAGTAGTAGTCCATCTGCCGGCGGTCCTTGGAGCGGCGGCGCATGTAATTCCAGTTCTTGCGCCGGTAGATGAAGTTGATGATGGCCGAGGGGATCGACACGGCGATGATGATCAGCGTCGCCCACCACAGCCCCGGCGCGGTCAGCAGGATCACCAGGTAGGAGACGAACTCGATCACCGTGGAGACGATGCCGAAGGTCTCCGAGATGATGCTCATCGGGCGCATGCTGGCCTCGCGGGTGGCGTTCTCCATGCGCTCGTAGAAGGATGCGTCGTCGAAGGAGGCCAGGTCGAGGGACTTGGCCTTCTCCATCATCTGCATCTTCACCTGGCGCACCACCAGCTCACCCGCGATGCGGTTCAGCGCGCGGGTCACCTCATTGATGATCTGCGTGATGATGCGGTAGACGAACAGGAACACCAGCAGCCGGAAGACGTCCGACTGCCAGAAGCTGGCTGCAGGCGCGGCGCTGCCGGCGATCACGCTCTGCAGGCTGTTGAGCACGCCCTTGGAGATCAGCGCGCCGATCACCGGGCTGACGCCCCGGAACAGCGCCACGAAGCTCAGCAGGAACAGGATCCATTTCCCCGTGCGCCACACGAGGGTCACGATGTAGCCGAAGCGCCCGAAAAACCCGCCCAGCACCTCGCGCAGGTACCGGGGGACGTCGCCGACGCCCCTGGGCGGATCGATCTTCTTGTGCTGGTAGGGCTGGGGAGGCATCATAGCACTCATTCCTTTCGTGCAGAGACGTGAATCCTGTTTGTCAGGCACGGCACAGGGGGGCGAAGGCCGCCTTCGTGCAGCTGACCAGCGCGTCCACGGCGAGGATGACCTGGCAGCCCCGTGCGCCGGCGGAGACGCTGATGGTTTCCAGCAGCTGCGCGTCCTCCTGAATGAAGGTGGGGAAGGCCTTCTTCATGCCGATGGGGCTGCAGCCGCCGCGCAGGTAGCCTGTCAGGGGCAGCAGCTCCTTCTGGGGGAGCATGGCGACGGCCTTGTTGCCTGTGGCACGGGCGACGGCCTTCAGGTCCAGCTCCTGGTCGGCGGGGATGACGCAGACCAGGTATTTCGTCCTGTCGCCGGTGAGCACGAGGGTCTTGTAGATCATCTCCGGCGGCAGGCCGACCTTCGCGGCGACGAGGCTGCCGTCATAGTTCTCGTCGGACACGTCGTATTCGCGGGTTTCGTAGGGGATCTTCGCCGCGTCCAGATGGCGCAGGACGTTGGTCTTGATGGGCTTGGGCATGGGGCGTACCTCCTGTTTGCATACGATTGCATGCAATCATATTCCTATTGTGCCACATCCCGGCAGGGACTGTCAAGGAAAACTGTACATCCGTCGATTCCTGTGCTATAATGAAGAAAATCCGCGAATCGAGGCGAATGACATGCAGTCCGGCTTCCACAACGATACCGAATGGCTCTACGCTCCCGATGTCCCCTATGCCCAGCGGGACGACAACACGCTGAAGATCCAGCTGATCTTCCCGTACCGCCGGGACATGCCGGAGACGGAGCGCTACCCCGTGGTGCTCTTCGTGCCCGGCGCGGCGTGGTACCGGCAGGAGATGTACAACAGCGTCCCCCAGTGGGCGAAGCTGGCGGAAATGGGCGTGGTGGTGGCGGCCGTGCAGGTGCGTTCCTCGCAGGAGGCGCTCTTTCCTGCGCAGACGGAGGACCTCCTTGCTGCCATGCAGTATCTGGCCCGCGACGCCGCCCGCTGGCACATTGATCCGAACCGGATGTACCTGTGCGGGCAGTCCTCCGGCGGCCACATTGCCCTGCTGACGATGCTGTCCCGCCTGCAGGAGATCGCCGCTGCGCCGGATTACACGCTGCGGGGGCTGATTGCCATCTCCGCGCCGACGGACATGCGCCTGTGCGGCGGCAAGCCCAGCCTCGACCTGCTGGGGCTGACCTCGCTGGAAGAGGATCCGGACAGGGTCGCGGCGGCCTCCTGCGGTTCCTACATCACCGCGGATGCGCCCCTGCCGCGGATCCTGCTCATCCACGGCACGGAGGATCCCGTCGTCCCCATGGCGCACAGCGACCGGCTGCACCGGCAGCTGCTGGCCATGCGCAAGCGGGTGGAGTTCCTGCAGGTGGCCGGCGCGGGGCACGGCGGCGCGTGGCCCTGGCGGGAAGCGCTGTTGACCCGGTTGATGAAGTTCATCCACGAGGGCTGATTTCCGTTTGACATCCCCCGCATAAGGGAGTACAATAGATGGGATGATATCACCAAAGGAGGATGTTCTCATGGCATCTGACAACAAGAATCTCGCCTCCCAGCGCCGGGAAGAGAACGGCGTTGTTTACTTCGACCGCGGCGAGCGCAAGGGCTACGACCGCTTCGCCATCCAGACCCACTTCGTCGAGGTGGGCGAGGATGCGTCCGAGCTGATCCGCAAGTATGTGCTGCCCATCTCCCAGCCCGGCGACTGCGTGGCCATCACCGCCAAGGTCATGGCCATGTGCACCGGCAACGTCAAGAAGATGGAGGATGTGAAGCTGGGCTTCTTCGCCAAGCTCATGGCGCGCTTTGCGGGCATCAACTCCACGGGCGTTGGCATGCACGAGCCCTACAAGCTCCAGCTGGTCATCGACATGGTGGGCCTGCCCCGGGTGCTGCTGGCGGCCTTTGTGTCCGCCATCACCCGTCCCTTCGGCATCAAGGGCCTGTTCTACAAGATCTGCGGCCATGGCGTGGCGGGCATCGACGGCTTCTACTTCCGCTCCAGCTTCGAGCGCTACAAGACCCTGGCGCTGATCAACCCGGAGAACCCCGTCGAACTGTCCAACGAGATGACCGCCAACACCGGTATCCCCGTGGTCATCATGGACGCCAACGACATCGACCAGAACCAGCTGGGCAAGTGCGACACCTTCCCCCTGACCGACGAGCAGATCCAGGATGCGCTGGGCGACAACCCCTGCGGCCAGGGCGACGAGATGACCCCCATCATCCTCATCCGCCCGAAGAAGGCGTGAGGTGCGCATGCAGAGGATGAAACGGCTCCTTGCGCTGCTGCTCCTGCTGACGCTGGGCGCGCTGCTCCCGGCGGCGGCTGAGGAGAGCGCGCCGCCCCTGCTGGAGGTGCACCAGATGATGCTGGGCTGCGCCGACGGTTACCTCATCCGCCTGGGCGATGTGAACATCCTCATCGACGGGGGCGAGGCGAACCCTGGCAAGCCTGAGGGCGGCGTGATGGCCTACCTGCATGCCGCCGGGGTGGAGCACATCGACGCGGTCATCATCACCCACTGGCACCTGGACCACTGCATGAACCTCAACGACGTGCTGGCGGCCTTCGGCAGCGAGGACACGGTGGTGTACTCCCCGGCGGAGGCGGTGCCTGCCGAAATTGACAACGGCACGGTCATCATCCCCATCGGCCCGCTGGTCACCGGGCGGCACCAGCAGATGCGCATGGGCGATGTGCTGGAATTCTCCGGCATGACCATCACCTGCATTGGCCCGGAGCGGCTGAGCCTGGGCGGCGGCTGCAACAGCGATTCGCTGAATTTCGTTTTGCAGTATGGCTCCCGGCGCTTCCTCTTCACGGGGGATTTCGCTCAGAGCAGCGGCATCAGCGCGTACAGCGAGCTGTGCGCCAATGTGGATGTGCTCAAGTTCCCCCACCACGCCATCGAGCCCTACGAGATCGGCTCGACGGCCCTGCGCACCGTCCGCCCGACGTGGGTGCTGGTGCCCGGCGTGGTCAACAAGTACAAGGTCTGGAACCATGCGGACAACCTGGGGGTCAAATTCCCCCGGGAGAATGTCATCACCAATGCGGACGGGCACGTCGTCATCCTCACCGATGGCGCGGAGCTGTTTGAGGTGCGCACGCAGGTGGATCCTGCGGGCCTGTGACTGTAACACTACCAACAGATGAGGAGAGAAGAAGATGAGGAAGTTCGTTTGCCTGCTGGGCATGCTGCTGAGCATTGCGCTGATCGGCCTGGGCGTGTACAACCTGATGGAGGGCGTGACCTACCTCAAGAGTGATTTCACCCTGACGGAGGCCAACTACTCCGGCAACTCCGCCAGCGACAGCAGCTTCGGCGCTGATTTCTACACCTACAGCTACCGTGCGACCCGCTATGCGGCCAACAACGTCAACGCGCTGGGCAACTATGTGGAGAAGATCGTCTTTGCCGCCGCGACCCTGGGCCCGGCTGTGCTGGGCCTGGCGGGTCTGCTGCTGAGCATCTATGGCTTCTTCGCTGCGGGCGTGAGCAGCAAGCAGCTCAAGTGCCTGCGCCAGATTGCCGAGGGGCTGGATCGCAATGCCGGCAAGCAGGAGGAGCTGCTGCGGCAGATCCTCAGCGACGAGACCAACAGCGCCAGCAAGCAGCAGGAGCTGCTCACGCGCCTGATTGACGACCAGAACACCGGCGCCGCGACCCGCCAGCAGCTGCTGCAGCGCATCGCGGACAAGGAAGTGACGGTGGTGGCTGCGCCCGCGCCGGCGTCTGCGCAGCCCGAGACCTCCTACGCCCGCCCGAAGGCTCCGGAAGTCACCAAGCCCGCTGCCACCAAGCCTGCCGAACCCAAGGCGGAGGCTCCCAAGGCGCCTGTTTCTCCCATGACGTGGAACTGCAGCCTCTGCGGCCACGCGAACATGATGCACCTGGACAGCTGCGACATGTGCGGCAACGCCCGCGACGGCAAGCGTCCTGACCTGCAGAAGCCCACCGCAGCCGCCAAGCGCTGGACCTGCCAGATCTGCGGCACGGAGAATGAGGCGGGTGCTGAGCACTGCATCATCTGCGGCGAGAAGCGCGCGTGACACAACGGCCATTGCAGCTGAAACACAAAATGAAAGAGGGATGCGCCTGAAACGGTGCATCCCTTTTGCTGTGCGGTGATTCAGCTGTGCCTCTTTTTCAGCACTTCCCACACGTCCCGCATCGGCACGCCCTGCTGGTACAGCAGCACGGCCAGGTGGTACAGCAGGTCGGCGGCCTCTCCGGCCAGCCCGTCCGCGTCGCCCTTGATGGCGGCGATGACCGTCTCCGTGGCCTCCTCGCCCACCTTTTTGCAGATCTTCTCTGCGCCCTTGTCCAGGAGATAATTGGTGTAGGAGCCGGGCTTGGGGTTGGCGGCGCGGTCGGCGACGGTCTTCTCGATGGTATCGAGGATGGCGGCGGTGGCGGGCATGTCGCCGTCGATGACCGGGTTGAAGAAGCAGCTGCGGGCCCCTGTGTGGCAGGCCGGGCCTGTTTGGTCGATCTGCAGGAGGATGGAGTCCGCGTCGCAGTCGTAGCTCAGGCGGATGACCCTTTGCAGATTGCCGCTGGTCGCGCCCTTGCGCCACAGCTCGTTGCGGCTGCGGCTCCAGTAGGTCGCATAGCCGGATTCAAGGGTCAGGCGCAGGGATTCGGCGTTCATGTACGCCTGCATCAGCACCTCGCCCGTGTAGGCGTCCTGGGCGATGGCGGGGACGAGGCCACGCGCGTCGTAATGGATGGCGGAAATATCGGCCATGCGCACATCGGGAGCGGAGGCAGCTTCGATCTTTGCGTACTGCTCCGGGGTGACGAGGGCTTTCAGCGTTTCCATGGCCTGCGGATACTGGTTCTCATAGGTATAGAAGCTGTCCTTCGGCTGCAGCTTGAAGCCCAGCTTGATGTACATCAGGATGGCCTTCCAGCTCCAGGGCTGGGTGTGCAGCCAGACGGGCAGGCTGTTATCCTCCCGGCGGAACAGGCGCAAACAGGTCTGGCACAGCGCTTTGCCGATGCCCTTGCGCTGATGATCCTCGCGGACGGCCACCCAATGCAGCGCGCGGATTCCCATGCCGCGGGGATCATGCTCCCACGCAATGGCGGTGCCGACGACCTCGCCCCCCGGCGACACGGCGAAGAATACCCGCTCCGCCGCCAGCTCCGGGGAATGCAGGTAGCGGGGGATAAACCAGGCCTTGGCATCCTCCAAGGTGGGGAACTCGCCGTTGGCGCATTCCAGCGCAGCCCAGGCATCTTCGTCACCGGGCTGATATGTCCGGATGCGGTAGCCTTCCGGCAGCTTGATGTCCATGGGAAGCACGCGGTCACAGCGCATGATGATATGGTAGAACGGAATGGTCTTGTCCAGCATGCGTTACGCCTCCTTGTTGTAGGCCAGGGCCTCTTCCAGCGTGAAGGCGCCCTCGTACATCGCGCGGCCCAGGATCGCGCCGGCACAGCCTGCGGCCTTGAGATTGCCCAGATCGTTCAGGCAGCTCACGCCGCCGGAGCCGATGATATCCATGCCCGTTGCCTCGATCAGGCGGCGGGTGGCGGCCACGTTGGGCCCCTGCATCATGCCGTCGCGGCTGACGTCGGTGTAGATCACGTCGCGCACGCCCATGTCGCGCATGCGCAGGGCCAATTCGACCGCTGTCAGCGCGGAGGTCTCCACCCAGCCGCGGGTGGCGACCAGGCCGTTCTTTGCGTCGATGCCCACGGCGATGCAGCCGGGGAAGGCCCTGCAGGCTTCCCGGACGAGCTCCGGGTTCTCCGCCGCTGCCGTGCCGATGATGCAGCGCTTCACGCCGGCCTCCACGCGCATTTCGATGTCCTTCATGGTACGCAGACCGCCGCCCAGCTCGACCTGACCGTTGAAGGCGGCGACCACCTCGCGGATCAGCTCCATATGGGGCGTTGCGCCGTCAAAGGCGGCGTTCAGGTCGACCAGATGCAGCCACTGCGCGCCCTTCATGCGCCACTTGGCGGACATTTCCACCGGGTCGCCGAAAATGGTCACGTCGTCGCGCTTTCCCTGACGCAGGCGCACAGCCTTACCGTCCAGCATGTCGATGGCGGGGTAGAGGATCATGAAAAACACCTCCGGAGTTTTTCAAATTCGGAATTATGAATTATGAATTCGGAATTGAGCTGGTCAGTCCAGCGTCCCCTTGGTAGACAGCACACCCTCAATATTTGCATCCACCCGCATGGCATCCCGCAGGGCCAGACCGAAGGCCTTGAAGAGTGCCTCCAGCTTGTGGTGGTCGTTGCGGCCTTCCAGCACCTTCAGGTGGACGGTGAGACCGGCGTTGACCGTCACGGCGCGGAAGAATTCCTCGGCCATCTGAACGCCCATGCCGCCGCAGCGCAGGGTGGCGAAGTCGGCGGTGAAGGCCAGGTAGGGGCGGCCGCTGACGTCGATGGCGGCGAAAGCCAGGGCCTCGTCCATGGGCAGGAAAGCGCTGCCAACGCGGCGGATACCGGCGCGGTCGCCCAGGGCGTCGCGGATGGCCTTGCCCAGGCAGATGCCCACGTCCTCGATGGTGTGGTGCTCGTCCACGTGCAGGTCACCCGTGCAGCTGAGCGTCAGGTCGAGCTGCGCAAAGCGGCACAGGGCGTCCAGCATGTGGTCGAAGAAGCCCACGCCGGTCTGCAGCTCCGTTTTGCCGGAGCCGTCCAGGCACAGGGTCAGGGCGATGTCGGTTTCGCGGGTTTTGCGGGTGATGGTGGCGGTGCGCATGGCGGACGCTCCTTTGCTTGTTGTTCAATCGCGGACAGAAACGCGGTGAAGCCGCGTGGGGGTGCAGGGGGCTGTGCCCCTGCCGGGGTTGAAGGGGCAGCGCCCCTTTAGCCGGGCAAAGTGCAACATCAGCGCGGCTCGCCCTCCGCGAGCCGTGCCCGCGCGTGGCACCCTCCGTGCCACGTGCGACGCGCAACCCTTCCAAAGCCCCACGCGAGCACAGCCTCAAGGAAGCCATATACAAAATCGCGAGAATGGGTTTCGAAAGGGCCGAACGGCCCTTCGCGAGGTGCAGGAGCAGAGCTCCTGCCAGAGTCCAGAGGCAGAGCCTCAGGCAGGGTGCAGGGACAGCGTCCCTGCCGTCACTTGATCTCCTTCCCGAAGCGGATGGCCACGGAGTTGGCGTGAGCGTCCAGGCCCTCCTGCTGGGCCAGGAGGATCACCTGGTCGGCGACGCGCTCCAGCTCGGCGCGGCTGCAGCAGATGAGGCTGGACTTCTTCACGAAGTCATCCACGTTCAGGGGGGAGAAGAACCGCGCCGTGCCGCTGGTGGGCAGGACGTGGTTGGGGCCGGCGAAGTAGTCGCCCAGGGGCTCGGGGGAATAGTGGCCCATGAAGATGGCGCCCGCGTTCTCGATCAGGGGCAGCAGGGCGTAGGGGTCGCTGACGGACAGCTCAAGGTGCTCCGGGGCAATCTGGTTGGCGATGTCCGCGCAGTCCGCCAGGGTCGGGGCCACGACGATGGTGCCGTAGGCGGACAGGCTCTGCTCCACCACGTCCCGGCGGGGGAGGAGGGCCGTCTGCCTGGCCAGCTCCGCATCCACGGCGGAGGCCAGGGCTGCGCTGTCGGTCACGAGGATCGCCGCGGCCAGGGGATCGTGCTCGGCCTGGGAGAGCAGGTCAGCCGCCACATAGCGCGGGTCGGCGGAGTCATCCGCGATGACCAGCACCTCGCTGGGGCCGGCCACCATGTCGATGCCCACGTGGCCGAAGACCTCGCGCTTGGCGTTGGCGACGTAGATGTTGCCCGGGCCGGTGATCTTGTCCACCCGCGGGATGGACTCGGTGCCGAAGGCCAGGGCTGCCACGGCCTGGGCGCCGCCGACCTTGAAGATGCGGTCAACGCCCGCGATGTCCGCCGCCACCAGGGCCAGGGGGTAGCTCACGCCGCCGTCGCGGCCGGGGGGCGTCACCATCACGATGTCACGGACGCCCGCGACCTTGGCCGGCAGCACGTTCATCAGCACGGAGGAAGGATACGCCGCTGTGCCGCCGGGGACATACACGCCCACACTGCGCAGGGGCGTGATCTTCTGGCCCAGGGAAATGGCGGGGTCGAAGTTCATCCAGGTGTTGGTCTTCTGCTTCTCGTGGAAGGCGGTGATGCGGCGGGCGGCCTCGCGCATGGCGTCGAGCCATTCGGGGGAGGCGGCCTCGTAGGCCTTGTCGATCTCCTCGCGGGTGACCTGCACGGTTTCGGCGGTCAGGGTCACCTTGTCGAAACGGGCGGTGTAGTCGAACAGGGCCGCGTCGCCCTCCTCACGGACGCGGGCGACGATCTCCTTCACGCGGGCGGAGATCTCGTCATTTTGCAGCTGGCTGCGGTTCATCACGCGGGCCTTGAGAGCGGCCGCATCGGCCATATTCAGAATCGGGATCATGGTGCACCTCCGGAAAAAATGGGGGTCAGGGGGGCGACAGCCCC
>JAFQQT010000083.1 GCA_017410455.1 Clostridia bacterium
ATGATGTAGATGCCGTTGCGCTCGGTGAAGATGTAGGGGGCCATCTTGGGGTTCCAGCGGCGGGTCTGGTGGCCGAAGTGGACGCCAGCCTCCAGCAGCTGCTTCATGGAAATGACTGCCATTGGGGTATTCCTCCTTGTTATTTCACTGCCCTTTCCGGGTTCAGTGGGACCTCCCCGGGCGCTCTTGCGGTGGCTCCACTGCCTCAGCAGCACAAGGAACCGCAGCGCACGGGTGCGTAGTCGGCTGATATTATACCACAGTCCAGGCGCCATTGCAAGCCCTTTTTTACGCCATTCTGCATGAAATTGCGCACTTTTCCCCATACAAAGCGCCCCTGACGGTTCATCACCGCCGGGGGCGTATGGCAACGGGTCTGCAAACGCGCCTCAGGCGTCCAGCATCCGCAGGCCCTGGGAAGCCTCATCCTCGTTGCAGCCGCGCTCCAGGCGCATTTCGCGCAGGGTTTCGGCCGCTTCCATCGCTTCCTCTCCCACGCAGGCCTTGCGGTCAAGCCAGCCCGGCGCCCAGCGGGACGGCTTCCACAGGGGAGATTCCTGCCCCCGGGCCTTCACCGCCGCGCGGATCTCCTCCAGCAGCGCCCGCTCGCTGGCCTCGCAGGGCTTCATGCGCACCGCCATGCGCCGTTCGGCCAGATACTCCGCCAGCTCCACCCATGCGCCTGCCGCCTCGCAGCTGCGCCGGATAAGCAGCTCCCGCGTTTCCACAAGGCCGCTGAAGCAGATCTCGCAGTCATCCAGTGTCGATTCGTCATCGTACATGGCGAGGGTCGCGGCTTTCACATGGTCGCCCACCGCGTAGTGGACCATCGCCTGCGCCAGGCGCGCCATGGCATGCGTGGGCCAGTCCGGACGGCAAAGCCTTGCCATGGCGTCCCTGTAAGCCGTGGCCAGCAGCATCGCTGTGACGTACTCATTCCTGTTGTACACCAGGCGGAAGAGCGAAAGCAGCAGATCGCCGGGATACTCGCCCGTGAAGAGGTTCCACGCCGGCCAGTCCGGCGGCTCATAACCATGGTCAACGCCCTGATCCCTGATGGCGATCTCCCGCACTTCCGTCAGCCAGGGTTCCTCCCCTTCCACCGGCTCCTCCGGCGCAGCCTCAAAGGCCGTAAAACGCTCCTCAACCAGCCTGCGCAGGACCTGAAACTCCTCTTTTTCCTGGCTCAAGTGCGTCCTGATCTTCATTGCTGCACCCTTCCCGGCCACATGGGCCATCGTTTCTGTATGTAGGGAGATTCTCCGCCATCTGTCGGATTCCTTCCCCATTTTCGCCGGGGCAGACACAGTATTTTTCGTCGCCGCCCCCTTGCAAATCCACCCATTACCCTTTATAATGGAGGAATGCACCGTGGGGGCATGTATTTCGCATACCCTGATGGCGCAGCGATATGCAATCAAGGTCCGGCCTGAGGGGATCCCTTCCGGCGTGGAACCAGGAAATATCCGCAAAGGAGGCAGACAACCATGGAAGAAGTGACCCGGACGAATTTCATCTGGAACGCCATCGAGCACGATCTGGAGGAAGGCCGCTACACGCAGGTGTGCACCCGCTTTCCGCCCGAGCCCAACGGCTATATGCACATCGGCCACTGCAAGGCGCTGATCATGGACTTCCTGACCGCCGAACGCTACGGCGGCCTGTGCAACCTGCGCTTTGACGACACCAACCCCGCCAAGGAAGACACCGAGTACGTCGAGGCCATCAAGCGCGACATCCAGTGGCTGGGCTTCAACTGGACCGGCGGCCTGTACTATGCGTCCGACTACTACGACAAGTGCTACGAGATCGCCGAGGACTGGATCCGCCGCGGCCTGGCCTATGTGGACGAGCTGACCCCGGAGCAGATGCGCGAATACCGCGGCACCCTCAGCGCCCCCGGCAAGAACTCCCCCTGGCGCGACCGTCCGTGGGAGGAGTCCCTCGACCTGTTCCGCCGCATGCGCGCGGGCGAATTCCCCGAGAAGTCCCTCACCCTGCGCGCCAGGATCGACATGGCCAGCCCCAATGTCGTCATGCGCGACCCCGCCATGTACCGCATCCTGTACAAGGAGCACTGGCGCACCGGCGATAAGTGGTGCATCTACCCCATGTACGACTTCGCCCACCCCATCGGCGACGCGCTGGAGGGCATCAGCCACAGCCTCTGCTCCCTGGAATATGAGATCCACCGCCCCCTGTACGACTGGGTGGTGGAGCACAGCGCCAACATGCTGCCCGCCAGGCCCCGTCAGATTGAGTTCGCCCGCCTGAACATGACCCGCACGGTCATGTCCAAGCGCAAGCTGCGCGCCCTGGTGGAGGGCGGCTACGTCCGCGGCTGGGACGATCCCCGCATGCCCACCCTGTCCGCCCTGCGCCGCCGCGGCTACACCGCCGCCGCCATCCGCGACTTCATCAGCCGCATCGGCGTGTCCAAGGCGGACTCCACCGTGGACACCGCCATGCTGGAGGCCTGCGTCCGTCAGGATCTGGACGCTAACGCTGCCCGCGTTTCCGCCGTGCTGAAGCCCATCAAGGTCGTGCTGACCAACTGGCCCGAGGGCGAAACGCGCACGCTGACGGTCGAAAACCACCCCAAGAAGCCCGAGATGGGCACCCACACTGTGACCCTGGGGCGTGAAATCTGGATCGACGCGGAGGACTTCATGGAGGTTCCCGTGAACAAGTTCCAGCGCATGTACCCCGGCTTCGAGGTGCGCCTGAAGGGCGCGTGCATCGTCAGGTGCGAGGGCTGCACCAAGGACGCGGACGGCAACATCGTCGAGATCCAGTGCACCGCCGACTTCGACTCCTTCGCCGGCTGCGAGGGCGCGTCCCGCAAGATCAAGGGCAAGGTCATCCACTGGGTCAACGCCGCGGACGCCGTGCCCTTTGAAGCCCGCCTGTACGAGCCCCTGCTGCCCGCCGAGTCCGCGGAGGCCGAAGCCGAAGCCGCCGAGGAGGCCGCCGAGGCCGTTGATGTCGCCGACGAGACCGCCGAGGAGACCGACGCCCTGACCCGCAAGGACTACGACTTCCTCAAGCAGATTTCCCCCGACACCCTGACCGTCCTGCGCGGTTACGCCGAGCCCATCGTCCGCGACTGCGAGCCCGGCACCAGCTTCCAGTTTGTCCGCGTGGGCTACTTCTGCAAGGATCCCGACTCCACCAGCGAGCTGCCTGTGTTCAACAGGACGGTGGAGCTGAATGGTATGAAGCTGTAAGCTCCTTCCGTCTTCCTTCGCCCAAGGCGAAGGAATCCACCTCCCTCGGGAGGGAGGCTTTGGCTCTTGTCAATGTTGACCTGCCCCTCCCAACTCGCGCGCTACCACAGAGAAAAGCCAAGCCGGGCCACAACTAAAAGGCTCCCTCTCGAGGGAGCTGGCAGCGAGCTTGCTCGCTGACTGAGGGAGTCCTCTCAGCAAAGGAGTGAGACAATGCGTTTACCCTACAAGAAGACCCTCATCCCCTTTGCCAAGAATCTCCGCAAGAACGCCACTCCCCAGGAAAACCACCTGTGGTACGATTTTCTCCATGACTTCCATCCCCGTTTTCAACGGCAGAAAGTCATCGACGGCTATATTGCCGATTTCTACTGCGAAAAGGCCGGGTTAGTGATCGAACTGGATGGCAGTCAGCATTTCACCGTGGAAGGAATAACCTATGACGAGGCCCGTACCCGTATTCTCAACGCATACGGCCTCACCGTCCTCCGCTTCACCAACCACGACATTGACACGCATTTCCCCGCCGTCTGTCAGCAAATTCAAACCGCCGTTCACCAACGACTCGAACATAGAAAAGAGGAATCACCATGACCCAAGTCCGCACCCGTTTCGCCCCGTCCCCCACGGGCTTCATGCACCTGGGCGGCCTGCGTACCGCCCTGTACGGCTACCTGTTCGCCAAGAAGATGGGCGGCAAGTTCATCCTCCGCATTGAGGATACCGACCAGGAGCGCTACGTCGAAGGCGCCACCGAGGTCATCTACGACACCCTGCGCGGCTGCGGCATCAACTGGGACGAAGGCCCCGACGTGGGCGGCGATTACGGCCCCTACATCCAGTCCGAGCGCAAGGCCACCTACCTGCCCTACGCCAAGCAGCTGGTGAAGACCGGCCACGCCTACTACTGCTTCTGCACCAAGTGCGAGCTGGACGAGCGCCGCGCCGCTGCCGAGGCCCGGGGCGAGGTATTCAAGTACGACAAGCACTGCCTGCACCTGTCCGAGGAGGAGATCCAGCAGAAGCTGGACGCCGGCACGCCCTTCGTCATCCGTCAGAATGCCCCCACCACCGGCGAAACCAGCTATGATGACCTGGTCTTCGGCCACATGACCTTCCCCAATGATACCCTCGATGATATGATCCTCATCAAGCAGGACGGCATGCCCACCTACAATTTCGCCAACGTCATCGACGATCACCTGATGGGCATCACCCACGTCATGCGCGGCCTCGAATATATCTCCTCCACCCCCAAGTACAACCTGCTGTACGAGGCCTTCGGCTGGGAGATCCCCGCCTACATCCACATGGCCCCCGTCATGCGCGACGCCACCCACAAGCTCTCCAAGCGCGACGGCGACGCCTACTACTCCGACTATGTGGAGAAGGGCTACCTGACCGAGGCGCTGATCAACTACCTGGCGCTGGTGGGCTGGAACCCCGGCAACGACCGCGAGTTCTTCACCCTGGAGGAGCTGGTGGAGGCATTCTCCGTCGATCGTCTGTCGAAGTCCCCCGGCATCTTCGACGTGGACAAGCTGACCTGGTTCAACGCCGAGTACATCCGCAAGCTGAGCCCCGAGAAGTACCTCGAGCTGGCCACCCCCTGGTTTGACAAGGTGCTGGCGGGCAAGGGCATCTGCTACAAGCGCCTGGCGGAGCTGATGCAGACCCGCACCGAGGTGTTCAACCGCGTGCCGGACATGGTCGCCTTCCTGGGCGAGCTGCCGGAGTACCCCGTGGACATGTTCACCAATAAGAAGGCCAAGACCAACCCCGAGGTGGCCAAGGCTGCTTTGACGATGCTGCGCCCCGTCATCGAGGGGATTGAGGACTGGACGGAGACCACCATCCACGATGTGCTGATGGCCGCCATCGCCGAGGCCGGCATGAAGAACGCCACCGCCCTGTGGCCCCTGCGCATCGCCATCTCCGGCCAGATGTCCACCCCCGGCGGCGCCATCGAAATCGCATGGCTCCTGGGCAAGGACGAGTGCCTGCGCCGCATTGACCTGGGCCTGGCGAAGCTCGGGTAAGGGAGTCCGCCCCGAGGGAACCGGACTGAACAATCAAAGTACAGTCCCCTGCATTGACAGAATAGTTATCCCGATATATAATGTGGACGCTGTATCCGGCCATGGATGCAGCGCCCATTTTTTCCGCATGAAAGAAGGCTTTCCCATGAAAACGATCTCCGTGAAGAAGCTGACCTTCACCGGGCTGATGGCCGCGCTGGTCTGCGTGCTGACGATGTTCCCGCACATCCCGATCCCCGCGGGCTCCGGCTATATCCACCTGGGCGACGGCGTGATCCTCCTGGCGGTGATGCTGGTAGGCCCGCTGGCCATCCCGGCCGCCGCCATCGGCAGCATGCTGGCGGACCTGTTCTCCGGCTTTGCCCTCTATGCCCCGGCCACCTTCGTCATCAAGGGTCTGGTGGCCCTCATCGCCTGGCTGATGTACCGCAGGGGCAGCATCGCCCGCACGGTGCTGGCCTTCATCCTGGCGGAGGCCGCCATGGTGGCGGGCTACTTCACCTTTGAGTGGTTCGTCGCGCGGGAGTACGCGGTGGTGGACATCCTGGGCAACACCATCCAGGGTATCTCCGGCGTGGCGCTGGGCGTGGCCTTCACCTACGCCGTGCCCCAGCTGGAACGGGCGCTGAAATAACCGCATATCCAACACAAAACCGCCGTCTCCGGAGCAGTTCCGGAAACGGCGGTTTTTCATATCATTCGATCACTTCCAACAGGAAGCTGACAGGCCGGAAGCCATCGTTGCAGGAGATCATGGCCGAGCGGGGGTTCTTCATCCACCCATCGTAGAAATTCCCGCCGCCCGCACCCAGCGCGCGGACAAAGGCGGACATGCTCTCCCAGGCGCTCATGCACAGGCCCTCGGGGCAGTTCCAGCCGTCGCTGACCCAGGAGGCCCCCACCTGCACGTCGCAGGCATGCTCAATGGGGTTCTCGTATTGCGCCATCAGGTCGGGGTAGACCGTCTGGCGGACGGCGGTGATGCGGACTTTGTTCATTGCAGAGCCTCCTGTGCAAAAGCCATTCAGGGGGTATACAGGGAATCTTCCGCCCATCTGAACGGATTGGCCTCGATATATTGCCAGATATCCCAAAAATCGTTCTCTGTACGGACAATGTGGTCATGAAAGCCCTTCTGCCAGATGCTCCGTCCCAAACGCTTTGTGACCACACCCTTCATCTGCGCTACCACCGTGGACACCGTAGGGGCGACCATGGGTCGCCCGTTTTCATCCGCACGGATACGCAGCAGCAGATGTACATGATTGGGCATAATCACAGAATGCTCAACCACACATGCAGGATAGTGCTCTGGAATGGCAGCAATCGCCGCCTGCACAATCTCCCCGGCAGGACTCAACTGCAGCTCGTGCGGGCGACCGATGGTCGCCCCTACGGCATCCCACAGCAGGTTTTTCCTCTGCGCCGTACAGATCGTGAGAAAGTAAGCATTGGGCGTACTGTAATCAAAATCCGGCAGGCGATTACGCTTGCGCACGGGGTTTCGCACAGGATTCGTCACAAACACACCTCCTGCAAAACATGTCCCTCTTCGCCAGCCGTAGGGACGACCACTGGTCGCCCGCTTGCCTGATGCACCGGCACCAATGCTATTCAGATCCCCTTCAGCGCCTCAATGAACCGTTCCACATACTCCTCCGGCGTGCACCAGGAGGTACACACGCGCAGCTCCACATGCTCCTCGTCCAGGCGGCCGATGAACTCCAGCTTGAAGCCGAGATCCTCAATCTTCTCCCACTGCTCGTCGGTGAAGATGGGGAAGAGCTGGTTGGTGGGGCTGTCCACGCGGAAGGTGAAGCCGTTCTCCAGCAGCGCGGTGCGGATGCGCATCGCCTGGTCAACCGCCTTTTTGCCCAGCTGGAAGTACAGGCCATCCTTCATCAGGGCGGAGAACTGCAGGCCCAGCAGGCGGCCCTTGGCCAGCATGCCGCCCTTCTGCTTGATCATGTAGCGGAAGCGCACGTTCAGTTCCGGGTTGTTGATGACCACCGCCTCGCCGAAGAGCGCGCCCATCTTCGTGCCGCCCACGGTGAACACATCACAGTACTTCGCAATGTCCGCCGGGGTCAGGTCGCCGGTGGGGGCGGCCAGGCCGTAGCCCAGGCGCGCGCCGTCGATGAACAGATACAGGCCCAGCTGCCTGCAGGTCAGGTACAGATCCTTGAGCTGGCTGAGGTTGTAGACCGTGCCCACCTCGGTGGACATGGAGATGTACACCATGCCGGGCTTGACCATGTGCTCATCGTCGGCCTGGGTGGCAGTGGCGACGGTCACCTGCGAGGCAGTGATGCGGCCGTCCCTGTTCGGCAGGGCCAGGCACTTGTGGCCCGTGGACTCAATCGCGCCGGTCTCGTGGACGTTGATGTGGCCGGTGTCAGCGCACAGCACGCCCTCATAGGGCCGCAGGGCAGCAGCGATGATGGTCATGTTGGCCTGGGTGCCGCCCACCAGGAAGTGCACGGCCGAATCCGGGCAGGAGAAGGCGCTGCGGATGGCGTCGGCGGCCTCCTTGCAGTAATCGTCGGTGCCATAGCCGGGGGTCTGCACGAGGTTGGTCTCCTGCAGCTTCTCCAGGATGGACGGATGGCAGCCCTCAAGATAATCGCAGTTCAGGCGGATCATATCGTATCAGTTCCTTTCGTCACAGGTGGTCGGATGATGGCGAACAGGACTATTATAACGTTTTCGTACGCCCGCGTCAACGGAAAAGTCACCGCTGCGTTCACTCATTCATATTCGGATTGCTCGTCCGCTCCAGCAGATAGTCCACGGACACCTTGTGAAAATCGGCGATCCTGATGAGCGTCGTTGTCGGGATGTCGATATCTCCGCGCTCATAGTTGCTGTAGACCCGCTGGCTGCAGGACAGGATCTCCCCCATCTGCGTCTGCGTCAGGTCCTTGTCCTCCCTCAGATCTCGTATTCTCCGGTAATACGGCATATTGTCACCGCCTCTGGTCTGTTTGCCCTATTATAGGTTGGTGAAAATTTGCCTATTGACTTTTAGCGAATTTTTCGCTAAAATAGAGAAAACCATTGGCGTTCAGCCATGAAACAAAGGAGGATTCCCTAATGGAAGCTGTTATTGGTGCCCTGATTGCCGGTCTTGTGGTCGGCGCTGTTCCCGCAATTTGCGGCGCAATCAAGCAGAAGATCGGCCTGGCCATCGGCGGTTTCGCTGCATGCGTGGGTGCATCACTGCTCCTGGGCCTGCTGCTGGCCATCCCGGTATGCGCCCTGTTCCTGTTCCTGATCTTCAAGAAGTAAGCTTTCCTGCGGCGGTCAGTCCGCAAACGCTCCCCTCCGGGGGAGCATTTTGTTTTCCCTCCCGCTATGTGCCCTCCCGAAAAGCATTGCCAACATCGCACCTGATATGATAAAATAGAAGGCATAAAACGTCGGAATCCACAGGGGATACCCCCCCTCTTTTATCCATGGAAGGGAGTCCTTGTACGATGAGCAAGCTCGAAACCGCGATCACCGGCTGGGAAAACAGCCTGCTGGACCTGGGCAAGCGCAACCGGATGATCAACTACCCCACCAGCGGTGGCAAGCGCCGCAGCCAGCAGACGCTGCGCCTGGACGAGCCGGACTATGCCAAAATCTATGACCTGCTGGTGCGCCAGGGCAAATCGCTGCCCGTTCAGCAGCCCCCGGTGGAGAAGTTTGACCTGAGGTGCGAGGCCGTCATGCGCCTCTTTGAGCGCCTGGGCAGCCCGGTGGTCCCCATGCAGGGCGTGCTGCGCCCGGAGGGCAGCTTCACCGAGTACCGCAAGATCCTCAAGAACATGCGCGCCAAGATGAAGCTGGCCCGGGAGGAGCAGGGCATCGGCATCCTGTACCTGGCGGTGGGCTTCCTGGACTGGAAGCAGCTGACCGGCAAAATGGAGAACCTGACCTCGCCGCTGCTGCTGGTGCCCGTGCGGCTGAAGATGAAGAGCATCCGCGCGCCCTATGTGGTGGAGATGCTGGATGAGGACGTGGTGGTGAACCCGGCGCTGAACCAGCTCTTCCAGATGGAATACGGCCTGACGCTGCCGGAGCTCCCGGATGAGAACGCCCCGGTGGACGCATTCCTGGATCAGGTGGAGGAGCTGGCGAGGAAACACGGCTGGCAGGTGCGCCGCGAGTGCCACCTGGCGCTGATGTCCTTCCAGAAGATCAGCATGTATCACGACCTCAAGCGCAGCCATGACCGCATCGCCGCCAGTCCGGTGCTGCGCGCCATCGCGGGCGAGGAGGCCTACCCCATGGACGCCTCGGTGATGGACGGCGTGTCCCTGGACGCGATCCCCCCGGAGGAGAGCCACCTCGTGGTGGGCGCGGACTCCAGCCAGCATTATGCCATCGAGCTGAGCCGCCGGGGCGTCAGCTTCTGCCTGCAGGGCCCTCCCGGCGGCGGCAAGTCCCAGACCATCACCAACATCATCGCCCAGGCCATGGCCGACGGCAAGAAGGTGCTCTTCGTGGCCGAGAAGATGGCCGCCCTGGACGTGGTGCACCGCCGCCTGAAGGACGCGGGCCTGGGGGAATTCACCCTCGCGCTGCACTCCCACCGCGCCGACCGCAAGGGGATCCTTGCCGAGATCGGCCAGCCCCTGCAGCTGGCCCGGCAGACGCTGGACCACCAGGCCATGGCCACCCTGGATGAGCTGGAGGACCTGCGCGCGCAGCTGAACGTGTACCCCACCCTGCTGCACCGCAAGCGTGAGCCCCTGGGCGACAGCCTCTACGACGCGCTGGGCGAACTGGCCGGGCTGCAGCACCTGCCGCTGATCAGCGCCCGCCTCACCGGCGTTTCCGGTATCACCCGGAGCGACCTGAATGCCGAGACCGTGCGTCTGGCCCGTATCGCCCGGGCACATCAGCGCTATCAGGCCCTGCCGGACAACCCCTACGAGGGGCTGGAGGGCAACTGGACCACCTTCATGGCCCGCACGCAGCTGCAGGGCGAGATCTCCGCTGCCCTCCGGGACGCCGGGGGCCTGCGGGATACCATCGCCCGCCTGCATCAGGAGGGCTGCCTGAAGGATGGCGGCGAGCTGCAACAGCTCACCGCCCTGGCCGGCGTCTGTGCCGCTGCGGCGCAGGGTCCTGTTTCCGACGCCTGGTTCACCCACGCGCAGACCGTCCATCAGCTGGCGCTGCAGGGCTGCCAGGCCGCCATCCGCCTCAGCGCCGCAAAGCTTGTGGCCGAAAAGGCCCTCCTCCCCGGCGCGAAGGTGGACGCGGCGACCAGCCTGACCCGCCTGGCTGCCCTGGAGAGCGACCTGAAGGCCGTCCTGTCCGACCTGAGCTGGCAGGCCCGCACCGACGCCTTCGCCACCCATTATCAGGCGCTGGCGCAGATCATCCCCGAGCTGGACGAGCAGGCCGGCCACGCGCTGACGCTGCTGGGCTGCCCCCACCGCACGGGCGCGGAGGCCGACTGGGCGCTGGACGTCGCCGCGGCGCTCCTGCGCACGCCCGCCAACGCATCCCTGCCCGAAACAGACGACACCGCCGCCGTTCTGGAGCAGGTGCGCATCCTGCGCCAGCAGGCCGCGGAGATCACCTCCGCCGCCCAGGCCCTGCTGGGCTCCTCCTGGAAGGACAGCGCCCTGTCCCTGGACGCAGACGGCATCCTGCAGCGCCTCACCGGCGGGGATTTCCTGCGCACCGTGCCCGTCTTCGGCAGCCGCGACCGCGAGCTGCAGAAACTTGCCGAGCACTATCGCGGCAGCGGCATGCCGCCCGAGCGCGTGGCCATCTCCTTCCTGAACCGGCTTTCCACCTGGAAGACCGGCTACCAGGCCTGGGCCCGCCAGGCCTACAAGCTGACGGCGCAGCTGGGCCTGCAGGCCATGTCGCCCTCCGATCCCCGCTGGGAAACGCTGGAGCAGCAGCTGGCCACCACCGCCTCCCTGGCCGGCCTGGCGAAGGATCCCGCCCACCGCCGCCTGATCATGGCCGCGCTGGAGCGCCCCGACGTCCGCCAGCAGGCCGCCGCCCTCACCACCCGCTGGCGCTACGCCGCCTTCGATAACTCCCTGCGGGGCGCGTCCTTCGCCGGCAATGCCCTGACGGACGATATCAGCCGCACGGTGCAGGGCATCCGCACGGCCGCAGAGGACCTGGTCAGCCTGCGCGAAACGCTGGACGCCCTGCGCCCGGCCTTCCTTCCGGGGACAGCCTTCGCTGCGATGCTGGATGCGCTGCGGGCTGCCGACGAGGCCAGCCGCAGCCAGACCCTGCTGGAGGAGGCTCTCGCCGCCCTGAACCGCCTCGCCCCCGGCGCTGCCGCCTCCCATGCGGACTGGGCAGTCCTCCAGGCCCGGGCGGAATCCGTGGCAAAGGCCGCCGCCTCCGCGACCCTGCTGCCCGACGGGCTGGTGCAGGCGCTGATGACGGGCACGCGCCCCCTGCCCCAGCTGCCCGACCTGCAGCAGCTGCCGCAGCAGACGGCCCGGCTGGAGGCCTTCGCGGCCCATTTCGCCCCGGAGGCGTCCCCGCTGGCGCTGCCCTTTGGCGACTTCTGCGCCCGGCTGCAGCGCTGCCTGGACACCCCCGACGCCCTCGACCTGTGGCAGGAGTGGCGCAACGCCCTCCGCGAGGCCCGGGGCACCCTGTTCGAGCCCTTCATCCCTGCGGCCATCGCAGCGGATCTGCCCGACGAACAGTGGACTGACGCCTCCCGCCGCCTCTTCCTGTACAGCTGGGTGGAGTGCGTGCTGGACGAAGAGCCCCTGCTGGCGGTCTTCCTCGCCCACAACCATGAGGACCGCATCAGCCGCTTCCGCAGCCTGGACACGCAGCAGCTGCACATCGCCCGCAGCCGCATCCGCAAGCAGCTCATCGACGTGGTGCCGGACGAGAAGCACCGCGCCCTCTCCGCCACGGACGAGCTGGCCATCCTCTTGTCGGAAATGAACCGCAAGAGCGGCCGCATGCCCCTGCGCAAGCTCTTCAGCAAGATCCCGAACCTGCTGACCACCCTCAAGCCCTGCATGATGATGTCGCCGCTGTCCGTGGCCTCCTATCTGGAGAACAACGCGCTGACCTTCGACCTGGTCATCTTCGACGAGGCCTCCCAGATCATGCCCGAGAACGCCATCGGCGCCATCATGCGCGGCAAGCAGGTCATCGTCACCGGCGATACGAAGCAGATGCCCCCCACGGACTTCTTCACCGTGTCCGTGGGCGCCCACGATTACGACGCGGACGAGGAGGACGAACAGGAGGAGGAAGCCCCGCCGGAGGAATCCATCCTGGAGCAGTGCGCGGCCGTTCTGCCCTCCTGCCCGCTGCTGTGGCACTACCGCAGCCGCCACGAGAGCCTCATCGCCTTCTCCAACCGGGAGATCTACGCCGGCCGCCTGGTCACCTTCCCCGGCGCCATCGACAGGCAGCCCCACCTGGGCGTGGAGCTGGAGTACGTCCCCGACGGCCTGTTCATCCGCCGCCGCAATAAGCAGGAGGCAAAGCGCTGCGTGGAGCTGATCGAGGAGCACATCCTCCAGCGCTCCCAGCGGAGCCTGGGCGTTGTGGCCTTCAGCCGCACCCAGCAGAGCGCCATCGAGGAGGAGCTGCACCGCTTCCGCATCGCCCACCCGGAATACGACGAGTTCTTCGACGAGCAGAAGGACGAGCCCTTCTTCATCAAGAACCTGGAAAATGTCCAGGGCGACGAGCGCGACACGATGATCTTCTCCGTCGGCTACGCAAAGCGCGAGGGCGGCAAGCCCATGCTGCTCAACCTCGGCCCGCTCTCCGCCGCCGGGGGCGAACGCCGCCTGAACGTGGCCATCACCCGCGCGCGCTACAACGTCAAGCTGGTCACCTCCGTCCTGGCAAAGGACATTGACCTGGGCCGCACCACCTCCGAGGGCACGCGGCTGCTGCGCGCCTACATCGACTATGCCGAAAACGGCTTTGCCGCCATTGAGGATGACGGCGTGGCCGCCACCGCCGCCCCGGCTTCTGACGCCTTCGCGAGCCATCTGGCCGCCGTGCTGGAGGATGCGGGCTACAGGGTGGAGCGCGCCGTGGGCTGCTCGGACTGCCGCATCGACGTGGCCGTGTGCCATCCCACGCTGGAAGGCCGCTACGTCCTGGGCGTGATGACCGACGGCGCAGCCTACGCCGCCCAGCAGACCTGCCGCGACCGCGACAGCCTGCAGGCCTCCGTGCTGAAGGGCATGGGCTGGCGGCTGCACCGCGTGTGGTCGGCGGACTGGCTGCAGCGCCCCGACGGCGTGGAGCGCGAGCTCCTGGCCGCCGCCGCGGAGGCCATCGCCAACCCTGACCCCGCCCCTGAGGCTGCCGCGCAGCCCCCGCGCACCTGGAGCCGCCCCGCCGATGACGCAGGCGACGCCGTCCCCGTGGCCTTCGCCGATTATCAGCCCGCCCTGCTGCCCGAGGGCAGCGACCTGCCCGTCAACGAGCTGGTGCTGCGCGTGATTGAGACCGAGCAGCCCGTCCACCGGGACGAGCTGTGCCGCCGCCTGGCCCCCGCCCTGGGCCATGACCGGGTCGATCCCGGCCTGCGCCGCGAGGTGGAGGTGGCCGTGGCGCGCCTGAAACTGGACGACCTGCGCGAGGAGGACGGCTTCCTCACCCGCGAGGGCTTCACCCTGACCCTGCCCCGCCGCGCCGGACGCCGCACCATCGACATGATCGCCCCGCAGGAGCTGCAGCTGGCCATCTGGCTGGTGGCGAAGCACTCCATCCGCGCCACCCGGGAGGACATCATCATCCGCGTGGCGGAGCTGCTGGGCTTTGAGCGCCGCGGCCCGCGCATCCAGAAGACGCTGGAGAACACCTTTGACTTCCTGGTGGCCGTGGGGCAGCTGCGCATCGTGGAGGGCAAGGTGGAGCTTCCCCCCGAGGACGCCCCCGCCGCCCTTCCCGCCGGAGATCCGTCCCCTGCGCTCCCCGCCGGTGACGCGCCCGCCCTGCCCGCAGGGAGCGTGCCTGCCCTCCCCGCCCCGGAATCCGCCACGGAGGTGACCGACCATGACTGACCTGCCCCAGCTGCCCATGCTTCCCCCGGCGGATGACGCGCCGGAGACCACGCTGATCCCGATCCCCGGCGACCCCGGGGCCGCCATCGTCCCGGCGGATGACGCGCCGGAGGCCATCATCATCCCGGTGATCGACCCCGTGGCCGCCATCATCCCGGCAGATGGAATTCCCGCCGCCGACCTGACCCCCGATTTCGAGTTCACCTTCGCCGGCCGCCCCTGCCATTCCCGCCACGACCTGGCCATGGCCATGGCGGACGCCTGGGACGAGGCCCGCGCGGCGCTGATCACCGGCGAACTGGCCCATCAACTGGACGCCTGCGACCTGGTGGCCGCCGCCATCTGCCGGGATCAGGCCGCCAACATCGCCGCCGGGCGCTTCACCCCGGACCGGGGCGTGCTGGAGGCCATCCACCGCCTGAGCGGCGAAACGCCCGTGGTGTGGCGGGGCCGCCGCTACGCCGGCGCCAGCGACCTGGGCGGGAGCCTTCTGCAGGCCCTGCGCGGCACGGGCGTCATCCCCGCCCACCTGGACAGCCTGCTGCTGAGCGGCGCGGCCTCCGTCTTCTGCGACGACGCCACGCGCTGCGAAGGTCTTCAGGCCATCGAGGCCCGCTACGCCTCGCCAGACTGCGCGGAGCGGGAAAAGACGCTGCTGATGTACATGGTGGGATACCTGCTCAGCGGCGTGGCCGCCTTTGTGACAGAGGGCGAGACCTTCTACACCGTGGAGGACCTGGCGGCGTGGCTGGTGGGGCGCAGCAAGCGTTCCCCGGCCGCATTCACCCGGGCCTGCCACCGCCTGCTGGACGAAAATCACCTGCTCGACCCCCAGCTGGAGGCCTGGCTGTGCGCCATCGGCTGCCGGCAGGACGTGCAGAAGTGGCAGGCCGAGATCGACGCCGGCATGCTGTAAAACACACACGAACGGGAGAGAACCAACATGGACCACGCCTGTTATCTGCATAAGATCCGCGCCTCCCTGGCGCCTTCCACCGGCTGCACTGAGCCTGCGGCCATCGCGCTCAACGCCGCCACCGCCCGGGCCCATATCGCCGGGCGCATCACCCGCGTCACCGCCCGCCTGGATGCGTACCTGTTCAAGAATGCCATGGGCGTGGGCATCCCCGGCGCGGACGAACGCGGCGTGAGCCTGTGCGTCGCCCTGGGCATCACCGCCGGTGACCCGAATGCCGGCATGAACGCCCTGCACACCGTCCGCCCCGACCAGCTGCAGGAGGCCAAGCTCCTGCGGGAGATGGTGGCGGTGGAGATCGCCGAGGAGGCAAAGGGCCTGTACATCGAGACCATCATCGAAACGGCGGAGGACCGGGTGCGCGTCATCACCTGCGGCAAGCACGACTGCATCGCCCGCGTGGAGCATGCGCCCTTTGCGCCCTTCACGCCCCCGGAGGACGAGTCCGGCGAGGCCGCCCATGAGGGGTCGCTGAGCGAATTCATCGAGTTTGCCCGCACCTGCCCCATTGAGGAGCTGCACTTCCTGCGCGACGCGCTGAACATGAACCGCGTGGTCTATTACCGCGCCATGGAGGAGGGCCTGGCCCACTGCGTGCTGCCCAACATGCTCCTGCAGGACGGCAGCCTCTACGCCCAGGCCAAGAAGATGGCCGGCACCGCCTCCTACGCCCGCATGCACGGCATCCCCCTGCCGGTGATGACCGCCACCGGCTCCGGCAACCAGGGCCTGACCCTGTTCCTGACGGTGGACGCGGCGGCCCGCACCTTCAACGTGTCCGAGGAGCGGCTGCTGCGCGCCCTGGCCTGCGCGGCCCTGGCGAATGTCTACATCAAGAGCTTCATCGGCCCCCTGTCCAGCGTGTGCGCCTGCGGCGTGGCGTCCGGCCTGTCCGCCTCCATCGGCGTGGTGTACCTCATGGGCGGCGGCGAAAAGGAGATGCTGCAGGCCAGCCGCAACATTCTGGGCACGCTGTCGGGCATGATCTGCGACGGCGCGAAGGAGGGCTGCGCGGCCAAGGTGGCCCTGTCCGCCGGTCTGGCCGTCGAATCCGCCTGCCTGGCCATGGAGGGCGGCGGCATCCACGCCCAGGACGGCATCCTGGACGACAGCTTCGACCGCCTCATCGCCCACCTGGGCGAGCTGGTCTGCGTCGGCATGAGCGAAACCAACGACACCATCGTCCACATCATGAAGGACGAGAAGATGCGTCGGCCGGACTGCTGAGAGAGCCGCAAGGGCTCTGCCCTTGACCCGGCAGGGGCGCTGCCCCTGCACCCTGCCAGAGGCTCTGCCTCTGGACTCCGCGAAGGAACTTCGTCCCTTTCGAAACCCATTCTCGCGATTTTTCCTGGTTTTTCCCTTGAGGGATGCGCTCGCGTGAGGGAGTGGCGGAGTTGCGCGGCGCACGGGGCACGAGGGTGCCCCGCGCGGGCACGGCTCGCAGAGGGCGAGCCGCGCTGGAGTCGTCCATTGCCTGGCTCCAGGGGCTTCGCCCCCTCACCCCCAGCGGGGGACTCCGTCCCCCTGCCCCCCTGCGGCGCTTCGCGCCGCTGTCCCACCCACCCACCCCGGGGGCTCCGCC
>JAFQQT010000084.1 GCA_017410455.1 Clostridia bacterium
CCCGCCGCGGCTTCGCCGCGGGCCTGCCGGCGATCTTTACATGAGAAAACCACTGCCTTGCCCGGGCAGTGGTCATTCTTTGTTTTGGGGCTCCGGCAGATACTCCATGATATCCTCCACCCGGCAGGAGAGGATCCGGCAGAAGACGGCGATGGTATGGGTGCTGACGCTCTCGTTGCGCTTCAGGCGGGTGATCTGCGCCGGGCTGACGCCGTGCGTGTGGATCAGCGCATACTGCGTTACGCCCTTTTGGCGCATGGTTTCCCACAGCCGGTCGTATGAGATCATTCGCATCACCCCGCCTTCGCAACTTTCTTTGTTGACACAATAACCGAAAACAGTGTATAATGTCATTAACCAATATCGGTTATTGCTCAGAGCTACATGGGGGCACATGCATGGACAATCAGGAACTGATGCGCTATCTGAAGGACGCAATTGAGCTGGAGACTTCCATCGTTGAGCAGGAGCACATGATTGCAGAGTACACGAAGCTGAGCATGATGCGCAAGCCGGAGCGACACATCGTGAAATATCCGACTGCGCCGTCAGCGAAAGAGTTTAAGCTCGATTCTACCAAGGGGTTCTTTATCGGCTTTATGTTCTTCGCCATTCTCATTGTATTGCTTTTCGCCTTTACATCTTTGCACAGGGATAGCAGCTCCGCCATCATTTCCCTGGCTTTTTCCCTGCTCATCATCGCCGGCCTTGCGGTATATATCCGATCAATCATTCAGGACAAGAAAAAGGTTGACGAAGCAAACATGCGCGCATGGCAGGACTACGAACGGACACGCCGTTCCATCGCAAAGCGGAATGATGAGAACGCGACCCAATATCAACTGAATCTTAGCACATGGGCCCGCTCCAACACCGATATGCAATCCTTCATGGCCGCGCCTCTTGCCAAATCCCGCGCCCTGCTGGAGCGCTTCTACGCCAGCGACGTCATCTACCCCAAGTACCGTACCCTCCCCGCCCTGACCAGCATCTACGAGTACTTCATGACCGGCCGCTGCACCGAGCTGACCGGCCCTCACGGCGCATACAACCTTTATGAGGACGAGCTGCGCAAGGACACCGTCATCAGCCAGCTGAACGCCGTCATCGAGAACCTGGAGCAGATCCGACAAAACCAGTACATGCTCTACCAGCAGGTCAAGGCCATCCAGGAGAACACCGCCGTCATCGCCTCAGAGCTGAAGCAGATCAAGGGCTACGCCGTGCAAATCGCCCAGCTGACCGCGCTGAACGCCTACTACGCCGCCCTCAACGAGCGCAACACCCGCATCACCATGTACTATCACCTGTGATTCCCGCCGCACCCCACCCCGGGTGCGGTTTTTTGTTGACTTGCCCCGCTTCGCAGAGTAAAATAGGAGGAGAACCCCATCGCAACGACATAAGGGAGGTATAACTTCCATGAAGATCACCCTCGACCACCTGACGAAGAGATTCCCCAACCGCGCGAAGAACAAGCCGGACGTCATCGCGGTGAACGACTTTGTCGTCGAGATCCCCGACGGCAAGCTGGTGGGCCTGCTGGGCCCCTCCGGCTGCGGCAAGTCGACGGTGCTCAACCTCATCTGCGGCCTGCTCAAGGCCTCGGACGGCCGCATCTTCTTCGATGAGGACGACGTGACCAATATCCCCGCCGAGTACCGCGGGGTGGGCATCGTGTTCCAGAATTATGCGCTCTATCCCCACCTCACGGTGGAGAAGAACATCATGTTCCCGCTGGAGAACTTCAAGGGCAAGGACAAGCTGACCCGCGAGGAAATGAAGAAGCGTGCGCTGGAGGCCGCAAAGCTGGTGCAGATCGACCAGCTGATGGACCGCAAGCCCGCCGAGCTCTCCGGCGGCCAGCAGCAGCGCGTCGCCATCGCCCGTGCGCTGGTCAAGCAGCCTCGGGTGCTGCTGATGGACGAGCCGCTGTCCAACCTGGACGCCCGCCTGCGCCTTCAAACCCGCGAGGAGATCCGCCGCATCCAGCGCGAAACGAGGATCACCACCATCTTCGTCACCCATGACCAGGAGGAGGCCATGTCCATCTCCGACCTGATCGTGGTGATGAAGGACGGCGTGCTGCAGCAGATCGGCAAGCCGCAACAGGTCTACGACGACCCGGTGAACCTGTTCGTGGCGAAGTTCCTGGGCACGCCGCCGGTGAATGTCTTCCACGGCTGCATCAGGGCCGGGAAGCTGTATGTGGGCGAGGACGCAATCCTCCTGGCCCCCGGCATGGCCGATCAGGAGGTCTGGTGCGCCATCCGCCCCGAGGGCTTCACCGTGGATGCGGCAGGCCCCCTGCGCTGCGGCCTGAGCGCGGTGGAGATCATGGGCCGCGACGTGTCCGTGGTGGCGACGCACCCGGCGCTGGACTCCGTGCAGCTGCGCGCCATCGACCCCGACGCCCGCCGCATGGATGACGAGGCCGACGCCGTCCGCTTCGCCATCGACCCGGAAAAGGTGCTGCTCTTCAGCAAGGCCGACGAAACCCGTATCCGCTGCGAGCTGAAGTAAGGAGGGCCTATGGAAAACAGAAGCTGGAAGGGCTGGCTCTACCTGCTGCCCGCGTTCCTCTTTCTCGGCGTGTTCATGGTGTATCCGCTGATCGACGTGTTCATCTACTCCTTCGAGGAGGGCTACAACTCCGCCTCGCAGACGGCCTACGGCGTGGGCCTGTACAACTACGAGTACGTCCTGCGCGACCCCTACTTCCTGCAGGCGGTGAAGAACACCTTCATCCTCGTGGCCATCACCGTGCCGCTTTCGACGCTGCTGGCCCTGGGCATCTCGCTGGGCATCTCCTCCATCCCGAAGCTGAAGGAGCTGTTCCAGACCATCTTCTTCCTGCCCTATGTGACCAACACGCTGGCGGTGGGCCTGGTCTTCATGTACCTCTTTGACCTGACCGACGTGACGCCCGGCCTGATCAACGTGATCCTGGGCCTCTTCGGCATGACGCCCATCGACTTCATCGACGGCCCCTACTGGGCGCGGATGCTGGTGCTGTGCCTGTACACGGTGTGGATCGTGCTGCCCTTCAAGATCCTGGTGTTCACCAGCGCCCTGGCCTCGGTGGACGAAACCTACTACAAGGCCGCCCGTGTGGACGGCACCACCCCCGGCCGCATCTTCCGCAAGGTGACGCTGCCGATGATCTCCCCGACCATGTTCTACCTGGTCATCACCGGCTTCATCGGCGCGTTCAAGGCGTACTCGGACGCGGTCGCCCTCTTCGGCGAGAACCTCAACGTGGCGGAGATGAACACCATCGTCGGCTATGTGTACGACATGCTCTACGGCGAGGGCGGCGGCTATCCGTCCTTTGCCTCCGCCGCGGCGATCATCCTCTTTGTCATCGTGCTGACCATCACCTGCATCAACCTGCTTGTTTCCAAAAAGCATGTGCATTACTGAGAAGGGAGGGCTGAACACATGAGCAATGTAATGGATTTCGACCGCATTGAGAAGCGCGCAAAGCGTACAGCCCTCCTGCGCAACATCGTCATCTATGGCCTTCTTGGCCTGTGGGCGGTGATCGTGCTGTTCCCCTTCTACTGGATGCTGCTGACGTCGGTGAAGACCCAGGGCGCCTACGCGTCCGAAATCGTGCCGCAGCTCTTCACCCTGTCCCCCACGGCTGAGAATTACCTGAACGTCTTCACCGAGGCGGATCTGGGCCGGTACTTCTTCAACACCATCGTCTTTACCGTGCTGACCACGGTGGCCATGCTGGCGGTGACGGTGCTGGCGGCCTTCGCCTTTGCGCGCCTGGACTTCCCCGGCAAGAACGCCGCCTTCGTGCTGTTCCTGGCGCTGATGATGATCCCGGGCGAGCTGGTCATCATCACCAACTTCGTCACCATGAAGACCGCCGGGCTGGACAACACCTTCCTGGGCCTCATCCTGCCGTCGGTGTCCAGCGTGTTCTACATCTACCTGCTGAAGGAGAACTTCGCGCAGATCCCGGACGAGCTGTACTACGCCGCCAAGGTGGACGCCACAAGCGACCTCAAATACCTGGGCAAGGTGATGGTACCCATCTGCCGCCCGACCATCGTCACCATCCTGATCCTGAAAGTCATCGAGTGCTGGAACAGCTACGTCTGGCCCCGGCTGATCACCGACGACCCGAAGATGTTCCTTGTTTCCGGCGGCATCCAGAACATCCGCGAGAGCGGCTACGGCCGCGACAACATCCCGGCCATGATGGCGGCGGTGGTGGCGGTGTCCGTGCCGCTGATCCTGCTGTTCCTCATCTTCCACAAGAAGATCATGGCCGGCGTGGCGAGAGGAGGCGTGAAGGGTTAATTATGAATTATGAATCAGGAATTCGGAATTGCTTCGGGAAGCGTTCCATGCTGGCGCTGCTGCTGGCGCTCTGCCTGCTGCTGTCGGGCTGCCATGGGGGCGTGCGGCGTGCGGCCTACACCCTGCCCAGCGACTTCGATACCAGCCGGGAGTATGAGATCACCTTCTGGGCCAAGACGGAGAGCAACGTCACCCAGGCCAACATCTACCGGCAGGCGGCGGAGGCTTTCCACGCCATCTACCCCAACATCACCGTCAACATCAAGTTCTACACCGATTACGGCCGCATCTATCAGGACGTGATCACCAACATCACCACCGACTCCACCCCCAACGTGTGCATCACCTACCCGGACCATATCGCCACCTACCTCACCGGCGACAACTGCGTCGTACCGCTGGACGCGCTGCTGACGGATCCCCGCTACGGTCTGGGCGGCAGCGAGGTGCGCTTCGACGCGCCCACCGCGGACGAGCTGATCCCCGAATTCCTGGACGAGTGCATGCTGGAGGGCCACTACTACGCCGTGCCCTACATGCGCTCCACCGAGGTGTGCTACGTCAACAGGACCTATGTGGAAAAGCTGGGCTACACCCTGCCGGAGGTGCTCACGTGGGACTTCGTCTGGGAGGTCTCCGAGGCCGCTCTGGCCAAAGACGAAAGCGGCAACTACATCGTCAACGGCCAGCCGACGCTGATCCCTTTCATCTACAAGTCCACCGACAACATGATGATCCAGTACCTGCAGCAGCAGGGTGCCGGCTACTCCACGCCCGTGGGCGAGGTGCTCCTGTTCAACGACGACGCCCGCGCCTTCCTCAAGGAGATCGCCTCCCACGTGCAGTCCGGCGCCTTCTCCACCTTCAAGATCTCCTCCTACCCCGCCAACTGGCTCAACGCCGGCCAGTGCATCTTCGCCGTGGACTCCACCGCCGGCTCCACCTGGATGGGCAGCGATGCGCCCCTGATCGACATCGACGAAGACAAGATGGTCTCCTTCGAGACCGCCGTGATGATGGTGCCCCAGGTGGATCCCGCCAACCCGCAGATGATCTCCCAGGGCCCCTCCATCTGCGTGTTCAACAAGCAGGACCCCCAGGAGGTGCTGGCCTCCTGGCTCTTCGTGCAGTACCTGCTGAGCAATGAAACGCAGATCGCCTACGCCTCCACCGAGGGTTACGTCCCCGTGACGACCAAGGCGCAGAACGACCCGGCCTATCAGGACTACCTCTCCCGCTCCGGCGAGGACAATGACCTGCACTACGCCGTCAAGCTGGACGCAACCCGGCTCCTCATCCAGCACACGGACGACACCTTCACCACCCCCGTCTTCAACGGCTCCACCTCCCTGCGCGACGCCGCCGGGCAGATGATCGAGGAAACCGCCAAGGGCGTGCGCCGCAAGAAGGTCATCGACGACGCCTTCATCGATGACCTCTACGCCAAGATGGTCAGCCTCTACCGCCTGGAGGAGAGCCTGCCCGGGCCCCTGCCCGCCGGCTCCATCGCCCTGCTGAGCGGTCTGGGCGTCACCTGGGTGGGCATCGGCGCTTACGTCCTCATCGATCACATCCGCACGCAAAAACGGTCAAAGAACAGATAAGCCATTGCAATTTTCCCTGATTGACTGTATAATGAAGAAGTCGGAGGAACGCCTCCGCAGACCCGAACGAGAACGAAATCTGGAGGGAAACAATCATGAAGAAGCTGCTTGCTCTGCTCCTGGCCCTGCTGATGCTGGGCTGCTGTGCCTTTGCCGAGGACGCCTCCACTGGTGATTCTTCCGGCGATTCTGCTGGCGATTCCGCCGGCGCCTCTTCCGGCGAGTCCGCTGGCGTCCCCGCCGTGGAAGCCAAGTCCGAGGGCGTGATGACCTACGCTGAGTACGCCGCCGCTGCCCTGGATGCCGAAGTCGTCATCGAGTGCTACGTGCAAGCCACCCAGTCCTGGTGGGACAACAAGATCACCGTGTACGCCGCTGACCAGGAGGGCGCTTACTTCCTGTACGAGCTGGCCTGCTCCCAGGAGGACGCTGCCAAGCTGGTTCCCGGCGCGAAGATCAAGGTGACCGGCTACAAGGGTGCCTGGGCTGACGAAGTGGAAGTCATGGACGCGACCTTCGAGTTTGTCGAGGGCGGCATCAACTACATTGCCGAGCCCGTTGACCTCACCGCCGTGCTGGGCACCGATGAGCTGATCAACTTCCAGAACCAGCTGGCCATCTTCAAGGGCATGACCGTCAAGGCCATCGAGTTCAAGAATGGCGAGCCCGGCGACGACATCTACGTCACCCTGACCCTGGGCGAGGCTGAGTACAGCTTCTGCGTCGAGCGCTACCTGACCGGCCCCGAGACTGAGGTCTATGCCGCCGTTTCCGCCCTGCAGGCTGGCGACGTGGTGGATGTGACCGGCTTCGTGTACTGGTACTACGGCGTCAACACCCACATCACCGCCGTGGCTGCCGCTCAGTAATCGCACAACAAATCGCGGCCCGTTCCCTTTGCCGGGGACGGGCCGCTTCTGCATGCCAGAAAAGAGCCTGGGCGCTTTGCAGTCTGAGACCCCGCTTCCAGCTGGAAACGGGGCCTCTTTCATTGCCTCAGGCGTTGTAGTACATATCGTAGACGACATAGCCCTCCACGCCCGCAAGGGAGCCGGGGGTGGTCTCCTGGCACATCATGCACCGGGGTTCCTGCATGGGGAAGCCGCTGGTGGGGTGGATGCCATGCTCAGAGGAGGTGACAAAGCCCACGCGGTTGTAGAAGTGATAGTCGCCCTCGACGGTGATGCCCCTGTAGCCCGCCTCGCGCACCTTCCGGATGCCCAGGGTCAGCATGGTGGTGCCCACGTGCTGGTGGAAGTGATCCGCGTGGACGGACACCGGCGCAAGCATCACGATGTCGCCCGTATCGATGTGGCCGCCCTCGGGCGTGCGGCTGAGCGGGAAGCGGGAGAACAGGAAGTGCCCGACGATCTTCCCGTCGATCTCCGCCACGAAGCTCAGCTCCGGCAGGTAGTACTCCGACATGCGGATCTCCTCGATCAGCGCGATGATGTCCGAGCCATCGGAGTAGTTCGTGCCTTCCCTGAAGGAACGCAGCACGAGGGAGACGATATCCTTGTAATCCTTCGCCGTCTCCGGGCGGATGGTGAGGTCAGTACGCATGGGTTCTCCTTTCATTCAGCAGGCCGGTTGACCCGCCTGCACAGATCGCACACGGAATAACAGCGGCTCAGGTCAACGTCGATACCCCGCTTCTCCGCCAGCGCCATCAGCCCCGGCACGCCCTCCATGGCGGCGCACATGCCCTCATGGGCAAAGGGATCGTACCGGGCGACGACGTCCGCCATGCTCTCCCGGTTCACGTTGCCGATGACGAAGCCGCAGACGGTCACGCTGCCGTCGGGCTCGATGGACAGGGAGGACTGATCGGTCAGCGGCTCAGTGTAGGGCATGGAGCCGCATCTGTCCGCCATGTCCAGCGACGCTGCGGGATAGTAATGAGCCAGGTTCTCCGCCGCGCAGCCGGAGAGGAAGATGTCGTTACCGCTGCCCACGGGGAGACCCGTGTCGGCAAGGTCGGCGAGAATCTCCCTCGTGCGGGCGTTCTCCGGGCAGTCGAAGGCCTCGTTCACCACCCATGCCGGGGAAAAGCGCACCTTCCCAATGCCCGCCGCCTTCACCGCCAGGGCAAAGGCCCGCACCGCTGCAAGGGGAATGCGCTCCTGATGAAAGGCGTCCACGGAGATCAGCATTTCGTTGACCCCGGCCTCCGCCAGCATGTCCGCGACCTCCCGGATTTTCCCCTCGTCCCGGGTGAAAAAGCCGTTGGTGATCAGCTGCCGGGCGGGAATGCCGCATTCCGCCGCCGCGCGGTGGATTTCCGCCGTCACCTCCGGGTACAGCAGCGGCTCGCCGCCGAAGGTCATCACCGACTGCATGGGGTACATATCCGCCAGGTCGCGCACGGCCTGCACGGATTCCTCCATCGGCACATGCCCTGGCCGGGGATTCGCCACCAGCGCCCCCGCCGAGCAATGTCGGCAGCGCCCAGTGCAGTGGTCGGTCAGGATGAATTCAAGACGGTTCAGGTTCATGTAGGGGTTCATATTTTCATTGCCTCCATTCATGTCGCTCTTTAAATCAAGATTACACGAATCAGGCGCAGCGGTTTGAGCATAACCCGGTCACAGGCTGTCAGCGCTGCGCCGGGTTGTTACCTCGCATGTTCTGCCGCATGGGCATTCACCAACCTTTCTTTCGCACATTATATCATGCTTTGCAAGCGGCGTAAAGTGTGGTATAATGATGGCGATTATTGCAGGGGCGGCTATCAGCTGCCTGTTCCCCATCACACGATTCCCCGCAAGGAGAGAGCGTATATGAGCAAATCCAAGGAACGCATCCGCGACAGCCAGCTGCGCTACAAGCAGGGGCTGGGCCAGAATTTCATCTATGACGAGGACCTGCTTGCCGCCCTGGTGCGCGCCGCCGGCGTGACGAAGGAGGACGACGTGCTGGAG
>JAFQQT010000085.1 GCA_017410455.1 Clostridia bacterium
CAGAGCAAGTCCTTCATGCCGGCCAAGCTGGTGGCGGACGTTTCCGGCCGCCTGTTCTGCCTGGCCACCAACATCAACATGGGCGTGATGAAGTACGAGGCCAACGGCGTCTTCACCGGCTTCATCGGCGCCGCCCCCGTCAGCTACACCTGGACGGAGCTGTTCTGGCGCCTCTTCTCCACCAAGGAGCAGCGCGCGCAGCAGGCCTCCCTCGTTGCGACGGAGTACCACAACATCGCCATTGATGACATGGGCTTCTTCTACGTGGTGACCCGCACCTTCGATGAGAACGAGCTCCGGAGCGGCGAGGCCGAGCCCATCCGCCGCCTGAACAGCCTGGGCACCAACATCCTGATCGAAAACGGCACCTACCCGCCCATCGGCGACGTCCAGTGGGCCGCCGGCAACCTGAACATCACCCGCTCCGGCTCGTCCCTGTTCATTGACGTGACGGTGCTGGAGAACGACGTGTACGTCGCCCTGGATGACAAGCACAACCGCCTCTTCGGCTACGACAAGCAGGGCAACATGCTCTGGGCCTTCGGCGGCGTGGGCTACGCAGCCGGCTACTTCAACAAGCCCGTGGCCATCGAGAACATGGGGCATGACCTGCTGGTGCTGGACGCCAACGGCTGCTCCATCACCGTGCTGACCCCCACCGAATACGGCAGCCTCATCTTCAAGGCCAACGACGAGTACAACCGCGGCCTCTACGGCGACTCCGCCGACACCTGGCGCGAGGTCCTCAAGCGCAACGGCAACTATGACCTGGCCTACATCGGCATCGGCCGCGCAGAGCTGCAGCAGGGCAACTACAAGCTGGCCTGCGACTACTTCAAGATGGCCCGTGACGACGAGAACTACTCCGAAGCCTTCCGCTACTACCGCAGCGAACTGGTGGAGCAGAACATCGGCTGGATCTTCGGCGTCGTCGCCGCGGTTCTGGTGATCCCCATGGTGGTCGGCCGCATCAAGAAGATCAAGTGGGAGGTGGACAACACATGAGCATCCTGAGCAATCTCACCGATCGCCAGCGCTGGATCCGTTACGGCCAGTCGCTCAAGTACGCAACGTACTGCATGCTCCACCCCTTCGACGGCTTCTGGGACCTGACGCACGAGAAGCGCGGCTCCATGGCGGCGGCGCACACCATCGTCATCGCCGTGCTCATCACCCGCCTGCTGGCCCTGGAGCACACCTCCTTCCTGTTCAACAACGTGTACTGGCCCGAGGTCAACATCCTGCAGCAGTGCCTCTCCGTGCTGCTGCCGCTGGTGATCTTCGTTCTGGGCAACTGGGGCCTGACCACCCTGTTCGAGGGCAAGGGCACCCTGGCCAACGTCTACATGGCCACCTGCTACGCGCTGGCGCCCTTCGTGCTGCTGCAGCTGCCGATGATCGTCCTGTCCAACTGGGTCACCGTGGATGAGGCAGCCTTCTACAGCGTGATGAACATGGTCAGCCTGGTCTGGTCCGGCGGCCTGATCGTCATCGCCATGATGCAGATTCACGACTTCGGCCTGGGCAAGACGCTGCTGTTCATCGTCCTGACCATCTTTGCGATGATGGTCATCATCTTCCTGCTGCTGCTGTTCTTCACCCTGGTGGGCGACGCAGTGGGCTACTTCACCTCCATCTACAAAGAGATTACCTTCCGACTCTACTAAGAAAGGAGATTTGCCGCTATGAAAAGCCGCATTATCGTGCGCATCATCCTTGGCCTGGTGATTCTCCTGGGTTTGGTGCTGCTGGTCACGAAGGTATTCATCCCCCTCTTTGATACGTCCGACGAGGCAGCGACCTACGTCCCCGACATCCAGCGCTATGCGGATACGGGCGAGACCTTCACCCTGGAGAGCGACACGCTGACCTTCACCCTGGACCCGGAAACGACGCACTTCACCGTGACGGACAAGCGCACCGGCAAGACCTGGAGCTCCATCGCCCCCGGCGTGGAGAGCGACAGCGAGACCCTGCTGGAGGAAAAGAACCGCCTGCAGTCCGTGCTGACGATGGTCTACATGAACAAGGCCGGTAAGGACACCACCTGGTCCTCCTACCAGCGCAGCGTCGCCAACCGCCTGTACAGCATCGAGTACCTCGAAGAGGACGCCATCATGGTGACCTACACCATCGGCGACATCGCCCGCGACTACCTCTACCCCGAGGCCATCACCGATGAGTACATGCAGATCCTGCTGGAGAACGCAGACAGCAAGACCGCCCGCTCCATCAAGGACGCCTACCAGCAGAAGGGCGTGGACCCCGCCACCGGCAAGAGCTACTACAAGAAGGCGGACGACATTGCCGCCCTGGAAGCCCAGTACCCCGATCTGAAGGATGGCGTTGTGTGGATCGTCCGCAAGGCCAAGAGCGAGCAGCGCGACAACGCCGCCACCAAGATTGAGCAGGCCATGGCTGCCGCCGGCTACACCGCCGAGGATTATGCCCGTGATGAAGCCCGCGTCGTCCGCGAGGGCGAAACCGAGGGCGCCACGGACAAGCCCATCTTCAACATCTCCGTCATCTACCGCATCCAGGACGCCGACCTCGTGGTCGAAGTGCCCATGGATCGCATCACCTACAACCCCAACTACCCCATCACGACGCTGAACCTGCTGCCCGCCTTCGGCTCTGCCGGCAAGACGGAAAGCGGCTTCATCTTCGTGCCCGAAGGCACCGGCGCCATCATCCACTTCAACAATGGCAAGGTCAAGCAGTCCGCCTACACGGCCAGCCTCTACGGCCATGACTACGCCATCATCCGCACCGAAGTCATCAACGAGACCCGCGCCGCCTTCCCCGTGTTCGGCATGGCCACCCAGGGCAGCTCCTTCCTGTGCATCCTGGAGGACGGCAAGTCCTGGGCGGGCGTCACCGCCAACACCGCCGGCCAGCCCAGCTACGGCTCCTACAACGCGGCCAACGCCTTCTACACCATCATCCATGGCAACAACTACGATGTTTCCGAGCGCACGAACAACAAGGTTTACATGTTCGAGCAGGAGCTGCCCGAGGGCAGCATCGTGCAGCGCTACCGCTTCATCGACAGCGACGACTACATGACCATGGCGGGCGTGTACCGCGATTACCTGCTGGCCGCCAACCCCCAGATGAACCGCACCGTCTCCAGCGAGGCGCACACGGTGATCGAGCTGGTGGGCGCCATCGACAAGGTGCAGCAGGTTCTGGGCGTGCCCACCAATGTGCCCATCGCGCTGACGACCTACGAGCAGGCCTCCGAACTGACGCAGAAGCTGATCAGCGAGGATCTGCCGAACCTGTCCATCCGCTACGCCGGCTGGATGAACGGCGGCCTGAACCAGTCCATCCTCAACAAGATCCGCCTGATGAGCGAGATGGGCAGCGTGAAGGAGCTCAAGGCCTTCACCAAGCTGGCCTCCGACGCGGGCATTCCCCTCTACCTGGATGGCCTGACCTGCTTCGCCCGCGACAGCGGCCTGATGGAAGGCTTCATCGTCATGCGTGACGCCGCCCGCCACACCACCCGCGAGGAAGCGGAGATCCCCGAGTACTCCCCCATCTGGTATGGCGAGCAGGACTGGCGCGAGAACTACTACCTGCTCAAACCCGCGCTGATCATGAAGGGCGTGGACGTGCTGAGCGAGGCCGCAACGGAATACGGCGCCACGGGCGTTTCCTTCCGTGATGTGGGCAACCTCCTCAGCGGCGACTACGATCCCAAGGATTTCGTCACCCGCGAGGAGGCCCGCCTGGAGCAGATGGAGAAACTCTCCACCCTGCGCGACGCCGGTCAGCTGGTCATGACCCGCTCCGGCAACGATTACGCCGCGGTCTACTCCGACATCGTGACCGACATGGATCTGGAAGGCACCCCCTACCAGGTCATCGATCAGTTCGTGCCCTTCTACCCCGCCGCGCTGCACGGGTTCGTGCCCTACACGGGCGTTTCCATCAACCTGGCCAAGGACCGCGAAGAGCTGCTGCTGCGCTCGGCCGAAATGGGCGCGAGCCTGCAGTTCTCCCTCATGGCCAGCAACGTGCAGGAGCTGCAGGACTCCTGGTTCTCCGAGTACTACGGTGCTGACGCCAGCATCATCTATGATGACATGGTCGCCACCATCAACACCTACAACGAGCGCCTGAGCGGCACCTTCGATCAGACCATGACCGATCACAGGCGCGAGGGCGACGTGAGCGTGACCGAATACGAAAACGGCGTGCGCGTCTACGTCAACTACGGCTACACCGACGCCACCGTCGACGGCGTGCTGGTTCCCGCCCGCGATTACCTCAGCGTTACCGCCGATGAAACCGCAAAGGAGGCGATCGAATGACAGGCTTCAAGCTGCCCAAGCTGGGCAAGAAGGACGCCGCTTCCGGCAAGCCTTCCCGTTCCAGCCGCCTCTCCATGAGGAGCCGCCGCGCGGTGTCGGGTTACCTCTTCATCCTCCCCTTCATCATCGGCTTCCTGGCCTTCACGGTCAGCCCGCTGCTGATGTCGCTGCAGATGAGCTTCTCCCTGGTGGATACCACCACCATCCAGCCCAGCAACTTCCAGATGATCTCCCACTTCGGCTACGGCGCCAACGTGCGCATCAGCAAGGAGATCGACCTTCCCGAGAACCTGCGCTACAACGAGCTGCAGTACGCCAACGGCGTGTACGATGTGGAACCCGTGAGCGAGGTGCTGACCCTGCGTCAGGATTTCGCCTACGGCCACACCGTGACCCTGCCCCGTGAGATCGCCCTGCCCAGCACCGTCTGGTACAACCCCGATGAGCTGGCCGCCGGCAACTACGTTGTCGAGCCCCTCAAAACGGCCCTGGAGCTGACGACCTCCACCAACCTGACCCACGCGGTGGCCCTCTCCCGTGAGATCGAGCTGCCCCGTGGCCTGCAGTACAACGAGCTGCAGAAGGAAAACGGCCGCTACGTTGTGGAGCAGGTCAACAGCCTCATCACCCTGAAGGCCGACGACTCCTTCGGCAAGAGCGTGACGCTCAGCAAGCAGATCGACCTGCCCGAAGGCTATGTCTACGATGAAGCCCAGGCGGCCGAAGGCATCTTCGTGGTGCAGATGGCCGATGGCTCGGACATCCCGGTGGCCTTCGCGGCCTACCTCTTCGACAACGGCCACACCGACATGCTGGCCTCTGCCTACGCCCAGGTCAAGGGTGGCGCCACCCCCAAGCTGGGCAAGACCAGCGGCTATGACAAGGCCCTCTACGAGGCAAAGGGCGACTTCGTTGTGAAGCTGGCCGTGCCGCTCTCCTTCACGGTGCATCTGCTGGATAACGGCCACTACGACCTCTTCTGCGAGGTTGCCGCCGCCGCTGATGGCGTGAAGGGCGATGTGGCCTCCATGCCCGCCGTATTCACCTACGACGCCGCCCTCTACGCCTCCAAGAACACGCTGAATGTTCAGGTGCCGGATGATGCGGCCAATGTGCCCACCAGCTTCGCAGCGCATCTGCTCTCCAGCGGCAATGCCGACCTGTTCTACCTGACCGTTAACCCCGTGGAAAACAGCGAGACCGTCTGCTTCCTCTACGACCCCGTGATGGACGCATCCGGCAAGCTGATTGCCATCGAGGGTGAGCTGCCCACCGACGTCATCTACGACGAAACGGTGTTCAGCGGCTCCGGCGTCATCGCCGTCAAGCTGGACAACCCCACCGTCCCGCTCTCGTTCGCAGGCGAGATCCTGCGCCAGGGCGGCATCGGCATGTTCTGGGGGACGCTGGTTGACCTGCTGGCGCTGGAGAACTATCATCACGCGCTGATGGTGGATCCCACCTACAACCAGCTGCTGGTGGACGAAATCACCAAGATGGCCATCCATACCCTCGCCATCCTGGTGGTGGCCTTCGTCATCGCCATCCTGCTGAACCAGGAGTTCAAGGGCCGCGCCTTCGTGCGTGCAGTGTTCTTCCTGCCGGTCATCCTCTCCAGCGGCGTGCTGGTGAACCTGGAGACCAACAACTCCCTCATGCAGGGCATGCAGGAGATGATCAGCGAGCAGACGCCCTTCACCGTGACGGACTCCATGATGGAGATCCTCCGCCTGACGGGCCTGGGCGGCGACCTGCTGGACATCATCTTCGAGCTGATCGCCGAGGTGTACGACATCGTCATGGCCTCGGGCATCCAGATCATCGTGTTCCTCTCCGGCTTGCAGAACGTCCCCGCCAGCCTCTATGAGGCCGCCGACGTGGAAGGCTGCACCAAGTGGGAGGCCTTCTGGATGATCACCTTCCCCATGGTGTCCCCGCTGCTGATCGTCAACATCATCTACACGATCATCGACTTCTTCACCAAGATGGGCAGCGATCTCTCCCGCCTGCTGGATGACAAGCTGCTCATCCTCAAGTACGACCACATGTCTGCCATGTCGTGGATCTACTTCATTGTCACGCTGGCCCTGATCGGCATCAGCGCACTGATCGTTTCGAAGGTGGTGGCTACCGATGAGTAAGAACAACGTTGCCCATGCGCGCCCCACTGAAAGCTTCTGGGTGCGCAACAAGAAGTCGGGCGGCTACCTGCTGAAGAAGACCGCAGGCGAGAAGGCGTATAAATTCATCCGCGCACTGCTGCTTTTCGGTCTGTGCTTCATGATCATTCAGCCGCTGCTGTCCAAGCTCTCCGTTTCCTTCATGATCGAGGACGATCTGTACGATTCCACGGTCATCTCCATCCCCCGTCATCTGACGGTGCAGAACTATGTGGATATCGCCAGCCCGGCGCTGATGAACTACTGGCCTGCCTTCGGCAACACCTTCTTCATCAGCCTTGTGGTGTCCATCCTGCAGGTGGCCTCGGCAACGCTGGTGGGCTACGGCTTTGCCCGCTTCAAGTTCCCGCTGAAGAAGTTCTGGTTCTTCTGCGTGATCCTGACGGTCATCATCCCCCCGCAGACCATCTCCACCGCGCTGCACCTGACCTTCAGCCACTTTGACCCGGCCGGCATCGTCAGCCTCTTCACCGGCGAGGGCGGCATCAACCTGCTCAGCAAGGCCTTCTACGTTGACCTGGGCTTCATCTCGGTGCCCATCCCCTACTTCGCCATGTCCATGACCTGCCAGGGCCTCAAGAACGGCCTGTACATCTACATGATCCGCCAGTTCTTCCAGGGCGTTCCCGTTTCCCTGGAGGAGGCCGCCTATGTGGATGGCTGCTCCACCTTCAAGACCTTCTGGCGCGTCATCCTGCCCGACGCTGTTCCGATCATCGTCAGCTGCTTCCTGTTCGCCTTCGTCTGGCAGTGGACCGACACCTTCTACACCAAGATGTTCATCAAGGACACCTCCCTGCCCATCCTGAGCATGAAGCTCTCCGCGCTGGAGGACGCCACCGGCAAGTGGAAGGAGACCATCACCTACACCGGCAACGTGGCCACCATGGGCCACAAGAAGCAGTTCGTTTCCACCGGTACGCTGATGGTCATCGCGCCCCTGCTGATCCTCTACCTGTTTGCGCAGAAGGGCTTCGTGGAGTCCATCTCTTCCACCGGCCTGAAATAAAAAAATATTTCTGAAACCGGCAGGAATTCCAGAAAGTGCGTTGAATATCAGAATTGGCTGGTACTATACCACTTACCACATTCGTTCTTGGTCCCATAATAAACGTTGGTGCGAGCGGGCAAGCGTGAGGCTCCGGAAGGCGCAGGTATTGGAATGCGGCCTGCAGCTTCCTCCCCCGCCCCGCCCGCCCCACCGGCGATTATGAGGCGAGAAATAGATCCCCCAATCATAAATCTTAAGGAGGTTTTCCCATGAAGAAGACTCTGGCTATGATCCTCGCGATCATGATGCTGCTGGCCTGTATCCCCGCGATGGCCGAGGGCATCGAGAACCCCTACGAAGAGTACGGCGTTGAGATCTACACCGACGAGAACGGCAACGTGATCGACCTCGGCGGCATGGAAATCATCATCTGCGACTGGTGGTCCTCTGACTGGCACGACAACATCGGCAATGCCGAGACCGCTGCCGCTGAGGCGACCGAGGAGTACCGCCTGTGGCTGGAGGAGACCTACAACTTCACCATCAAGCAGGTTGCTGCCACCACTTGGGGCAACTCTCCCACCGACTTCACCAACATTGCCATGACTGGCTCTGAGGAGAACTACGTGTGGATCCTGCGCGCCGGTGCTTACCTGCAGCCCATGGAGGCTGGTCTGTTCTATGACCTGGCCACTCTGGATTGCCTGGACTTCACCGATGCGAAGTGGAACGGCATCGTGAAGGACCTGACCACCAAGGGCGAGTCCGTGTACGCCATGCGTCCCGAACCCGCTGAGGCTCGCAAGGGCATCTTCTTCAACAAGCGTCTGCTGGCCGAGGCTGGCGTCGATCCTGAGTCCATCTACGACATGCAGGCCGACGGCACCTGGACCTGGGAAGCTTTCGAAGAGCTGCTGGCCAAGCTGCACCGCGATACCGACAACGACGGCATCGTTGACAAGTACGCCATGATGTCCTTCTCCTCCCACATCCTGCCCGCCGCCGTGGTTTCCAATGGCGTTGGCTTCGTGATGGTTGACGAGAACGGCAAGTACTACAATGCGGCTGAGTCCGACGCCTTCCTCGAGGCGATGAACTGGGTCATGGGCCTGATCAAGACCTATGAGATGCCCGCTCCCGAAGGCGCCGAGTGGAACTACTTCGAGTCTGCCTTCATCAACGGCGAAGTTGCCATCCAGTGCCACGAGGAGTACTTCTCCGGCTCCCTGGCCAACATGGAAGATGACTACGGCTTCGTGATGTTCCCCAAGGGCCCCCAGGCTGACGGCTACAAGTGGGCTCCCACCGACAACGTGTGGGTCATCCCCGCTTGCTACGACGCCGAGCGCGCCTGGAAGATCGCCTTCGCGTTCAACCTGTTCACCAACTCCACTCCCGGCTACGGCGAGACCGAAGACTGGAAGTCCGGCTTCTACGGCAAGTATCGTGACGACCGCGCTGTGGACGAGACCATCGCCGCCATGCGTGAGAACGAGACTCAGTTCGTGTGGTACACCGACCTGATCACCGGTTACGATCTGGGCGCTGACTACATCTGGGACGTGTACGGCCAGGCTGCGACCCCCGCGGAGCAGGCTGAGGCGATGCGCGGCACCTGGCAGGCTTACATCGACGCTGCCAACGGCCAGTAATTCGCTTCTCTGACCCCTGAATCGCATTCCAAGTAACCCATCGGGGCGGGATAGCGCTCGCTATCCCGCCCTTTCTGTACCCAGAGCACGACGCAGGCCGCGCTTTGGGTACAGAAAGGGAATCATGCCCCAACCTGCCCTACAAGCATCCAAGGAGGACACGCCATGAGTGCCTACACCGATTATCTCGCCACCGGCCGCACAGACCGCATTCCCTCCCTGAAGGACTTTTATCAGGACGACTTCCGCATCGGAGCCGCTGTGGCCCCCCACTGGATGTTCCGCCCGGAATGCGATGGTGCGCTGCGCAAGCACTTCAGCACCCTCACTGCGGAGAACTGCATGAAGCCCTGCATGCTGCTGGACCACGCCGCAACGCTGGCCTCCGGCAGCGAGACCCGCGCTGTGTTCAACTTCGCCCCCGCCGTCCCCGTGATGGAATACGCGAAGAAGAACGGCATGGCCGTGCGTTTCCACGTCCTGGTGTGGCACAATCAGACGCCCCGCTGGTTCTTCACCCAGGGCTGGTCCGACGCGCCGGACGCGCCGCTGGCCGACCGCGACACCATGATCGCCCGCATGGAAAACGCCATCCGCGACGAGATGACCCATGTCAACAAGACCTGGCCGGGCCTGGTGAACGCGTGGGACGTGGTCAATGAAGCCATCGAGCCCGACCACGAAGCACCCGACATGTACCGCACCAAGAGCCTGTGGTACGAGATCCTCGGGCAGGACTTCGTGCCCATGGCCTTCCGCATCGCCAGGCGCTATCAGGCCGAGGGGCAAAAGCTCTGCTACAACGACTTCAACGTCGCCATGCCCAACAAGCTGGACTGGGTGTACAAGCTGGTCAAGGGCCTGCACGACGAAGGCCTCATCGACAGCGTGGGCTTCCAGACTCACATCGGCCTGGATTATCCGGACTTTGCGGACTACGAGCGGGCCATCCGCGCCTATGCCGCTCTGGGCCTGTCCATCCAGTCCACGGAGATGGACATCCGCGTGGGCGGCGCCGACCCCGCCAGCCAGATGAAGCTGGCCGTGCGCTACCGCGATTACTTCGCCATGATGCGCCGCCTGCGCCGCGAAGGCGTTGCCATCGACAGCATCACCCTGTGGGGCCTGGCGGATGATCATAGCTGGCTGATGGGCTGGAACGGCCCCACCTACCCGCTGTTCTTCGATGGCCTGCTGCGCCCGAAGGCCGCATTCTTCGGCGCGCTGCTGGATGAGGCGATCCCCGCGACGTACGAGGATGTGGCGGAGTCCACCGTCACCCCCATCGAGCGCTCCTACAAGAACCCGGCTCACCACAACCCCGTCATGACCCAGCGCTTCGGCGCGGACCCCTGGGCCATGCCCTATGGTGGCCGTGTGTACCTCTACATGACCGGCGACTTCTACGAGTACCAGAACGACGGCTCCGTCGGCCCCAACCACTATGGCAGCATCAACTGCCTGCACTGCATCTCCTCTGCCGACCTGGTCAACTGGACGGATCATGGCGTGATCCCCGCCGCCGGCCCCCACGGCGCGGCCAAGTGGGCCCGCAACAGCTGGGCGCCCGCCGCAGCCCACAAGACCATTGGCGGCCAGGAGAAGTTCTTCCTCTACTTCGCCGACAGCGGCAACGGCATCGGCGTCCTGGAGGCGGACAGCCCCACCGGCCCCTTCCGCGACCCGCTTGGCCACGCGCTGATCAACCGTCACACCCCCAACTGCGCCTCCGTCACCTGGCTATTCGACCCCGCCGTGCTGGTGGATGACGACGGCACGGGGTACATCTACGTCGGCGGTGGCGTGCCCGAAGGCCGCGCAGCTGATCCCGGTACAGCCCGCTGCTGCCAGCTGGGCGAGGACATGATCAGCCTGGTTGGCGATCCTCAGCCCTTCAACCCGCCGTGGCTCTTTGAGGACAGCGGCATCGTGAAGGTGGGCAGCAAATACGTCTACAGCTACTGCACCAACTTCTCCGTACCCCATGGTACCCCCGGCTTCCAGAACGGCGAGATCCACACCATGCTGTCCGACAAGCCACTGGGTCCCTTCACTTACGCCGACCGCGTGCTGAAGAACCCGGCGGACTACTTCGGCACCGGCGGCAACAACCACCACTGCATGTTCAACTTCAAGGGCGGATGGTACATCGCCTACCACAACCAGACGCTGGAGCGCGACATCGGCATTGGCAGCGGCTACCGCTGCACCTTCATCGACCGGATGGACGTGGGCGAAGATGGCCGCATCGGCATGATCGAGGGCACCTACGCGGGCGTGCCGCAGGTGGGCGTCTTCGACCCCCGCGCCGAATTCCCCGCCGCGACCGCTGCCGCACTGGCTGGCGTAACGACCCTCCCCTTCCCCGACGGCACGGTTCTGTACACGCAGGTTGCAGGCAGCTGGACGATGCTCTCCGGCGTGGACTTCGCTTCCGGCGTGAGCAGCCTGACGGTGAAGTACCGCAGCGTATGCGACGGCACGATCTCCATCGCGCTGGACGACGTGAACGCCACGCCCATCGCCCATGTGAAGCTGCCCCGTCCGGACTGGGGCGTGCGTGGGATGGTGGAAGCCACCGCCCAGCTGCCCGAGGGCCTTTCCGGCAAGCATGATGTATACTTCATCTACAGCGCGCCGGCGATCTGCATCGGCACCTATCAATTCAGTTAACTGACTTGCAATTGCATTATACATCATTATTCTGTTGTTGTCAACAGTTTTACACACTAAAATGAGTTGTCCAGCATTATTAAGGGAGGGTAGCTATGTTTTATGAGCGTCTGAACCTGCTCTGCAAGCTGCACGGAACGACTGTCACTGAGGTCGCCACCACAAAGCTTGGCGTTGCCAGCTCTGCTGCGACGAACTGGAAACACGGTGCGTCCCCACGCTGCGACATCGTCGTGCGGGCCGCCGAGCACTTTGGCGTATCGGCGGACTACCTGCTTGGTCTGTCCGACACCCCCGCTGCTGCGTCGCCCACTCCCACAGAGGCTGAGGTGCTGCAGGTCATCAATCTCCTGAGCGGCGCATCCGACAGCGCACGGTCTGCAGCCCTGGCTGCCATGCGCGCCGTGATCGCCGCAATCGATTCCCCGCAGGACTGACAGGCTCATGCGGCGCTGCACATTCTGAAGCGCTGCGCCTTTGCTTAGCCAAAACGCCGAAGAACGCCCTCCCAACCCCGGGAAGGCGTTCTTTGTATTCAGTTCTGTACTTATGGCAAACACTCCCCCGCCCGATCTCCAGCGTTTGGGGAGGCATCACGCCTTGACGCGGGCTGGCAGGTCGAACCGCACCACGAAAAGGCCCCCCACCGGCGGCCGTTTCTCGCCCCTGCGTTCAGCTCAGCAGCTCCAGGATGGCCGCCACCGCCGCCTCCTCATCCGCACCTTCGGCGATGAGCACCAGGTCGTTCAGGTCGTCAGCGCTCAGGCTCAGCAGCCCCAGCGTGGACTTAGCGTTGACAATCTTCTGATGGCGGGAGATCATCACCCGGGCCTCAAACTGGTTGGCCACCTGCACGAAGGAGGCCGCCAGCGTGCGGGTCAGGGGCTTGTTCTCCGGCAGCGAAATGGGCTTGCGAATCATCTTTCTTCATCCTCCAGTATCTCTATGGCGTCCAGAAATGCTGCATCGACCGCCGATTCATCATCCTCGGGGACTTCCTCGGCCTCCAGCTGCCGGATGATCTCCATCAGGCGGCGCATGCGGTGATTCACCGCAGACTTGCTCAGCGGGGGCTCAAACAGCAGCCCCAGTTCCACGAGGGACATATCCACATTGTCCAGGCGCTTCTGCGCAATCTCCTGCAGGGCCTTGGGCAGGCTGCGCAGGCCCCGGGCGATAACGTAGCGGCGGATGGCCTGCACCTGCTCCTCCGCAGCGGTAACGGTGCGCTCCAGGTTGTGCCCATCGCAGTTGATGGCGCGATTCGCCGCGCCGCGGGCCTGCTTGCGGATGCGCACATCCTCCAGCGCGAACACGCTGTTGCTGGCGCCCATCATGGCCAGGGCATCGCTGATGTGCTGCGCGCTCTTGAGGTACACCACCGTCGCGCCCTTGCGGGTGTAGGTGTTCACCGGCAGGCCGCACTTGTCCAGCAGGCGGCTGAGCTCCTTCACCATGGCAACCTGCGTGGTGGCAATTTCAAAGTGATACGCCTTCTCCGGGCTGGTCATGGTGCCGCCGCCCAGAAAGGCCGCCCGCAGGTAGGCCTTGCGGCAGCACTGGCGGGTCATCTGATGGCGCACGGTGGTGCGGCGGAAGTGCACGCCGCCATCCTCCCCCTGCTCCACAACATGCATCTCCAGCAGCAGGCGCTGGCTGTCCTCATCGCCGATGGTCAGCACGCACGTGCGCTGGCCGCCCAGGCGGGCATGCTGCACATAGTGCAGGCGCGGGGTGATATTCATGCGGCCGCGCAGCAGGCGGAAGATGCGCCGGGCCAGCGCCGCATTCTCCACGCGGTACTGCACCTGCATGCGTCCCATTCCCCGGAAAGACACGCTGCCGCTGGTGCGGTACAGCGCCGTCAGCTCCCCCAGCATGCAGCAGGGCTTTCCCAGGGGCATGCGGCACAGCTCGTCCTTTACATTGAGTGAAAATGACATTTACTTTGCCTCCGGGGCGCTCTGCCACAGCGCCTGCTCCAACTGCAGATCGCGGTGCGTGACGGTGGCCTGCCAGCCCCGCTCCCGCAGCAGCTGCCCAATATGCTCCGCGATGGCCACGCTCCTGTGCGCGCCGCCGGTGCAGCCCACGCCGATGGCCAGGCTCCGCTTCCCTTCCTCCTGATAATGGGGCAGCAGGAAAAGCAGCAGCGCCTCCAGCTTCTGCAGGAACTCCTGCGTGACGGGGTTTTCCAGCACAAAGGCGCGCACATCCGCATCCAGGCCGGTATGCCGCCCCAGCCCTTCGATGTAGAAGGGGTTGGGCAGGAAGCGCACGTCGTAGACCAGGTCAGCCTGCCGGGGCAGCCCCCGCTTGAAGCCGAAGGAGCTGATCTCCACGCGCATGGCCTCGGAGTGGGCCTCGCCGGATACGATCTCCTGCAGGCGCGCCTTCAGCGAACGCGGCCTGAGCGACGTGGTATCGATGATGTAATTCGCCGTTTCCCGCAGGGGCTGCATGATGCTGCGCTCGCGGGCGATGGCCTCGGTGAGGGAAAGCCCCTGCCGGGCCAGCGGATGCTCGCGGCGGGTCTCCTTGTAGCGGCTGACGAGGGCTTCGTCGCTGGCCTCCAGGAACAGGCACTCGATGCTGACGCCCTGCCCGCGCACCTCAGCGATCCGGTCGCTGACGGTCTTGGCGTCAAACAGCTCCGCGCTGCGCACGTCCACCGCCATGGCCACCAGCGGCGTATCCACCGCCTCGTGCTCGAAGGCCTTCATCAGCCGGAGCATCAGTTCCGGCGGCAGGTTGTCCACGCAGAACGCGCCCATGTCCTCCAGGTAGCGATTGACGGACGTCTTACCCGCGCCGCTCAGACCCGTCACCAGCAAAAATCGCATGTGTACCCCTCCTGGCCCGTTGCCGGGCCGCTCTTCAGAATCAGATTGACTGAACCGGCGCGTCCGTGCCCAGGATACGCACCTCCGGCTCCAGCATGACGCCCTTGCGCTCGTATACCACGCGCTGCACATGGGCCATCAGCGCCAGGAAATCCGCCGCGGTGCCGCCCTGGTTGATCAGGAAGCCTGCGTGCTTCTCGCTCACCTGCGCGCCGCCGATGGCGCAGCCCTTCAGGCCGCACTCGTCGATCATCTGCGCCGCATAGCCCTCCGGCGGACGCTTGAAGGTGCTGCCCGCGCTGAACTGCGTCAGGGGCTGCTTATCCGCCCTGCGGCGGTTAAACTCCACCATCTCCGCCAGCAGATCCTCCCGGCGGCCCTGGGGCAGCTGGAATGTCACACGGGTGATGATCTTGTCCTCATTCATCAGCCGCGAATGGCGGTAGGTGAACTCCATCTCCGGCCGGGTGTAGCGGAAGGGCTCGCCCTTCATGTCGTAGCCCTCCACCAGCGTCACCACCTGGCTCATCTCGCCGCCATAGGCCCCGGCGTTCATGTAGGCGCCGCCGCCCACCGTCCCCGGGATGCCGCTGGCGAAGGTCAGTCCACCCAGCTCCGCATCAGCTGCGGCGTTGGCCAGGGTGCTCATCATCGCGCCGGACTGGATGCGGATGCGGTTGCCGTTGATCTCCATGCCCTGCATATCGCGGCACAGGCGCAGCACCACGCCGCGCAGGCCGCCGTCCTTCACCAGCAGGTTGCTGCCATTGCCCATGATGAGCACCGGCAGTTCCAGCGCGTGCGCTTCCTGCAGCGTCTGCTGGATCTGCTCTTCCCGCTCCGGCGAGATGATCATGTCCGCCGGGCCGCCCAGGTGCAGCGTGGTGTAGCGCGCCATCGGCACATTGCGCTTGATGGAAATGTGCTCCGAGCCGGCGCGCAGTCTTCTTTCCAGTTCGTTCAGGGATGCCTCGTACATGCGCATTCCTCCTGTCATTTCATTTTACTATATTTTCGGCAATGTCGCAAGTATAACTTTCTCAGCCCTATCATATGTCCTTCTCCCCCGCGCAAGACGCAGAAAAATGGCTGCGTCGCGCCGGCAACACAGCCATCGGCGTCATGCCTCCATCCCCTCGTACCTGCGGCACCATGTGTACTTGCTGATGGCGCTGGACTGCGCCGCCGTGCAGTAGGTGTTCAGCAGGTCGCGGATATAGGGGGGCATCACGCGGTTGAACTTGACCTCAAGGATGATTTCGTTCCTGTCGAAGGGGTTGATGGTGGGCACCTCCGGGTTGAACAGATCGATGGAGCGCATGCCCGTACGCAGCTGCTTATCGAAGGTGATGCGCACCTCCTCGGCCGGGTGCAGGTAAGCCTCGCGGACGTAGTCCACGATGACCACCGGACGCAGCAGTCCGCAGGTCATTTCGCGGTAGACGTCGCTGAGCAGGCCGCTGCGGGTGGCCTCCAGCCCGGACGCATCGCCGGCGATGATCTGATCGCACAGGTCGCGGGGGATGGTCAGGCTCCGCTTGGAGATGAGGCTGCCCACCTTGGTCTTGCACTCCAGCTTGATCACGTCGCTGCGCAGGTTGTAGATGCGGATGCGGTACTTGTTGCGGTCCCGCACGCCGTCCAGCTTGTCGAAGTACGCGTCGTTGAAAACCGTATCGAAATACAGGCTGCGGATGTGATACTCGTTGTTCTCGTCCCCGTTGGGGTCACGGTTGAGGACGTGATCCAGCTGCCGGGACAGGATGTGATACTGCATCTCGCTGATAAAGAACTTCAGCTCATGCCGCAGCGGTATGTTCGCAGGCATGGACAACGCCTCCCTTCTGATGATTCTTACTAAAAATGGCGGGGGTCAGGGGGCGGCAGCCCCCCGGGGTGGGTGGGTGGGAACGCGGAGCGAAGCGACGCGAGGGGTGCAGGGGACGAAGTCCCCTGCCAGGGCGTGGGACGGAGTCCCACCAGCCGCACACACGACAACCCTGAGCGCGGCTCGCCCTCCGCGAGCCGTGCCCGCGCGGGGCGCCCTCGCGCCCCGTGCGAAGCGCAGCACCGCCCCACCCTCACGCGGAAGCCCTCCCAACCGAAGGCACGCAACCCCATCGCGGGCCGCCCCGCCGGGGGCTCCCCGGCTTAAGTGCCTGCTTCGGTCTGGCAGGCGACGAGGGTCGCGTCGTGCACGCCCTCCACGCTCAGCATGATGGACACGATGTCCTGCTTGGCGTCCAGGCGCACCTCGTAGGTCATCTCCGCGCCGCCACGGGTGACGGTCTTGGAGCGCAGGCGGCGGTACTTCACCGAGCGGCGCAGCTCCTGGGTGATATCGTACTCCGCATCCTCATCATAGTGCAGCACCAGCAGATAGGCGTTGGGGCTGGAGAACTGCACCACGCTCAGCAGGAACATCACCGCGCCGACCAGCACCACCACCACGAAGGCGATGATCTCCATGCCCGCACCCAGGATGATGCCCATCGTCAGCGCCCAGAACATGTAGGCCGTGTCCAGCGGATCCTTCACCGCCGTACGGAAGCGCACGATGGACAGCGCGCCCACCATGCCCATCGACAGCGCCACGTTGGAGCCGATGCACATGACCACAGGCGTGGTGACCAGCGTCATGAGCACCAGCGTGATGCCAAAGCTGGGGCTGTAGAGCACGCCGCGGTAGCAGCGCTTGTACACAAAGGAAATGATCAGACCCACCAGCAGCGCGCAGAAGATCGACCACGCCACGTTCGCAGGGGTCAGCGCCGCCATCTGTTCATTGGCCCAGGCGGTCAGGTTGTCGGTCAGGTTGCTGCCCGTACTGGTCAGCCCATCCGTATTGATGCTGCTCAGAAGAGCGAAATCATACATGGAGATTCCTCCTTGGTCATCTTCGTTCAATTCATTATACCGTATCCGCCGCGTTCCTGCAACATTCCCGCCGCAGTTTCAGTATTTTCCGTTGTATCAGTCCCACTGGAAGTCAGATTTCTCCCAGGTGGCGTCGGTGCGCTGCTCCGGCTTGGGGCCGAAGTACTCCAGCATCTCCTCGTCCGTCAGCCCGAAGGCCTCCTTCACCTGGCCCCACAGGATGTAGGGGCGACGCTTGAGGGTGTTCTTGAGCTGGTTGATGTGCTTTTCCCAGTAACGCTTCGCGCCATCCACCGTGGTCGGCCACTCGCCCACCACCATCTGGTCATGCTCGGACGCCCAGCGCGTGAAATGCAGATCCAGCTCCGGCTCGATCTCCGCCACACACCCATCCAGCACCTCAATCATGAAATCGGTGGTGAACAGCTGGAAGATCTCGCCCAGCTTGCGCAGGAACTTCTCGCGGTACTCCGGCACCTTCAGCACGGTCATGAAGATCGTGTTGTCGATGTTCTTCTCACCCATGCCGGTGGACTTGGTGTAGCTGTAGGGACTGTTGAAGCGGGCGGCCCAGAAGCCCCAGTCCACATCGTACCAGATCCACTTCCACTTGTAGGGCTCGCCCGTTTCCGGGTCGGTGCCGTGCAGGCGGTAGAAGCGGGTGTTACCGATGTCGGAGTTGCCCACGAACATCTCCAGCGCCATGTACTCCAGCAGGTTGTCCACGTCGATGTTGGCGTCCAGGTAGGCGCGATCCTCCGGGTTGTTGGCGGGGTCGCTGTTCTTGAGCCGCTTGACCATCGCGCGGTACTCCGTGTTGCTGCCCCATTCCACCGAGCCGCTGCCCACCAGGATGTCCATGTTATCCGCCTGATCCAGCGGCAGGCCTTCGTGCTGGGCAACGAAGAAGCGGTCCACGCGCTCGCGGATGTTGTAGTGCCCCCAGTATTCGCCATTGAGGTAGACAGCCACGGGCATCCACGCCTGGTGGATCACCGTGGAGCCGTATGCATCCAGCAGGCGGGACTGGAAGCCGTCGCGCAGGCGGGACCATACGCCGTCGTTGCCGCCGTTGCGCAGCACGAGGGACTTGTACTCCGTGAAGGGACGGTCCTCAAAGACCGCTGCGTCAAAGGTTTTTTCGCCGTAGAGGGATTTGGCGCGGATCTTCATCGACTTCTGCGGCAGATCCAGTGAGTAGTCGCCGATCAGGCCGATGGCCACGCCCTGGCTGAACATAACGGAGCCATCCTCGGCGAACATCTCCACATAGCCCTCGCGGGGCTCCTTGCCGTACTGGCGGTACACCGTGTTCTTGAAGGGCAGGATGCCCGGGCCCTCCTTGACGATGTCCGGGCCTTCGGCCAGCATGCCATTCTCCTCGTTCCACAGCTCGTAGGGATCCACCACCACGCTCACCACCGGCATGGAATGGTAGGTGTTGATGAGGTATGTACCCGTTGTGACCGTGCTCTCGTGGTACATCTCGTTGATCGGGAAGGCGCGGGCGCGCAGCACAGTCGTGCGGTTGAGCTCCAGCACCCGCCCGTCATAGGCGATGCTCGTTTCGCCATAGGGCGAGGGGATGGAGCCATCGGTGGTGTAGTAGACATATGTGCCCTGGGGGATGCTGAAGGTGACCTGCAGCCCCTGATCATGCATGCCGGAGGCCACGCTCAGCTGGGGCGCCTCGGCATAGCCCAGGAAGCCGGTGTTGCCGTTGGCCGCGCCGGGGGTTGCCACATCATAATAAAAAAAGCCCTCAAGCCCGGTTGCACGGCCGTAGGACACATTGGTGGGTATCACCGGCAGCACGACCTTGTCCAGGATCTTTCCCGTCGGGTCCGACAGGACGAGAATCTCCGACCCGTCCTTGGCAATCTTGTAGGATGTGTGCGGCGCAGTTGCCGTGCCCGCCGCCGTGTCGCCATCGCAGTAGACGATCAGGTAGGAATCCGGGGCGATGACAGTTCCCGCCGGAAACTGCCATTTCCGGGCACGGCCAATGCTGTCGGAAAGGCCGTACCCGGAAAGATCCACCCACTCGGCGGAGGAGTTGTACAGTTCCACCCAGTCCACATAGTCCGCGCCCGTGGTGATGGTCACGCTGTCGTTGGAGGCCATCACCTCGGTGATGTACACGCCCGTTTCGTTCAGGGCGCGGAGGTATGTGTCCATGCGGTTCGCGCCCTCAGTCGTGTTGGGCAGCTGGGGCGTGGTGCGCTGGTGAATGGAGAAGGAGCCGTCCTCATCGCGGGCATAGGAGGCGTCCTCGGGAATGTTGTCGATGGTGACGCGGTCCATCATGCGGCCGCGGCTGTCGGAGAGCACCACCACGTCATGCTCCGCGCTCAGGCGGAAGCTGGCATGGGGCACATCCGTTGGGCCGGACACAACGTCCTTGCCCGAGCAGTACACGATGTAGTAGCCATAGGGGGCCACCATCGCGCCCTCGGGGAAGCGCCACTTCAGCGGGTCATCCTCCTTATCGGAGAGCGCGTAGTTCGCCAGGCTGATGGGCTCGCCCGTGGTGTTGTACAGCTCCACCCAGTCGCACAGCTCGCCGTCTGCATCCCGGTAACCACTCAGGGGATCGGGGCAGATCTCGCTGATGATCAGCGCACCGTCGGTCACCGTGGTGTTCTGGCGGTAGGCCAGGTGACCTGCCGTGGTGTTCTCATAGCCAGGGCTGTACTCGGTCGTCTGCACCCAGGCGCCGCTGGCCGTCATGGCATAGCTCTCGTCAGCGGCCATGATAGGCGTTTTGACGGAGTGGATCACCAGCGTATCGGGGTCAAAGAGCACGATGGTCTCGCCGTTGGTGGAGACGCCGAACTTGGCATGCAGGGGCTTGCCCGCCACAGCCTGATTGGTCTTGTCGCAGATGACGATGATGCGCTCATCCGGCTGCAGGGTCACATGGGGGAAGAGGAACTTGATGGACAGCTCGTCGTCGCTCAGGCCCACGTTATACAGGTCGATCGCATGATCCGAGCTGTTCCAGATCTCCACCCAGTCGGAGAATTCGCCGTTCGTATCGGGCATGGCCGTCCTGTTGGAGGCCATCACTTCGCTGATGACCAGGCCGCTGTAGTAAGCCGCATCAGCGCCGCCCTCGTTGGTGCCGCCGATGCTGTAATAGGCATGGCGGTTCGGCTCCTTGGGGAAGATGATGATCATGAGCACCACGACCGCCAGGAGCACACCCAGCAGCAGCGTGTTGGTGATCCGCCTGCGCTGCTTGCGGTGCAGGATGACGGACGGTTTCTCCGCCTCCGGCACGGTGGGCGTGGGCGCTGCACGCCGCGACCGCCTACGGGTCTGCTGTTCAGACTGCATAATTCCATCCTTTCCAGGCCGGACCACACCGGCAACCGACGCGGAAATCCGCGTATAAAACGCTGCCCGATCCGGCAGCTGCGAACCTTTGCATTCAGGGGGATGCACCCTTTCGCATAATAAACGAAGGAACAGCACCCTATCTTGCATTGTACCACAATCCGGCATGTTTCTGCAACCCCTGCCGCCAAATCCTCACGGAATCTTCAGCAAAAAGACGCAAAAAGGTGCGCAGCCGTTACAGCCACGCACCTGATATTTACTGGAAAAGCGCGAGGATCTCCTGAGGGGACAGGCCGCCCACCATCGATTCGCCGGGGGTGATCAGCTGATCGAACAGCGCCTTCTTGCGCTGCCCCAGCGCCACCACCTGCTCCTCGATGGAACCGTGGGTCACCAGGCGGATCACCTCCACCTTGCGGGTCTGGCCGATGCGGTAGGCGCGGTCGGTGGCCTGATCCTCCGCGGCGGGGTTCCACCAGGGGTCGTAGTGGATCACCATGTCCGCGCCAGTCAGGTTCAGGCCCGTACCGCCCGCCTTGAGGCTGATGAGGAAGATCTGCGCCTGCCCGGCGTTGAACTGCTCGGTCATCTGCACGCGGGTGGCCGCCGGCGTTTCACCGTCCAGGTACATGATCTCGTACCCGCAGGCCTCCAGCTCCCGCCGGAGGATCTTCAGCATCGATGTGAAGGCGCTGAACATCAGCACGCGCCGCCCCTTCTCGATGGCCTCGGGGAGGATGTCCAGCAGCATATCCAGCTTGCCGGAGGTGCCGGAATAGTCATCCAGCACCAGCGCGGGGTGGCAGCAGATTTCCCGCAGCTGGGTGATGGCCGCCAGCACCTCGGTGCGGCCCCGCTCGAAGCCCTTGTCCCGCACGATGGTGTCCACCCGGTCGCGCAGGCGCATCATGGCCGCCTGATACACCTTGTGCTGCTCCGGGCTCATGGTGGCAGTCATGACGGTCTCGATCTTGTCGGGGAGTTCCGTCAGCACCTCCTTCTTCAGGCGACGCATGAGGAAGGGGCTGATGCGATGGCGCAGGCCTGCAGCGTCCGCGCCATCCTGATAGCGGCGCATGAACACGCCATAGCTGAGCAGATAGCCCGGCAGCACGAAGTTGAAGATGCTCCACAGCTCGCCCACGCCGTTTTCCAGGGGCGTGCCCGTGAGGGCAAAGCGGGTGCGGGCCCGCAGCTGCCGCGCGGCGCTGGCGCCCTTGCTGCTGGCGTTCTTGATGTGCTGCGCCTCATCCAGGATGGCGAAGCGGAACTCGATGTCCGTCAGGTGCTCGATGTCCTGGCGCAGCAGCGGGTAGGAGGTGATGAGCACATCCACGTCCTTCGCTTCGCGCACATGAGCGATCTGGCTCTGCCGCTGCGCCGCGCTGCCCGCCAGCACCATCACCGAAAGGTCGGGGGCGAAGCGCTGCAGCTCGCTCAGCCAGTTGTAGGTCAGCGTCGTGGGCGCCACCACCAGGCTGGTCTGCCCGGCTTCGCGGGTGGCCAGCAGGAGCGCAATCACCTGCACGGTCTTGCCCAGGCCCATGTCATCCGCCAGCACGCCGCCCATGTGCAGCTGATCCAGCGTGTGCATCCACTGGAAGCCCCGCTGCTGATACGGCCGCAGCGCCAGCCCCTCCGGCAGCTTCACAGCGCCCTCTGCAGGCTCCGTCAGCGCGCGGACGGTTTCGTCCACCGTGCCATCCACCTCTACAGGGACCTTCGAGCCCTCCAGCAGGCTCTTCATGTAGCAGGTGCGGTACGCCTGCATGCGGATCACATCGCCGTCGGCAGTCATGGCGTCGATGCCCTCTGCCGTGGCTACCTCAAAGATGCTGTCCGCAAGGGGCTGCCACTCGTCCATGGCCGTCAGGTCCAGGAAGGAGCCGTCCTTGAGGCGGAAGTAGCGCCTGCGACGCGCCAGCGCCTCCATGATGCCGTAGATCTCCTGCGCGGGAACGTCGCTCTCGGTGAACTTCAGCTCCAGCGCCGCGCCATTCATGCGCATCCGTCCCGTCAGGCGGGGGCGGCGGGGCGACATGCGGCGGAAATCGTTGCTCAGGTACACCTCCGCCAGTGCCTGCAGGCGGCTCACGCCCTCGCTGACGAAGTTGAAGATGTTCTCCTGCCCGCTGAGAAAAACGTGACCCGTGCTGACCGTGAAGCCGGAAGCGCCCAGTGCGTCCAGTACCTGGCGCTCCGCCGCCGCGTCCCGCAGGAGGAGCTTCTCGCCGCGGTTGAGACCCTCGGGCAGGGGCTGCTCATTGAAGGGATCGATCCGGCGGTCGCCATAGCAGAACTCCACCCGGGCGATCACATCCCGCTCGTTGCCTGCGCGATCCAGATACACCTGGGCCTTCAGCGGCAGGCGGATGAGCTGCTTGAGCAGGTCGCTGGCGATCTCCACCACGCCGGACATCTGCAGGAAGGGCACCAGCTCGCCGATGACCCGCGCGGCCTCCCGCACCGGGTAATCAAAGCTGCACTGGCCGCCCATCTGCTCGGCATAGAGCACGCGGAGGATGCCCCGCTGCCCCTCCTCCACCGCCACGATCCTGTCCTTCACCAGCGCGTAGGCGCAGGAGGGCGTCAGCGGCCGCAGGTCCCGGGGGAAGGCCGCCGTCACCGTCAGACCACGCTTGTCCGCCGATACGCGGAACTGCAGCGGCACCCGGGCAGGTACCACCCGGGGCATCTTGAGCACCGCTTCGCCATCCTTGACAACGAAGGGGCGCTGGCGCAGCTCCTCCAGCAGCGCCTCGGCGAAGGGGACGGGCAGGAGCATCTGCTGCTGCTCGGAGCCATGCAGCACCACGCCTGCCTCCTTCTGGGCGAGGTACATCGCCCGCAGCAGCGCCAGGATCCGGTTCTCCGCCGGGCCGAAGCGCATCCATTCCGGGTGGAAGGTAAAGCCCTTGCCGAACTCGATGGGCGTTCCGCTCTCGATGCTGCTGAGCAGCTGGGGGATCGACTTGACCGCATACAGGCGTTCCTCGCCGATCTTCAGGGCCACCTTCAGCCGCGGGATCTCATCCCCACGGCCGCTGATCACGTTGAGCAGCACCAGCATGTTGATGGTGCCCTGCTCGGGCAATGCCTTGTCCATAGCCGCCATCAGCTTCGGGCCGGACAGCGCGGCACGGCGGCGCAGCAGCTCATCCATCGCGCCCGACGCCTGGCAGCTCAGCATCGCCGCCACCACATGGCGGCACGCGCCCGTCTCCAGGCAGGTCGTGCAGCTGCAGCGGCACACGCCATCCGCCGAGAAAACCACTTCGTTCCACACCTCGTCCAGCACGTGGAGCTTGAGCTGCTTTGCGCCGCGCTCCACCAGCTTCACGCGGCCGGCATGATAGATCCGGTTGCCCATGCGGGTCTCTTCCTCACCGGCCATCATCCTTACATTATATGGGATTTGCGTCATGCTCTTCCCTCCGTCTTTCATCAAAGCCGCCACCCGCAGCCAGGGCGCAGAATGGCAACTCCTCTATATTCTCCCCGCAGAGGTGAAATCCCTTCCTGCCGGCAAATCTTTCTGCTGATATTTCACTTCTCCCACACCAACGCGCCAGCTGCGCATAATCTGCAGCATCCCGGAATGGAAGTGAGGCGGTTTGCATTGCGCGAACTGTTGACGATATCCCCACCCCTTCAGGCGTTGCTGGCCGGCCTGATGACATGGGGGCTGACGGCGGCAGGCGCAGCCCTTGTGCTCCTGATGAAGCGTCCCCGGCCAGCCACACTGGACGCCATGCTGGCCCTGGGCGCCGGGGTCATGCTGGCGGCGTCATACTTTTCACTTCTTGCCCCCGCCATTGACACAGCCCTTTCCCTGGGGCAGAATCCCTTTGCGATGGCAGCGCTGGGGTTCATGGCCGGCGGACTGCTGCTGATGGCCAGCGATGCGCTGCTTTCCCGCTGCCTGCACGGCCTTCCGTTTTCCGGCGAGCGCAGGCGCACGATTCTCCTGATCGCCTCCATCACCCTGCATAACATCCCCGAGGGCCTTGCCATCGGCGTGGCCTTCGGCGCTGCCGCGCTGTCCCCGCAGCTTGCTGCCCTGACAGGCGCGTGGATGCTGGCCCTGGGCGTCGGGCTCCAAAACACGCCGGAGGGCGCCGCGGTCAGCCTTCCCCTGTACCGCGACGGTATGCGGCGCAGCCGTGCCTTCTTCTGGGGCCAGGCAAGCGCGCTGGTTGAGCCTGTTTCTGCCCTGGTCGGCGCCCTGCTGGCCCTGCACGTGCAGCCCGTGCTGCCCTTTGCCCTCGCCTTCGCGGCAGGTGCCATGGTCAGCGTAGTCATTGGCGAGCTTGTGCCGGAAAGCCAGCGCAGCCCGGCGGCCTCTGTGATGACGCTATTCACCATGATGGGCTTTACGCTGATGATGATCCTGGATGTGGCGCTGGGATAAACAAAGGGCTGCCCCGTTTCTTACAGCGGGGCAGCCCTTTCTGGAGAGCATGCACGGTGTGTTCATCCCAAAATGCGCCGCATCAGCCGTGCACATAGCGATACTTATCCAGTGAAGCGGGGATCACACCATCATGATCATCGTTGATCAGATACATTTCTTCCGGGAAGTCGAACATCGTATACATCACGCCGATGACCGATTTCGCATTGACGCGGTGCACACCGCTGCGGCTCTCGATGGAAAAGTGATCCTCGTATCGGCTCAGCTCCAGGATAAACTCCATGACCTCTGCCTGGTTCGACAGTCGGATATGGGCGCGGGTGTGAGGATTCCTCATTCGATAGCTCCTTTCTGTTATCTCTATATCATTCTTATTGTCAACCGGTATCGTTTCCGATCGACAACTGCATCATACCAGCTATCCTCCTGTTTGTCAACCCCTATTTGCAATATTCATCTCACTTCCTGCGTTATTGTATTTTCGGTATCGTTTCCGCTTCACATTTTTGCAATTATCTCATAGTTTCTTTCATTATTTAGTACGAAAGATAGAAAGAAACCGCCCTGACCTTGCGGTCAGGGCGGCTGTATGATGTCAGGCCAATCAGAACTTCAGGGGATTGACGCGGACGGAGGGGCCCATGGTGCTGCTCAGATACATAGAGCGGATGTAGGTGCCCTTCGCGGCGGCGGGCTTCGCCTTGATGATGGCCTCCACCAGGGTCTGCAGGTTCTCCTGGAGCTTCTGGGTGCCGAAGGAGACCTTGCCGATGGGGCAGTGGATGATGGCGGTCTTGTCCAGACGATACTCAACCTTACCGGCCTTGATGTCGGTGATGGCCTTGGTCACGTCCATGGTGACGGTGCCAGACTTGGGGTTGGGCATCAGGCCCTTGGGGCCCAGGATACGACCGATGCGGCCGATCAGACCCATCATGTCGGGGGTGGCAACACAAACGTCGAACTCGAACCAGTTCTCCTGCTGGATCTTGGTGATCATGTCCATATCGCCAACGTAGTCGGCGCCAGCAGCGCGGGCTTCCTCAGCCTTGGCGCCCTTGGCGATGACCAGCACGCGGACGGTACGGCCGGTGCCGTGGGGCAGAACGACGGCGCCACGAACCTGCTGGTCCGCATGACGGGGGTCAACACCCAGACGGATGTGAGCCTCGACGGTCTCGTCGAACTTGGCCTTGCCGGTGTCGATCACCAGCTGGGTAGCCTGATCAGGATCGTACTGATTCAGATGGTCGATCAGCTTCGCGCTGTCCTGGTACTTCTTACCATGCTTCATTTCAAATTCCTCCCATGTGGTATTAGCGGCACTACGTCCTCCCACATTGTTAAGGGGCTATGCCCCTGTAGAATCGCTGCCTCGCGGGGCGATTACTCCTCCACGGTGACGCCCATGGAACGAGCCGTACCGGCAACCATGGACATGGCGGCCTCGATGCTGGCAGCGTTCAGGTCGGGCATCTTGGTGGTCGCGATCTGGCGAACCTGCTCCTTGGTCAGCATGCCGACCTTGTCCTTGTTGGGCTTGGCGGAAGCAGTGTCGATACCCAGAGCCTTCTTGATCAGCACCGGAACCGGGGGGGTCTTGGTGATGAAGGTGAAGGTGCGGTCGGAGTAAACGGTGATGACGACGGGGATGACCAGACCGACGTCATTCTTGGTGCGCTCATTGAACTCCTTGCAGAAGCCGGGGATGTTCACACCGTGCTGACCCAGCGCAGGGCCGATGGGCGGAGCAGGATTGGCCTTGCCGGCAGCAACCTGCAGCTTGATGAAAGCAGTTACCTTCTTTGCCATTGTAATGGCACCTCCTAAAAAATGTGGTCACGCGGAAGCCAGAAACTTCCTCCCACGTCGCACGCCGGGATGTGGCGTGCCTTGAAAGGCGGATGAACCGCCTGCTAAAGCCGCACTGCAGATGTTCTGCAGGCAGCATGAAGCCATTGTTGCAAGGGACAACCGCATCGCAACCGGGCAGGGGGTCACAGCCCGCCTGTCCGGTCGCCACGGGGGTTATTCCTCATCCGCATTGACGACGTCCACCATGCTGAACCACTGTTCAGTGGTGCGGTTCGCAAAGGGATGAAGCTTCACCAGCACCTTGCCAAGCATCTTGTCGATATCCACGATCTCGCCACGCTGGCCAGCGAACTGACCCTCCTGCACGAGAACGGACTCGCCAATCGCCAGATCACATTCGGTTCCTTTCGGCTCGGGATTGAGCATCATCTCGATCTCCGACTCCGTGAGGGCAACAGGCTTGCCATCAGGACCCACGAAACCGGTCACGCCGCGCGTATTACGCACCACATACCAGCTCTGGGGGGTATGAATCATGTGCACAATGACGTAACCCGGGAAGGTCTTGCGCGTGGTTTTCACGAGCTTGCCCTTCTTGATCTCCGTCACTTCCTCCACAGGCACGCAGACCTCGAAGATGTACTTCTCCATACCGCTGCTCTTGATGGACTTCTCCAGGGTATCCTTGACCTTGTTCTCATACCCGGAATAGGTGTGAACAACGTACCACTTCGCCTGTGTCCTCATCTCCGCAATCTCGCGGGCCTCGGCGTCCAGCAGCTCCGTTTCGGCGCCGGTATCCTCAGCCTGCGTGCCAGGGATGATCTCGGGTTGGTTCTCGCTGAAATTCTCAGACATTCGATATGCTCCTTGCCAACGGAATCCTTGCCGTTGTAAACCGGTTACTCAGCCTCGGTGGTCGCCTCGGTCTCGGTGGTCACTTCACCCTCAGTGGTCTCCTCGGTCTCAGCAGTCTCCTCGATGAGCGCTTCATTCTCATCGATGACGAGATCGCTGGCAGCGGTGGGATGGCCCAGGTTGTACAGGCCATTCACAGCAGCGGCAGAACCCAGATCGACCAGGTGCACACACAGACCAACGAGCAGCATGAACAGCAGCACGATAATGCAGCTGGAAATCAGCTTCTTCTTGCTGGGCCAGGTAACCTTGCGCAGCTCCGCGACCATGTTCTTGAACGCCTTAGCGATGCTGCCGGGGAGGCGCACGAACCAGTTGATCAGCTTGCTGAACCAGCTCTGCTTCCCGGGGGTCTTCTTCTCCTCTGCCATCGTTATCACATCCTCACAGTCGCATTACTTGGTCTCGCGGTGGGAAGTATGCTTCCTGCAGAAGGGGCAGTACTTCTTCAGCTCGACACGGTCCGGGGTGTTCTTCTTGTTCTTCATGTTGTTGTAGTTGCGCTGCTTGCACTCGGTGCAGGCAAGGCAAATCTTGTTACGCACGGCGTTAGCCACTTGGGACACCTCCTGCCATATCTGATACGTGGTCAGCGGGCGGCAGATCCGCTCCGGCCGGCCACGTGGGCCCGTCGGGAGGTGCGTATCCTCCCGACAGGCGCGTGGGGCGCATGCATTCCCTCAGGCCCGCAGGCCCGGGCGGATGCATGATCACAGACCCTTAGTCGATGACCTCAGCGATAACGCCGGAGCCCACGGTGCGGCCGCCCTCGCGGATAGCGAAGCGCAGGCCCTTCTCCATGGCGATGGGGGTGATCAGGGTCAGCTCCATGTCGATGTTGTCGCCGGGCATAACCATCTC
>JAFQQT010000086.1 GCA_017410455.1 Clostridia bacterium
ACAAAGACGAATCGGAGACGATTTCTCTGGAGGATGTCCAGCAGGTTTTCGGTTCGGATATTGCCGGTAGTGCTCCACCAAGCAAGAGAAATCCGAACCTGATTCTGGTTGGAAACGGGTTCGGATTTCTTTATTTCTTCGATAAAGTGAGCTTGTTTTAGCTGAATATCAACTTCGTGCCAACTTGGGTCTGTTGACAAACCTACCACCTGGTGCCCGAATGTGGTAAAATAGAGAAAAGCCACAAGGGGCGAAGGACAAGCAGCTCAAGCTACACATGGTCACCATCGAAGACCTTGTACCCGCCGACCACTTCCTGCGCAAGCTGGCAGCGGCGCTGGATCTGTCATTTGTGTACGAGGAAACCGCGCATATGTATTGCCGACGGTATGGCCGCCCTCCTGTTGATCCGGTGGTGCTGGTGAAGTACCTGCTGGTTGGGTATTTATATGGTATCCCGTCCGAGCATCAGATCGAGGAGCGCATCTCCGACAGTATCGCCCTGCGCTGGCACCTGGGAATTGATCTGGATGAGCGCGTGCCGGATCACAGCACCATCTCGCAGCTGCGTCGGCGGAAACCGTCGTTCCACAAGGTGTTCCGACGGCTGTTTGAGACAGTCGTGCGGCAGTGCATCGAGCTGGGGCTGGCCAGCGGACGACTGACAGCCACCGATTCAACGCATGTCAAGGCAAATGCCTCCCGCAAATCGGAATACATGGTGGATATGCCTGTAGAACCCGGTGTGTACTGGGATCGTCTGGATGCATACGAAGAAGAGGGCTTGGAGGAACTAGCCCGAAAGACTGGCAAACGCCGCAAAAAGAGGACACAACCACTGAAAAAGACGGTGCGACGCGACAAGAAGCAGGTCAGCCATACCGATCCCGAGGCGGGCTATCTCAAACGTGCGGGCAAACCACGGGGGATGCACTACCTCAGTCATCAGACGCTGGACACGGATCACGGTATCATTCTGGATGTAGCTGTCATGCCGGGAGACAGTAGTGACATTGCACCGTTTCTGCCCCAGATAGAGCGCGTCAAAGAACTGCTTCCGATACAGGCTGTGGCAGCAGATTCGGCATATAATTCCAGTCTCGTTCAGCATGAACTCAACCAGATGGGGATCACGCTGTACTCGCCGCCTCATAAAGCAGGCGGCACGAGTGGTGTAGAAATATCTTCGGCAGACTTTGAATATCATTCAGCGGAAGACGCTTTCACCTGTCCGGTGGGCAAGGCGCTGAAACTGACAAGCCTTTCGCGAACGGCACACAGCTTGTACTGGACATACCGTGCAAGCGCGAAGGAATGCCAGCAATGCCCATTACACAGCCGGTGCATCAGCGAAAGCCGCCATCAGCAGGGACGAATAATTCAGCGCAGCTATTTCCATGAAGCGCGCAAAATAGAAAATCAACGTCGAGGCACGCCGGAATACCGGGAAGCTCTGCGATTGCGGCAGATCTGGTGCGAAGGTACCTTCGCGATCCAAAAGCAAGGCCACAATCTGACACGTCTCACACGACGAGGAATAGCGGCAGCGGAAGACCACTGCCTTCTTTCCGCTGCCGCCATGAACCTCAAAAGGATGATTAAGTGTATTGGATGACGCCCGCCGGCGTCTCTTTTTTGTTGGAATGAAGGCAATCACGGCGGCAAACGGAGCTTTTGTCAACAAGCCCAATTTGAGACACATTTTACTTCCATAACAAATTGGCTCCGTAAAGTCTCCATTACTCCAAATAACTTCTGACCAACTCGGGCAGAAGTGACTTCCCGGTCCGAAATTAGCCAATCGGCAAAATTGACAAGCTGGTCTGCATTCTGCAAAATAGTAGTGGGAGGTTGTGCAGCAGACGGGCTCACAGCGAACAGCAACCGTGCACCAGATACAAAAGATTATGTAAATATAAACAAATGCAAGTAGGGACATATATGACAGAGCTGACCTACATCAAACATGGCGACTACTATTACCCGAACCTGACTGTCGGAGATCAGCCTACCACCCCCTTGGGTAAGTACGGTCGCATGCGTCGCACCTACCTGATGGAACACAGGCAGCTGCTTTTGAACCAGCTCGTCCTGAGTGGTAAGTTGTTCTGGCACCTGACGGAGGTCGACCAGGCTGCTCAGCATCGGCTGGATACCATGATGCCCCAGCTGATGAAGCAGCGAGGCATCACGGAGGAGCTGAAGAGCCGCGATCCCATGCGCTGGGTAGCTGAGATGAACGCAGCAAAAGCCCAGGTCAAAGAGGTCATTTTCACGGAGCTGGTGTACGCATGAATATGAATGAGTACCTGTGGAAATCCAGCGATGCAGCATCTGAGATGCGGCTGCTGGTGGAGGGGGCAATCACGCTGTATGAGGAAGATGCGCTGTCACTGCAAAGCCTTGCCCGGGATAACCAGCAGCCAGAAGCTGCCACTGCCTTTGACACCATCGGTACAGCGCTGTACAACCTGCGGGAGCATCTGCGGAAGCTCCAGGTCATGCAGGTGGCTGTGACAGAGTCAAAGGTGTCAGAAAGATAGGTATGTACCTCACAACAAAGAAAGGAGGCGATGATATGCCTCAAAACTGGCTTCCCGGCGACATCCGGGACAGAATCCGCGACCTGTGTCGCGTTAAAAATCTGAAGCAATCTGAGCTGGCCCATGCCATTGGCATCGATAAAAGCACGTTCAGCCGCTTTATGAGCGGCAAAACGGACAAGTTGTCTGATACCAGCTTGCAGAAGATCGCCCAGCACCTCAACGTGTCCACCGATTTCCTGCTGGGTAACACCGACATACCGGATCGCAAGCATTACGATATCGGTGAGTTGGGGCTGACGGTGCAGGCTGCACGAAATCTCTACACGCACAAGGTCGATCCGGCGATTGTATGTGAGCTGTTGGAGCATCCCCGGTTCGGCGAGCTGACACGCCTGTTGTCATCCTATAAGGATGAGCTGTTTGCGTCAGGGATCGCAGCGCAGAACCAAATGCTGTCCTCCCTCGGCGGACTGGTGCTGGCACAGGGCAGGGTCAACAAAGATGATATGTACGCTGCATATGACACAGCCCATATGCTGCAAGCGCAGCGTCAGCCGCTGCATGTATCGGAACTGGACACGATCCAGCAGACCTTTTTGCAGATCGTCCGTGATATAAAGAAAGACGGCCCTGACAACGCCCATCAGGCAACAGCACTCACGAAGGAGTCCATGCAGCAGATGACCGAAACGCTGACAAAAGGACAGGACGCCATCGACCTGCATCAGATCTCCCCGGAACAGATCGTCGGCGGCATCATAGGCACTATGGCCATGACGGAAGTGCCGGAAGCATACAACGAGCAAATGACCGTTGCCCTCGGGCAAATCCAAACGGGGCTGCTACAATACTTTTCGATTCTCAATCAGGTAAAGAACAATGAAGGAAACCAAGATGACCAACGAAGCCCTGTGCCTTGCTTATCAGGCGGGCAACCGGCAAGCGGCTGAACAGCTGTACCTTGCCAACTATTCATTCATCCGCAGCATCGCGCTGGCCTATGCCCAGCGTTATCCGGGGCTGTGGATGGATGCTGACGATTTCACACAGGAGGGAGCCATTGCACTGCTGCGGGCCGCCGAGACTTATTCTCCGGGCACGAATGCGACCTTCCTGACCTATGCAAGGCGGATCATCCACAATGCGATCCGCGACGTCCTGCGCAAAGCGCTGCCTCGCGCAGAGAAGGAGACCACCCATGAGCCACAGGAGCCCACATGGGGCGATTACAAGAAATGCTCGCCGGGTGCAAGCAGCTATGAACACAATCCGGAATGGATCTATCTGCAGAAGGAAAACACCCAACGCATTCAGGCCGCAGTGGCGAAGCTGTCCGTGCGGGAGAATGCCTGGATCAGCGTGCGCTATGGCTTCGGTGACGACGCGCCCCTGTCCCATGCAGAGGCTGCACGCCGCTACCACCTGACCAAACGAAGGGCGCAGAAGCTGGAAACATCCGCCCTGTACAACGTCAGAACTGGCTACATGCCGAATGCAACAGATTGGAGGTGAGTATATGACTGGTGTGATTTATGCGCGCTACTCTTCGGACAGCCAGCGCGAGGAGAGCATCGAGGGCCAGCTGCGCGAGTGCATGACCTACGACGAACGCAGCGGCATCACCATTATTGGCAACTACATCGACCGCGCCATGTCCGCACGAACGGCAGACCGCCCGGATTTCCAGCGGATGATCAACGACAGCGAGAAGCATCTGTTCGACGTGATCCTGGTGTGGAAGCTGGATCGCTTTTCCCGTGACCGCTATGACAGCGCGACCTACAAGCACATTCTGAAGAAAAACGGCGTCAAGGTGATCTCTGCCACAGAGAATATCAGCGACAGCCCCGAGGGCATCCTGCTGGAATCCCTGCTGGAGGGCCTGTCCGAATACTATTCCGCCGAGCTGTCCGTAAAAATCCAGCGCGGCCAGATGGAGAATGCCATGAAGGGAAAGAACAACGGCGGCACGGTGCCGCTGGGCTTGCGGAAGGGCCCGGACGGCGTCATGGAGCTTGACCCGATCACTGCGCCCATCGTGCAGGAGATCTTCCAGCGGTATGACAAAGGGGAGAGTATGACGGATATCGTGACTTCCCTCAATGAGCGGGGTATCCGCACAGCAAAGGGACTGCCGTTCCGGATCGGCAGCCTGGGCACGGTGCTGAAGAACCGGAAGTACATCGGTGAATACCGGTATGGCAAGATCGTCATTCCAGACAAGCTGCCCGTCATCATTGACGTGGAGTTGTTCGACCGGGTACAGCGGCGCATGGAGGTCAACCGCCACGCGCCTGCCCGTGCAAAGGCGGAGGAGGAATACCTGCTGACCACGAAGCTGTTCTGTGGCCACTGTGGGCGCATGTTGGCTGGTGAGAGCGGCAGGAGCCGCAACGGCGAGGTTTACTATTACTACAAGTGTGGCGGCGCAAAGAGGAAGCAAGGATGCACGCTGAAGGCCGTCAAGAAGCGCTGGATCGAGCGTACCGTGGTCACAGCGACCATCGCACGTGTGCTGCGTGATGACGTGATCGATCGCATTGCCGACGCGCTGATTGCTTATCAGGACAAGGAAAGTACCCTGCTGCCATCGCTGAAGCAGCAGCTGAGGGAGTGTGAGAAATCCATCCAGAACATGCTGAATGCCATCGAGGCTGGCATTATCACGCCCTCAACAAAGCAGCGCCTGCAGGATTTGGAGACCCGCCGCGAGGAACTGAACGTCAGCATCCTGCAGGAGCAGCTGCAAAATCCCAGGTTCACCAAGGAGCAGATCGTGGCGTGGATCAGCCGGTTCAAGTACGGCGACCCTGACGATCTGGAATATCAGAAACAAATCATTGACACTTTCGTCAACAGCGTGTACGTTTATGATGACCGGTTGGTGATGACCTACAACTACAAGGACGGCACCGAGACGATTTCGCTCGATGCCGTCCATCAGGCCTTTGGTTCGGATTTGGCCAGTGATGCTCCACTCCAAACCTGCATTTCGGTGCAGGTTTTTTGTTATGCTTGAAGCCCGAATGCGGTATGGAAAGATGCACGTTTGAGTGCAAGGCAGTAACCTTGACAATGGCCTGACAGGGAAGTATAATGTTGACCAGATGAGTCGGCAAGGAAAATTTCTGCAGGGCACACCCGGGCTGGATCAGTCACAGAAGAAACGAGGGATGAACAATGAAAAAATGGCTGATGGCGCTGCTGATGGTGTTGATGCTGTGCCTTTGTGCCGTTGCTGGTGCGCAGAGCGGGCTGAGCAACGTCGGGTGGGAATACTCGGAGGGCGACTACAAGTACAAGGTCCTGGAAGATGGCACGGTGGCGATCACCCGCTGCAATGTCAAGGAGCAGGATCTGGTCATCCCTGATACCCTGGGCGGATGGACGGTCACGCAGATTGCAGTGAGTTCCTTCAGCAGCAGGTATCTGACCGTGACGATCCCCGACACGGTGGTCAGCATCGACGGCAATCCCTTCGACGACTGCGGCAAGCTGGTTTCGATTTGTGTGTCTGAGCAGCACCCGGCTTTCTACACCATCGACGGCGTGCTGTTCACCCGGGACGAGGACAGGCTGGTGGCCTACCCCAGGGGCCTGAAGGACGCCCATTATGAGATCCCCGCTGGCACGAAGATCATTGGCAGAAGAGCCTTCTTCAACAATGATTACCTGACCGACGTGACCATTCCTGAAGGCGTGACGGTGGTGGAGAAATCCGCCTTCTCCTGCTGCGATGTGCTGGAACGCGTCGAGCTGCCATCGAGCCTGAAGACCATCGGTGACAGCGCCTTCTGGGAGAACCATCTGTTGAGGCAGGTGAGCATCCCCCATGGCGTGACGACCATCGGCGATGAAGCCTTCACCAACACAAGTATCCAGGAGCTCATCATCCCCGATACCGTCACGCACATCGGCAGCAGCGCGTTCAGCAGCTGCAACGGGCTCACCACCGTGACGATCCCCAACAGCGTCCTCACCATGGGGGACAATCCTTTTGCCGTCTGCGAGGACGGCCTGGAGATCATCGTCGCAGAAGATCATCCCACGCTGAAGATGATGGACGGCGTGCTCTACTCCATGCCGGACAAGCGCCTGGTGTGGTTCCCGGTCAACACGGGGCGCAAGGTCTACATCGCGCCGGAATGGGTGGAGAAGATCGACGCTGGCGTCTTCTGGGACTGCGATGATATCGTGCTGATCTCCCTGCCCCAGGGTGTGAAGACCATTGGCAGCCATGCCTTCCAGCAATGCGACCATCTGGCCTTTGTCAACATCCCGGATACGGTGGAGACCATGGGCCAGCAGGTTTTCCACTTCTGCGACGATCTGAAGCGTCTGGTGGTGCCTGCTTCCGTCAAGTCCATCGGCGGCAGCCTGGTGGCGCGGAGCGACACGGTCCTCTTCGTCGGGAAGGGTTCCTACGCGGAAGAGTACGCCGAGGAGGAGTGGCTTGTCACCTATTATGCCGAGGACTACTTCAAGGGCAACAAGGTCCTTTTCTTCTATACCAACGAAGACGCCTATGAGGACAAGTATCAGTACCTGACTGAGCTCTACGGCATCCGCAAGATGGATAACTCATACTTCAGCTTTTATGAAACGCCGGAGAACATGATCCAGTTCGACTACCTGATCCTGGCAAGCCCGGACAAGGGCGAGGTGGAGCAGATGACTGCGTACATCTACGACGAGGAAGACCTGGTCAAGACGGCCTGCGCGATCTGTGCGCTGACCCTCTCCTGGGATGATCTGTCCATCCAGAGCACCCAGGAGGTCATCCGCCAGCTGGCCAGCGGCGAGGAAAACCTGACCTTCGGTGATTTCACGGTGGATTTCATCCGCGATGATGCACCGTACCTGGGAATCCTGACGATGATCCGGAAATAAGCGCAGCAAGTCCGGCGGCTGAAAATGGCCGCCGGGCTTTTGCATGGCAGGGATGATGGCACGGAACTGGTGCGCACCGGGCCGCTGCCGGGCAGGCATAGGGCCGCGCGGCCGCCTCATATCGTGAGGTGACCGATGGAAAGGAGGCGCACCATGCAGGAAACGGGCCGGGAAACGGAACTGTGCAGGAGTGTGTTCACAGGGGCGGACGAGGCGGATATCATCCGGGGGTTCACGGCGTGCTGGATCGCCCTGATCAACCGCGCGGAGGCGGGGGAGGCCGATGTGCAGCGGCGCAGCGACGCGCCTGCGGAGGCCTGATGGAGCGGGTGGCGATCTACTGCCGCCTGTCCGAGGAGGATCGGGGGAAGCAGCACCAGCAGGACAGCCTCAGCATACAGAACCAGAAGACGATGCTCATTCAGCATGCCCGGGAGATGGGCTGGGAGATCGCCGGGGTGTACAGCGACGACGACTACGCGGGCGCGGACCGCCGCCGGCCGGAGTTCATGCGGCTGCTCAAGGACGCGGAGCGGCGGAAGTTCGACATCGTCCTGTGCAAGACGCAGTCCCGCTTCACCCGCGAGCTGGAGCTGGTGGAGAAGTACATCCACGGGCTCTTCCCCCTCTGGGGGATCCGCTTCGTCAGCATCGTGGACAATGCGGACACGGCCAACCGGGGCAACAAGAAGTCCCGGCAGATCAACGGCCTGGTGAACGAGTGGTACCTGGAGGACATGTCCGAGAACATCCGGAGCGTCCTGACGAACCGGCGGGAAAATGGCTATCACATCGGCTCCTTCGCCCTCTATGGCTACCGGAAGGATCCGGAGCGCAGGGGGCGGCTTGTCATTGATGAGGCGGCGGCGGCCATCGTGCGGGAGGTCTTTGCGCTCTATGCTTCGGGCGTGGGCAAGGCTGCCATTGCCCGCCGCCTCAATGACCGGGGCGTGCCCAATCCCACGGCCTACAAGCGCCTCTGCGGCCTGCGCTACCGCCGGCCAGGGGGCTGCAACAGCGCCCTGTGGCGCTACGCCGCCATCGCGGACATGCTGGAAAACCAGATCTACATCGGCAACATGGTGCAGGGCCGTTACGGCAGCGCATCCTACAAGACAAAGCAGAACCGCCCCAGACCCCGCAGCCAGTGGTACATCGTGGAAGGCACCCATGAGCCGATCATCTCCCGGGAGCTGTGGGACCGGGTGCAGGCGCTGCTGCGCCAGCGCGCGAAGCCTTTCGGGACAGGCTGCATCGGCCTGTTTGCCCGCAAGGCGGTGTGCATGAGCTGCGGCTACGCCATGCGCTCGAGCAAGAGCCGGGGCGTGCGCTACCTGCGGTGCAGCTGCCGCCACATGGCCAGGGACGCCTGCCCCGGCGCGTTCATACAGGAAGAGAAGCTGGAGCGGCTGGTGCTGGCGGAGCTGCAGCGGCTGACGGAGAAGTGGCTGGACGTGGACGCAGTGGCGCAGGGGATCAACGCGAACGAAAACCTTGAGGCGCAGCAGGAGCGCATGGCAGGGGAGCTGGCGGCCTGCCGCAGGCGGGTGGAGGAGCTCTCGAAGGGCCTGCGCGAACTGTACATGGACAAGGTGCGGGGGCTGATCGCGGAGGCGGATTATGCGGACATGTACGCATCCTTCACGGCGGACCGGGCGCGCCTTGAGCAGGCCGTCCGGGAGGCGGAGGCGCAGCTGCAGGCCCTGACGGCACGCATCGCCGCCGGGCATGACCGCCGGGCCATCGTTGCCCGCCATGTGCCGCCGGTGCGCCTGAGCCGCGGGGCAGTGGAGGCGATGATCGACCAGGTGCGGGTGGGCAGGCGGGCGCCGGGCACGCGGGATGTGCCGGTGGAGATCCGCTGGCGCTTCTGACATGTTGCGCTTATGAAGCTGCAGCAGAGCAGAAGGCTCGCACAACCTACGAGAACCTCCTGCTGCAGGCGGATGATCCGGACGTGATCGATGTGCTGCGCTACCTGCGCCAGCGGGAGATCGTACACTACCAGCGCTTCGCTGAGGGGCTGGAGATCGTCAAGGATCAGCTGGACGGGCGCAACTTCTACGCCTTCAATCCGGGCCTGCCGCTGACGGACTGCTGCGTGTGAAGCCCTGAACACACAGGAGGATGACGGAACCGGGTCCGCTGCCAGCGCGGCGGGCCCTTTTGCGTTGGCCGATATTTTACATTTTCAGAAGCGGATCGGCGCTGCATCCGGCTTGCGAAAGGGGCGCAATCATGGTATGATAGGGGCATGAAACAATCGGCGGGCATTCCGGGAAGGAGGGGGCGCATGATGGCGCGGCGATGGCGGAACGTGTGCGAGCATGTGTACATGCTGTGCCTGAGCTTTTTCCTCCTGTGGAACGTGTTTTACATGACCGAGGCGCAGTGGACCTTTGACGTCCGGGGCGCCTTCCCGGCGGTGTGGCTGGGGCTGGCAGCGGCGGCACTGCTCATGTGCCGCATGCGGCCCGGCGCGGCTGGATGGCTGCTGGCGCTGCCGGTGTGGATGGCGGTGGCCAGCGCGTATCGCGGCGCGGAGGTGCTGCAGGCACAGCTGGCGGATATCTGGCGAGCCGTGCTGGCCTTCGGCGTGGTGCTGATGGCGCCCCGCGTGGTGCGCCGCGAGCGGCTGCTGCGCTATGTGAAGGCTGTGCTGCTTCTGTGGACGGTCTGCCTGACCCTGCAGGCGCTCATCGGCCTGTGGGCGGCGCTGACGGGCCATGCGGTCTTCAGCCTGAAGGGGACGTGGTACATCGGCGTGAACCTGGGCGATCACCGGCTGTACCTGAATGCCTATGTGACCACCGGTGCGGTGAAGATGGGGCTGTCGGCGCTGCTGGCGGTGCTGCTGGCGGCGATGTGCCGCCGGGTTGCGGCCCGTGTGCTTTGCGGCGCATGTGCGGCGTTGCAGCTGGTCTGCCTGGCGCTGACGGACTGCCGGACGGCCTTCATCGCCGTGGGGTTTGCCCTGGGGCTGATGGCGGCGGTGTGGATCCTGCAGGGCGTGAAGGCGCGGCCCGCACTGCGGTGGATGGCCGCGCTGGCGGCGGTCGCAGCGGCGGTGGTGCTGGCGTATGCGGGCCTGTCCGGGCTGCTGACGGCGGCTTCGCCTCTTGTGCCGCAGGAGCTGGAGAACCTTTCCCTGCCGGAGCTGCCGGCGCATCTGCTGCCCCATGCGGCGGCGGAGGGCGCGGTGCAGCACCGGGCGCTGGAAGCTGCCAACCTCTTCAACAGCCGGCAGATCATCTGGCAGGCCGCTTTGCGCCTGCTGTGGCGGGAGCCACGCTTCCTGCTCACCGGCACGACGACGGCGCTGGCGCCCGCGCTGACCGATGCGCAGATTCCTCCTGATATGTACCCTGGTTATGCGTTCCAGCATGTGCACAATGTGTATCTGCAGGTGCTGGTGTCCTGGGGGCTGCCGGGGCTCGTGCTGCTGGGGGCGTTCCTGGTGTGCTTCCTGCGGGCGGCCTGGCGGGTGATGGTGCGCCATGATCTGCCGGGATGGCAGAGGCTGCTGCCCGTGCCCGTCCTGTATATGATGCTCTGCGAGATGGTCGACTGCTTCACCCGCCTGTCGGAGGATTCGCCGCTGCTGCTCTTTGCGTGCCTGTTTGCTGGGATGACGCTGGCAGCGGACGCGGCGGCGCGGCGTGGGGCTCAGCAGGAAGTGCCGCCGGGGTGCGCGGTGGATGTGATCGTCCCGGCCTACAACGCAGAGGCATACCTGCCCCGCGCGGTGGCCTCGGCCCTGCAATGCCCGGCGGCCCGGGTGATCCTGGTGGACGACGGCTCCACCGATGGCAGCGGCGCGCTGTGCGATGAGCTGGCTGCGGATCCCCGCGTGAAGGTGCTGCACCAAGAAAACCGTGGGGCGGCAGCGGCCCGCAATGCCGGGATGGCTGCGGCCACGGCGGCATATGTCGCCTTCCTCGATGCGGATGACGCGCTGCTGCCCGGTGCGCTGGGCACGCTGATGCAGTCCATTGCCGATGCGGATGCGGCGCAGGGGGACATTGTCCGCGATGCTCCCGTAATATACCCTGAATTGCGCGTGCAGGAACTGCCGGGGCGGGATGCCCTGGGGACGGCACTCAGCGATCCGACGCGGCATCTGCTGTGCCACGGCTGGCTCTTCCGGCGCGGGCTGCTCAGGGAGGGCTTCAACGAGCAGCTCACCCTGGGCGAGGATGGCGAGTGGATGCTGCGGACGCTGCGGCATGCCGGGAAGGTGCGCTTCGTGCGGCTGCCGGCGTACCGCTACACCGTGCGCCCGGACAGCGCGCTGCATGGCGCAGCCGGGGCGGAAGCGGCCTATCTGCGCACCCTGGCGGCGGCGGCACCTGTGCTGGAGCCCCTTGATATGCCGCAGGAGGCAGCCATCTACCGGCTGACCCACCTTCTGCTGCTGCTGACCCACGATCCGCAGGCCTCCATGGAGCAGCTGCGGGAGGCGAGCCCCTTTGCGGAGGCCTTTGCTGCTGCGCGCCTGACGGGGCTGTCTCCCCGGATGGTGGCGCTGCGGCTGCTGCGCGATCGCAGGTATGGGCTGGTGCGGATGATCATCCGCCTGCGCCGCCGGATGAATCGCGGAGCGGCGAAACGAACGCCCTGAGAAGGCTGGATGCAACGAATCCCGATATATACCCTGAATTGAATCAATCCCGGAATATACCCTGAAAGATGGAGGTGCACGCTTATGCGACCCATCCGAGTGCTGGTGGTCGGCATGACGGCGACGGTCGGCGGGATCGAGAATTTCCTGATGACCTACTGCGGCCACATCGACCGCAGCCGTGTGCAGTTTGATTTCCTGACCCGCTTTGCTGATGCGGCCTATCCGGAGCAGCGCGACGCCATCGGCCGGACATACGTCATTCCCAAGCGCAGCGAGGATCCGGTGGGCTTCTACCGCGAGATCCGCCGCTTTTTCCGCGAGCATGGCGGGGAATATGACGTCCTGTGGGACAACGAGTGCATGTTCAACGACATGACGCCCCTGCAGCTGGCGGCGGAGGCGGGGATCCCCGTGCGCATCGCCCACAGCCACAACCCGCAGAACATGGATGTGTCCCTGCGCGGGCGCGGGCAGGAGATCCTTCACCGCACGCAGCGCGCCGGGCTGAGCCGCTGGGCCAATGTGCTCTGGGCCTGCTCGCGCAAGTCCGCCGAGTGGGCCTGCCCGGAGATGGACCTGGCCTGCACCATCATCCCCAACGCCATCGACGCGGCCCGCTTCCGCCACGACAGGTGCGTGCGCCAGCAGGTGCGCGACCGCTACGACCTGGCGGACTGCCTGGTGGTGGGCCACGTGGGACGGCTGCAGTACCAGAAGAACCAGGGGTTCCTGCTGCAGGCCTTTGCCCGGCTGCGTCAGCGCGAACCCCGGGCGCGGCTGATGATCGTGGGCGACGGCCCGGATCTGGCGGATCTGGAGGCCCGGGCGGTGGAGCTGGGCGTGTCGCAGGATGTGTTGTTCCTGGGCGTGCGCGACGATGTGCCGGACCTGATGCAGGCCTTCGACGTGTTCGTGATGCCCTCGCGCTTTGAGGGGCTGGGGATGGCTGCGCTGGAAGCCCAGGCGGCGGGCCTGCCCTGCGTGCTGTCCGACGCTGTGCCCCGCGAGGCCGCGCAGACGGCGGACGTCGCCTTCCTGCCGGCTGAGGACGCGGACATATGGGCGGAGAAGATCCTGGACGTGCTGGACCTGCAGGAGCACCGCATCCGCCCGGACAATGTGCAGCTCATCACCGACGCGGGCTACGACATCGCCACGGCGGCTGACCGGCTGGCCGGGCGGTTCGAGCAGCTGGTGGGCCGCAGCCGCGCCTTCCGCCGCCGCTTCATCATGACCGTGCCGGTGAGTGAAAAGGGCCTGCCGGCGATGAGCAAGGCCAGGCTCGACGTGCAGCGTTTCGCGGCCGAGGCCGGGTATGCCCCGGCAAAGGTCGCCGCTGAAGCCACGGCCGGCGGAAACCGCTGGCGGCAGCTCTGCCTGGGTGTGAAGGTGTTCCGCGACTGGTTCCGCCTCTTCGTGAAGCTGAACTGGGAGGATCTGCTCCTGGTGCAGTATCCCGTCTTTCCCGTGAAGGCCGGATGGCTGATCCGGTTCATGCTGCACATGGTGCAGTGGAAGGGCGCGCGCACGGCGGCGATCGTGCACGACCTGGACTCCCTGCGCCTGCTGGGCGGCGATGCGGCCCGCTGGAGCGATCAGGAAATCCTGCCGGCCTTTGACCGCCTCATTGTCCACACGCCGGCCATGCGGGATTACCTCGCCGCGCAGGGCATTCCTGCGCAGAAGATGGCCGTGCTGGGGCAGTTCGACTACTTCACCCCCGCGCTGATGCCTGAGCGCAGGCTGTCCATGGAGGTGTGCTACGCCGGCAACCTGCGCAAGGACAAGGCGGGCTGGCTCTACGCCATGCCGCGCACGAAGCTGAAATGGCACCTGTGGGGCACGGGCTGGAAGGGCAGGAAGTCGCGCCAGGACCTCATCCACCATGGCCAGGCTGCGCCCGAGGTGCTGCCGGCTCGCCTGGAGGGCTCCTTCGGCGTGGTGTGGGATGGCTCGTCCATCTCCACGGGCAGGGGAGCCTATGGCGCCTACATGATGCTCAACGCGCCGCACAAGCTCTCGCTGTACCTGGCGGCGGGGATGCCCGTGGTGGTGTGGAGCCGCTCGGCAGAGGCGGACTGGGTGCTGAGCGCCGGCGTCGGCCTGGCGGTGGAGAGCCTTGCGGACCTGCCCCGGGTGATTTCGGCGCTGACCCCGCAGGCTTATGAGGCCATGGTGCAGGCGGCCCGCCGCGAAGGCATGGCACTGCGCAATGGTCAGCGGCTGCTGGCGGCGCTGGAGCAGCTGGAGCGGGACTGAGATGGATAATTATAAATTGGTTGCGTGATTTCATGCATGGGCGGAGGACTGTGTAACCCCTCCACCCTTTTTTTGACATGTTGCACCAAATATGCGCCGGTGAAAACGGTTGATGTTGGTCAGAAGGCCTAAGGAATTGTATTTTCACTGTTTTCGAAACGAATGTAAACGTTTTCGCAAAAGGGCTGAAAAGGCTGGAAAATGCGCAATGGTAACGCTTCCGGAAATGGTTGGAATGGAAATTCTGGATGAAATGATCGGAAAAAATCACAAAAAAGGCTTGCATTTCTGACGGGAGTGTTGTATACTCTACTTGTGAACGAAACCGGTTTAGCGGCAATCGCCGCAGGAACGCCGGACAGGATGACATCAGGAGGGAGGAACGACAGTGGCCGTCACCATCAAGGATGTGTCCGCGAAGTGTGGCCTGTCGATTTCCACGGTCAGCAAAGCGTTCAATAACTATGCTGACATCAGCCCGGAAACGCGTGAGCTCGTCCACCGGACGGCCCGCGAGATCGGCTACTACCCGAACGCCATCGCGCGCACTCTCAAGACAAACCGCTCCTACAACCTGGGGGTGCTCTTCCAGGAGGAGCGCGGCACGGGTCTGACCCACAGCTTCTTCGCCTCGGTGCTGGATTCCTTCAAGTCCGAATGCGAGAAGCGCGGGTATGACATCACCTTCATCAATCACAACATCGGCTGGACGGGCATGACCTACCTGGAGCACTGCCGCTACCGCAATGTGGATGGCGTGTGCGTGGTCTGCGCCAACTTCTACGCTCCCGAAGTGGTAGAGCTGGTGGCCAGCGACATCCCGGTGGTCACCATTGACCACGCCTTCTCCAACCGCTCCTGCGTGCTGTCGGAGAACATCGAGGGCATGAAGGCGCTGGTGTCGCATGCAGCCGCGCTGGGGCACCGCCGCATCGCCTATGTGCACGGCGAGCACGCCTCGGTGACGGAGAACCGCATCACCGGCTTCTACCGCGGCCTGAGCGAGCAGGGGATCGGGTCTGTGCCCGAGTACCTGGTCGAGGCGGTTTACGACAGCCCGGAGGCTGGCGCAGAGGCCGTCAGGAAGCTCATGGCCCTGCCCGTGCCCCCCACCTGCATCCTCATGCCGGATGATCACAGTGCGCTGGGCGCGCTGACGGCGGCGGCGGAGCTGGGGCTGCGCGTGCCGGAGGACGTTTCCATCGGCGGATACGACGGCAGCCGCATCACCCAGATGACCCACCCCCGCATCACCACTGTGGTGCAGGACGCCAAGCGCATGGGTCAGCAGGCGGCGCTCTACCTGATCGACCGGATCGAGAATCCCCGCACCGCCGGGAGCGAAACGGGGCTCATCCCCGCCAAACTCCTGCCCGGCGAATCCATCGGCCCTGTGCCCCAGGGCTGAACCCGAACTCCAGCTGTTTTTATCCTGCGGACAAAAACGCCCCCGGAACTGCCCTTTTGGCAAAGGACAGTTCCGCACAACCACGTCTCTAAGCAGTGCTGAGGTGCTGCTTAAAGAATAGATCGCCTCCGCGAGAGGCAAATAAATGAGGAGGTACCCCTATGAAGAAGATCCTTTCCCTGGTTCTGGCTCTCATGATGCTGCTCGGCATGGTGAGCTTCGCCGGCGCTGAAGAAGAGATCGTGCTGAACGTCTGGTCCTTCACCAACGAGCTGGAAGGCATGATCGAGAAGTACTACAAGCCCACTCATCCCAATGTGACGATCAACTACGTCATCTACCCCACCGACGGCGGTGAGTACACCTCCAAGGTTGATGCCATCATGGCGTCCGCTGCTGCTTCCGACGAAGCTCCCGACATCTTCACCCTGGAAGCTGCGTTCGTGAAGAAGTACGTCAACTCCCCCGTGACCGCTGACCTGGCCAAGGTTGGCATCACCGAGGAAGACGTGGCTGCTGCCATCCCCGTGATGAAGCAGATCGGCACCAACACTGCCACTGGCGAGCTGAAGGGCCTGTCCTGGCAGGCGACCCCCGGTGCTCTGATGTACCGCGCGTCCCTGGCCGAGAAGTACCTGGGCGTCACCTCTCCTGAGGAGATGCAGGCTCTGGTCGCTGACTGGGATCTGTTCATGGAGACCGCTGCGAAGCTGAACGAGGCTTCCGAAGGCGCCACCAAGATGGTCGTCGGCGCTGGCGACATCTGGAACGCTTTCAACTTCGGCCGTGAGCAGGGCTGGGTCGTCGATGGCAAGCTGGTCATCGATCCCATCCTGTACGATTACCTGGATCTGGCTGTTGAGCTGGAGCAGGACGACCTGTCCAACAAGGGCGCTGCCTGGTCCGAGGTCTGGTTCGCCGGCATGAAGACCGACACCACCCTGTGCTTCTTCCTGCCCACCTGGGGCCTGCACTACACCCTGAAGCCCAACTGCGGCCTGACCACCAACGACAAGATGACCGACGCTGAGATGCAGGCTGCCTGTGAGAAGGACGGCGGCACCTACGGTGACTGGCGCATGGTCGCTGGCCCCGTCGGCTACAGCTGGGGCGGCACCTGGATCGGCGCCAACGACGCCAAGGTCGAGGCTGCTTCCGACGCCAAGAAGGCTGCTATCAAGGACTTCATCCTGTTCTTCACCATGTCTGAAGAGTTCCTGTATCAGTACGCCAAGGATTCCGGCGACTTCGTCGGCTCCAACGAGATCGTGAACAAGATTCTGGCCGAGGGCGGCACTCCCAACCCCTTCCTGGGCGGTCAGGACCACTACTCCATCTTCGCCGAGGCTGCTAACCTGGCCAACGGCTCCATCATGACCGACTACGACGAGAAGATGAATTCTCTGTGGTCTGACTACGTCACCACTCCCTACTCCAAGGGCGAGAAGGATCTGGACGCTGCCATCGCCGACTTCAAGGCGCAGGTTACCGCTCAGTTCCCCGAGCTGGTGGTTGAGTAATCAACTGGTCAAGCTGAATAAGGTATGACATGTATGGGGGCTGCCTCCTGCAACTTCATTGGGGCAGAGGCAGCCCCTTCTTCCCATTTCGGAACAATTGTGATTGATGCGGGTTTTACCTTTCCTGATTCTCCCGCCGGGCACTTCCGGCGGGGAGAATCCGGCGGAAGAATCAGGTCCATCCCCTGCAGAGGGGAAAATTCATGCTAAAGGGGTGGAAGAATGCAAAAGGTTTCCACTAACGCGATGCCTGTCAAGAAGGCAAAGCGCAAATCCATCAGCTATGACAAGTACGGCTACCTGTTTGTGGCGCCGTTCGTGATCGTGTTCCTCGTTTTCCAGCTGTACCCGATTTTCTTCACCTTCCGCACGTCCCTGACGGACGCGGCCGGCTGGGATAAGGTGCTGAACAACAGGATCATCGGCTTTGACAACTTTGCCAAGCTCTTTGCCTTTGATACCGAGGTGTCCAAGTTCTTCTGGCAGTCCCTGGGCAACACGGTGATCATGTGGCTGTTCAACTTTGTGCCCCAGATCTCCATGGCGCTGATCCTGGCCAGCTGGTTCACCGACAGCCGGATGCGCCTGCGCTTCCAGGGCGGCTTCAAGGTGCTGATCTTCATGCCCAACATCATCACCGCTGCCACCATCGGTATTCTGTTCATGGCGCTGATGGGCTACCCCGTTGGCCCCATCAATGTGCTTTTGCAGCAGCTGGGCATGCTGAATTCTCCCTTTGAATTCATGCGCAACGTGGCCATGGCCCGCGGCACGGTGTCCTTCATCCAGTGGTGGATGTGGTATGGCAATACCATGATCATCATGATCGCCGGCATTATGGGCATCAACCCTGCGCTGTTTGAGGCGGCGCTGGTGGACGGCTGCTCTTCCCGCCAGACCTTCTGGAAGATCACCCTGCCCCTGATCAAGCCCATCCTGCTGTACAACCTGGTCACCTCCCTCGTCGGCGGCCTGACCATGTTCGACATCCCCCACCTGATGACCCAGGGCAACCCCAACTACACCACCAATACCGTGGCCCGCTTCATCTACCAGCAGGGCTTCGAGGCGCCCAATAACTTCAACATGGCCAGCGCGGCGTCCGTCGTGCTGTTCGGCATCATCGTCATCTGCTCGCTGATTCTTTCCGCGCTGATGAAGGACCGGAATGCAAAGCCGGCTAAGGGGGTGGGCAAATGAAGAAGAATCGCCGAATCATCTATTCCATTCTGATCATCCTGTCCCTGGCGCTGATGTTTGTGCCCCTGGCCCGCTTTGAGGACAACACGCTGGTCTCCCTGATGGAAGACATCACCAAGGAAGAGGGCGCTGTGACCCGCGCGGCGGATAAGCTGGTGCGCGAGAACAACAAGGTCAAGGACGTGACCATCGAGGCCGTCCCTGCGGAAGGCCTGCAGGCGCTGCTGGCCGCCGAAATGGAGGCTGCCAAGCCCGCCTTCGAGAGCCGTGCCGACAACTGGACCGAGCTGGTCAACTGGCAGTCTGCGCTGGACGTCAAGCGTGCCGACCTGGAGGAGCAGAAATCCACCGGCAACGTGACCTCCGCCGATCTGGACAAGGAATTTGCCACCTCTGACGAGCGCTACTCCGTGATGATCAAGATCCTCCGCCAGCAGCTGGCGATCGACGCCATGGCTGCCGAGGGCACGGATGTGGCCAAGGTTCAGAAGACCCAGGATGCTGTGTACAAGCAGCTGGGCAAGGTCAACAAGGAACAGGAAGGCGTCAACGCCCTGCTGGCCCAGAAGGAAGCACTGGAAAATGCGGATTCCGCCTCCGGGCTGAAATTCGCGCTCCTGCCCGCCAAGCTGCCCGCCGAAATCCAGATTGACATGCAGATTGTCAATCAGGGCGGCGCGCTCTATCCCACCAGCTTCACCGATCTGTATGTGGCGATCTGGCTGGGCGCGGCCATGCTGGTTGTGGCGCTGTGCCTGGTGTGGGCCGGCGGCGACCGTCTGGCCAGCAAGCTCTACACCTTCGCCAGCTTTGCGAATCTGATCGCCGTTGTGGCGCTGTTCTTCTCGGTGCTGCGCCTGCGTGCCATCCCGGTCAAGCTGCCCTTCAGCTACCCGGTGATGAACTGGCCCGTGGCCATCGCCCTGATGGTGCTGCCCCTGGCGGCGTTGCTGCTGCACTGCACCAGCATCCGCAACACCAAGCGCACGATGATCTATGTGCTCTGCATCGCCCTGAGCGCGCTGAGCCTGCTGCCCTTCTGGCTGATGATCGTCAACGCGACCCGTAACTCCCAGCAGATTCAGAGCGGCGTGTCGCTCATTCCCTCCACGTTCCTCTCCATCAACTGGAACACCCTGCAGGCCAAGCACTTTGACGTCATGCTGGGCTTCAAGAACAGCGCGATCATCGCCTTTGGCTCCACGATCCTGGGCGTGTACTTCTCCTCTCTGACCGCCTATGGTCTGACGGTGTACAAGTTCAAGGGCGCGAAGCTGCTCTACGCCATGATCCTGGCCATCATCATGATCCCCGGTCAGGTCACCGGCACCGGCTTCTTCATGTTCATGTACCAGCTGGAGTGGACCAACAGCTATCTGCCGCTGGTCATCCCGGCCATCGCATCGGCCTCGACGGTGTTCTTCTTCAAGCAGTACCTGGAGGCGAACTTCCAGGTCTCCCTGGTGGAAGCGGCCCGTATCGACGGCGCAGGCGAGTTCTACACCTTCAACCGCATCGTGATGCCCATCATGATCCCCGCAATGGCGACCATGGGTATCATGGCGGTGATTGGTTCCTGGAACAACTACCTGACCCCCCTGATGCTGCTGTCCAAGGCCGAAATGAAGACCCTGCCCATGATGGTCAAGGAGCTGCGCGGCGATATCTATCGTACCGACTACGGCTCCATCTACCTGGGCCTGACCCTGACGGCTATGCCGCTGCTGATCGTGTACTTCTGTCTGTCCAAGTACATCATCGCGGGCGTTGCCGTGGGCGGCGTGAAGGAATAATACCTGACGGTTTCGCAAAAATTCTTCAGGAATATTTGCGAGGGTTTGCACTCGCGCACTGGTCGTTCGGCCAGCGCAGAGTATACCCCCCAACAAAAATGGCTCCCTCCGCACATCCGGAGGGAGCTTTTCGTATGCGATTACACTTCAATGGGGAAGGGCAGCAGATCGAGAATGTCCCGCTGCACATCCACGCCGGGGTAGACCTCCAGGAGCTTCAGGCCCTTGGCGGTCAGGATGAACACGCAGCGCTCGGTGACGTAGAGCACCTTCTGGCCGTTGGCGATGGCGTTGCGCGCGGAGAAGCTCATAGAGCGCACCTGCTCCACAAATTTGGGCACGGAGCCGTTCTGCTCGATGTAGACCGCGTCGTCCTGGCGGGTGACGGCCAGTCCGCGGGTGTTGAAGGTCAGACAGAACACGACGGTGGGGGTCTTCGCCGTGATGTTGGCGAAGCCGCCGATGCCCGCATAGGCGCCGGGGCCGCGGTGGGCGTTGACGTTGCCGTACTGGTCCACCTCCAGCGCACCCATGAAGCAGATGTCCAGCCCGCCGGAGTTGTACAGGTCAAACTGGTTGGCCATGTCGTACACGGAGGCCGCGCCGATCATCGCGCCGAACACCTTGCCCGAGGCCGGGAAGCCGCCGATGCCGCCGGATTCCACCGTCAGGGTGATATGATCCAGCATGCCGTTCTGCTCGGCGTAACGGGAGATGGTCTCCGGGATGCCGATGCCGATATTGACGATGTCCTCCTTGCGGAGCTCGCGGGCGGCGCGCTTGCCGATGATCTCCGCCGCCACACCGGCCGAGCGGGTCGAGGGGGTCAGGGCGGAGAGCTTCTCCGTCCAGCCGTGCC
>JAFQQT010000087.1 GCA_017410455.1 Clostridia bacterium
CCCCCGACCCCCGTTTTTTCTTTGCGGGGGTTCGCTTTTTTTGGGGGATAGTGAAACTTATTTGCGCTGTGCGGCGTATATAGTTGCAGAAGGCTTCATCCGCCACACAAAGGAGGTTATCCTGTGACCTGCATTCGCCTTTCCGCTTCCGACCTGCGCCGCCGCGCCTGGAAGGCCACCCTTGCCACCTGGCCCACCCTGCTGGGCATCCTCTTTGTCATCTTTGCGCTGGGCGAGGTGCAGTATCACCTCATGCCGCTGCTGGCGCTCCTGCTGTCCGTCGTGACGATGTTCTTCCAGATGGGCCTCACCCGCGGCGCGCTGACTCACCTGCGCGGGGGCGAGATCTCCTTCGATCACATCGGCAGCATGTTCCCGTACTGGAAGCAGGTCATCTGCTTCTACCTCTGGGAGGGCCTGTTCGCTTTCCTGTGGATGTTGCCGGGGCTGTTGCTCGTCTTCATGGGCGCCCTGATGTGCTACTCCGCCTCCGGCGACCCCACCCTCTCCATGACCGCTGCAGCCGCCTCCGGCACCATGACTGCGGGCACTGTGATCTACCTGATCGGCATGGTGCTGATGCTCGTTCTGCTCCTCCGTGCGGCGCTCAACTACCTGCTGGCCGGATGCTGCATCATCGATAACCCCCACATGGGCGGCGCCGCTGCGCTGGAAAAGTCCAAGCAGCTCATGCGCGGCCACCGCTGGCGCTTCGTCTGTATGAGCTTCCCGGCCCTGCTGGTGATCGTTGCCGTCGCGGCCGTTCAGGTCATTTTCTCCGATGGGATGATCTCCACCGCCCATCACGCGCTGCTCTCCCTCCTGAGCATCATCCCGCAGCTTCTCTGCGCCTACCTCGTCCCCGTGCTGTACGAGGAGCTGAAGGGCGGCGAATGGGCTGTACACGGAAAGAACAATCCCACCCCTTGACATTCCTGTATACAGGATACTATAATGCTGTCACAAGGAGGTAACAGGCTATGCTGCATTCTTCTTACTTCGCGTTTATGTTCCCGGCCGCTTATGCTGCCGGGCAGGTTAACGTACCGTGAAGTAAGCCGAGGGCATACCTGTCCACCTGAACAGGAAAAAATGCGCGGAAGCTCCCTTTGCGGGGCCTCCGCGCTTTTCATTTCCCACCGGTTCTGCTACAATATGAAGGAGGAAGCACACCATGATTATCGTTCTGAAGCAAGGCACCACCCGTCAGGAGATCGACTACGTCACCAATGTCATCCTCAGCAAGGGCGCCATCACCGTCAACCCCATGATCGGTAACGACCTGACCATTCTGGGCCTGATCGGCGACACCAGCCGCCTGGATCCGGCGCAGATCGAATCCCTGCGCTGCGTGGAGCGCATTATGAAGGTGGCTGAGCCCTTCAAGAAGGCCAACCGCATGTTCCACCCCGGCCCCAGCGAAGTGAAGATCGGCGACACCGTCGTGGGCGGCAGCAAGCTCAGCATCATGGCGGGCCCCTGCTCCGTGGAATCCGAGGCGCAGATCGAGGAGGTCGCCAAGGGCGTGAAGGAAGCCGGCGCCACGGTGCTGCGCGGCGGCGCATTCAAGCCCCGCACCAGCCCCTACTCCTTCCAGGGCCTGGAATACCGCGGCCTGGATCTGCTCGTCCACGCCCGCGAGATCACTGGCCTCCCCATCGTGACGGAGCTGATGAGCCCCTACGACATCGACAAGTTCGAGCATCTGGTGGACTGCATCCAGGTGGGCGCGCGCAACATGCAGAATTTCGACCTCCTCAAGCGCCTGGGCCAGACCCGCAAGCCGATCCTCTTGAAGCGCGGCCTCTCCGCCACCATCGAGGAGTGGCTCATGTCCGCCGAGTACATCATGGCTGGCGGCAACGAGAACGTCATCCTCTGCGAGCGCGGCATCCGTACCTTTGAAACCTACACCCGCAACACCACCGACCTCTCCGCCATCTGCGCGGTGAAGCAGCTGAGCCACCTGCCGGTCATCGTCGATCCCAGCCACGCCACGGGCAAGTACTGGATGGTGCAGCCCCTGGCCCGCGCAGCCATCGCCGTGGGCGCGGACGGCCTGATGATCGAGGTGCACAACGACCCCGCCCACGCCCTGTGCGACGGCGCCCAGTCCATCAAGCCCGACGCTTTCGCGGAGGTCATGGCGGACATCAGGAACATTGCGAAAGCCGTGGGACGCGAAATCTGATTTAATTATGAATTATGAATTAGGAATTAGGAATTTAGAGTGTTAACCACAGATTCAGCCATGCCAGTTCCGCTTACTACATTCATAATTCATAATTCCTAATTCATAATTTCCTTCAGGAGTTTGCTATGCAGAAGATCATCGTCCCGCTCCAATCCCGCCCCTACCCCATCCACATCGGCTCAGGTCTCCTGGACAGCATCGGCATGTATGTCCGCGAGACCCTGGGGGAGGTCACCGTGGCCGTCGTCACGGATGACAACGTAGCGCCCCTGTACCTGAGCCGGGCAGTGAAGTCGCTGCTGGCGGCGGGGCTGAAGGTAAAATCGATCACCCTCCCCCACGGCGAGGAGACCAAGTGCCTCTCCCGCCTGTCCGACCTGTACGACTTCCTCTGCCACGCCCGCATCACCCGCCGGGACGCGGTGCTGGCCCTGGGCGGCGGCGTCATCGGCGATCTGACCGGCCTGGCGGCGGCTACCTTCCTGCGCGGCGTACATTTTGTGCAGGTGCCCACCACGCTCCTGGCCCAGGTGGATTCCTCCGTGGGCGGCAAGGTCGCCGTTGACCTGCCCCAGGGCAAGAACCTGGTCGGCGCGTTTTATCAGCCCGACCTGGTGGTCATCGACCCGGACACGTTGAACACGCTGACGGACGAATTCTGGCGCGACGGCCTGGGCGAGGTGGTCAAGTACGGCTGCATCGGGGATAGCGCGCTGTTCTCCCTGCTGGAAGCGGCAGCCCCCGGCGGCCGCGCAGCGCTGATGGAGCAAATCGACGTCATCCTGCGCCATTGCGTGCAGGCCAAGGCTGACGTGGTCGCCCAGGACGAGCGGGACACCGGCCTGCGCATGACGCTCAACTTCGGCCACACCATCGCCCACGCGGTGGAGACCTGTCAGCACTACACGGGCCTGCGCCACGGCGAGGCTGTTTCCCTGGGTATGCATGTGATGACCCGCCTGACGGAGCACAAGGGCCTGACGGAGGCAGGGACTGCCGTCCGCCTGGACGCGCTGCTCACCGCCCTGGGCATGCCCATGCAGCTGCCGGACATCCCCGAAGAGCACCTGCTGGCCGCCATGGGCATGGATAAAAAATCCGCCGGGCAGGTATTGCGCATCATCGTGTTGAATCATATCGGAAAGTGCTTCATCCACCCGACGGATGTGAGCTTCTTCACCGGTATGACAACGCTCTGAGAGGTGCATTGATGATGAAAAAGCAGGCCTTCAACCCCTATCTGCCCTCGTGGGAGTACATCCCCGACGGCGAGCCCCACGTCTACGGCGACCGCGTGTATGTCTACGGCTCCCATGACCAGTTTAACGGCTGGGTCTTCTGCCAGGGGGACTACATGGGCTGGTCAGCCCCGGTGGACGACCTGAGCGACTGGCGGTGCGAGGGCGTCATCTACGGCCGCACGGACGATCCCCTCAACGCCGACGGCCGGGCCTGCCTCTATGCCCCCGACGTGACACGCGGCCCCGACGGCCGGTACTACCTGTACTACGCGCTGGACAAGTTCCCCGTCATCTCCGTCGCCGTGTGCGATTCCCCGGCAGGGCGTTACCAGTTCCTGGGTTATGTGCACTACAAGGACGGTACGCGCCTGGGCGAGAAGCCCGGCGACGAGCCGCAGTTCGACCCCGCCGTCATCACCGAGGGGGACGTGACCTACCTCTACACCGGCTTCTGCGGCCGGGGCGACAAGAGCCGCCACGGCGCCATGTGCACGGTGCTGGAGAGCGATATGCTGACCATCGCCGAGGCCCCGGTGTTCGTGGTGCCGGGCGTGGAGTATGCCGACGGCACGGAATTCGAGGGCCACGCCTTCTTCGAGGCCTCCTCCATCCGCAGGCGCGGCGACAGGTACTACTTCGTCTATTCCTCCACCCCCATGCATGAGCTGTGCTACGCCGTGTCCGACAAGCCCACCGGCGGCTTCCGTTACGGCGGCGTGGTGGTTTCCAACGCCGATCTTCACATTGACACCTACAAGCCCGCCGACATGCCCGCCGTGTCCGGCAGCAACAACCACGGCGGCCTGGTGGAGATCCGCGGCCAGTGGTACATCTTCTACCACCGCCACACCAACAACCACTGGTTCAGCCGCCAGGGCTGCGCCGAGCCGGTGTATTTTACCGAGGACGGCCGCATCCCCCAGGTGGAGATCACCTCCTGCGGCCTCAACGGCGGCCCGCTAAAGGGCGAGGGCACCTATCCGGCTTACATCGCCTGCCATCTCTTCGACAAGGAGCACCGCCTCATCGTCGGCAAGCCCGGCGCGCCCTGCATCACCCAGGACGGCAAGGACGGCGACAAGCTCGATGGCCACATCGCGAACATCGCAGACGGCACCACCATCGGCTTCAAGTCCTTCGACTGCAAGGGCGTCAAGGGCCTGCGCATCCAGACCCGCGGCTACTGCAGCGGCGTGTTCGAGGTGCGCACCGCCTGGGACGGCGAGACCCTTGGCGAGATCCGCGTGGGGTACGACAACGTATGGACGGAATACCGCTGCGACGTGGCCATCCCCGACGGCGTTCACAGCATCTACCTGGTCTATCGCGGCTGGGGCCCGGCGGCACTCAGATGCATCACGCTGGAAGCCTGATCACCCCTTGTGCAGATGTGACAAAAAGCAACAAATCGAAACAAACCTCTTTTCAAAACCCAACAATTCGGTTAAAATAAAAGTTAGCCGAAAAGTGCGCGGCACGTCTGCCCGGCAGGCGCGACCGCGCTTTTATTACACACAGGATGCAGCAGGACAGGGAGAGGTGACGATGGCAACAGAACACGAGATGACGCTGACCCGCGCCATGGCGGCGCTGCTGGCGGGCGATCCCGGAGCGACCGCACCCACGGGCGAAGGCGTGCATGCCTGGCGGCTGATCCGCTGGGAAGCCGACGTCCCCCTGACGGACGAACAGCGCGAAGCCCTGCTGGAGGGCGTGGAGGCCGCCATGGCCCCCGCTGGCGCTGCCGCCGCCTGCTTCGCCGCCGATGGCGACGTGATGACCATCATGCTGGCCCTGACCCGCTACCCTGCCCACATCCACCGCGACACGGTGCTCTGGCTCTGCGCCCGCGGGCTGATGGAGCACGCCGCCTATAACCTCGAGCAGGACGGCACCATGTTCATCGGCGAGGAGTTTTCCGATCCCACCGCCTGGGTCAGCCACCTTGCGCCCATGCGGGAGATTGCCGACTGGTGGAGCCGCGTCGCCCCCATGAACGGCAGCGTCGCCCGCACCCACCGCGCCCATCTGCTCACGAGCATCAAGCGCCGCCAGTATGCCTCCCTGGGCGGGTATGTTTCCCGCGCCCTGCGGACGGAAACGGAGCTGAGCCGGGTCTGCTTCGGCTTTGTCCCGCTGGTGATCGAGGCCATCTGGAGCCAGCACGCCGAGGCCTCCCTGCAGAGCCTGACGGGCGGGCTGAACCTGAATGAGATGACCCGCCATCCCCGCGAGGCGCTGCTGAGCTGGCTGGCGTCGCTGCAGGGCGTGCTGCGGGCCTGCCCGGCGCCCCTGAGCGCCGCACCCATCGACCATGTGATCGAATCCATCCGCGCGGACTGCTCCCTGCCCTATTCGCAGGCGAACCTCAGCCGCTCCCTGGGGCTGACCCCAGCCTATTTCTGCCGCCTCTTCCACGAGAAGACCGGCCAGCACTTCTCCACCTTCCTCACCCGCACGCGGATGGAAAAGGCCCAGTACCTGCTCTCCGGCCCGGAGGAAATGACCCTGGCAGAAATCAGCGCCGCCTGCGGCTACCCCAACAAGAGCTACTTCTGCCAGGTGTTCAAGAAGTACACCGGCATGACCCCCGGCGAATTCGAAGCCGCGTATAAACACGTATAATTTCTTCCACACGGATGATAATAGCCTTGTCATCCGTTTTTCACATGAGCGAAAGACACTGAAACAACATCGACCCGAGGAGGACATGATCGAATGAAGCGATTCTTCCGCATCCTCTGCGTGATGCTGTGCCTGATGCTGCTGCCCCTGCCCGCATCTGCCCGGGCCGCTGACCCCGCGCCGGATGTGCGCGTGCTGCTGCGCCGCCTGAACCTGACGGACCGCGCCGACCTGACCCTGGACGGCAGCTACACCGCCGCCTCCGGGGGACAGGTGGAGATGGCCTTCCCCCGGGGCGCGGAGGTCACCGTGCTCATCCGCGAGGGGGAGCTGTACCTGTTCTATGCCGGGATGAGCCTGCGCGTGGGGGATGAGATCACCTTCGTGCGCAACCAGTCCGCCGATGAGGTCAATGGTCTGCGCTTTGAGGAGAATGGCAGCCTCTACCCCGGCACGCTGCAACTGAGCATCGACGGGGGCATGCTGCGCCCCATCCTGACCATCAACGTGGAGGAATACCTGCTGGGCGTGGTGCCCTACGAGATGAGCGAGTACTTCCCCCTGGAGGCCCTGAAGGCCCAGGCCGTCTGCGCCCGCACCTACGCGCTGAACAAGATCGGCAGCAGCCGTGACTACGACCTGGTGGACACCACCAACGACCAGGTCTTCAAGGGCGTGAACTACTCCTACACCAACGCCATCCGCGCCGTGGAGGAAACCGCCGGCGTGGTGGGCACCTACAACGGCCAGCTGGCCACCTGTTACTACAGCGCCTCCAACGGCGGCCAGACCGAGCTGGTGGAAAACGTCTGGAGTGGCCGGGGCGACTGGAGCTACTACCAGATGGTGGACGACCCCTACGATCTGGAGAACCCCGAGAGCATCGTCCGCACGGTGCGCATCCCCCGTGAAGGGCAGGTCAGCAGCCGCTTCCTGTCGGTGATCGCGCCCCAGATCCTGCCGGAGATGGCCGCACAGGGCTACGTCGCCTCGGCGGATCACCTGCGCATCGACCGCATCACCATGATGTCCCTGGGCGGCGCGGCCTTCGAGGCCCCCAGCCGCTACATGACGCAGCTGACCCTGACGGTGGAGTGGTCGGGCCGGAAGCTGGAGCTCCCCGCGACGGCCACCCCCGCGCCCACGCCGGAGGAGGAGCTGTACTTCTTCGCCACGCCGACCCCCACGGCCACGCCCCAGCCCACCGCCACTCCCGTGGCCACCGCCGAGGCCGTATCCGTCCCCGTGCTGTCGGACTTCATCCCCGCCGCCGAGCCCATCACCATCACCATCGACCTCTTCCCCGATGCGGTCCGCACCCTGGGTCTGTCCATCTCCGGCACGGACAACGAGATGCTCTCCATCACCGAGACGGACACGCATTACCTCCTTCAGGCCCGCCGCTACGGCCACGGCGTGGGCATGAGCCAGCGCGGCGCCCAGTGGATGGCCAGCCAGTACGGCAAGCTCTTCCACGAGATCCTCGCCTTCTATTACCCCGGCATGACCCTCATGCGGGTGCAGTCCGGCAGCGCGGTGCTGCCCACGGCGCCGGCGGTGCTGGCCGCGACCCCCGCGCCGCCCGCCACCCCCACGCCCCGGCCGACCCTCATGCCCGTCACCGCCACGAACCTGCCCGAGGGCGCTTACCTCGCCACCGTCGAGCACATCGATGACGACTCCTCCCTGAACCTGCGCGCCGAGCCCACCCAGTCCGCCGAGATCCTCCGCCGCCTGTACAAGCATCAGCAGCTGATCGTGCTGGAAACCTGCGAGGACCCCGCCTGGGTGCATGTCCGCACGGACGTGATGGAAGGCTACGTCATGGTCTCCTTCCTGGAGCCGGTGGAAACCAACTGATCCCGCAAAAAGGCCGTTGCACGCCCGGTGCAGCGGCTTTTTTTCCGCATCTGCCCAACATCCGCCGCCCCTGCGGTACTATAGGGGCAGACGCGTCTGATCACACAGGAAAGGAGGGGTGTCATGCCGGATGAACGCCTGATCACAGAGCTGTCCCCGCGCCTGCTGCGCTGGGCCTGGGGCAAGACCGGCTGCCGCGGGCAGGCCGAGGACCTGACGCAGGAGGTCTGGCTGCAGTACCTGAGCGCCGCCCGGCGCGAGGAAGCCGCCGGAACCCCCGTGCGCGACCCGGAACGCCTGCTGTGGCGGGTGGCCCGCTTCGTGTGGCTCAAACGCCTGCGCCAGCTGACCGCTCACCGTACACAGCCCCTGGACGAAAGCCACGCCGACGGGCATGACTTCGCCGCCGATCTGGCTGACCGGCAGGAGGAAGCCCGCCTGGCTGCCTGGGTGCGCCAGCAGGTGATGAACCTCAGCCACCTGCAGCGCGAGGCGATGATCCTCTTCTACGTCCGGCAGCTGCCGCAGAAGGAGATCGCCCGCAGGCTGGGCATTTCGGAAGGAACGCTGCGCTGGCACCTCTGCGAGACCCGCAGGAAAATCAGGGAAGGAGCCTACAACATGAACGCCGAATTCGTATACACCCCCCGCAAGCTGGGCATGGGCATCAACGGCCAGGACACGCCGGACAACGCCACCCGCCGCGTCGGCAACAGCCTGCTGATGCAGAACCTCTGCTGCGCCTGCTACCACGAAGGCCGCACCGCGCAGGAGCTGGCGGAGATGCTGGGCGTGGCACGCCCCTACATCGAGCACGACCTGGAATGGCTCGTGGAGCAGGAGCTGCTGCGCGAGGAGAAGGGCCGCTACTTCACCGACTTCCTCATCACGACCAGCCAGCAGGAAACAGAGATGCTGCGCGTGTTTGAGGCGCACAAGGCCACCCTGTGCGACGCCATCACCGGCCATCTGCTGGCCCACGAGGCCGTTATCCGCGCCATCGGCTTCATCGGCTGCGACAAGCCGATGAACAGGCTCCTCTGGCTGCTGATCTACCTCTTCACCCGCCGCCTGCCCCTGCCCGTGGAGACCCCCGATCCGCCCTACCGCCCCGACGGCGGCAAGTACTGGCCCCTGGGCTTTGACCGCACCGAGCCCGTCGATCCCATCCGCCGGGACTTCGCCTACAACGGCAGCATGTGCAACAATGGCTTCTACTGGTTCGGCCTGCACAACTTCGGCCAGAGCGAGATCGAAAGCATGATGGACGCCTGGACGGCGGAGTACAAGGCTCTGCGGACGCTGCTGGAGAAGCTGATCCACGCGGATTTCGACCCCGCCTGCGTGACGGAGGACGAGCAGTACACCCTGGCGCAGCTGATCGGGAAGGGCTTCATCACCAAGGACGGCGACGCGCTCCGCCCCAGCTTCGCCATCTTCACCAGGGCGCAGTACGACCGGCTGTACCAGGAAGTCTTCCGCCCGCTGGCGGATGCGCTGCAGCCGGAGATCCTCCGCCTCGCCGACGATCTGCACACCGTCGCCGCCGCCATCCTCCCCACGCACCTGCAGCACCTGGCCACCCTGGCCCAGTCCCAGGCACAGCACGACGTGGCCTACACCACCGAGCTTTTCGCCTTCCTCGACGGCACGCTGTACCACCCCGCCGACAAGCGCGACGGCGAGTTCCTCACCCTGGCGTATATCTTCCGCTGAGGCGGGAGAGGGAATTCGGAATTGAATCAGGAATTAAGAATCAGGAATTATGAATTTGATTTGGGGGACTGCTCCGGCGATCGGGGCAGTCCTCTTTCTTCGGCTGTCAGCCGGCGTGGATTCAGGGCTTGCCCATCGCGCGCAAATGATGTATAATGTGCACAGAGCTGCCACTATCAATTCCTAATTCATAATTCTCTACATCACATCCCGGAGGTTTTGCATGCAGACCATCACCAAGATCGTCATCACCGGCGGCCCCTGCGCGGGCAAGTCCACGGCCATGAGCTGGATCCAGAAGCACTTCTCCCAGCAGGGGTGGACGGTGCTGTTCGTGCCGGAGACGGCCACCGAGTTCATCTCTGGCGGCGTTGCCCCCTGGACCTGCGGCACCAACGCAGAGTATCAGGTGGTGCAGATGACCCTGCAGCGGGAGAAGGAGCGCCTCTTCGAGCAGGCCGCCCGCACCATGCCCAAGGAGAAGATCCTCATCGTGTGCGACCGGGGCATGCTGGACAACCGCGCCTACATGACGGACGAGGAGACCGAGTGGGTGTTTGACCGCATCGGCGCCAACGAGGTGGAGATGCGCGATGGCTACGATGCGGTGTTCCACCTGGTGACCGCCGCCAAGGGCGCCGAGGAGTTCTACACCACCGCCAACAACGCCGCCCGCATCGAAACCGTGGAACAGGCAGTGGCCCTGGATGACAAGATCATCGCCGCCTGGACGGGGCATCCCCACTTCCGCGTGATCGACAACGAAACGGACTTCGAGGAGAAGATGCGCCGCCTCATGCGGGAGATCGCCACCGTCCTGGGCGGCCCCGAACCCCTCGAAATCGAGCGCAAATTCCTCATCGAATACCCCGATATCGCCTGGCTGGAGAGCCTGCCCAACTGCAGCCGCATCGACGTCATCCAGACCTACCTGACCGCCGCGGAGGGCGAGGAGCGCCGCGTCCGCCAGCGCGGCTGCGACGGCCACTACCTCTTCACCATGACCACCAAGCGCGCCGTCACCGGCATGAAACGGATCGAAGTGGAAAAGCGCCTGACCAAGGACGAGTACCTCGCCGCGCTGATGGAGGCGGACGTGACCCGCCGCCAGATCCGCAAGACCCGCTACTGCCTCACCTGGGGCATCCAGTATTTCGAGATCGACGTCTACCCCTTCTGGGACGACAAGGCCATTGTCGAGATCGAGCTCTCCGACGAGAACGAGCCCATCGACTTCCCGCCCCAGCTCCATGTCATCCGCGAGGTGACGGACGATCCCGCCTACAAGAACGCCGAGCTGGCCGCCATCTGATCCCCGCACCCCCTTGCACACAACAGACCGGAAGCGTCCTCCGCCAAGGAGTGCCTCCGGTCTTTCTTTGTCGTTCGGCGGCGGATTTTCCCCCGCGCAGCCCCGGGCATGTTATCCTCCCTCCGGAGGGGATGCCCATGAACGCCATCGTCCTGTCAGATGCGCCTGCCCGGCGGCTCCACATCGCCTGGCAGCTGGAAAACCTGGGCCCCGAGTGGCGCTGCCTGGAGGCCGCCTCCGCCCCGCAGGCCCTGCGGTTGCTGACGGACGTGCCCATCCGCCTGCTGGTGCTGACGCCCTGCCCCGCCGCCGACGCGCTGCTTCACCTGCTGACGGAGCAGCCCCTGCTGGCCCCGCCGTATCTGCTGGGCGACGGCGTCGCCGCCCCGGACGGGCCGCTGCCGGCCTTTGCCGACCTGCCCGGCCTCCTGCGGGGATGGATGCACGAAGGCCGGCTGCCCTCGTGTCACGCGCTGCGGCTGCCGGAGGCGGAGCATCTGGCCCGGGGCATGCTGCATGCCCTGGGGGTACCCCCACGCCTGTCGGCCTGGCGCTTCCTGCCGGAGGCCGTGGCCCTGACGGTGGTGCATCCGCCGCTGCTGACCGATGTATCCCACGGCCTGTACCCCCTCATTGCCCGCCGCCACGGCATGACCCCCGGCGCAGTGGAGCGGAGCCTCCGCCTGGCCATCGAGTCCACCTGGAGCCGGGGCGAGCTGGAGCGGCTGGAGCGCTTCTTCGGCAGCAGCGTCGACCCCGACCGGGGCAAGCCCACCAACCGGGAGTTCCTCTGCCGCGTGCAGGAGTGGATCACCATGAGCGCACACCGGCTGGGCCAGTAACACCGCCCCGGCAGCAGGCGCCGAAATGCAAAAGCGGGTGGAAAAATCGTCCGTAACGTGGTATAATCAGATCAATATCCCCCACCGCGACCGTCCACAGGCCACGGGTCGCGGTTTCACCCGACGGGCAACGCTTTTTTCCGGAGGTTTGCATGTATACCAGGGAGCAGCTGCTGAAGTACCCCTACTTCGGGGAAGTACTCAGGACAACCAGCATCAGCGGCGTGATCGATTCACTGACGGGCCTTCTCACCAGGCGGCATATCATGGGGTTGATCCAGCACCTCATCAGGAGCAAGGTCCCATTCACGCTGGCCCTCCTCGATCTGGACAACTTCAAGTTCATCAACGATACCTATGGCCACAGAACGGGAGATGGCGTGCTGGCGGGGGTCGCCGGCGACCTGCAGCGGTATCTGGAAGACTACGGCATTGCCGGCCGCTTTGGCGGGGATGAGTTCCTCATCGTCAACTTCAGGGATCTGGATTACGACGCGGTGAAGGCCTTCTTCATCGGCCTGTATTCCAACTTCAATGTGCTGCGCAAGAACATCGAACTTGACGACTGCGAGCCCTTCATCACCGGCACCATCGGCTGCGCGGCGTTCCCCCGGGATGCCGGGGACTATGCGACCCTCTTCGGGCTGGTGGACAAAACGCTGTACCGGGGCAAGACCAAAGGCAGGAACTGCTACATCATCTACGTGGAAGAAAAGCACAAGGACATCACCATCAAAACCCTGGCCAGCCGGGGGATGCATGCGATCCTCCGCGACCTGGCCTGCCGTTTTGATTCCCGCACCGCGCTGATCGACAAGCTGAAGGCCATGCGCGATGTCCTGGATGATGACATGCGCATATCCGACCTGTACTATGTCGGCAGGGACGGCCATTTCAGGAACATCAGCCGGGGCGAATCCTTCGGCACGGTGCGCGACCTGCATCTGCTCACCGGGGATGATCTCTTCACGACCAACGAGGTCTGGCATATCAGGCCCATCTGCCCCAGCCTGTACGAGCTGTGCCAGCGGCACGCCTTTGAAACGGTGCTGATCCTGCCCATCGGCGTCCGGGATGAAACCTTCGGCTACCTGATCTGCGCAGAGCCGAAGAACCTGCGTATCTGGCAGAGCGACGAATGCGCCATCATGTTCTTCATCGCCCGGATGCTGGCGGCGCATATGCAGGCCACCGGGGAAAGGCTCTGACGAATCGCAACGGACGCTGCAGACCAGCGCATCAGAAAAGGCCGTGCTTCCGTGATGGAAGTACGGCCTTTCGCATGGAATTGAACCGGTACGCCTCATCCGCGCTGAAGGCGGGGGCTGGCTGCGCGCGGCGATTCCGGGGAATCGCTCACGCCGATCGGGCTTTGCCCGACCGCAGATCACTTCTGCTGATTGGGGCGGTTGGCGCGGCTGCGCTGCTGATGATCCAGGATCTTCTTGCGCATGCGCAGGGACTTGGGGGTGATCTCCAGCAGCTCATCATCATCGATGAACTCCAGGCACTCCTCCAGAGAGAGGGGATGCACGGAGATCAGGCGCATCGCGTCCTCGGAGGCGGAGGCGTTGCGCATGTTGGTGACATGCTTCTGCTTGCAGACGTTGACGGCGAGGTCCATGTTGTGGGCGTTCTGGCCGCAGATCATACCCATGTAAACCTCCTGACCTGCCCCGATGAACAGCGTGCCGCGCTCCTGCGCGTAGAACAGGCCGTAGGAGGTGGAGGTGCCGGTCTCGAAGCAGATCATCGCACCGGCGGAGCGGTGGGGGATGTCGCCCTTCACCGGCTCGTACTTCTCAAACACGGAGGACATGATGCCCTCGCCACGGGTATCCGTCATGAACTCGGAGCGGTAGCCGAAGAGGCCACGGCTGGGCACGAGGAACTCCAGGCGCACGCGGTCCAGGCCGGTCATCGACTCCAGCACGCCACGGCGGCGGCCGATCTTCTCGATGACCGCGCCCGCGCTGGCCTGGGGGGTATCCACCACCAGGCGCTCGATGGGCTCGCACTTCACGCCGTCGATCACCTTGTAGATGACCTGGGGCTTCGACACGGCGAACTCATAGCCCTGGCGGCGCATGTTCTCAATCAGGATGGACAGGTGCAGCTCGCCGCGGCCGCAGACCTCGAAGGCGTCAGTGGAGTCAGTGTCGTTGACACGCAGGGACACGTCCGTCTGCAGTTCGCGCATCAGGCGGGCGCGCAGGTGACGGCTGGTCACGTACTGTCCCTCGCGGCCTGCGAAGGGGCTGTCGTTGACCTGGAAGGTCATGGTGACCGTGGGCTCGGAGATCTTCACGAAGGGCAGGCCCTCGATGCAGGTGGGGTCGCAGACGGTGTCGCCGATGGAGATGTTCTCCGCGCCGGACAGAGCCACAATGTCACCCATGGAGACCTCAGCCGCGTCCACGCGCTTGAGGGCCTGGTAGGTGTACAGATTGCCCAGACGCCACGGGGTGGAGGTGGCGCCGGTCTCCAGGTTGGTGTGGACGACGTTCATCCCCTGGCGGAACTTGCCGCGCACCACACGGCCCACGCCGATGCGGCCCACATAATCGGAATAGTCGATGGTGGAGATCAGCACCTGCGCCGGGCCGTCGGGATCGCCCTCGGGGGCGGGGATGTACTTGAGGATGGAGTCGAACAGGGGCTTCAGGTCGGTGCCGGGCTCCTCCATCGAGAGGGTCGCCGTACCCTTGCGGGCGGAGACATACAGGATGGGGTTGTCCAGGGTGGACTCGTCCGCATCCAGGTCGATGAGAAGGTCGAGGATCTCGCCCGTGACCTCCTCGCAGCGCTGGTCGGGGCGGTCGATCTTGTTGATGACGATCAGCACCTTCAGCTTCAGCTCCAGCGCCTTCTTCAGCACGAAGCGGGTCTGGGGCATGGGGCCCTCGAAGGAGTCCACCAGCAGCAGCACGCCGTCCACCATCTTCAGCACGCGCTCCACCTCGCCTCCAAAGTCGGCGTGGCCGGGGGTGTCAACGATGTTGATCTTCGTGTTGCCGTAATGCACGGCGGTGTTCTTGGCCAGGATGGTAATGCCGCGCTCGCGCTCGATGTCGCCGGAGTCCATCACGCGGTCAACGGTCTGCTGGTTCTCGTGATAGGCGCCGCCCTGCTTGAGCATCTGGTCCACCAGGGTGGTCTTACCGTGGTCAACGTGGGCAATGATGGCAATGTTGCGAATATCTTCGCGGATCATTTGATACATCTCCTTATATAACGGATAGGAGTGGAAATGAGGTCGTCTGTACAGCAGATTTCCACCTCATCACCCGCTGCGGCGGGAGCTTTCTCCCGGTCGCAATCATAGATTGCTCCCCGCTTTGGCTAAAACCATGCCACTGGCATGGTTTCTTAACGCGTCGCGCCTCAAGGGGAAGCCAAGGTTAGGTCGCGCACCCCCAAAGCCTTCCCCTTGAGGGGAAGGTGGATTCGCCGCAAGGCGAAGACGGATGAGGTGGACGCTGCGGTGACGCGCACCTACAAAAGGAATTACAAGCGGTTCGCGGTTTCGGCCAGCTCCAGCCCCTCGTTGTTCTCGCAGGCCAGGCGGATGCTCCACTCGTTCTCGAACAGCAGCACGTCGCGGTCGCGGCTGTCCTTGGCGCGGCCGGAGGTGGAGGTCAGCTTCAGCTTGTCCACTTCCTTGGGGGACTTGACCACCCAGCGCACATAGCGGAAGGGCATCGATTCCATCACGATCTCCACCTGGTACTCGGTCTTCAGGCGGTGCTCCAGCACTTCAAACTGCAGCACGCCGACCACGCCGACCATGAACTCCTCGCGGCCGGTCTCGGTGCGGATGAAGGTCTGGATGGCGCCCTCCTCGGCCAGCTGGGTGATGCCCTTGGTGAACTGCTTGCGCTTCATGCTGTCCAGCGGGCGGACGCGGGCGAAGTGCTCGGGCGCGAAGACGGGGATGTTCTCGTAATGGAACCTGGGGCCGGTAGAGAGGGTGTCGCCCAGCTGGTAGATGCCGGGGTCGAACAGGCCGATGATGTCGCCGGCCCAGGCCTCCTCCACACCCTCGCGGGCGTCGGCCATGAACTGCTGGGGCTGCTTAAGAGCCACCATCTTGCCCGTGCCGGAGTGCCAGACCTCCATGCCCTTCTCAAACGCACCGGACACGATGCGCATGAAGGCCAGGCGGTCGCGGTGGGCGGGGTTCATGTTGGCCTGAATCTTGAAGATGAAGCCGGAGAAATAGGGGTTCTCCGGGCCGATTTCGCCCGCGTCACTCACTCGGGGCAGCGGCGGGTTGGTGTACTGCAGGAACCGGTCCAGGAAGGGCTCCACGCCGAAGTTGGTGACGGCCGAGCCGAAGAACATGGGGGTCAGCTCGCCCTTGCGCACCTTTTCCAGGTCGAAGGCGTCGCCCGCCTCGTCCAGGAGCATGATCTCCTCCTCCAGGCGGTCGATGTAGTGCTGATCCAGCACATGGGGCAGGGCCTCGTCGCCCAGGGC
>JAFQQT010000015.1 GCA_017410455.1 Clostridia bacterium
GTAGCGGTACTTGTCATAGTCCAGCAGCTTGCACACCGGCGGCTTCGCCTGAGGCTGGATCTTGGCCAGGTCAAGGCCGCGCTCCTCCGCCAATTCGAGTGCCTTGTGCGTAGGCATGACGCCGAGCTGTTCGCCGTTCTCATCGATTACGCGAACCTCTCTGTCGCGGATTTCTTCGTTGATCATCAGATCGATAGCGATGTCCATACACCTCCCAAAATCAGTTGACAGCCATCGGCTCCCGGAGCGCCACTGCTCCGGTCCTGCCCCGCCCTTCCATACATGAAAAAGCGACGGGCGTTCGAAACCCGTCGCTGTACATGCGCAGTATCCACCCCTTGCGGGAAAGGACGCCATGGAACCCGGCAGCGTGAGCCACACGAGGTGAGAGACGGGCAAGCCTCTGCTTCAAACATAGAGAGTATACCACGTCTCCCACCCGTTGTCAATAGGTTTTTCTACTTTTTCTTTGCTGGCGGGATCAGTCGTTGCCGTCCATGGTTTCCTCGTCCACGGCGGCGGTCTTGCTGGCCTTGAAGTTGTAGATGGGGGTCAGCAGGGCCGTCACCTCGGCGGTGTCCTCGATCACGTCGAGGATCTCGTCGATGGCGCGGTAGGCCATGGGGCTCTCATCGATGGTGGACTCGCTCACCGAGGAGGACCAGATGCCGGCCATCGCCGCCTGGTACTCCTCCAGGGTGATCTCCTGCTTGGCCTGGGAGCGGGTCATCATGCGGCCCGCGCCGTGGGGGGCCGTGCAGTTCCACTCGGGGTTGCCCTTGCCGCGGCAGATCAGGCTCCCATCCCGCATGTTGATGGGGATGATCAGCGTCTCCCCTTCCTGCGCGCTCACCGCGCCCTTGCGCAGCACGCCGTGCTTCGTGTCGATGTAGTTGTGAATCGTCGCGAAAGACTCCACGGGCGTGAGGTGCAGGGCCTGCAGGATCGTTTCGCCCATCAGCTCGCGGCTGCGGATGGCATAGCGCACGGCGATGTTCATATCATGCAGATAGCCCTCCAGCGCCTCGCCCTCCAGCCAGCTGACGGCCTTCTTGACCTTCGCCGCGCTGATGTCGATCTTGCGCTTTGCAAAGAGCTTGGGGTCGAAGCCGTTGGTCTGGCAGAAGGCCTCGTTCTGCCAGTAGGTGGCCGTATCGCGGCCCAGGCGGCGGCTGCCGGAGTGGATGACCAGATAAAGCGCGCCGTCGGTGTCGCGGTCCACCTCGATGAAGTGGTTGCCGCCGCCCAGGGTGCCCAGGGAGGCATCCACAACCTTCTTGCGGGTGAACTCATGGCAGATCATGTCGCTCAGGTGCAGCTGGCGCACAGCCTTGTTCTCCCCGGGGAAGATGGCCGCGCCGGAGGGGATCTGGCTGCGGATGACGGCGTCCAGCGCCGCGCAGTCGATATCGCGCTCGGCCAGCTTGTAGACCTGCATGCCGCAGCCGATGTCGCCGCCCACCCAGGCGGGGTTCGCGCGGTCGGTGATGGTCAGGGAGGTGCCAACGGTGCAGCCCTCAGCGGCGTGCATGTCGGGCATCATGCGGATGCGGCTCCCCGCCAGATAAGGGGTGTTGCACATGGCCATGACCTGGGCCACGGACTCCTGGTCGGTGCGGCCGGCATAAACGACGGCCATGTTGTACTTCCCCTGAATGGTAAACATATTGATTACATCCTTTCATTGTTTCGTTCGGGCACTAAGTCAGGCTGCGCATCACTTTGGACTCACCTCTTTCTCCCCGCTCAGTCGGGGTTGATCACCGGTCGTCCGCGACCGGTATGTGTGCATTTTAGCACCGCGCATCACGCTTGTCAATAGCGGAAGCCGCCATTTTGAAGGTTCACAACCTTTTTCGGAGAATTGTATGTATACACCTCTCCGTGTGTATCTCCATTGATGTATCACATCAGCATCCGGGCTGGTCTTCAGCTGCTCCCGAATGAAAAACTTCCGAAAACGTTTTTATGTAAGTGCTTACCCATCTTGTTTCCCGTCGAAGGATGTGGTATACTGTTATGTGGCAAGTTGCGGATGAACAACTTCCTGTCCGTCCGCTGACATAGAGCAACGATCCCGATGGGATGAAGGAGTTATGCAGATATGAAGAAGATTGCAATCATCACCTCCGGCGGCGACGCCCCTGGCATGAATGCCGCCATCACCGCCATCGTTAAGGCTGCTGCCCGCCGCGGCATTGAGTGCATCGGCATCAAGCGCGGCTTCAACGGCCTGCTGACCATTTCTGCCGACAATCAGAAGGATCTGCAGCGTTTTGACCTGGAGACCATTCTGGACAATGCGGACCGTCCCGGCACCCAGCTGCGCACCGCCCGTTGCGACGATTTCCGCAAGCCCGAGTTCCAGAAGAAGGGCGCCGACACCCTGCGCGAGCTGGGCGTGGACGCTGTGGTCGTCATCGGTGGCGACGGTTCCTTCCAGGGCGCGCTGCGCCTGGTGGAGCAGGGCATTCCCTGCGTGGGCATCCCCGGCACCATCGACAACGACCTGGCCTACACCGAGATGACCCTGGGCTACGAGACCGCCGTGCAGGTCTGCACCGAGGCCATCCGCGATATCCGCGCCACCTCCCGCAGCCACAACCGCCCCCATGTGGTGGAGTGCATGGGCCGCCACTGCGGCGACGTGGCCCTGAAGGCCGCCTGCGCCACCGGCGCAGAGATCGTGCTGGTGCCCGAGGTCCGCTGGGACATCGAAACCGTGGCCCAGCGCCTGTGCTATCAGATCCGCAAGGAAAACCCCCGCGCCACCATCGTCATCGCCGAGGGCTGCTGGGATTCCATGGCGCCCTTTGACGCCTACGCCTACCTCAATCCCCGCGGCAAGAAGTTCCGCGAGGACGACAAGATCAACGCCAGCTTCCTGGCCTCCATCCTGCAGCGCAAGTGCATCGACATCCTCGGCCTGAACGAGGGCTCCCCCGACCGCTATCACGACGAGGGCGACGAGCTGGCCGTGCGTTCCACCGTGGTGGGCTACACCCAGCGCGGCCGCATGCCCGTGGCCAAGGACAGCGCCTTCGCCTTCGAGGCCGGCCATCTGGCCGTGTCCCTGCTGTGCAAGGGCTACACCGCCCAGGCCATCGGCACCCGTCATGGCCGCGTGTTCCACATGGACATGGCCGACGCCCTCAACGAGAAGCGCACCTTCCGCCACGACCTGTACGACCTGGTCAACGACATCCGCGAGTAATCCTGCTCAACACGGTCCGCGAACGGCTCACCCCGGCTGTTCGCGGGCCTTTTTTGCTGCCATGCACCTCGCCTGCACGCAATTTCCATTTTATCGGGAACGAATTGCCCCTCCGGTGCGTTATACAGGTGTAACCCAATGCACCGCCCCTGACCGGAGGTATTGTCATGAAAAAGCTGCTCCCCCTTCTGGCCGCGCTGCTGCTGGCGCTGCCGCTGTTCGCGCACCATCCCGCCGCTCCCGCACAGGCCGAGGATCCGCAATATGCCATCATCACCCTGACCAGCGCTTACAACCAGCCCGACGTCATCATCGATGACGCCGCCTTCCTGCGCTGGCTGCTGGCCCTGCTGGCAGTCGACGCCCCCTGCGAAGCTCCGGAGACCCGCCCGGCAGACGACGTATACGAGATCGCCTTTTTCGGCGGCGACAGCCTCACATACACCGTCTGGCACGATGATCTGTACAACCGGGCCTGCGTGACCAGACCCGACGGCAGCGTCCATACCATCAGCATCAACGTGCCGCAGATGCTCAGCAGCGCCGTCTGCGAGCCCCTCACCTTCGCCATCCCCGAGAGCCACAGGAGCCTGCTGCAGCGCTGCGGCTGGACGGTGGCGTTCCGCCATCCCCACATGGCGCTGCAGCTGCCCGCCAGCCTGACAGCCTCCCGGACGGACGCCACCGCGCTCCATTTCACCTGGGCAGACCTCTTCCTGCGCGACGCAGGCTTCGATATCACCCCGTACCTTGGCCAGGCCGTCGTCCCGTATGTGTACACGCTGTACGAAACCATGCCCCGCGCCGCCTTCTACACCGATGATACCGGCGATGTGCGCTGCACCATGCGCGCCGTGGTACTGGAGTGTGACGGGCAGGTGATCGGCGCATACCTCTTCGCCAACTCCTGGGACGGCAGCACCCTGATGTCCCTGAAGGGCAACGCTGCCCCCGTGCTGCTGGGCGGGATGACCGTGCAGGATTACCTGCTGGCCCGCCTGCCCCTGACGGAGGCCGAAACTGAGCTGGCCGCCCTGACCCCCGAGGAGGTCATCCGCCGCTATGCTGCCGTGAATGACCCGATGCTGCTGCCCATCGGGGACTGCCTGCGCCGCCTTGCCACCGCCTCCACCACCCTGTGGGATCCCCTGGCCCTCCTGGCCACCCCCACCGGCCAGACCGCGCTGACCATCACCGAACGCAGCCCTGAAGGCGCGACCCGCGTCTTCGATGTGGATACGGAGGCCGGCAGCTGGTATCCCCGGCTGATTTACGAGTCCGACGCCACCGGCTGGAAGGTCGAAAGCTTCTACAACACCGGCTACTGACCCGCCCGCGAACTTTCTTTTCCCCCGCCCTTCACAAGCGGGGGATTTTCGTGTATAATAGATGCAGCCATATCCCGTTCATCACCATGCATGGAGGAATATCGATGTCCAACATCATCCGCAAGACGAAAATCATCTGCACCATGGGCCCCAACCTGTTTGAGAAGGGCCTTATCGCTGACCTGATGAAGGCCGGCATGAACGTCGCCCGCTTCAACTTCTCCCACTGCGGCCACGAGAGCCACAAGCAGAACCACGACACGGTGGTGCGCACCGCCCGCGAGCTGAACCTGCCCGTGGCCACCCTGCTGGACACCAAGGGCCCGGAGGTTCGCGTCAAGTCCTTCCGCGACGGCCGCGTGACCCTGCAGCCCGGCCAGACCTTCACCCTCACCGCCGACGAGGTGGAGGGCGACGAGCAGCGCGTGTCCGTCACCTACAAGAACCTGCCCCAGGATGTGAAGGTCGGCGGCCCCATCCTCATCGACGACGGCCTCATCGGCATGACGGTGGAGAAAATCGAGGGCAGCAACATCATCTGCCGCGTGAACAATGGCGGCGTGGTCAGCAACAACAAGGGCGTGAACATCCCCGGCGTGCACCTGTCGATGCCCTTCATCTCCGAAAAGGACCGCGGCGATATCCTTTTCGCCATTCAGGAGAACTTCGACTTCATCGCCGCCTCCTTCACCCGCTCGGCGGATGACATCCTGCAGATCCGCCACATCCTGCAGGAGAACGGCGGCAACGGCATCAGCATCATCGCCAAGATTGAGAACATGGAGGGCGTGGAGAACATCGACGAGATTCTCCGCGTGGCCGACGGCGTGATGGTCGCCCGCGGCGACCTGGGTGTCGAAGTGCCCCTGGAGGACGTGCCCGCCCTGCAGAAGGAGCTGATCCAGCGCTCCCTGGCCCTGGGCAAGCCCGTCATCACCGCCACGCAGATGCTGGACTCCATGATCAAGAACCCCCGCCCCACCCGCGCCGAGGCCACCGACGTGGCCAACGCCATCTACGACGGCACCAGCGCCATCATGCTCTCCGGCGAGACCGCCGTGGGCGCGTACCCCGTGCAGGCCGTGGAAACGATGGTGCGCATCGCCCTGGCTGCCGAGGCTGACCTGAAGAACATCCGCGGCTTCTCCCGCGCCGGAGCCACCGCCACGGACGTGACCAACGCCATCTCCCACGCCACCGTCACCTCCGCCCAGGACCTGAACGCCAGCGCCATCATCACCGTGTCCATGTCCGGCTCCACCCCGCGCACCATCAGCCGTTACCGCCCCGCCAGCGTCATCGTCGGCTGCACCAGCAACCCCCGCGTCTGGCGTCAGATGGGCCTGTACTGGGGCACCATCCCGCTGATGATCGAGACCCAGACCAACACCGACGACCTCTTTGAGCAGGCCGTGAACGCCGCCGTGGCCGCCGGTATCGTCAAGGACGGCGAGCTGGTGGTGCTGACCGCCGGCGTGCCCCTGGGTATCTCCGGCACCACCAACCTGATGAAGGTACATGTGGTGGGACACCTGCTGGTGGGCGGCACCGGCCTGCACGGCGGACGCAAAACCGCGCCCCTGTGCGTCATCCGCGATCTGGAAACCGACGCCCACACCTTCGACGATGGCGACGTCATCGTCTGCAAGCAGACCAACAGCGCCATGTATCCCCTGCTGCGCAAGGCCAGCGGCCTGGTGCTGGAGGACGCGAACCCCGAGGGCCACGGCGCCATCGTCGGCCAGACCCTCGACATCCCCGTCATCATCGGCGCGAAGCACGCGACCGAGATCCTCAAATCCGGTGCCGTCGTCACCATCGACGGCCAGAAAGGCACGGTGAGCGCCAATGACAAGCCTGACGATCTTCGTTGACGGCCGCCAGTACGCCTCCGCAAAGGAGCTGCACCTGGCGCTGAAAATGCTGCTGAACCTCCCGGAGCACTACGGCTGCAACGCTGACGCGCTCTATGACTGCCTGAGCGAGCGGAAGGCTCCCGTGAATCTCGTCGTCATGAACGACGGCGAGGGCGAGGTGGCCGTAGCGCTTGCCAAGGTGAAGCGCGTGGTCGCGGACTGCGGCGGATGTATCAAGTGAAAACTGCATAGCAAAAGGCAGACGGTTGTTGTGAAGCAATCGTCCGCCTTTTGCTGTGCAGCATTACAATTCATCTTTCCTATGGCCAAGCGTATCATATTCGTGGCCCTCACGATCACGGTACGTACCCGGATGTGTATCATCCAAATACCGTCTTCCATAAATCGTATCAATATATCGACCTTCGAGATCCGACTTGACCTCATACGTTTCCCCTGCATAGTCGCTTTTCTTCACCATCTCCCCTAAACCGTCCAGCAACTGTCCCGGCGTAGGTGCAACATCCCCAATGAACTCCACCGCGTGCATTATAAGTGCAACAGGAATGACCGTCACAATGGAAAAGCTGAATTTCGCAGCTTCTACGAATGTAGTCTCCAGCACAGCTTTTAAGCAATTGATATACAGCGCTAAAGCACCCGCGATGATCGCATAACCAATGATAGTAATCACAAGGTCTTCAAGGCTGAATCCCGCAATATTAGGATCCGAAAGCAAAAAGCGTGTTACCATCGCACCAAGCACTGCGACATATACGCAAAATAACGTAAACGGCAAGGCTCCCCTCTTCACTGCAGGAAGAATCCATTTCTGAATATGCTTCTCCTTCGCATCCAGAAATCCCATAAAGATCGCGAAACACATCGCCACCCATATCAGCGCAAACAGTATACAACCAGCCTGCAAATAGGAGTTATCTTTCAAATTCAGTGCTTTGATTAGCAAAATCGGACCCGCTATTCCTAACAAGACAACCCCTACATAGAGAATTACTTTGACGATTTTCAGAAGTCTCTTCCATCCGATCAGGCAAGAAATAAACACCAGGAAGAATATCGGCCCCGATGCAAACAGTAAATAATCCCCAAAGCTAAAATGAAGATTCATATAGCTGCAACCTCACAGAAGAATTGATACAACCATTCGGTTGTTATATATCCATTATACGCGCTTCCTGTCGTATTGTCAATACATCCAAACGGATTTCATTCCAGAGCACGTGAGATCCTATCCCTCATCAACGACAGGAGGCACCCCATGGCTGAGTTCCCACGCATCCGCGACATGCGCGAAGACCACGATCTGACCCAGCGCCAGCTGGCCGATATCCTTGGCATGCCCCAGCAGCAGTACTACCGCTACGAAAAAGGCTACCGGGATTTCCCGCTGGATGTGCTTATCCGCCTGTCAGGACTGTATGGCGTGTCCGTCGATTACCTGCTGGGCCTCACCAGCAACCCCAAACGCGCCGAATGACGCTGTTCCCCTTGCAATCCCCGCCCGCCATGCTATATAATAGAAGAACCCCATCACGAAAGGATGTTCCGTTATGCGCTGTTCCTGCAAAGAATGCGGCATCTACATGGTGCAGGCCGACGCGCCCCATGTCGGCTGCGTGTGCCCGGAGTGCTTCTACCGCTGCTCCGACTGCCTGGGCACCAACACCGTCGTCAGCCGGGAAAGCCTGCGTTCCCTGGCCTTCGACCCCCGCTTCCGCCCGGAGAACCTGGCCGCCAACTTCGAGAAGCAACCCGAGGATGACGATGCGTACTGACCCTGAGAGGGCCATCCTCCACTGCGACTGCAATAATTTCTACGCGTCCGTGGAGCTGCTGAAGTACCCGGAGCTGCGGGACAAGCCCGTGGCCGTCGCCGGTGACCCGGAGGGACGGCACGGTATCATCCTGGCGAAGAACATGGCCGCCAAAAAGCTGGGCGTGCAGACCGCCGAGACCATCTGGCAGGCAAAGAAGAAGTGCCCCAGCCTCATCCTCCTGCCGCCCCATCACGAGGAATATGAAGCCATGTCCCGGCGCATCAACGCCATCTACCTGGAGTACACCGACCAGGTGGAGCCCTTCTCGGTGGACGAAAGCTGGCTGGACGTGACCGGTTCCCGGCGACTTTTCGGCACGGGCGAGGCCATCGCCGATACGCTGCGCCGCCGCATCCGGGAGGAGCTGGGCGTGACCATCTCCGTGGGCGTCAGCGACAACCGCTGGTGGGCCAAGCTCGGCAGCGATTACAAGAAGCCCGACGCCACCACCGTCATCACCCGGGAAAACGTGGCCCGGCTGCTGCATCCCCTGCCCGTGCGGGACATGCTCTTTGTGGGCGGCGCAGCGGCAGAGGTGCTGACCCGCCACGGCGTGACCACCATCGGTCAGCTGGCGGAGGTCACCCCAGCGCTATTGGAGAAATGGCTGGGCAAGCAGGGCGCGGGGCTGCATCGCATGGTGCACGGCCTGGATGATGCGCCCATCCGCCGCTGGGGCGAGGCGGAGGCCGTCAAGTCCGTGGGCAACAGCATGACCTACCCCCATGATCTCGTCGGCCCGGACGCCTGGCGTGCCGGCCTGATGCCCCTGTGCGACAGCGTGGGGGCCCGTTTGCGTGCCCTGGGCCTGAAGTGCCGCACCATCACCGTGCAGGTGAAGGACACGAACCTCAAGGTCATCTCCCGGCAGCGCACCCTCGCCATGCCCACGCAGCTCACCCGGCAGATCTTCCAGGAGGCGCTGGGCATCCTCACGGCCAGCTGGCCCGCCGCGCAGCCCATCCGGCTGCTGAGCGTCACCGCCTCCACCCTCGTCCCGGAGGGCGAAACCGCGACAGCACAGCTCTCCCTCTTTTCCGAGGTTGCGCCGGATGACCCCCGTCAGGCCCGGTTCGAAGAGGCAGTGGACAAGCTCCGCAGCCGCTTCGGGCGCAAAGCCATCCAGCCCGGAACGGTCATCCGCCGCGACGAATAGCATCCGGTTCATTTGGCTGTTTTGTAACCATATCCACCCATCCCGACGTGCGAAAACGTTTTTCGACCCGTAGTGCAGCAAAAAAACTTGATATTTCAGCATCAAGCATGTATAATGTTGAACGTTGGAAACAACGCCTGTTCCGCATGTCAACGCGCGCGGGGTTACATCCCCGGTTCGCGCCCACTATACAGAGGAGGATGACCCCATGCCCACCACCCGTTTCGACAAGGACTCCATCAAGAAGTCCATTATCGGCAAGCTCCAGCGCTACAACGGCCGCACGCTGGAGGAGGCCACCAACGCGCAGATCTACCGCGCCCTGGCCAGCACCGTCCGCGACCAGATCATGCAGAAGTGGATGATCTCCCGCGAGGAGCGCAAGGCCAACAACAACAAGCGCCTGTATTATCTCTCCGTGGAATTCCTGATGGGCCGGAGCCTGTACACCAACATCCTGAACCTGGTTGCCAGCCCCGAGTACAAGGCTGCCATTGACGAGCTGGGCATCGATATCGACGCAGTGCTGCGCGAAGAGCCCGAACCCGCGCTGGGCAATGGCGGTCTGGGCCGCCTGGCCGCCTGCTTCATGGACTCCCTGGCCTCCCTGGACCTGCCCGCCATGGGCTGCTCCATCCGCTATGAGTACGGCCTGTTCCGCCAGAAGATCGTCGATGGTCAGCAGGTGGAACTCCCCGACTACTGGCTGGGCAACGGCAACGTGTGGGAAATGCCCGTGATGGAGGACGCCTGCGAGGTGCACTTCAACGGCCACGTTGAGATGGGCGAAGAGCAGGGCCGCGTGGTTTTCCGCCATGTGGGTTACAATACCGTCGAGGCCGTGCCCTACGATATGCCCCTGGTCGGCTACGGCACCTCCACCGTGAACTCCCTGCGCCTGTGGAGCGCCCGCTCCCCCAAGCGCATGGATCTGGGCTCCTTCGGCCGCGGCCAGTATGTCCAGGCCACCGAGGAGAAGGAGCTGGCCGAGGCCATCTCCAACATCCTCTACCCCGAGGATAACCACTACGAGGGCAAGCTCCTGCGCCTCAAGCAGCAGTACTTCTTCACCTCTGCCACGCTGCAGTACATGATCAAGGACTTCAAGAAGCACAACGGCACCAACTGGCAGCTGCTGCCCGAGAAGGTCTGCGTGCACGTCAATGACACGCACCCGGGCCTTGCCATCCCGGAGCTGATGCGCCTGCTGATCGACGAGGAAGGTCTGGGCTGGGATGAGGCGCAGAATATCGTCAGCCGCACCATCGCCTACACCAACCACACCATCATGGCCGAGGCGCTGGAGAAGTGGCCCGAGGACATGGTCAAGTCCCTGCTGCCCCGCATCTACCAGATCCTGGTGGAAATGAACCGCCGCCTCTGCGCCCGCCTGTGGAACCATTTCCCCGGCCAGGCCGAGCGCGTGGGCAAGATGGCCATCATCTCCTACGGCTACATCCACATGGCCAACCTCTGCGTCGCCATGACCTTCAACACCAACGGCGTCAGCCAGCTCCACGGCGACATCCTCAAGGCCGAGACCTTCCACGACTTCTATCAGGTGATGCCCGAGAAGTTCAGCGCCATCACCAACGGCATCACCCATCGCCGCTGGCTGATGGCCTGCAACCCCGAGCTGACTGACCTGATCTGCCAGGCCATCGGCGAGAGGTGGATCCGCGAGCCCGAACTCCTGTCCGAGCTGGCTCCCTTTGCTGACGACGCCGCCTTCCGCGAGCAGTTCGCCCGCGTCAAGCAGAACAACAAAGCCCGCCTGGCCCGCTTCCTCAAGGCGCACCAGGGCACCGACCTGGACCCCGCCTTCATCTTTGACGCACAGAGCAAGCGCCTGCACGAGTACAAGCGCCAGATGCTCAACGCCCTGCACTGCCTGGTGCTCTACAACCGCATCGTGAACGATCCCAGCTTCGAGATGCAGCCCCGCGCCTTCATCTTCGGCTCCAAGGCGGCCCCCGGCTACAACCGTGCCAAGCAGATCATCCGCTTCATCAACGCCCTGTCCAGGCTGATCGCCAGGCATCCCCGTGCCAGCAAGATGCTGCAGGTGGTGTTCCTGGAGAACTACGACGTGTCCTCCGCGCAGATCCTCATCCCCGCCACGGAGATCTCCGAGCAGCTCTCCACCGCCTCCAAGGAGGCCAGCGGCACCGGCAACATGAAGTACATGATGAACGGCGCCGTCACCATCGGCACCATGGACGGTGCGAACGTCGAGATCAGCCAGCAGGTCGGCATGGA
>JAFQQT010000088.1 GCA_017410455.1 Clostridia bacterium
ATGGCGGACGTCTCCAAGATGTACGAAGGCGAAGCTCTCCAGCCCATGGAGTGCATCACCTTCAAGGACGGCGAGACCCCCGTTGGCTACTCCAGCTGCAACGAAATCCTGGTGCTGTATTACAACAAGGACATGTTCGACGCTGCCGGCGAGCCTTATCCCTCCGCTGACAAGCCCTACACCTGGGAGGAGTTCGTGGAAGTCGCTAAGCGCCTGACCATCGACAAGAACGGCAAGCATCCCGGCGATGAAGGCTTCGACAAGGACAACATCGTGCAGTACGGCTGCTTTGTCAACAACTGGACCTGGCAGATGGAAGTCTGGGCCCTGTCCAACGGCGGTGCATGGTTCTCCAAGGACGGCAAGGAAGTGCTGATCAATTCTCCCGAGGCAATCGAGTCCATCCAGAAGGTTGCTGACCTGGCGCTGGTGGAGCATGTGTCTCCCCTGAACGTTATCCCCGAGGATAACGGCGTTGGCATCGGCATCGGCAGCGGCACCGTCGCCATGACCACTGACGGCACCTGGCGCCTGGGCACCGATTTCCCGAACCTGGACATCAACTACGGCATCGCGCCCCTGCCTATGATGAAGGAGCAGGTCACCCTGTGTACCTCCGGCCTGACCGGCGTGTTCAACGGCAAGAACCAGGAAGCTGCCTACGAGTTCGTGAAGTGGTATACCCGCGAGGAATCCAACTGGGAGAGCCTGATCCTCACCGGCATCTGGCTGCCCAAGTCCGAATACTACTACACCACCGAGGAAGGCATCAATGCCTGGCTGGGCAATGAGAAGTATCCCTACAACCACGACATGGAAACCGGCAAGAAGGTTCTCGTTGACTACACCATGAACTACGCCGAGCCTGCCTGCTGGTACTTCACCCCTAACACCCAGATCACCACCAACGAGATCCTCTTCACCGCTCTGCAGAGCGTGTGGAGCGGCGAAAAGACCGCTGAGGAGGTCATCAACGAGATCTATCCTGAGCTGGTTGAAGCCATCGAGATCGAGTAAGTTATCGGCAACCATACATGGGGGAACGCGCTTGCGTTCCCCCTCCTTGGTAGCAGGGAGTTTGCTGAAACACGCCATGGTTACACAAGCAAAAGGAATGAACGGAGGAACACGGCATGACCGTCAGGCCGCTTAAGAAAAAGGTGAAATACAATCGGGCTGAAACACGAACGGCCTGGCTTTGTCTGCTGCCGTCCGTGATCGGCCTGGTGTGCATCACCTACCTGCCGATGATCGCGTCCTTTGCCCTGAGCCTGTTCAAGTGGAACGGCTTGGGCCAGATGACCTTCATCGGTCTGGACAACTACATCAAGCTCTTTACCAACGATTCCAAGTTCTACGGCTCCCTGTGGACCACCGTGCAGTACGCGGGCATGTCGGTGCTGCTGAGCATCGTGTATTCCATGATCATCGCTCTGCTGCTGAACCGGAAAATCCCGGCCCGCGGCTTCTTCCGCGCCATCTTTTACCTGCCCTATGTTCTGCCCGCCATGGCGGTGTATCTGGGATGGAAGTGGCTGTATGACTACAATCACGGCTTCTTGAACTATGTGGTGAAGCTGCTGGGCGGCGCACCCATCAAGTTCCTGGATTCCTCCACGCTGGTTACCCCATCGCTGACCTTCATCGCGGTGTGGCTCAGCGGCAACCTGATCGTCATTTTCCTCGCAGGCTTGCAGAATGTTCCCCGCACCTACCACGAGGCGGCGGAGATCGACGGCGCCAACGCATGGCAGCGGTTCTGGAAGATCACCATCCCCTGCATGACGCCCATCATCTTCTACAACCTGCTCATGAGTCTCGTCAGCAACCTGCAGGTGATCACCCCGGCGCTGTCCCTGACCAAGGGCGGCCCCGGCACCGGCAGCTATTATATGTGTTATATGCTCTACCAACAGGCGTTCAAGTCCCACAAATACGGCTACGGCAGCGCCGTGGCGGTGGTGCTGTTTGTGCTGATCGCCTTCTTTACGGCCATCCTGTTTGCCACCAGCAAGAGCTGGATTTTCTACGAGGGGGATGATAAGGAATGACGGCTGCAACGATGAAGAAAACCTCCGGCCGTCTGGCCTCCAAGCGCAAGCGGGAGCAGGCAGCCAATATCCTGTCCATGGTAGTGCTGATCCTGCTGGGGCTGATCGTCATGTTCCCCATCTACTGGATATTCCGCTCCTCCCTCATGTCAAACGGAGAATTATACGCCTATCCGCCGGCTTTTACCCCTCCCATGTGGCGCTTCTCCAACTATGCCGAAACGCTGAAGGTCTTTGACTACTGGAAGTTCCTCGGCAACACCATGACCATCCTGGTACCCTCCGTCATCGGCGCGGTCATCACCGCCACCATGGGCGGATATGCCTTTGCAAGATTGCGCTTCCGGGGCAAGAAGTTCCTGTTCATGCTCTGCGTGGGCTCGATGCTGCTGCCTTCTATGGTCACGCTGATCCCCCTGTTCGTGGTCTGGGCAAAGCTGGGTCTGGTCAACACCTACTGGCCGCTGATCCTGCCCCATTTCTGCGGCGGCGGCGCGTTTAACATTTTCCTGATTCGTCAGTTTGTCAAGACAGTCCCCCGTGAATTGGATGAGGCCGCCACCATCGACGGCTGCGGCTACTTCCGCATCCTGATTTACATCATCGTCCCGGCAATCAAGTCCGCCATGATCGTGGTGGGCCTGCTCAAATTCATCGAGCTGTGGAACGATCTGCTCCAGCAGGTCACCTACATCACCCGCCGGGAGAATTACACCCTGGCGCTGGGTCTGAACATCTTCAAGGGCTCCTTCAACGACGACTGGTCGTCCATCATGTGCGCCACCTGCCTGTCTTTCATTCCGGGCATCGTGTTCTACCTGATCGGCCAGCGCTACTTTGTCGAAGGCATCGTCATGACCGGCATGAAGAATTGAGGAGGATAACATGAGCATCCGCGAAGTGCCTCTAAACAAGGTCAGGATCACGGACGCTTTCTGGTCGCCGCGCCAGCGTCTGATGACCGACGTGACCATCCCCTACATGGAAAAAATCCTCCGGGACGAGGTGCCGGGGGCAGAAAAGTCCCATGCCATCAGCAACTTCCGCATGGCTGCCGGGGAGGAAACCGGCGAGTTCTACGGCATGGTTTTTCAGGACAGCGATGTGGCCAAGTGGCTGGAGGCTGCCGCCTACTCCCTGGCTCTGAAGCCCGATAAGGAGCTGGAAGCCCGCGTGGATGATATGGTGGCTCTCATCGGCCGCTGCCAGCAGTCCGACGGCTATCTCAACACCTACTTCACCGTGAAGGAACCAGAAAACCGCTGGGCCAATCTGCTGGAATGCCATGAACTCTATTGCGCCGGGCACATGATCGAGGCGGGCGTTGCCCTGCACGAAGCTGCCGGTAAGGACGAGCTGCTGCACATCTGCATCCGCCTGGCAGATCACATTTGCGACAGATTCATGCAGGAGGAGGGGATCCCCGGCCATCAGGAAATCGAAATTGGTCTGATGCGGCTGTATCACGCCACGGGAAATATCCGCTACCGCGACATGGCGCTGCGTTTCCTTGACTTGCGTGGTCAGGATCCGGTATGGTTTGAGAAGCACACGCCCAAGCACCCCGGCATACACTATGGAGGGTACGACATCATCCCGGAGGATACCGCCTATAACCAATCCGATGTACCTGTGCGAGAGCAGACTGTCGCCCGGGGCCACGCGGTACGTCAGCTGTACATGCTCACCGCCATGGCGGATGCTGCTGCCGACACCGGAGATGAAGAACTCGCCGCCGCCTGCGACCGCCTGTTTGACAACATTACGCAAAAGCAGATGTATGTCACCGGTGCGGTCGGTTCCACGCCCCACCATGAAGCATTCACCGTGAACTACGACCTGCCCTCCGACCGCTGCTATGGCGAAACCTGCGCCTCTGTGGCAATGACCTTCTTTGCCCACAACATGCTGGCCATCAAGCCGGATGGACGCTATGCCGACCTGATGGAGCTGGAGCTGTATAATGCCGCTCTGGCGGGCATGTCGCTGGACGGCAAGCGGTTCTTCTATGTGAATCCGCTGACGGTGGACACCCGCGTATCCGGCATCGTCCCCGGTTACGAGCATGTACTTCCCCAGCGTCCTGCATGGCATGCCTGCGCCTGCTGTCCGCCCAATCTGGCGCGGCTGATTGCATCCCTTGGCAAATATTTGTGGAGCGTGGACGACAGCACGGTATACAGCCACCTGTTTATCGGCAGCGAGGCGCAGACTCAGCATGGGCGCATCAGCATGGAAAGCAGCTATCCCTGGGAAGGCAAGGCTGCCTATACCATCCATGATGGCGGCTGCTTCTCGTTGGCAATCCATGTGCCACAGCACGCTGAGAAGCTGTGCATCCAGATCAATGGCGAGGATGCAGAATTCATCACAAAGGATGGTTACTGCCGCATCCGGCGCAACTGGTATCCAGGCGACTGTGTGACCGTCGCGTTTGATATGCCCGTGCGGCGGATTCGCGCCCACTCCCGTGTCCGCGATGCAGCTGGCAAAGTGGCGTTGGCGCGCGGTCCGCTGGTGTATTGTCTGGAGGGTACAGACCACAATGCATCGCTGTCTGCCATCATTCTCCCGGAATCAGCGGTTATTCATACCACCGTGGAAGAAATGGTCGTGCTTCATGCAGAGGGTGTTGCCCAATGCACATTTGACAGGCTTTATTCAGTTGATCGTATAGAAAAGAAGCCGATTCCGATCCGTGCAATTCCATACTTCGCATGGGGAAATCAGGAACCTGGCGATATGCAAGTGTGGGTTCGGGAAGCATAATGGCTTACACTCGAAAAGCAGGGGCAAATTCTTATCCATCATATTACGAGTTTTCGATGGTCATATTTGGGCAGATAACCGAATTACGTCTGTGCTGGTGCCCATCGGTATCTCGGTGCTGTGATTCTGCCAACTGCGCCCTGATAGACACCCTCTGCCTCGGCTCCTCGCCGGCCTTGATGACCGTATCAATACAGTAACGGATGCGGTCGATCAGATCAGGATCAATGTTCTGTTCCGCGAGTGAAGCGCGCAGCTGCTTCTGCTCATCAAGCAACTGCTGCAATTCATTGGCGATGCGTTCATGATCTGCAGCCTTGATGCCATTGGCATTCATGTACCTCACAGCCTTTGCAAAGTCGTTCAGCTCCTGCTGATGCTTCTCAGCGTACTGCTTCCGAATAAATCCTATCCCGCGCTTGCTTTTGTCAGAGATCGGCTTGAGCCACTGGAATGTATCCAGATGTTTGAGCGCAGTTCGCTTCTTCCGAATAGCCTTGCCCACGCCGTCAAGCTGGGTGAGGCTTTCCTGCTGTTTTCCAACAAATTCATCGAAGTCCTGCAGCGTGCTGATGCCAGCTTCCTGCATGAAGAACTGCACTTGTGCCGCGAATTTCAGGTCGTTGATTCCGGCGGTTTCCTTTGCCTTCTTGCCCCAGTCTGCCCGCCCAGCTCTGCGCAGATTCTGGAATACCTGGATGTACTCCATCACCGAAGGTTGGTATGGTTCAGGCTTCATGATTTCTGCCGTCTTGCGGATGGCTTCTGCCAGCCACTTTTTCAGCGATGCCAGCCGTGACTTCAACGATTGCAGCACACGGTTGAATTGCTTGATTTCCTCGTTGTACTGACCGATTTCTGTGCGGATGCCTTGCTGCTCCAGATAGGTGACAACGGCCCCATATGGACGGTGGGAACCAGATCAACGCCCTGCCGTTCATAAGAGCGAAGGTCAATCCTGACATCTTCTCCCGCTCGTTCCAAATAACGATTGGTAGTGTCTGCCCACGCAGCACGCCACCGCTCGCAGTTGCCGGGATCATCCCAATCGGTTGTGCGTACCTTGTAGGATTTATAGTCACCGCTGCGCAGTTTAATCCGTTCGCCGTTTTCGTCCAGCACATAAACACGTTTGCCCTTGGGCAGCCACTTGCCATATCAGAAACAAATCATTGACACTTTCGTCAATAGCGTGTATGTTTATGATGACCGGTTGGTGATGACCTATAACTACAAGGACGGCACCGAGACGATTTCGCTCGATGCCGTCCATCAGGCCTTTGGTTCGGATTTGGCCAGTGATGCTCCACGCACCGAGTCTGAAAAGACTCGGTTTTTTGTTGTGCTGATGGCTCTGCAGCTGATGTCCTGCTGTATGGAGGAGGGTCGGTTGCGGGTCATACGCTTCCTGCGTGCTGGCGGGAGATGGTGAATGATATACGCAAGACCCGGCCCGGGGTGATGTTCCGGGTCGGGTCTTTGTCGGTTGATGGGAGCGGGGAAAATGGCGGCTGCGCTCACGCTTCCGGTACATCGATAGATGCGCCGTCGATCGCCATCGTTTCGGGGTGCAGGATCCACCGCGCGAGGGCTGCCGGGTCCTCGTCCTCGCTGCGGAGGCCGGTGGTGCGGCGCACGGCGGGCGTCAGCGCCTCCAGGCGGGACAGCAGCGCGGCCTTTTCATCTGCCGGGATGGCTGCCGGGTCGATGGGCAGGCCCTCCTGCAGGTGGAGCATCGCGCCGAGGGCCTGCAGCTCCCGCAGGGTGAAGCTGCGGGCGATGCGCAGGTCGAGATTTCGCGCCACGCGGCTGAGGTAGGTGCCGCAGAAGCCCTGCTTGCCCGGCGCACGGCGGCAGGCGGTGGCCAGCAGGTGCTCCGCCAGCAACAGGGGCAGGCCGCTGTCAATGCGGGCGCGCCGCTGCTGACGATGCGCCTCCTGCTGCGCCTGCAGGGCGATGAAGTCTGCTGCCAGCGTCGGGGCGGAGAGTGCGCCGCTATGCTGCATTTCCCGCACGCAGAGGCCGGCATAGCGCTCCAGCCTCAGGTTTTCCGGGCAGTTCGCGCCGTAGTCGTGGTCGAGCTGGTACAGACGCAGGCTGGTCAGCTCCACCCTGCGGGGGACGCAGCCGTGCCTTGCGTCATCCTCCGGGGCGAAGAGCCCGGCGATGGCTGTCTGCACGTTCACGCCCCAGCAGGGCCCGGGCCGGAGGGTCTGCGACTGCACGTCCCCCTGCGGGGTCATGCTTACGATGGTCCATTTGCCCCTGGCGGATGCGACCCAACCCCGCAGCTCCGGCGAACCGGGCAGCTGCGGCACGTCGATCGGGCAGACGTCTGCGTTCCGGCACAGGCGGGCGGCGGTCTCCGTGGTGAATACGCCTGTCACCTGGCCGCTGCGGGTGATGGCGTAGAGCGTTGTTTCCTTCATTGCCGGTACCTCCCTTGCGTGCCCATCAACGCAGGAGGAATCGCGTTTTCACGCCTCCGGGGCTTCGGTGCGCCAGCTGGCGCGGCCGGCATAGCGCGTTTCCACGGGGCGGAAGCCGGCGGCTTCGTAGATGCGCCGGGGCGTGTCGCCGTCGGGCCAGAGCACGCAGTCCACATTGGACGCCTTCACATGCTCCACGAAGGCATGCGTCAGCGCGCGGCCCACGCCCTTGCCCCGGTGCGCCGTCGCCGTGAGCAGATAGTCGACGCGGCAGACGTTCTCACCGCTCACATGCCCATAGATCATGCCGGCGGGCAGGCTGTTCAGATAAGCGACGAAGCAGCGCGTGCCCGGGTTCTCCATCTGTCGGCGCACCACGGGGATCTCCCAGGGCTCGCCGGCCGCTTCAAAGATGTGGGTGGCGAATGCGTCCTGCCAGACCGGCTCCTGCCGCACGGTGATGGCCGGGTCGGGCACGATGGCGTTCTCCGCCGTCAGCGCCATCCAGGTCTGCTCCTCCAGCCAGCTGCGGTAGCCGGCAGCCGCCAGCGTCGGGGCGATCTCCCCGAACCAGCCCGAATCCAGGATGGACTGGTAGATCACCGGGTGCAGCCCCCTGGCGAGGTAGAAGTCCGTGATCTCCTGCAGCACGCGGGGCAGGTCATCCACCTGGTCGCGGATGATGAGCGCGTGGTTGCTGTCGTAGGAGTCGCGGTTGCCTTCGTTGTGGAACAGGATCCCCCAGGGCCGCTCCGTCATGCCGGTGAATTCGAGGGGGAACAGGTCCTCCTCGCGGTAAAAGCGCGTCATGTCCACGGTCATTCCCCCAGCATCCACGGGATGAATCTGGCGATCTCCCGGTCCCAGAAGCCCCACTCGTGCACTGCGTCCGGCTCCTCATGGTGGGTCACATCCCAGCCGTGGGCCTGCAGGGCGGGCACGAAGCGTTGATGCTGCCCGTAGAGGAAGTCCGCCGTGCCGCAGGAAACGTACAGGCGGGGCTTGTGGGAGGCGGCGGCGTTCTTCTCCATCAGGTGGAAGAGGTCGCAGTCCGTGCCCGCCACCTTCCGGCGGCCGAAGATGCGCTTCCAGTCCCCGGACTTGCGGTCCGCCATGGTGACGATATCCACCGCACCGGAGAAGCTCGCCGCCGCTCCGAAGCGCTCCGGATGGGTCATCGCCAGCTTCAGCGCGCCGTAGCCGCCCATCGATAAGCCCGCCACGAAGGTGTCCTCCGGCCTGTCCGACAGGCGGAAGAAGCGCTGCATCTGCCGGGGCAGCTCCTCGGAGACATAGTCCCAGTAGCGCTCGCCGCCCTGTTCGTTGCAGTAGAAGCTGTGGTTGACGGCGGGCATGATGACGGCCAGGTTGTGGCTGGCGGCGTAGCGCTCCACGCTGGTGCGGCGCTGCCAGATGGTGTGGTCGTCGGAGTAGCCGTGGAGGAGGTAGAGCACGCGGGGGAGCGCATCCTGCCCGGACGCGGTCACGCCGATGCCCTGCTCGGCCTCCGGCAGGATGACTTCCACGCTGGAGGCCACGCCCAGCGCGTTGGAAAAGAAGTTGACATGGAGAAGAGCCATCTGATGTACCTCCTGCAGCGTTGTTCATGGGTTTATCATAGCACATCGGGGAAGCGGGCGCAATGGGGGATGCGAAAACCCCGGCGGACGCGGGGCGTACCGGCCGGGGTCGGGGGTGATCACTGGGCGTCGGTGGCGTTTTCTGCCGGCACGACCTGGACGCCTTCCACCGTGGCGCTCTGCAGCAGCGCGTCGATCAGTGTCCAGGCCCTGGCGGTCTGGCCGGCCATGTCATAGCCGGAGAGGATCAGCAGCTCGCCGCGCATCTCCGTCTGCCAGAGGATCATGACGGTTACCTGATCGATGGCTGTGCCGCCTGCGCCCTCCAGGGCGGCGGGGGTCAGGGCCAGCAGGCCATGGAAGCCCTCGGCCAGGGCCAGGGGCGTGTGCTCCTGCGAGCCGGGGGCGAACTGGTTCATCAGCCGCTCCAGCTCGGCGGCATGGTCGCCGTTCACGTCCGGCACGCGGCTGAGGACCATGCCGACCACGCGGGTCGCGCCATTGCCATGGGCGAAGGTGACGGACGTGCCGCCGGCGTTCTCCTGGACGGTCACATCGGTGGGCAGGGTCATCTCAAAGGGGGCAAGCAGGGTCAGGGGTGCGTCTTCCGCGGCCGGGGGAGCGATCTCCTCGGCCAGGGCGGGCAGGCACATCATGAGCGCCAGAAGCAGGGCGATCAGTTTCTTCATGTTGGATCCCTCCGTTTCTGCTTTCATGATACCCCATGGGAGGCGGTCGTGTCAATGTCGCAATGTAACAATTCGGGCAGGGCCAGGAGGCGGCGCAGCGCCTCATCCCCGTCCGGTGCGTCGTTGCCGATGATACGGCCCTGATTTTCCGGCATGGCCAGCAGCTTCTCGCGCAGCAGCAGCGCCCGCTCCGTCAGGTGGGCGTCGCCCCGGGCGGCGAGCCGCTGGCGGAGGGCGTCTTCACCGGCGGTCAGCACGGCATAGCGCAGGGATGCGCCATGCTGCCGGGCCAGGGCGCACACGCGGGGGAGCTCATCCTCGACGATGTAGTCCATCACCACGTCCAGCCCGCGCTGCAGGGCGTGCCCGGCGGCGGAAAGCAGGCAGTCCCAGTTGAAGCGCAGCACCTCCGGCCAGGGCAGCGCGGCGGGGGATCGCTCGTCCCCCATCAGGGCGCGGTAGAAGTCATCCCCGTGCAGCAGGCAGACCTGCCGCCCGCCCTGCTGATGGGACAGATGCGCCGCCAGACGGGCGGACAGGGTCGTTTTCCCCGCGCCGCAGGGGCCGGAGAGGAGCCAGAGCGTCGGCATGGGCGCACCTCCTGTTGTCTGCTGCCACCATGATACCACAGCTTCCCCGGCGGGGCAAGCGCCTTGACACCTCCCCTTGCCCGGTGTTATCATGGCGGTAACGGAAATGAAGGGAGGCGGTTTTCATGCGGATTGTGATGGCTGTGGCGATGCACAGGCCCTGTGCCGTGCCGGATGCGCCGCCTTACCTGCCCGTGCAGGCGGGAGCTGCGTGCAATGCGCCCCTGAACGTCCAGCGGGACGATGAGGGACAGCACATCAGCGCCCGCAATCCGCTGTACTGCGAGCTGACGGTACACTACTGGCTCTGGCAGAACGTGGAGGCCGACGCATACGGCCTGTGCCACTATCGGCGGTACTTCATGCATCCCTCGCGGAAAGCCCGTTCCAATGGCTCCCTCCCTGAGGGAGCTGGCTGCCGTAGGCAGACTGAGGGAGTACTCCCTGAGGGAGTTGGCTGCCGCAGGCAGACTGAGGGAGTGCTCTCCGAGGGAGTTGGCTGCCGCAGGCAGACTGAGGGAGTGCTCACCGGAGCGCAGGCCGAAGCCCTCCTTGCCGATGCGGACGTGCTCGTCCCCCGCCCGCGCATCTACCTCATCGAAACCAACTGGAGCCACTACGCCCACGCCCACCGGGAGAGCGACCTGACCCACCTGCGGGCTGTCATCGCTGATACCTGCCCGGACTACCTCCCCGCCTTCGACCGGGTGATGAAGCGCCGCTGGGGCCGCCGGTTCAACATGTTCATCATGCGGCGGGCGTGGTTCGAGAGCTACTCGGCGTGGATCTTTCCGGTGCTGTTTGCTTTGGAGGAGCGGCTGGGCAGCGATATCCCGCCCCGCACGATGGGCTTTATCGCCGAGCGCCTGCTGGACGTGTGGCTCGAGCACACCCGCCCCCGCATCCGCCAGCTGCCCGTGCTGCACACCGAGGGGCAGCAATGGCCGAAGAAGATCACCGGCTTCCTCCGGCGTAAGTTCTGTCCCCGCAAAATGTAACAACCGCATATCAGTGAAACGAATCACGGCGCGACTGCGTATATATTGGCAGAGGGCTTCCACCAAAGGCTCCCTGAAAGGAGATTCTGCCATGAAACGCATCGCGTCTTTTCTTATTCTGTCCGCCCTGCTGTGCAGCCTGCTTTGCCCGGCGATGGCCTGGGAAGTCTCGCCGGAGCATGAAGCCCTGGCGGCCCAGCATCTGCCTGGCTATCAGTTGCTGTCCGCCAGCTCCTATTCCGACGATGCGGTTCTGCTGGTGGAATCTCCCGCCGGAGAAACGCAGCTGGCCTTCTGCACGGAGAACGTCGTTTCCCTGACGCCACCGCTGCCGCAGAACCTTTTCTGGATCACCGACGCCAGGATCAGCCCCGATTCCGCCATGCTGCTGGTGGAGGATTACGAGGGCGCAATCTACTTTCTCGGCTGCGTCTGCACCGCGGAGGGCTGGCAGGTGACTGTTTCCACCGTTTTGCCCTCCGGCGCGACGATGCTTGCCGATCCCGAAGGCGCCATCCTGTACTGGGAGCGCCCCGCGGGCCTTGGCAGCAGCCGTATCGGCTATGAATTTTTCGTGGAACTGCAGGAGGATGGCCGCTGGCTCGTTATGGGCACGGATTTCCATCACGCCAGCGCCACCATCGAGAGCTACATCAGCTACCACTGGCCCTTCGTCTGCACGGAATACCACAGCCTCCACGGCGAGCAGCTTTTCTCCCGCGATGTGACGGAGGTGGACTGGCTGACCTTCCCCATGACGCTGGAGGATGTGGCCGCGCAGATGGATCTGTCCGCCTGGGCCACCCTGGGGGAGGAAGCGCCCCTGCTGGATGCCCCCGGCGGTGTCGTTCAGGCGCGGTTCAACCCCGGCACGCACCTGTTCATCCTTGGCTACGAGGACGGCTGGGTGCATGTCGCCCCCGGCGGCAGCGCGGTCAGCGGGTGGATGGCAGCGGACGCGCTGTTCATCGGCAGCCGCCAGCTGGAGGCGAAGTACCTGTCCCCGGATATCTGCCCGGCGGTCAACCCCTACGGCAATGACTTGGATGTGTACCTCCTGCCGTCGCAAACGGCGGACAGCCCGCTGCTGATCCGCCTGGAGGGCACAAAGGCGCAGATGGTCGATGAGCTGGGCGTCTGGGGCGACGGCACATGGACGATGATTTACAGCAATGACATCCCCGGCGAAGTGGGCTTCGTCCGCACGGAGCAGTTAGAGGCCGTGCCGGAGAACGGGGTGGGGTAAGGCCATATCAAAACATGTTTTCATTGCTCTACAATACATAAGGAGGTTCCTATGAAACGCTTTGCGCTGCTGCTTGCTGTCCTTTTGTCCTTGTCTTTCCTCTTCGCCCTGCCTGCCCTGGCGGAGGTGGTCGATGCGCTGCCTGTGCCGGAAAACTGCCAACCGCGGGAGAACTTCATCGGCCAGAACTCCGTTTCCTACCTGGACTACACCTACATGGCAGACCCCTTCCGCGGCTGGGTGGGCGAGAACACCGCCATGTTCATGGAGGACACCCCGGAGGGCCGCATCTTTGTCGGCTATGTCCGCCAGGAGGACGGCCGCTGGCTCCGCACCGAGTCCACGCCCCTGCCGGAGGGCGCGGTGTGTGATTACATCGTCACTGAAGATGATTCCTTCTACTTCTCCTACCCCCATCCCCAGGGGCTAAAAAATAAGGACGGCTCCACCAAGTGGATGACGGTTCTTATTCGGCTGGAATCCGACGGCGTGTGGCGCTTCTTCGGCGGGCAGCTTTCCGCATATGAGGTCTTTTTCGGCTACGATAACGACGTGCTGCTGGTGAACCTGCTGGGCTATGCCTATGGTACATACACCCTTGACCGGGATGTGCGCACCATCGACTGGTCTGCCATCCCCATGACCTGGGACGCCGCGGTGGCCTGCCTGGCCCCGGACATGGGTGTGATCGGCGCACAGACCCTGCCCATGTATGCGGATGCGGCGGGCACGACCCTGCTGGCGGAGTACCGCATCGGCACGCCCGTGACGGTGCTGGAAAAGGAGACCGCCATGGCCCGCGTGCGCATCTGGGATAGCGACGTCACCGGCTGGGTGAAGTCTGACGGCCTGCTGCTGGGCAGTGAACAGGTTCTCGTCACCGGCACCTATGAAGACGAAGACGGCGTTCAGCAGTGGCTGGGTCTTGCCACCACCACGGTCCCGGCGTGCCTGACCGGCTCCGCCGCCAACCTGTACGACGCCCCTGACGGCACGATCATCCGCGTGGCGGAAGACGAAACCATGCTGCTCCTGGCCGACCTGGGCAATGGCTGGTACCATGTGGGCGTGAACCCCTTCGATCGCTCCAGCCTGCCGGAGGGAACGCCCATGACCTGCTACATCCACGCAGAGCAGATCGCCGAGATGTCCGGCGACGCAGCGGAATAATCCAGGAAGAAATTCCAGCCCGCCCGCGTTATATAGGTAAAGACATTTTAGGAGGCTGCCATGAAACGGTTTGCGCTGCTTTTTGCGTTGCTGCTGATTTGTTTGACACTGCCTGCGATGGCGGAAATCACCCCCGAGTCCGCCGTCGCCATCCTCCACCCGGAAGCTGAAATCATCGATCATGTCATGGCCGGGGAGGATGCGTTCTTCCTCCTGCAGTCCCCGGAGGGCGTGCGCAGCCTGTGCCTGATGCGCCTCAAAGACGGCGAGTGGACGGAGGCGCTGCATTCGGAGAAGGTCATCTGCCCAAGGGAGTTCGGCACGCGCTATGAGTGGTACCGCAACAGCGAGGTGTCCCTTGCCTGGGACGGCGCGACCCTTTCCCTGTGCTACGAATACGTCACTGGTGCCGCGTGGCAGTACGACTTCGCCCGCGATGAGGCCGGGGAGTGGCGCTTTGTCCGCCTCACCACGAACGCCAGCACCTACCCATCCATGGTTGACGTGCTGACCTATGATGGCGGCTATGTTTACCAGACCTTCACCCGCCGCTGGGACGACGGCGCGGAGGAAGTCACCCATTTCTCCCCCTGCCCGATGCCCTGGCTGGCCGGCTGCGAAACCCTCGCGGGCTTTGATGCGGCGGCCTTCCCCCTGGACGTGGCCGCCCTGAACGACGACGACATGGCCCGCGTGGCGGCGGAACTGCTGCCGGAGTACACCTTCGTGGACGGCAATTTCAGCGACGGTGCGTCCCTGCTGATGCGCAATGCGGCGGACGAATGCATCTTCGTCGTCGGCGAATACCGGGACGGCGCGTGGCTGTGGACGGCGTCGCAGCCCCTGCCGGAGGGCGCGGCCTGCGAAAGCTACCACGCCAGCGGGGACTGCTTCTTCCTCTGCTTCCCCCACCCGGACGGCCTGATGCTGGACTGGGACGAGGAGGAACCCGTGTGGGTCGCATACGCCATCTACCGGCAGCCCGACGGCCGCTGGCTGCTGGAGACCATCCACAATGACAACGAGGAGGACATCCACATCAACGATGAGGGCGTTCCCGGTTATACCATCAACTGCACCGGCACGGTCTACGGCACCGTCACCCTGGAGCAGGATGTGCGCTATATCGACTGGAGCGCCTACCCCCTGTGCCTGGAGGATGCCCTGGCCTACCTCATGGACGACATGGGCGTGATCGGTGTGGACGCGCTGCCCCTCTACGCGGATGCGGCCAGCACGGAGGTCATCGCCGGGTACCGCTACGCCACGCCGGTGACCGTCCTCAGCCGCGAGGGCAGCATGGTACAGGTGCGCATCGCCGACAGCGATATCATCGGCTGGCTGGAAGCGGACGGCCTGCTGCTGGGCGCGGCGCAGCTCTTCGAAGAGGATGAGGAGGGCGGCTGGCCCACCACGGCGGGATACAGTGCGGGTTATGTTGACGTCTCCAGGGGCGCAGCGATGTACGCCGCCCCGGAGGACAGCGCTGCCTGCACCACGGAGTGGGACGGCTGGTACATCCTCATGTCCGACACTGTGGACGGCTGGTACCACATCTGTGACCCGGAAACGCTGGAGAGCGGCTGGATCCGGGTGGAGGACGGCGTGCCGGTGGAGTGAGCATGCGGCTGACAAACCGGGGGATGACGCAAAGGTCATCCCCCGGTTTATGTTGATGATGATGCTCACCGGGGGTGAGCAGGGCGGCGCAGATGGGTCACCTGCCGCAGATGCTTTGCAGCAGCTCGTCCCGGCGGGTTTGGAGGCGTTCCACCAGCTGCGGCATCCACTCCGGCTGCGGCGGGAGCCCCGCTGGCAGTTCCGGCCTTTCCGACAGGCTGTGCAGCAGCCGCGCATAGGAGTACAGGTCACGGAAGCGGCGCATGAGCGGGAAGTCCGCCTGCTGGGCTTCAGAGGCAGGGCAGGCGGCGTAGTAGCCGTCCAGGAAGGCCGCGTGGTATTCCTCCTCCATCTCGTCCAGCGCCCGCACCAGGTCGATGGCGTAGAAGTGCATCATCGCGTCGCCGAAGTCGATGGCGTGGCAGTCCGCGCCGTCCCAGAAGACATTGTCCGGCTCGAAATCGTAGTGCACCAGGCCGTAGTTCGCCCGCGTGCGGGGGATGGCGGACAGCTGGCGGGTGACCTCCTCCAGCTGCGCGAGGGTGGCAGCCGGGGCTTGGTGGGTTTCCAGCGTCAGGCGGATCCAGTGGATTACATCCGAGTGGCTGCGTTGGCGGATCGGCGGATGGTACCGCATCGACGCCGCGTGCAGCCGCCCGAGGGCGTCGCCATAAGCCCAGGCCAGCATGCTGTTCATCGGCAGATCCTCCAGGGGCTGGCCGGGCACGCCGGTGAAGGCGCTGACGAACCAGAGCGCCTGCGGGGTATCGATGGGCAGCAGCGTTTCGCCCTCCGTGGACGGGATCGGGCGCAGGGCCGGATAGCCGAGCCGCTGCAGGTATGTGAGGAAATCCAGTTCTCCCAGCAGCTCCCGGGAGGGCTTCTCCTCCGCCGGGTGCAGCCGCAGGAAACACAGCCGTCCCTGCGGATCATCAAAGGGATAAATGGCGCTGGCGGAAATGCGGAACCATCCCAGCCGCTCCGTCAGCGTGGCTTCATCGTGGGGCCAGTGGGCCAGCGCCCGCCGGGCCAGGTCAAAATCTTCCGTGAGGTATTTCAGCTTCATCATCAGGCAGGACTCCTTTCAATCAAAAACGACGCTCCCGAAAAACAGAAGCGTCGTTTGACTGCCATATGTACAGGCGGAGCGTCCGGAATCATGCGCCTGCGGGGTGAACAGCCTTGCATCTGCCTTTCGTCATCGCGGAAAACATCATAAGCCTGCTCACCTGCCTTTCATTGCTACCATCATTATATGTGGTGTGGGATGGCGTGTCAAGTCGCCGGGTGGTATACGCGTCACATCCAGCCCATGGCATGCAGGGCCACGCCCGCTGCGCCGCACAGAGCCATGACGAGGATGGGGCTGAACTTCTTCTCCTTCACCCGCACCTGAAGCAGCCCGAAAGCGCCCAGCATCAGCAGGCATCCCGCCAGAGAAAACCCGCCGCCGGAGAGGGTGCAGGCCGTCTGGATGAGGGTGACCGCTGCCGAGGCGATCAGCGCCACCACCACCGGCCGGAGCGTCCCCAGGATGGTCTGCATGGTTTTGCCGGTGCGGCAGCGGGCGTAGAGCCACGACAGCAGCGATACGATGGCGATGGAGGGCAGCACGCAACCCAGGGTTGCCGCCAGGGCGCCGGGAAGCCCGGCCACCCGCATGCCCACGAATGTGGCGGCGTTCAGCGCGATGGGGCCCGGCGTCATCTCGGCGATGGTCACCAGGTCGGCAAACTCCGCTGCCGTGAGCCACGGGTGGAGCACCACCGTCTGCTCGCGGATGAGCGGCATGGCAGCGTACCCGCCGCCGATGGAGAATGCCCCCACCTGCAGGAAGGCCAGCAGCAATTGCAGGATGTTCATGCCGCGTCACCGCCCTTCCGGGAAAGCGCCGCGCGCACCGCGCCGATGGCTGCCGCGCCCAGAATGATGAACACGACATTGACCTTCAGGAAATACGTGAGCACAAAGGCTGCAAGCATCAGCGCGATGTTCAGTCCGTCACGGCTTTTGAAAACCTTTTTGCCCAGCCCGGCCACCACATCGCAGATGACGGCCGCCACGCCGCAGCTCATGCCGGACATGGCTGCCCGCACCCACTCGTTGGCAGCGAACTGCGCGTAGATCAGCGAGATTGTGCCGATGATGACCACCGGCGGGATCAGCGTCCCCAGGACCGCTGCCAGCATGCCCGGCCATCCGGCCACGCGCCGCCCCACGAGGATCGCCGCGTTGACAGCGATGGGCCCCGGGGCAGACTGGGCCAGGGCGGTCATGTCCAGCATTTCCTCTTCCGTCAGCCAGCACAGCTCGTCAACGAATTTCTTCTTCATCAACGATACGATCACAAAGCCGCCGCCGAAGGTGAACGCGCTGATGAGCAGCATGGAGGAGAAGAGCGTCCAGATTCTGTTGCGTTTCATCATTCCAGTGTGAAGGTGAATCGCGCCACCTCGCCGCCATCGATGGTGTAGAGGACGATGTACTCTCCCGCAGGCCAGGGCCCGGCCTCGCAGAAGCGTTCGTAGTCCTCAAACAGGGCGGAGATATCGCTCATCCACATGTCGCTCCCGGCGTATTCGGGCATGAACACATAGCCGGAGTGGTAGTTGAAGGTGTGCCCCTCGGGGGTGTAGAGGGTGACCAGCAGCGTGTGGCCGTCATCCTCCGCGTCACAGGCGTACACATCCTCGGTCTGGAAGTAGATGGCGCGGGAGCGGTCGGCAAGCATCTCACGGGTGATGGCCTCCTGGGGCAGGAAGTCCATGATGACGCCATCCAGCCCGGGCTGACCGGGGGCGATGGACATGCGCAGATTCGTCAGCCCATAGAGGGTGAACGGCTCGGCCGGGGGGATGCTGACCACGATTGCCTCGCCGGCATTCTCGGGATAGAGCACTTCCTCCGGCTCGCCCCGGGTGGCGGCGATCCACACGGTGACCTCCGTATCCGGCGCGGCCGGGAAGGTGACGCTGGTGGCCTCGTGGGTCAGCTGATCCCAGGTGACGTAGAGGTTGCCGGTGACAACGGTGTAGACGGTGAAGAGCGTGTCCTCCGCGATCTCAACGCCCACGGCGTCCGCCCAGTCCACGATGATGAGGCCGTCCTGATACCGGGCGGTGAACTCCTGCAGCAGGCCTTCGGTGGCATCGGCCTCCTGGGCCGGGAACAGGCGCGACAGGGTCGTATCGGCGATGGCTGCGTACACGCCCTCGCCCTCGCCCTGCTGCCACACGCTCAGGCAGGCCAGGCCGTCATCATCGCCCAGCATCACCGCGCCGGGCAGCAGGCCCTCCTGGGCATAGAGCAGGACCTCCCCGCGGTTGTCGATGACGGTGTTGCGGGAGGCGAGCACCTCCATCGCCACGAAGGAGCCGTCGGCCTTCACGCCGTAGAGGTTGTAGTCCATCAGGTAGTCCGCCGTGGTTACCGCCATGGGTTCGGCGGCGCTGGGGGTGGCCAGCCCCAGGGTGATCAGCTGCGAGCCGGGGACGGTGCCGCGGTAGCTGATGGCATGCTCGCCATCTGCGCCGATGGCATAGAGGTCGCCTTCGGCCCAGATGCCAGCGGCCGTCAGCAGCGTGCCGGAGGAGCCGAAGAGCACGCCGGAGCCCAGGGTGACGTCACCCGACGCCTCCCGCAGAACGATGCGGTACAGCTGGGGCGGCACGGCCTCCTCCGCCCGGGCGGGAACCAGGCATGCCAGCAGCACCAGCGCCAGCGCGAGGGTCATCATACGCTTGAACATTGCGGATACCTCCTGTGTCAGTGGATGAAGGTCTGGGTGTTGACGTCGATCACGCCCCGGGTGGTCAGCCGCAGGGTGGGGATCACCGGCAGGCTGGCGAAGGACATGGTCATGAAGGGATCGATGCCGCAGTGGGTTCCGCGGTCGATGGCGGCCTGCTTGCAGGCTTCCAGGGCGGCGTTGACCTCCTCCAGCGGACGGTCGGTGATCAGCCCGGCCAGGGGCAGGGGGAGTTCGGCCACGATCTGCCCGTCTTCGGCCACGACCATGCCGCCGCCGATCTCCCGCAGGCGGTTGACTGCCAGGAGGATGTCCGCGTCATGGACGCCGCAGGCGATGATGTTGTGGCTGTCGTGAGCCACGGTGGTGGCCGTTGCGCCGCGCTGGAGGCCATAGCCCTTCACATAGCAGCAGGCGACGTGCCCGGTGTTGTGGTGGCGCTCACAGACGACCATCTTCACAATGTCGCTGGACGTATCCACATGATCGGCGCGGCCGAGGTCTGCGGTGACGATCTGCCCGGGGATGAGGCCGATCAGCGGCGCATCGCCCAGCTGCAGCTGCGCCCCGGTCAGGGCGGGCATGTGTACGGTGTCCGTCACCTGGGCGAGGATGTTCGGGTCGATGGCGGGCTCCTCCATGAGGACCTCGCCGCCATCGTAGACGAGCCTGCCGCGCTTGAAGACCATCTGCACGTCCACCTCATGCAGGTCGCCCAGGACGACGAAGTCTGCCAGATATCCCGGGGCGATGGCGCCCTTGTTGTTCAGCAGGAAGTAGCGGGCGGCATAGTGGCTGGCCACGATGATGGCCAGGACAGGATCCGCGCCCAGGCGGATGGCCTTGCGGACGATGTAATCGATGTGGCCCTTCTCCAGCAGGTCGCTGGGGTGCTTGTCGTCGGTGGCGAACATGCAGCGGTGGGCGTACTGCGGGGTCAGCAGGGGCATGAGCGCCTCCAGGTTCTGGGCGGCGGTGCCCTCGCGGATCATGATGAAC
>JAFQQT010000089.1 GCA_017410455.1 Clostridia bacterium
CAGCACCTCAAAGGTGTCGGAGTGGTTCACGCGGTCAACGATGATCTGGTAGTTGGCCGGGTAGCCCTGCTCCATCAGCACGGTCTCGATCTGGGACGGGAACACGTTCACGCCCTTGATGATCAGCATATCGTCGCTGCGGCCCATGGGCTTGGACATCTTGACGTGGGTGCGGCCGCAGGAGCACTTCTTGCGGGTCAGCACACAGATGTCGCGGGTGCGGTAGCGCAGGAGGGGGAAGGCTTCCTTGGTGATGGCGGTGAAGACCAGCTCGCCCTTCTCGCCCTCGGGCAGCACTTCGCCGGTTTCGGGGTTGATGATCTCGGCGATGAAGTGGTCCTCGTTGATGTGCATGCCGGTCTGCTCGCAGCACTCGTAGGAGACACCGGGGCCGGAGGTTTCGGTCAGGCCGTAGATGTCGTAGGCCTTGATGCCCAGGCGGTTCTCGATGTCGTGGCGCATTTCCTCCGACCAGGCCTCGGCGCCGAAGATACCGGCCTTGAGCTTGATCTTGTCGCGCAGGCCAGCCTCCTCGATGGACTCGGCCAGGTACTGGGCGTAGGAGGGCGTGCAGCACAGGATCGTGGCCTCCAGGTCAGTCATGAACTGCAGCTGACGTTCGGTGTTGCCGGAGGACATGGGCAGCGTCAGGCAGCCCACCTTGTGGGAGCCGCCATTGAGGCCGGGGCCGCCGGTGAACAGGCCGTAGCCGTAGGCCACCTGCACCACGTCTTCCTTGGTGCCGCCGGCCGCCATGATGGCGCGGGCACAGCAGTCTTCCCACAGATCCACGTCGTGCTGGGTGTAGAAGGCCACCACGCGGCGTCCGGTGGTACCGGAGGTGGACTGGATGCGCACGCATTCGGACAGGGGCTTAGCGCACAGTCCGTAGGGGTAGGCGTCGCGCAGGTCTGCCTTGGTCAGGAAGGGCAGCTTGTGCAGGTCATCAACGCTTTTGATGTCTGCAGGGGTCAGGCCCTTCTCCTCCATCTTGGCGCGGTAGTAGGGGACGTTGTCCCACACATGCTGCACCTGCTTGACGAGGCGTTCGTTCTGCCATGCCAGGATCTGCTCCCGCGATGCGGTTTCGATCTCCGGCTGGTAATAGTTTGCCATGGTGATCATCTCCCATTATAGTGTAACGTCGTTCACGGCGTTCGGGGTACGGTAGGGGATCGTTTGGCGACTTACGCTTCGCGACCGAGCATGAAAGCCTTCTTGTTGAGCTCGAGGAACTTGGGGGGCACGGACTTCTCGATGGCCTCCATCCACTCCTCCAGCGTGAAGTCGAAGCTGCGGCTCAGGTGGCCCATCAGCACAATGTTGACGGCCTTGGTAGAGCCGGCCTGTTCGGCCAGGGACAGCGCGTCGAAGGCATCCACGTCGATGCCGGCGGCCTTCATCTTCTCCGCCAGGTTGTCGGGATACTGTGCCGCGCCGGTGATGACGGGCATGGGGTTGATCTGCTGGGTGTTGGCGACCAGCTTACCATTGGGCTTCAGGTATTCCGTCCAGCGGGCGGCTTCCAGCAGCTCAAAGGACACGATGTAGTCGGCCTCGCCCTTGTCAATGACGGGGGAGTACACCTTGTCGCCAAAGCGGACGTAGGTGACCACGCTGCCGCCGCGCTGGGACATGCCGTGAACCTCGGACACCTTGATGTCATAGCCCTTGGTCAGCAGCAGGCGCCCCAGGAGCTTGGAGGCCAGCAGGCTTCCCTGACCGCCGACGCCGACGATCATGATATTCTGCGTCTTCATATCAGCAGTCCTCCTTTGCCATGTTCAGCGCGCCGAAGTGGCACAGCTGGGTGCACACGCCGCAGCCGGTGCACAGGGTGTTGTCGATGGACGCCTTGCCGTCCGCCATGGAGATGGCCGGGCAGCCGATCTTCATGCACAGCTTGCAGGAGCGGCACTTGTCGTTATCGACGGTGACGGGCTTGTTGTGCTTGACGTACTTGAGCAGCGCGCAGGGGCGGCGGCTGATGATGACGGAGGGCTCCTGTGCGGCCAGCTCCTCCTTGATGGCGGTCTCGGTCTGCTCCAGGTCATAGGGATCGACCACGCGGACACGACGGATGCCGACTGCACGGCAGAGCGTTTCGAGGTCGATCTTCGTGCAGGGGTCGCCCTTCAGGTTCATGCCGGTGGTGGGGTTCTGCTGATGGCCGGTCATGCCGGTGATGGAGTTATCGACGATGATGATGGTGGCGTTGGACTCGTTGTAGGCCACGTTGACCAGGCCCGTGATGCCGGAGTGCATGAAGGTGGAATCGCCGATGACGGCCACGGTTTTGCCGTCCGCCTTGCCCTCCAGGGCCTTGACGAAGCCGTGGGCGCCGGAAACGGACGCGCCCATGCAGATGACGGAATCCACCGCCGCCAGGGGAGCCACCGCGCCCAGGGTGTAGCAGCCGATGTCGCCCAGGACGGTGATCTTGTTCTTCGCCAGGGTGTAGAACAGGCCGCGGTGGGGGCAGCCTGCGCACATCACCGGGGGACGGGGCGGGATGGCATCGGCAACCTTCGCACCGGCGGCGGGGGCGGCCATGCCCAGCTTCTCAGCCACGAGGTTCTGGCTGAATTCGTCAATCACGGGGAAGATGGCCTTGCCGGTGACAGCCACGCCCAGGGCGTTGCAGTGCGCCTCGATGAAGCTCTCCAGTTCCTCCACCACGATCACCTCGTCCACGGAGTCGGCGAAATCGCGGATCTTCTTTTCTGGCATCGGCCAGATCATGCCCAGCTTCAGCACGGGATAGCGGTCACCGCAGACCTCCTTGACATACTGGTAGGCTGTGGAGGAGGTGATGATGCCGCGGGAATGGTCGCTGCCGTCCTCCACGCGGTTGATGGCGGCAGTCTCGGCCCACTCGGTCAGGGCCCTGGTGCGGGCCTCGACCACGGGGTGACGCTTCTTGGCGTTGCCGGGCATCATGATGTACTTGGCAGGGTTCTTGACGTATTCCTTCACGGCTTCGACGCGCTCGCCGCACTCGACCACACTCTGGCTGTGGCTGACGCGGGTGCACATCTTCAGCAGCACGGGGGTGTCGAATTGCTCGGACAGGTCGTAGGCCAGCCTGGCGAATTCGATGGCCTCGGCGGAGTCAGCAGGCTCCAGCATGGGGATCTTCGCCGCGCGGGCATAATGGCGGGAGTCCTGCTCATTCTGGGAGGAGTGCATGCCCGCGTCATCCGCCACGCCGATGACCATACCGGCGTTCACGCCCGTGTAGGCGATGGTGAACAGGGGATCGGCGGCAACGTTCAGGCCCACATGCTTCATGCCGCAGAAGCTGCGCTTGCCGGCGAGGCTCGCGCCAAAGGCGGATTCCATGGCGACCTTCTCGTTGGGGGCCCACTCGGCGTAGACCTCGCTGTACTTGGCGATGGCCTCGGTGATCTCGGTGGACGGGGTGCCGGGATAGCTGGAAACAAACGCGCATCCGGCTTCGTAGAGTCCGCGGGCAACGGCCTCGTTGCCCAGCATAAGCTGTTTCATAGGGATAACCTCCTGATGTTGGCTGGAGCAAAGCTCAGCGAGCGGCACGACGGGGTGCGCCGTGCCGCCAGGCTGAACTGCCAGCGGTTTACTTGCCTTCGTTGGTATCGCCGATGGAATCGGTGACGTTGACGGTGACGGTGCGCTCATAGCAGGAGAAGACGGAGTCCACATGGGCCTTGTCCGGCTTGGGCGTGATGAGGGACACCACGGGGACGATGATCAGACCTGCGATCATGCAGAACGCGCCAGCGTTGATGGGGCTCTGCAGCATGGCCGGGAAGTAAGGCTTGGCAACGGTGTTGGCCAGCATCACCACGGTGGAGAAGAGGAAGGAACACCAGACGGAAGCCTTGGTGGTGCGCTTCCAGTACAGGCCGAAGAGGAAGGGGGCCAGGAAAGCGCCTGCCAGCGCGCCCCAGGAAACGCCCATCAGCTGGGCAATGAAGGTGACGGCGGAGGTGTGCTGCACGATGGCCAGCACAACGGAAATGGCGATGAAGACGACGATCAGCGCGCGCATGGTGAGCAGCTGCTTCTTCTCGTCCATGTCCTTGACGATCTTGCCCTTGATGAAGTCCAGCGTCAGGGTGGAGGAGGAGGTCAGCACCAGGGAGGACAGCGTGGACATGGAGGCGGCCAGCACCAGCACGATCACCAGGGCGATCAGCACATCCGGCAGGCCGGACAGCATGGTGGGGATGACGGCGTCAAAGCCTTCCGCAGCCACGTTCACATCGTACAGACGGCCGAAGCCACCCAGGAAGTAGCAGCCGCCGGCCACGATGGCCGCGAAGATAGTGGAGATGATCATGCCCTTGCCGATCTGCTTCTCATTTTTGATGGCGTAGAACTTCTGCACCATCTGGGGCAGACCCCAGGTGCCAAGGCTGGTGAGGATGACCACGCCCAGCAGGTTCACCGGGTCGGGGCCGAAGAAGGAGGCGAACACGCCCGGGGTGGTGGATACAGCGGGATCAGATACCTGGCCGAGCCTGTTCAGCGCCTCCAGGAAGCCGCCGTTGCTGTTCAGCACTGCTGCGATGACCGCCACGATGCCCGCGATCATGATGATGCCCTGGATGAAATCGTTGATGGCGGTGGCCATGTAGCCGCCGGCGATGACGTAGATGGCCGTCAGGATGGCCATGATGATGACGCACCAGGCGTAATCAATATCAAAGGCCATGGCGAAGAGGCGGGACAGGCCGTTGTACAGGGATGCGGTGTAGGGGATGAGGAAGATGAAGACGATAGCGGAGGCGGCCAGCTTCAGTGCGGGGCTCTTGAAGCGGCTCTCGAAGAACTGGGGCATCGTCGCAGAGTCAAGGTGCTGCGTCATGATGCGGGTGCGGCGGCCCAGCACGGCCCAGGCCAGGAGCGAACCCAGCAGGGCGTTGCCGATGCCGGCCCAGGTGGCGGCGATGCCATACTTCCAGCCGAACTGGCCAGCATAACCCACGAACACCACCGCGGAGAAATAAGACGTGCCATACGCAAAGGCGGTCAGCCAGGGGCCGACGGCGCGTCCGCCCAGGACAAAACCGTTTACGTCAGTCGAATGCTTGCGGCAGTACAGGCCGATGCCGATGGTCACCGCGAAAAAGACAAACAGCATTCCGAGTTTGATCAACATGAGAGTTTCTCCTTCCGTTCTACATAGACTACAATGATTCAGGGAACTTACCTACAAAACTACAGGTGCTGCGATGCTACGGGCTGCGAAGGCGGGGGCAACGGCCCTCAGCCGGTAATCTGGGATTCAACGAGCCTGCCCTTGCAGTACTTCTCGCGCAGCGCGGGCTTTTCGATCTTGCCGGTGGGGTTGCGCGGCACCTTGTCGAAAATGACCTTGCGCGGGCGCTTGTAGCGGGGCATGCCCTCGCAGAAGGCGTTGATCTCCTCCTCGGTGCACTCCACTCCTTCCTTGATTTCTACAATGGCCGCGGCGATCTCGCCCAGACGCGGGTGAGGCAGGCCGATGACCGCCACGTCCTTGATCTTGTCGAATGCCCGCATGAAGTTCTCGATCTCCACGGGGTACAGGTTCTCGCCGCCGGAAATGACCACGTCCTTCTTGCGGTCCACCAGCCAGATGAAGCCATCCTCGTCCATGCGGGCCATGTCGCCGGTGTAGAGCCAGCCGTCATGGAGGACTTCGTTTGTGGCTTCCTCGTTCTTGTAGTAGCACAGCATCACGCCGTCGCCCTTCACGGCCAGCTCGCCCACATCGCCCTGGGCGACCTCGTTGCCCTGGGGGTCGATGATCTTGCACTGCCAATTGTATCCGGGCACGCCGATGGCGCCGACCTTGTGGACGTTCTCCACGCCCAGATGCACGCAGCCGGGGCCGATGGATTCGCTCAGGCCATAGTTGGTGTCGTACTTGTGATGGGGGAAGTACTTGAGCCACCGGCTGACAAGGCTGGGCGGCACGGGCTGGGCGCCGATGTGCATCAGCCGCAGCTGGTCGAGGTAGTAATCATCCAGGTTGATGCGGCCCGCGTCGATGGCGTCCAGCAGATCCTGGCACCACGGCACCAGCAGCCACACGATGCTGCAGCGCTCCTCGGTCACAGCGCGCAGGATCCATTCGGGCTTCACGCCGCGCAGCAGCACGGCCTTGCTGCCGGAAAGGAGGGAACCGAACCAGTGCATCTTCGCGCCCGTGTGGTACAGCGGGGGAATGCAGAGGAACACGTCCTCACGGGTCTGGCCGTGGTGGTTCTGCTCCACCTCGCAGCTGTAGGCCAGGGCGCGGTGGTTATGCAGGATGGCCTTGGGGAAGCCTGTGGTGCCGGAGGAGAAATAGATGGCGGCGTAGTCCTTCTCATTCAGGGCAACGGGCGGCGCGCCGGTGGAGCAGTAACCCATCAGCCTGATGCAGTCCTCGGTGTAGGCGGGGCCGTTCTTGCCGACGTAGAAGGTGAAGCGCAGGTTGATCTCACCGGCAATGGCATCCATGCGGGTGACGAACTCCGGGCCGAAGATGAGCACTTCCACGTCCGCCAGATCGAGGCAGTATCTGATCTCCTCGGCGGAGTAGCGGAAGTTCATCGGTACGGCGATGCACCCGGCCTTGAGGATGCCGAAGTAGATCGGCAGCCACTCCAGGCAGTTCATCATCAGGATGGCGACCTTCGTGCCCTTCTGCAGGCCGCGGGAGAGCAGGAGGTTCGCAAAGCGGTTGGCGCGGCGGTCGAACTCCGACCAGGAGATCTCCCGGCGATAAGGCGCGTCCGGGTTGGCGGATTCGATCAGGTTGTAATCGCGCCAGGTGACGGCCGCGTCGCGCTCCTCGGAGGGGTTGATCTCCACCAGCGCGGTCTCCATGCCGTACAGGCGGGCATTCCGCTCCAGATATTCGGTAATGACCATGTCATTCACTCCATTCCCTGTGAAATAAAAAAGCCTCTGCACGCAGCAGAGGACGGGATGAACCGTGGTACCACCTCAATTCGCCAGCCCGGGGGCTGACCTTGAACGCGCGGTATCGGGCGCACCCGTCAGGGCCTACGCAGCTGCATGCAGCCTTCAGCCCGATGGCTCGGCAGTGTATTCAGCCCCGTTCGCCCCATTGCCTCGCACCACCCGGCAACTCTCTGGAAGGACGTGGACGCGCTTACTTCTCTGCGTCATCGCCGATTGTATACAGAGTTGTTTGCACAACTCATGCTGATAATTTACCACTTCCGACAGGGAATGTCAATCGGTTGGATTGTACATATTGTGTTCTGTTTCTTGACAGCGCGATTCAGCGGGTCTAAACTGTGGATACAAAGCTCACAGAAAGAGGGAATCCTCATGATTGACTTCCATGCGCACACGTTTCCGGAGCGCATTGCTGCCATGGCTGTTGCCAAGCTGGAGCAGAAGGCCCATGCTACCTCCTTCTCCGATGGAACGCAGGCCGGGCTGCTGCAGAAGATGGCCCTGGCGGGCGTCGACCACGCGGTGGTGCTGCCCGTGGCCACCAATCCGGCGAAATGCGCCCACATGAACGATCTCTCTCTGGCTCAGGCCGAAGGGGAGGCACGTCTGACGTACTTCGCCGCCATCCACCCCGACGCGCCGGACTGGCACGAGGAGCTCGCAAGGGCGAAAGCGCTGAGCTTCAAGGGCGTCAAGATTCACCCCGTCTATCAGGATGTGGCCATCGACGACCCGCGCTTCCTGCGCATATTGAACCGCTGCGGCGAGCTGGGGCTGATCGTGGTGATGCACGGCGGGCTGGACATCGGCTTCCCGGGCGTGGAGCGGTGCAGCCCGAAACGGCTGCGCAGCGCCCTGCGACAGGTTGGCCCGGTGACGCTGGTGGCGGCGCACATGGGCGGCTGGCGCAACTGGCAGGAGGTGCCGGACATGCTGCTGGACACTGGCGTGTACCTCGACACCGCCTATTCACTGGGTGCCATCAGCCCGCTGGACGACCACTACGCTCCCGAGGAGCTGCCCATGCTGGAGGACGCACGGTTCGTCGAGCTGGTGCATGCCTTCGGCAGCGGGCGGGTGCTCTTCGGCACCGACAGCCCCTGGGATGACATGGCGGCATGCGTGGCCCGCATTCAGGCGCTGCCCCTGACGGAGACGGAAAAGGCGGATATCTTTGACAACAATGCCCGGCGGCTGCTGGGGATGTGAGGTGCGATATGGAAATCAGACGGCTGACGGGGGCGGACGTGCCCTCCCTGCTGCGGCTGTACCGGCAGCTGAGCCCGGAGGATGAGTTCCCCACGGAGGATGCGGCGCAGGAGATCTGGCAGCGCATCGAGGCGCAGGAGAGCATCGTCTACCTGGGCGCGGTGGAGGCAGGGGAGGTCGTTTCGACCTGCTTCCTGGTCATCATCCCCAACCTGTGCCACGGCGGGCAGTCCCTATGCCTGGTGGAGAACGTGGTGACCGATGAGAAGTACCGCCGGCAGGGGCTGGGACGAAAGGTGATTGCCGAGGCCATCCGCATCGCCCGGGAGAAGGGCTGCTACAAGGTGATGCTGCAGAGCGGCTGCCAGCGCACCGGGGCGCACCGCTTCTACGAGGAGATCGGCTTCGACGGCGGGCGCAAGCGGGCCTTCGACCTGCGGCTGGAATGAACGGAGTACATCATAAATGAAGGAAAACCACCGCTTTTACCAGAACCGGGACTGCCCGTACTTCCCCTGCCACAGCGGCGTGCCGGAGGAAACGTTCAGCTGCCTGTTCTGCTACTGCCCGCTGTACGCCCTGGGCAGGCGCTGCGGCGGCGCGTGTACCTATCTGAAAAACGGCGTGAAGAGCTGCGAAAACTGCACCTTCCCGCACCGGGCGGAGAACTACGACGCGGTGCTGTCCCGCTGGGAGGAGATCGACGGTGTGGTTCGCCGGGAGGATGCGCGTCAGGAATGATCTTCCGCCAGCAGGCTCACACAGGCGTCCAGCAGCGTGCCGGAGAGATTGTTCTCCCGGGCGATGATGTGCTGCGCGCGGGTCATGTCTTCCCAGAAGAGGCTGTCTACCTCGGCGGAGGATGCGAAGGGGCATGCGGTCACCCGGGCGAGAAACCCGGCCATGATCAGCCCCTTGGGCGCGTAGTACCAGCTGCCGACGTACCGGCAGCGTTCGACCTGCTGCCCGGTTTCCTCCAGCACCTCGCGGCGGACGGCGTCCTCCAGCGTGTCGCCATTTTTGACATAGCCGGAGCAAAGGGTGGGCGCGTCGGTGATGTATGCCTGGCGAAGGAGCAGCACCTCGTCCCGTTCATTGACGATGGCCACGAGGACACAGGGCACCGCGTTATCGAAGAAGAAACGCCGGCAGTCGGCGCAGAAGGGCTGCTCCCCCTCATCACCCACAGGGCGGAGGGTCAGCGGGTGCCCACATTGGGGGCAGAAGCGGAATGCCATGGGCTTCACGTCCTTTCGCTGTCAGCATAACACGGCCATGCTGCGTTGGCAAGCGGCAGGCCTGCACTTTCTGTGTACGGCGGGGTGATTGACGCGCAGCATCCGCCGTGATATGATATAATGAAAGAATCTGCAAAGGAGAGAACGAAATGGATCGCAAATACGCTGATTACGCATGGGACATGACCGCTGCCCTGCTGGCCATCGACAGCCCCTCCGGCTACACAGCCGCGGCGGCGAAGTGGGTGCAGGAGGCTTTCAGTGACCTGGGCTTTGAGACGGTCATCACCCGCAAGGGCGGCGTGCTGATCGACCTGGGCGGCAAGGATGCCGAAGATGGCCTGCTGCTGGAGGCTCACGCTGACACCCTGGGCGCGATGGTCGCGCAGGTCAAGGGCGACGGCCGCCTGAAGCTGACCTCCCTGGGCGGCATGAACCCCAACAACGCCGAAACCGAGAATGTCCGCGTCCACACCCGCGACGGCAAGGTCATCGAGGGCACCTGCCAGCTCTGCAATGCTTCTGTGCACGTCAACGGCGATTACTCCGGCATGAAGCGCAGCTGGGACAGCGTCGAGATCGTGCTGGATGAGGACGTGAAATCCGCCGCCGACACCCGCGCCCTGGGGATTGAAGTGGGCGACATCGTCTGCTTCGACCCGCGCACCAAGCGCACGGCCTCCGGTTACCTCAAGAGCCGCTTCCTGGATGACAAGCTGAGCGTGGGTATCCTCCTGGGCTTTGCGAAGTACCTCAACGATCACGCCATCGTGCCTCAGCGCCGTGTGTGGGCGCATGTGACGGTATACGAGGAGGTCGGCCACGGCGGCAGCGCGTCCGTTCCTGCGGGCGTCACCGAGGCCATCAGCGTGGACATGGGCTGCGTGGGATGGGGGCTGCAGTGCACCGAAAGGCAGGTCAGCATCTGCGCCAAGGACTCCGGCGGCCCGTACAGCTACGAGGTCACCAGCAAGCTGATTGCCGCCGCGAAGGCCACCGGCGCGGACTACGCCGTGGACGTGTACCCCTTCTACGGCAGCGACGTGGAGGCCACCCTGCGCTCCGGCGTGGACATCCGCCACGGCCTGATCGGCGCGGGCGTGTACGCCAGCCACGGCTACGAGCGCAGCCACATCGACGGCGTGCACAATACGCTGCTGGTGCTCAAGGGGTATCTGAACGTGTAAGGAGGAATGAGGCATGATTCGCGCCGCTGTGCTCCTCCTCACCCTCTGTCTGCTGCTACCCACCCTGCCCGTGCTGGCGGAGGCGGCTGACGAGCCGGCCTGGAACGATCCGCCCGAGGGCTTTGACCAGCGCAGGGAGGACGTGACCTACGGCACCACCGTCTTCAAGACCTACCTGTCCACCACCACGAAGACCTTCCGCAAAGTGCTCATCATCCTGCCGCCGGACTACACGCCGGAGAAGGAATATCCCGTGCTGTACCTGCTGCACGGCATCGGCGGCGACCACAGCGAGTGGAGCGGCGGCAAGCCGGATGTGGTCATCGGCAACCTGATGGCAGACGGGCTCGCGCCGGAGATGATCGTGGTGATGCCCAACATCCGCGCCCGCGCCAATGACGCGGCCAATCCCTCCGACACCCACACGCCGGAGCACTACGCCGCCTTCGACAACTTCATCAACGACCTGCGGGACAACCTGATGCCCTTCATCGCCAAGAACTATTCCGTGGCGGAGGGGCCGGAGAACACAGCCGTGGCGGGCCTTTCCATGGGCGGGCGCGAGGCGCTCTACATCGGCCTGACGATGCTGGATACCTTCGGCTACATCGGCGCTTTCTGCCCCGCGCCGGGCGTGCTGGGCTATGCGGTGGAGGACGGCCTTTTCCAGACGGCGGACTTCAAGGCCGCTGACGGCTATGCGCCCTATATCCTCATCAACGCCGGCGCGTCCGACGGCACCGTGGGGGCGTGGCCTTCCACCTATGCGCAGACGCTGATGGACAACGGCACCGACGTGACCTTCTACGTCACTGAAGGCGGCCACGACTTCACCGTGTGGAAGCATGGCCTGTACAACTTCGCCAAGCGGATCTTCGACTGATGGCATACGAAAACGCGCCTTCCCGGATTGGGAGGGCGCGTTTTTCAATGGTGCGGGGGATGCTCCTTCAGCTGGCGGACAGCTTCCTTTGCCGCACGGCGTTCGCGGCGGCGCAGAAGGTGCACCCCGAGGAGGATGAGGGCGATGACGCCATAGCTGACGACGATCAGCGGCCAATACAGTTTCTGCAGCAGGGGGCTGTGATTGACGACGCCGAGGGCGTCCAGCACGTTCAGCCCCACGACGGCTACGCCCAGCAGCAGAATGAGCAGTCCGCCGAGGACGTCGCGCAGGCGCAGCAGCAGGTCGGCCAGGTCGGATTTGAGCCGTTCCCAGCGAAAGGTTCGGTTGTTCATGGGGCCTCCTTGCGATCGGTCTGCCTTGTGGCGTGAAGATGGGCGGTCGGTGTGCGCAGGATCGCAGTTGGGCGTTCACAGCCCGAGATAGCCGTCCCAGAAGGAGCAGCATTTCCACTCGGGTACGCGCACGATGTGCTCCGGAATGCGGGCGAGGATCTCCTGCGTGTCGCCGTGCAGCACGAGGCAGCCGTCCGGGCTGGCGGGGCGCTCCGGGCGGACGCGGCAGGCCTTCAGGGCGGCGTACTGGGCGGGCTTGTCCATCAGGCGGTCGGCGAGCATGATGTAATTCGTCTTTGCGCCTGTCATCACATACACATGGGTGAAGTCGCTCCAGGGTACCATGACGCGCCAGCCCTTGCGCCGGTGGATGAACTCGATGCCCTCCGCAGTCACGGTAAACCGGGGGTACATCGCCAGCCAGAACAGCAGCGCAAACCCGGCACAGCCTGCGCAGAACAGTCCGCCGATGAATGCGCCGTCAACATCGCCATTCACGGCAGAAAGAATGACAAGCTCCAGCATGCCTGCGGCAAATATGCCGAACATGGTGATCATCACGACGTGGGGCCAGTGGGGCTGAACGTAGGGCTGGGAAGGATCGGGTTTCTTCATGTTATACCTCCAGGCGGCATGCAGCTACATGCAGATCGACCGTCACGGTCTCTGCGGGCTTTGCGGCAATCGCATCCTTCTCCTCCGCGGACAGATCCTGCATCAGCGGGGTCATCCAGACGAAATC
>JAFQQT010000090.1 GCA_017410455.1 Clostridia bacterium
CATGATCGTGGACGAGTACGACGAGCCTTGGGCCGTGCAGGCGGAACTGGAGGACCCCGAGACGCTGCTGGAGCGGCTGCGTCTGCCGTTCCTGGCCAAGCTCCCCTATCCCGACCTGAATGCGGACGATCTGGTCCGCGCGGGTGGGGAAGTGGGCCTTCCGGGCGACGTGAAGAGCTATTTCCCGCTGCTGGACCTGCTCAGGGCGCATGAGGCGGAGGAGCAGCTTGCGGAAGCGGTGATGCTCATTGAGAATGAGCTGGTGGACGAGGCGATCAACACGCTCACCGAAGCCTGCGGCCTGACGAGCCTCAGGGACATCGAGCAGCTGACGGAAGTGGTGACCGACCTGAGCAACGCCATGCCCCGCTGGTACAACAAGGGCTACTCGCCCGATGAGATGGTCAGCCTCCTGCCCGGCGGGAAGAAGGCCTCCATGCCCGGCCGCAACAGCCCCTGCCCCTGCGGCAGCGGCCGCAAGTACAAGCTGTGCTGCGGGAGGCGCGTGCAGTAAAAGGCGATGAGGACCGGCGACGCGAGCCTGCTGGTCTGTCAGCAGGGAATGTCGGATGCGGCTTTCCTGTGGCGCATCAGCGACATATAGAACATGTGAACGCCCCGGCGGTGCATCCGTCGGGGCGCTCAGACCATCAAAAAAGCCCGCAACCGCATCCTTTCCGGCAGGGGTGCCGGAAAGGATGCTTCCTGCGTTGGCTGCAGCTGCAGATCCGGTCATTTACCGCGAAGTAAACTCCCGGATCTGCAGCTTTGCCGCCTTGGCTTGCAGACTTTTTTGAAGGTCTGCAAAGCATCGACTTTGTCGATGCTTTGAACGCCCCGGCGGTGCATCCGTCGGGGCGTTGTGATATGGATGGGATTGCGGCCATTGGCATCAATGCCTGACGGCGGGGCAGTCCAGCAGTGCGCGGGCCTGCGCAATGGCAGAGCGAACGTCCTCGCGCAGGAGTGGAATATCTGCCTCGCCGGGGTTTGTCAGCGCGTCCACCGCGTCGCACAGGCGCTGCAGGCAGGCGGCGCAGGCGTCGTAATCCTTCGCCCAGGCGATGCGCTGCAGGTCGTGCTGCACCTGCTGACGGTCCAGGGCGCGCTGCAGCTCGTCGCTCTGCTCTGCACGGGCGGCGCGGCGCAGCAGCTCCTTCATGCCCTCGAGCATGTGGTGCACGCAGGGCTGCGCCATCAGGCGGGCGGCGGCGGTGTCCTCGGGATCGCAGAAGGCGGAGTCGGCGGGCACGGCTGCCTGCGGTGCGGGTGCGGCGGGGCAGGGGAGCCCCTCCCGGCGCAGCTCCTCGGCTACCTCGGCGATCATCTCCGGCCGGTGCTTGAGGATCGTGCGGTACTTGTTCTGGTAGCGCAGCATGCGGCTCTGGCTGCCCTCGGCCATCTGCATCACGCAGGCCCGCACGGACATGCCGCGCCCCCGGGCCATGAGCACCTCGCGCAGCAGCTGGCGGGTCTCTTCCGGCGAGAAGGGGTGGAAGGCGGGGGTGCGCTGGATCATCTGCGGCTGCTGGCGCAGGCAGGCGTAGTAATAGTTGCGGATGCTGTTGGGCTTGCGCCCGAGCTGCACGGCAAGGCGCTCAAAGACGCTGCGCAGCGGCATGCCCTCGGCGCTGGCCTGGTTGACGGCGGTGAAAAGCTGCTCGGTTTCGCTGGGCTGCCAGCCGGTGCGCGGGCGGATGCGGGCCTGACTTTCCATGGTTGCAGAACTCCTTTACGGTTTGATGTACATGCAGGATACCCGCATGCCCCGGGGAATATGCGCGTCATTGCACGGCGGTGGGGAGCGGCGCAGTCCCCTGAAAGACCTGCCAGGCAAGGGCGTGTGCCTGCTGCACGGGCAGGAAGGCGTTCGTGGCGCACAGCTCCCGCTGGCCGGCCTGCTCCACGGTGGCGGGGACGCCCGCGGCGTAGAGCGTCAGATCGTCCCGCACGGTGTGCAGCTCCTGGGCGGTCAGCGCCTGCTGCGCCTGCACATCCACGAGGAAGCGCAGCAGCTCGGCAGCCTGCGCGGGAGCGTTGGCCGTCAGCCCTGCCATCAGCAGCTGATCCGTCGTCACCCGCTCCGGCACGATCGCACGGAAAGGGAAGCCGCGTCCGGCGCTGACCAGGGCGGAGAAGGCCGTGATCTGCCCGGTGGTCAGCATCGCTGTGGCGCACCGGCGCTCGCGGAAGGCGGCATAGACCTCCGCCGGGGTGCGCTGAGCGAAATCCTCCGGCAGGGACGGGCGCTGACCGGTGGGCAGCAGATCAGCCAGGGCCATGAGTGCCGCACCTCCGGGAGATTGCAGGGGGACTTCTGCGCTGCTGGCGGCCTGCAGGGGATAGCCCGGCTGCTCCGTGGGCGCGGCGGTTGCTGCGGGTCGCCCCAGCAGGGTCGTGGGGGCGGGCGTTGCGGCAGGCACGGGATCCAGTGCGCTGTCGATGGCCAGGACCCATGCGCCCCAGCACAGGGGCAGCGCGTACTGCACATCGTCCTGCTGTCCGGCTGCCAGGAAGCTCTGGCGCAGCGGCCAATCCCCGTCAAGGGGCGCAAGGAGGGCGGCCGGATCGGTCACATCGCCGGGCATGAACAGGATGACGTCGGGCAGAACGGCCTCCGGGTTGGTGAGTTCCTCCGGCGGCACGACGCGCAGCCGGGTCATCACCCCGGGATGCTGCTTCGAAAAGGCGCTCAGCTGCTGCGTCAGCCAGGCCTGCGCGCCGCCGGGGCTGCCGGTGATCCAGATGCGCAGGAGGGTGCGTTCCGGCGTGTCCAGCCCGGGAACGTCCACGGGGATCTGGCGGATGAAGAGCAGCGCAAGCGCGACGCCGGCCAGCGCGGCAAGAATCAGCAGGCGGCGGATCTTCATGGCGGCGCTCCTCCTGTCAGGCGGGTTTGATGGATGTGTATTCGGCCACAGGGCGTTTCATGCGATGATACAAAAGTATTGCATAATCGCGGAAAATGTGATAAAATAAGATGTTCATTTTCCCCACAGAAGGAGATTTCTCATGGGAAGACTCTTCAACTTCCTCAAGGCCGGATTCCGCCTGCTGACGCCGAAAATGCGCACCGTATGGGCGGAGCCCTTCATTGATGAGCCCTGCGTGTTCGTCTGCAGCCACATCGGCGCCATGGGGCCGATCCATATGGCGGTCAACTTCCCCCTGTGCGACAATGTGGCCATCTGGTGCAACTGCCAGGTGATGGACCGCAGCGAATGCGCTGAGTATGTCCGCCACGATTTCTGGTGGAAGCCGGAAAGCAGGCTCGCGCCGCTCTATTCCGCCACCATCCCGCACATCGCTGCGGCGGTGCTGCCCCCCGTGCTGACCAGCGCGCCGACAATTCCGGTCTACCACGACGCGCGGGTGATGACCACCATGCGCCAGAGCATCAAGGCCCTCAAAGCCGGCCAGCATGTGGTGATTTTTCCTGAGAAACCCAGCGGCTATGGCGAGTACGACCGGCGCATCAACACCGGCTGGCTCAACCTGTTGGTGATGTACCACCGGATGACGGGCAAGGCGCTGCGGATGTGGCCCGTGTGGATCGATCAGAAGGGGCATACCTTCTACATCGGCGAGCATGTGCGGTATGACCCGGAGCGTCCGCTGGAGGAGCAGGAGGACGCCCTGGCGGAGGCGCTGGGGTGCGGCCTGCGGGGCGAAAACCGCTGATAGCGATGTATACAGCGCCGGATGGCAGCATCGGGCGTTGTTTTGGCCGCCTGGCACAAGAAAAGTCATGCAAATATGCCATAACCCCTTGACAGAACGCACGGTTTTGACTAAAATGTATGTGTCCCAAAGTCTGGTCGGGCTTGATGCGGGACGTGCGGGCGTAGTTTAGTGGTAAAACTCCAGCTTCCCAAGCTGGCCTTGTGGGTTCGATTCCCATCGCCCGCTCCAACACCGCATCAACCAACCGGAAAGTTGCGACAGCCGGAAACGGCTCCGCAGTTTTACGTTGAGGCGTGCCAATACTCAGGTACGCCCGGTAATTAGAAGGAGGAGATACCCATGGCTAAGGAACGCTATGAGCGCAAGAAGCCGCATGTTAACATCGGCAC
>JAFQQT010000001.1 GCA_017410455.1 Clostridia bacterium
GAGACCTTCTCGATCAGTTCCTTACGAGCGGTCTCCTCCAGCGCAGTATCGATGATGTAGGTCAGTTCATACCTATTCATCATTTTCACCTCCTCTTGGACGTTTGGCGGTACACTTTGCGTGTAGCGCAAGGATGTGCCAATAAAGGATTATAGCAGAGTCGTCAAGGAATTGCAAGGGGGTAAAGCCGGTATTTTCAACATTTTCGCAAGAAAAATTGCACGATCCATGACCGGACAGGAACACCCTGGTCGCCAGCCTTCCTCACCCGGGCGTCGCCTTTGTTTTTCTTCATACCCCATTTCGCCATCCGCCTTGCCGCCGCCTGCGCCATATGCTATAATAGCCCCTGATATACATTCACGAAAGGCGGAAACACCATGTTTCGCATCATGACCTCTGACGAGGCCATCAGCCTCATCCGCGATGGCGACTGCATCTGCGTCAACTCCTTCGTGGGCATCGAGAACCCCGTCGAGCTGCACGAGGCCCTTTATCGCCGCTATCAGCAGACCCACTCGCCCAAGCACCTCACCGTGGTATCCAGCGCCGGTTTCGGCGTCTGGGAGGAAAACCGCAACGCTGAGGGCTACATCCGTGCCGGTGCGGTGGACAGGCTCATCTGCGGCCATTTCGGCGCCATGCCTTCCACCAAGAAGATCATTCTGGAGAACCGCTTCGAGGCCTACAACCTGCCCTTGGGCTGCATCAGCCACGCCATCCGCGCCCAGGCCGGCGGCCTCCCCGGCGCGATGTCGAAGGTCGGCCTGGACATCTTCGTCGACCCCCGCCGCGAAGGCCCAGGCATCAACTCCATTTCCACCGACAACTCCTTCGTCAAGATCGTCGATGTGGACGGCGAGGAGTTCCTCTACTACAAGCTCCCCAAGATCACCGTCGCGCTCATCAAGGGCACCGCTGCCGACCGCAAGGGCAACATCTCCTTCGACGACATGTACATGTCCGGCGATGCGCTGAGCATCTGCCAGGCGGCGAAGAGCCACAACGGCATCGTCATCGTGCAGGTGGACCGCATCGTGGACGAGCCGACCCGCCCCCGCAACACCATCATCCCCGGCTGCCTGGTGGACGCCATCGTGGTTGAGGAGCCCGAGGCCCGCGACGACGCCTTCACCGCCCTGACCGGCTCCTTCGAGATCCGCTACGAGGACTGGCACGGCTGGACGGAGAAGCTGGACGCCCTGACGCCCTCGACCCGCTCCTCCGGCGTGGCGGCGGAGATCATCGGCAAGCGCGCCGCCCGCGAGCTCCGCAAGGAGGACATCGTCAACATCGGCATCGGCATCCCGGAGACCATCAGCCGTTACGCCGAGGAGAACGGCCTGCTGGATCACATCACCCTGACGGTGGAGTCCGGCGGCATCGGCGGCTTCCCTGCCTCCGGCAAGGTCTTCGGCGCGATGATCGGCGCTGCCTCCGTCTACGACATGGCCAACCAGTTCGACCTGTACAACTCCGGCGGGCTGGACATCTGCTTCATGGGCGCGCTGGAGGTGGACCGCCAGGGCAATGTCAACGCCCACCGCGGCCCCGGCGCCTATGCGGGCATCGGCGGCTTCGCCAACATCACCGCGAAAACCCCGACGGTGGTCTTCTGCCTGACCTTCAACACCAAGGGCCTGAGCGTCAGCCAGGATGGCGAGAACGTCACCATCGAATCCAACGGCATCGTGCCCAAGTTCGTGCCCAGCGTGCGCTCGGTCAGCTTCTCCGCCCGCAACGCCATCGCCAACGGGCAGAAGGTGCTCTACATCACCGAGCGGTGCGTGTTCATCCTCACTTCCCGGGGCCTCAAGCTCCTGGAGGTCTTCCCGGGCGTGGACGTGCAGCGCGATATCCTTGACCTGCTGCCCTTCGACGTGGAGGTCTGACTCTCCTCCCAGAATGCCATCTGAACATCACATGAATAACCAGCACTGTTCCGAATCGCAGTGCTGGTTATCTTTTTCTTCATCAATCTATTTTTTAACAAATCAATCCTGAAAAGGAATACGCCATGGCTACATAGAATATATGCAATACAGTTGTGCGCAAAAAACTCAACAGACCAATAGCCACGAGAAAGGAGCATCCTACATGACCCACAAGATCATCACAGAATTGATTGCTTCCAATGCATTTGAGCTGTATGGCCAGCCCAAATGGACCTTTGGCAAGAACACCTGCAACACCTACGAAGTTTTTGCAGAGCAGGTGCATCTGTCGGGTGAAGCAACCATTCCGGCGTGGATCCTGCTGGAGCTGATCGCCCGTGACGAGGAGCTGACGCTCATCTGGTCGAAATGGTTCCTGCAGGCTGCAATCGTCTCCGCAACGGAGCTGAGCACAAAAACCAACAGCCACGTAACGCTCTCCGTCAACCTTCTGCCGCAGTATGCAGGCCTTGATGACTTTGTGCCGCAGGTGCTGGAAGTGCTGGAGAAGACCGGCTTCAGCCCGAAGAAGCTGCAATTTGAGCTCAGCGAGGTGCAGCACCTGAACCAGCGCGGCATTGAAAACCTCAACCGTCTCCATGATGAATATGGCGTCGGCCTGTATCTGTCCAACTTCGGCAAGGGGCACGCCAACATCCATCTGCTGGCCGACGTGCACTTTGACGGCATCGAACTGGACCGCGCCTTTGCCGCGCAGGTCCCCCATGACGACCAGATGGTCCGCCTGATCTGCGCCATTCAGAACATGGCCGACACGCTGTCGCTGAAGGTCTGCGCGAAGGGCATCGAAACCCCTGATCAGTTTGACTTCTTCGATCAGCTCAAGGTCTTCAAGGGCCAGGGTTTCCTTATCGGTCGCCCCATGCCCATGGATGCGCTGCTGGAATACATCAACGCTTATGCCGTGCATGCCGACTAATCCCATCCCCTCCGGAACCGCCTTCCGGAGGGGTTTCGATAAACAATGAAACAGCCTGCGGACACACGCGTTCCGCAGGCTGTTACCTTATGCATTTTTCCGCTTCTTCATCCCCGTGAAGGCAATGGCCACCAGCGAGCAGATCAGCAGCATCATCGGGTAATGCAGGTTCGGGATGATGTCGAAGGCCGTCACGCCGGTTGCCTCCGCCGCAGCCACCGCCGTCAGCAGCTGCGCGCCATAGGGGAGCACGCCCTGCGTGATGCAGGAGAAGGTATCCAGCAGGCAGGCTGTGCGCTGCGGCGTGACGCCGTATTCCTCACTCATCTCCCGGGCGATGGGGTTGGCCATCACGATGGCAACCGTGTTGTTCGCCGTGGCGACGTCCATCACCATCACCAGCATGCCCACGCCCAGCTGACCGCCGCGCTTGCCCCGGAAGATGCGGCGGATGAAGTTCAGCAGCGCATCAAAGCCGCCCGCCTCGCGGATCAGCGCGCACAGCGCCGCCACCAGCACCGCCACCATCGCTGTTTCAAACATGCCGGACATGCCGCTGCCCAGATTTGCCAGCAGCTGGCTGAACACCGTCTGCCCTTCGGCAGGAACGATCGCGCCCGTCAGCAGCACCATCGCCGCGCCGGACACGATGCCCACCAGCAGCACCACAAAGACGTTCACGCCAGCCACGCCGCCCACCAGCACCAGCATGTAGGGCAGCATCAGCATCAGGTCGTATTCGCCCACTACCGGCACAGCCTCCTGGCGGGCCGTCAGCACAAGGATGATGACCAGCGTCATCACCGCCGCCGGCAGCGCAATGAGGAAGTTGCCGCGGAACTTGTCCTTCATCGCACATCCCTGGCCGTTGCAGGCGGCGATGGTCGTGTCCGAAATGACGGAGAGGTTATCGCCGAACATCGCGCCACCCACCACCGTGCCGATGCACAGCGCCGGCGAATACCCCGCCGCCACAGCCACCTCAACGGCAATGGGCGTCAGCAGGGAGATGGTGCCCACGGAGGTGCCCATCGCCGTGGAAATGAAGCACCCCACCACGAACAGCACCGCCAACGCAAACTGCGGCGCGATCACCGACAGCATGAAGTACGCCACGCTCTGGGCGCTGCTGCGGCCCACCACGCCCACGAAGGCGCCAGCCACCAGGAAGATCAGCACCATGGTGATGATGTCCTTATCGCCCACGCCGCGCCCCATGATGGTCAGCTTCTCGTCGAAGGAGACCTTCCTGTTCTGCAGGCAGGCCGCGAGGATTGCCACCAGAAACGCGCCGATGATCGGCACGCAGTAGAAGCCCTTGTCGATGCCCATGCCATACTGCAGCAGCAGGCCCAACCCCAGATACATCAGCAGAAACACACCAATCGGCAGCAGCGCCGCCGGATTCCCCTTCTTCATAAGTATCCTCCACTTCATTGGTCGCATCCTGTCTACTTTATCATGCCGGGCCGGAGAAGTCAATTCCCGTCCGCAACAAAAAACCGGCATTGCCGCAGCGCCGCCGGTTACAGGGTTTTATATTCCCAATAAGTACATTTCGGGAATGTAAGGGTATATTTAGGGATTCCTGTTTTGTACCCTGTTATTTCATCGTCTGGAGTTTCCCGCGCAGCTCCACCAGATGGCTGCTCTCTTCACGGACGATGTCCATGAAGACTGCCTGCACTGCCGGCTCATCGCACTTCCTGGCAAACTCGGCATAGGTGCGCACGGCGTCCGCCTCGCTGTCGGCGGCATACTGGTAGAGGCCCTTCAGGGTGGTCAGCGCCTGCTCGCGCTTCATCTCCATTACGCCACCGGTGAAGAGCACTTCCGCCGCCATGGAGGAGATCAGCAGCCTTTCCTCCGCCTCGTCCACCATGTGGCACTCCCGCATCTCGCTGAAGCGCTGCAGGTGGCGGCTTTCATCGGCCAGGATCTCCGTGATGCCTGAGCGCACCTGCTCATCCGTCGCCAGCATCAGCGCCCGCTCATACACGCGGATCGCACGCCTTTCCATCTCCACGGCGATGCACAACGCCTGACATTCGTTCTTCACAACCATATTCACACCTCTTCCACAGCTTATTCCCGGATATCCACCGGATTATGCACACTTATCCACAAAGTTATCCACACTTTCCACAGCCTGTGGATGGTTTTGCAGCGCCTTTTCCACAATATCCACAAGGTTATCCACATACCATGTGGATGACTCTGCACCCGCCCAAAAGATGTGAAACCCGCCTGCCACAAGGCCTGGCGCCATTTGGGCAAAATCTGCGCCGCAACAAAACAACGCGCCCCCTTCGGTAGCATCCGAGGGAGCGCGATCGGGTTACGCCTTGGCGATGTGCACCTCATTGAGCTGCTCAACGAGGACGTTCACATCCTGACCATGCACCATGGCCGCCTGTTCCAGGGTCTCACCGGTGGAGTGGGGGCAGAACAGGCAGTGCATGCCCATCGCGCCGAACACAGCCACAACATTTTCCAGCGCGTCCTCATCGCAGGTGCGCAGCACTTCGCCAACGGTCATATCCTTATGGATCATCGTCTTTACCTTCTTTCCGCAGCTGCCTGATGCAGCCGCCTGACATTATGATACTTCATCATACCCGGCTTGTCAAGTCCTATTCCCTCACTGGCCCATGTCCACGGGCATGTCCGTTTCCAGGAAGGGATCAGCGCCTTCATAGCCGTCGAGCCGCACATCATCGCCGCTACCCATCACAGTGGGATTGCTGACAGGCGGATTGAGCATGCTGATATTGATGAAGCCATCATCCTCCATGCTGAGCCTGACAGCCTGGCCCTGAATCGTCATGGGGATAATCTCCGTTTCAACGGTGCGGGCACGCCGTGCGTATTCGATGATGATGTCGCCACGGGTCCAGAAGTGCATCGGGCAGAGGATGCGCGGCTTGATCGTCATCATGAAGTAATTCGCGCCTGCATCATAGTGCGACCCCATCCGCGGATCCACCGGGAAGAAGCACCAGTCGATCTCCTGGCCGACAATGGGCGCCACTTCCTGAATGAAATCCTCTTCCGCCATGGATATCTCGCGCACGGTGGAAACTTCCCGCCAGTGCCAGTTGTTCAGATCGCCCGCGTGGAAGAACTTCACGCCGTCCACATCCACCAGGAAGGAAACGCCGGCGTCCGTAGAGCCAAAGGCTTTCACATGCACCCGGTCGGACAGCGTCATTTCCCCGCCGGGGCCCATGCGGCGACCCCGCGCATCCGCCGGCATATCATCGGCAATGATGTAGGTCACCGGCGCGTACTGATCCCAGTCATACACAACCGGGTCGAAGTGATCCTCGTGATCGTGGGAGATGAACACATACACCTCGCTGAAGCGGGCGAGGAAGTCCGCGCGGATCTGCCGGTCTTCCGGCATCTTCTTTGCCTTTCCGGTCCAGTAATCAAACACCAGCAGCACATTCCCGCTTGCCACGGAGAATCCGCTGTGATGATAGTAGGTTATCGTCATCGTCTTGCCCAAAGGTGAGCACCTCCGAAACGTGCAGCGCCTTCTGCTGCTTGGTGGGGTTCTTCAGCATCCCTGGCAACTGCCAGAGGCATTCCTATGTATTATGCCATGAAAAACCCCATTTGTCAAATTTTTTACCCCGTTTTTGATGGTAAAAACCCTCATTTTTCATTTTTTCGTCATTTTCAGCATTCATTCCCCACTCATATGCCATTTTTCCTAAAATTTCGACACTTATGAACCACTTTCGTCACAGGAGCCAGCATGTCATCTTTCTCTGACAGAAGGACGCCTGGTACTTACCACCCAGCGCTCTGACCATTTCCTTTGCCCGCTCCACGTCCGCGTAGTTCCGGTCCACGCCATGGCTGTCCGAGCCAAAGGTGAACAGCTCGCCCCCCAGCTCAATGTACCGGCGGAGGATGCTTGAGTGTGCAAAGGTGTTGCCCGTGCTGGCAAAACCGCTGGTGTTGACCTCCAGGCACTTGCCCAACCCGATCACATGGCGGAGGATCGCGTCAAAAGCATCCGGCGCATCCTCATACACCAGCGCGCGCTCCGCCCCGGTATAGGCGCTGTACTTCGCCACATAACCGATATGCGCCACCGAGTCGAAATCCTCCCACGCCAGGATGGACTCCGCCTTCGCCTCCGCGTACTCGCGATAGGCTGCAGCGCGGGTCTTCCCGCCAAAGTAGTGGCTGATATCGTAGCAGTCCACACCATTGACCAGATGCAGCGAAAGCAGGCGGAAATCCAGCGGCAGTTCATCCAGATATGCCTTGATCTGCGGGCGGAACAGCGAATTATCGCCAATCTCCACGCCTGTGCGGATGGTCAGCTGCGGAAACATCCGCCGCGCCGCCAGTACATCCGAAAAGTACATATCCCAGATGGGCGGCACGTCCATGCCCTCTTCCGGATGCCCGGGTTCAATGTGCTCCGTCAGGCAGATTTCCTGCACACCCTTATCGATCATCGACTGGCACAGTTCGGCCACTGTCTGCTGCCCGTCCATGGAATGCAGCGTGTGCAGGTGGTAATCCATTCTTCTTTGTTCCACGTGAAACACTCCTCACTCAGGGATCCTTTCCATCCTGTATGCCTTCTTCTTGCCGATGGCATACAGCCACAGCTCCCTGACTTCCTGCCCGGAAATGCGCTCCAATGCCCGGGCGTACCATTCGATCTGCATCGCATACCGCTGCCTGAAGGCATCCTCATCCACGATGTGATCCGTCTTGTAATCGACGATGACCCAGCCCACCTGCTCGTGGAAGGCGCAGTCGATCACGCCCTGCAGGAGCGTGTCGTTCATACCCTGCATGCGCAGGTTGAAGCTCCACTCGCGCCGCACCTGATCGGCCCGCAGCATCCGCTTTCCCAGCTCGGAGCAGAAGAACTCTGCCGCAGCATCCGTGTCGATCAGGAGCAGCTCCTGCGCGGTGAAGACGCCACGGTCCACCATGTCGTGCGCCTCCTGCCGCATCAGCGCTGTCGATACGCCGCTTTCCCGCAGCTTTTCCAAACTTACCAGCGAAAGGAAGCGGTGCATCAGCGTGCCACGCTCTGCGCCCGTGATGCGTCGCTCCTCCATGAATGCCGGGCGCGCGGGGATATCCGACAGACGCAGTGGCGCTACGATCTCTTCAGGCTGGCGCTTCGTTTCCGCATCCTCATCGCTGTCCTGCAGGGGCAGCGCATGGTCGTACGCTTCCTTCTTCGCAATCGCGCTGACAGAAGTCTTCGCAGGGCCGGTCATATCCGGATCATCCATGCGATCCCACGCCCGAACATACCCCTGCATATCCTGGCCAAGCTGCTCATACAGCCATCCTTCAATGCTGTGATTATCCACAACTTTATCCACAGACAACACCTCTGGATGCTCAACAAGCCTGAAATTCCAAGGGGTTTCACCCTGTGCATAACCTGTTGATAACTTGTGGATATGTTGTGCATAATCCCCCTGCATGATCCAGTCCGTCATGCTGGAAGCCTTCCATACGCGGAAGTCGCTGTCCGGTAATGTCCATATGGCGCGATCCTTCTCCGAGCAGCAGCCGACCATGATGAGACGCTCCTTCGCCCGGGTCATGGCCACATAGAGCAGCCTCGCCCGCTCCGCTTTCTCGTCCAGCTCCCGCTTCACCTTGAAGGCGTCATCCGCCATGGTCTTTCTGCGGATGTTCATCTGCCGGTTCACATAGGGCATCGCCAGGCCAAGTTCCGTGTGCATGAGCACCTCGCCGCGGTTCGCCTTGTGCAGCTTTCCGCTCATCTGCATGCAGAACACCACCGGGAATTCGAGGCCCTTGGATTTATGCATCGTCATGATGCGCACGAGGTTCTCGCCTTCGCCCAGTATTTTCGCCGTCATGCGGTCATCCGACGCAGCCTGCTGATCCATCATGCGGATGAATTCAGACAGCGTCTCGCCGCCATTGGCCTCGAAGTCCACTGCCCGCTGATACAGCATCCGCAGATTCGCCTGCTTCAGCTCCCCCTTCGGCTGCGCGCCACAGGCAGCGTAGAACCCGGAATCGCGGATCACATGCCATACAAAGTCAGACAAGCGCCTGCTTTCGCGGATGAACCGCCATTGCTGCATCTGCTCGATGAACGCCCGGCACTTTTCACCGAGGTCGTCCTCATAACCGCAGTACGCATCGAAAGCCTCAGCAAAAGTGACATTCCGTCCCGTTTTCGCCAGGCGGATCGTTCCCAGCTGCTCATCCGTGAATGCAAAGGGCGGCATCTTCAGTGCAGCCAGGAGCGGCACGTCCTGCAGCGGATTGTCCAGAACCATCAGCAGCGCCTTGACGGATTGCACCTCCGGCAGGGCATAATACGCTGCTGCGCCATCGTAAAATACCGGAATCTCCTGACTGCTGAGCAGCTCCACAAGCTTCGGCGCTGTATTGGACGCCGCAGAAAGTAGGATCACCATGTCCCGGTATGTGTAGTTGCGCGTTTCATCCCCGTCTTCGAAGGCCTCATTGAGCAGTTCACGGATGCGATCCGCCACAATCTTCGCCTCAGCTGCAAGCGCTTCCGGCTTTTCGCCATCCTCACCGGGAGAAATGTCCAGCAGATGCATCTCCACCGGCGGGTCTTCCGTCGTCGTGCGTCCGCAGATCAGCTCGTCCACAGGCTCGTATGTCAGCTCCGTCACGGCCGGTCGCATCGTCGTGCGGAACACCTGGTTGGTCGCCTCAAGGACGTTTGCACGGCTGCGGAAATTCTTCTGAAGAATGATTCGCAGCGTCTTGCTCTCCGGATCATCTTCAAAAGTCCTGATTCTGTGCAAAAACAGGGTTGGATCCGCCTTTCTGAAGCGGTAAATACTCTGTTTCACGTCCCCGACCATGAACATGCAGTTGCTTTCCGAATGGATCGACATCAATATCGCATCCTGCACCTGTGAAACATCCTGGCACTCATCCACGAAGATGTGGTCGTATTCGCCCTGGATCTGCTTCAGCGCATGCGCGTCCTTCATGATCTGCATGGTGAACTGCTCCATGTCCGCAAAATCGATGAGGTGCTTCTGCGCCTTTTTCTCGTGGAAAAGCATGTCTGTCCGACGCACAAGCGCCGCCAGACCGCGCAGATGAAACTGAATCGCGCCAAATTCGAGGTCGAGCCGTTCCTCATCAATTGTCAGAGCATCCAGAGCGTCCTTCACGATCTTCTTGATACTGTCTCGGATCTTCGTAAAGCCCTTCTGCCAGTCCTTCTGCGCGTCGGTCATGCCACGCACATTCTTCAGTTTCGGCAGAGAAAATTCAGCAAGCGCATTCCTGACGCTCCCGATATCATGCCAGTTGAGGTACTCCAGTGCCGCACATGCGTCGCAATCCTGCTGCCATGTCTCCATCCTCGCCAGAATTGCATCTTCTTCATTGAGCATCGCGCGCTCTGTTTGCAGCAGCTGCGAGGTTCCACCCAGCATCATCTTCGTGTGCCGCTGCAATGTGACGAACCACGGGTGGCGTTCATAAGGTTTGTGCAGAATGCCGTCTATTGCCCTTTCCAGCCAGTCATGCGGGTCGGGCAGCGACATGAGGAAATCGTAGAGCTGCGCCGTCATTTCCAGCAGCTTTTTCTGATCATATGCCTGCGCCAGCTCCATGAGAGACGGGTCATCGCCCTCCTCCAGCAGCTGGTTGAGCGCATCAAGCCACGCCTCCTGGAAGAGCATTTTCCGTTTCTGATCATCGCAGACGGTCATCATTGGGTCAATGCCGATCACCTGAAAGTGATTTTTCAGCACCTTCTGGCAGAAGGAGTGGATCGTTGAGATCTCCGTCGTCTCCAGATCATCCAGTGCCTTTGCAAACACATCCGGGTTGGCAATCGCCTCCTGCGTCAGCTTCTTGTTCAGTCGCTGGCGCATCTCGCCAGCTGCCGCTTTTGTGAAGGTCACGATGAGCATGCGGTTCATCTGCGCACCTTCGCGGATCAGCTGAACGATCCGCTCAATCAGCACGGCCGTTTTTCCTGAACCAGCAGCCGCGCTGACAAGGATTGTCCGGTTACGTGCGTCGATCGCCAGCTTCTGTTGAGGCGTCCAATTCGGCATGATGATCCCTCCTTCATGAATATTGTACCACAGCTCGTCAACAGATGAAAGTGTTTCACGTGAAACATCTTCAATATTCAGCACTTACCTATTAGTTCTTATAATATTATTTTTTATTATCTGCAGGCCTCTATTTTACTGACTTTATCTGCCCATGCCGTGTTGTTTTGATTTTCATGACACACATTCAACTCTTCCTTCATTTTCAAAGCTGATGAATCCATCTCAGTGCCACGTACAAAACAGCCTGAAAGCATCATCTGCGCATGCTTTCAGGCTGAAATTATCGTTGTTTCACGTGAAACATTTCAGATATCAAGATCATCGAGGTTCTCTGGCGGTTGCTCTACTGTCTCTCCAGCAGACTTTTCATGAACGTGTGCAAAGCCCTCACGGTCCATGAAAACCTGGTAACTCCGCTGCTCGCTGCAACCTTCGAGGTCGCTTTCGTCCGTGCAGGTAATGAACGTCTGCAGTCCGTTGATCTCCTGCAACAGGTGCGTACGACGGGTCATGTCCAGCTCGCTCATCACATCGTCCAACAAGAGGATAGGCGCGTCGCCCGTTTCCATCCTGAACACATGCAGCTGCGCCAGCTTCATGCTCAGGGCAGCCGTGCGGATCTGCCCCTGGGACGCGAACACCTTCATGTCCCGGCCATTCAGCGTCAGCGCAATGTCCTCGCGGTGGACGCCGACGCTCGTTCCGCTGCGGAACATATCATCCTGTCGGGATTTTCGGAGCGCCTGCCTTGTGTAGCTCACGACGTCGGCCTGATCCGGCACGCTGCAGGCGTAGGTCATGGCAAACTGCTCATACTCCCTGCCGCTGATGGATGCATACCGGCTCTGCGCAAACTCAGCAGCCCGCGCCACCATGCGCCGCCGGAGGGGGACAATGATTTCCGCCTGCAGGGCCATGGCTTCCTCAAAAGCGTCGAGCAAGGAAGCATCCGGCTTTTCGCCCTTTTTACCTTCGCGGAGCATGGCATTGCGCTGATCCAGCGCCTTCTGATACTGCTGGAGGGCTGTGAAATAGCCCGTGCTCATCTGCGAAAGCATCATGTCGAGATAGCGGCGACGCACCGAAGGCCCTTCCTTCACCAGCATCAGGTCTTCCGGTGAAAAAATGACGCAACGCACATGCCCCATCAGGTCCGACAGGCGCGAAGCCCGCTTTCTGTCCACGAAGATCGTCTTTTTCCGTGCATCACTCGGGGTCAGCTTCACCTGCACGTCCATCCGGACGCCATTCTTGCGCATCTGCACGCCGACAGCCGCCGCTTCAGCGCCTTTGCGCACCACTTCCCGATCCTGCGAAGTGCGGTGGCTTCGACCAAGCGCGCAATAATGAATGGCTTCGAGCAGGTTGGTCTTGCCAGAACCATTCTGTCCGAACAGAATATTTACTCCCGGATGCGGATGCAGCTCGATTTCGCCGTAGTTCCGGAAGTCCCTTAGCTTTAATGTCTCAATTACCATTTTATTTATAATTCAATAATAGAATACAGGCTGGAAGTATAACCATTCCGGCCTGTATTCCATGATGTTTTTATACTCAGTTGAACACGCGGACCGGCAGGATCAGATACAGGAACTGATCGCCCTCCCGGGGCTTGACGATGCAGGGGCTGACGTTGCTGTTGAAGTGCATGCACAGCTCATCGTCGGTGATGTTGCGGATGACGTCGGTGATGTACTTGGCGTTGAAGGCGATATCCAGCGGATCGCCATCCAGGCGCGCGTCCAGCTCCTCGTGCACATCGCCCAGCTCGGCGTTGGAGGTGATGGCCATGGTATCGGCGCTGAAGGCCATGCGGATGAGGTTGTTCTTGCCTTCGCGGGCCATGAGGCTGGCGCGGTCAATGGCATTCTGCACCTCGTCGCGGTTGGCCGTCACCGTGGTCTTGAAGGAGGGCGGCAGGATGCGGCGGTAGTCGATGTATTCGCCGGCCAGCAGCACGGTGGAGAGCTTCGTGTTGCCGAAGAAGGCCTGCATGCGGGTCTTGTCGATCAGCATCCGGCAGAACTCGTCCTCATCCGCCAGGATCCTGGACAGCTCGCCCAGCACGCGGCCGGGAATGACCGCCTTGAGGTTCTCCGTGCCTTCAGGAAGCTCAAAGGGCTGATAGACCTTCTGCATCGCCAGGCGGAAGCCATCCAGGGCAACCATGCGCGCCTCATCGGCCGTAACCTCCAGCAGACAGCCGGTCAGGATCTGGCGGCTTTCGTCCGTGGCGATGGCGAACACCACGCGACTGATCATCTCGCGCAGCTGCTTCTGCGGAATGCTGACGTTCACACCCTTGTCCACGTCGCCCATCTCGGGGTAATCCGCCGGATTCATGCCCGCCAGCTTGGATTTGGAGGACATGCAGTGGATGTGCGCAGCGTGGTCGTCGCCCACCTTGACGGTGACATTGCCGCCGGGGAGCTTGCGCACCAGCTCGGTGAAGAGCTTGCCGGGCAGAACCGTGCGTCCCGCCTCGCGGATCTCAGCGTAGAGGTGCGTCTCGATGGTCAGGCTGCCATCGGAGCAGGTGAGCGTCAGCGTGTCGCCCTCGGCGTCCATCAGCACGCCTTCCAGCACAGGCTTGGCCGGACGGGCCGCCAGCGCGCGGGTTACGGTATTCAGGCCCTCCAGAAGGGTCTGCACGTTCATTGTGAATTGCATGGAATCATCCTTTCCATCAACTTAGATAGCAGTATATGAAGAGTCGTAGCAGATACAGGGGGTGTGGATTCTGTGGAAAACCCCCGCAACATGCCGATTCTGCGGGCTTTGGCCCAAAGGATAACATTGTGGAAAAAAGGCGCATCTGTCCACCGGGTTGTGGACAAGAGAACCCTTTGGGTTATATTCGTTTTCAGCCGGCCGGATTCCTGCCTGCGCGGCATGCATAGGATGCATATTTTTTTCTTTCCGCAGGCGCCAGAAGAGGGTGTGCGACAGCGTCTGCCAAAAAGAATCAACAGGTTCCACAGCCTGTGGATAAAATGCATGTGGATGAGCGAAAATGCCTGACTCAACGCGCTTTTGGGTTTTTTACGTCATTCATCCACCTTTTATCCACAGCGGAGGGCTCCTGCATCCGCGTGAATGCATACGATGAATAATGTTGCATAAAGGAAAAAGTATGCAGAAACAGGTGCAGGAAGTCCTGCAAACTTGCTTTTTTCCATAAAAGATGATATCATGAATTCACGATGTGTGCAAGGGGTTGCCACCCGGCGATCTGCTTCCGGCATGCATCTGTACGGATCATCAGCGCCCTGACAGGGCGGAAATCTTCATAACAGAAAGGATCATGACACATGCGCATTGCTCTGATGAATGAAAACAGCCAGGCGGCTAAGAACCCGATGATCGAGGCTTCCCTGAAGAAGGTCGTTGAACCCATGGGCCACGAGGTGGTCAACTTCGGCATGTACACGGCGGATGACGCCTGTCAGCTGACTTACGTCAAGATCGGCCTGCTGGCATGCATCCTGCTGGAGACCGGCGCGGTGGATTATGTGGTGACGGGCTGCGGCACGGGCGAAGGCGCCATGCTGGCCTGCAATGCCTTCCCCGGCGTGCTCTGCGGCCACCTGTGCGATCCCTCCGATGGCTACATGTTCGCCCACATCAACGATGGCAACTGCGTGGCGCTGCCCTTCGCCAAGGATTTCGGCTGGGGCGCTGAGCTGAAGCTGGAGATGATCTTCCAGCAGCTCTTCGGCTTCGGTCATGGCCAGGGCTACCCCAAGGAGCGCGTCGTGCCCGAGCAGCGCAACAAGAAGATCCTCGACCAGGTCAAGCTGGTGACCCACCGCAAGCTGATCGAGATCCTGCACGACATCGACCAGGACTTCCTGCGCGAGACCATCTCCGGCGAGCACTTCGCTGAGCTGTTCTACCCCTTCTGCAAGGATGAGGAAGTGGCCGCCTACCTGCGCAGCCTGTAAGATCAGAAACATATGAACGGAGCGCCCTGCTGCGATGTGGGGCGCTCCGTTTTGATGCTTCAGATGCTGCAGTTTTCAATGACCCACCCGGCGGGAAAGCGGCGCATGACGCCATCGGAAAAGGTCAGGCAGATGATGGGGTTAACCGAATTCGGGGTCATGCCGGTGATGACGCCCGCGCCATAGGTCGGGTGGATCACCCTGTCGCCCAGGTGCAGGTCGGTAAGCAGGCTGCGCACAACGGCGGTCTGTTCTTCCTGCTTCTTCTCCTCCTGCCGCATGGCGCGGGCGCGGTCCACATTGTACAGGCGTGCCGGATCTGCGCTGACTTCGATGCAGCATTTCTTCCACGTGCGGCCGTGGTCCCGCTCCTGAATGCCATGGTAGCGGGCGTCGACCATGTGATGGGCATATTCGTGGCGGATAACGTCGATCAGCGTGCTGTCGGGGTGGTCGTCATTCTCGAAGTACTTGCGGGAGAATGTGAAAAACGGCGGGCGATCGCCATTGCCATAATGGTACATGCCCAGATAGCGGGAGCTGTTGTTGAATGTGATTGCCAGATCGCTGCCGTGCAGGCCGGTCTTCAGGTCGAGGCGGCGCATTTCCATGCGGATGCGTTCTTCAGGCCATCTCATGCGGATACCTCCTTCTGTCGTTCGTGACAGGCCTGTCAACGCATGGGTGAGGCGGTATTATCACAAAAGCCCCCGCAGGCGTGTTGCTGCGGGGGACAAAGCTGCATCAGAAGCGCATGAACCAGGTGGAGACATAGCCCTCCACGCCGTCGACCACGACCTTGCACCAGTCGGTGCCGTGCTCCAGCACGGTGATCTCGCTGCCAACGGGCAGGCGGGCGATGACGCCGCTGCGCAGGCTGGCGCCCTTGCGGAAGTTGACATAGGAGCCGCCGTTGACGTTGATGAGCGTGGCCTGCATGGGCTGAACGGGGTTCTGCTCGCCCGTGAGGGTCAGGTACTGCGCCATCATGTATCCGATGCGGCCATCGGCGGTCTGCACCTTGTGCCATTCCTGGCCGCGCTCCAGCACCGTCACCACAGCGCCGTTGCGGTAGTAGCTGAGCACCTTCGCATCCAGGGAGGGCTGCTGGCGGAGGTTGAGCACCTGGGTATCGCGGGGATTGGTGACGATGGCCTTCGTGCCGGTCACGGCGCTGCTGCCGCTGAAGGACAGGTACTGGGTGGCCATGAAGCCCTCCACGCCGTCCACCGCCACGCGGCACCAGTTGCTGCCCTTCTGGGTGACGGTCACGGTGCTGCCGTTCTTCACCGAGGTGATGATGGCGCCATCCATGCCCGGCTCTTCGCGCACGTTCAGGCCGATGCCGCTGTTGGTGCGCACCGTGGCGGTCTGCTGGGACAGATCGCCCGTCAGGAACCTGGACATCATGTAGCCGGACAGGCCGTTCACCTCGACCTCGTACCAGTCGCCGTGATAGCCGGTCACTTCCACCAGTGTGCCGGTGGGAAACTGGCCCAGCACCTTCGAGGCGATGGACGGGGTCTCGCGCAGGTTCAGCGCGCCGCCCTTGACCAGCGCGCTGTCGGACGCGGCCAGCGCGCCCGTGGTCGTCAGGGCCAGCGCCGCCGCAGCGGTCAGGCTGGCAAGCTTCTTCAGGGAATTGTGTTTCATCGGGGATATCCTCCTTTGCGGTTGCGGAGCGCGTTTGCCCCGCGCTCTCGTCCATCATAACGGCGCAGGCAGGGCGGTGCATCCGCCTTGGAGGCGGTAACATATGGAAGAAAAAGCGGCGCAAAGCGGCCTTTTCCACATGCTGGAAGAACCGGGCCCGGCAGGCTGCAATTCTCCGCATGGGCGGATGAAGGAATTTCCAGTGTGTGCGCCGACTGAAATTTACAGTTCGTCACCTGAAAAACGCTGTACAATGCGGAGGTTTTCATGTAAAATAAGATTGGTTGACTCTGTCAATCTTCTGGACATGAAAAAGGAGTGAAGCTTATGAAGATGAAGACTCTGCTGGTACTGCTGGCAGCGCTGTTCCTGCTGGGGAACATGGCCTTTGCGGAGGAAACGGAGGCGGACACGCTGCTGCTGCCGGAGCTGACGGAGTGGGCGGCGCGCTATCAGGCCCGTGCGCTGGAGGCAGAGCCGCTCAACGATCCGGCGGCGAGCCTGACCAGCGACGGTTATGAATTCATCTATGAGTTTGCGACCCTCTATGCGGATCGTCCCGTGATGGACGAGAAGACGGTGGTGTATGCTGTGGTGGTGACCTCCCCTGAGGAGGAAGGCCCTCGCGGCGTGAAGGTGGACGACGCCCTTGCCACGGCAATGGCGGCCTTCTACAACGAAAACCCCGACCTGCGCGGCAGCCGCGACAACGCCGTCATCTATGTGATCGACCTGCTGCCCGAAAGCCTGCAGTGGGCTGAGGTCCAGCGCGATGGCCAGCGGGTGCAGACGGTGCAGTATGCCGTGCATGACCGCCTTTCCGATGGAGGCGATGGCTACACCGACGCCGGGCTGATCTTCACCATGCAGGATGGCACGGTCAGCGCCATCCGCGTCTACGGCCTGTCGGGCGGGATCACCTTCGACGAGACCTACGCCCTGCGGGATCGCATGCAGGTGGCGGCGCTGGCGGATGGGTATCAGCAGGTGCCCATGAGCTATGACGGCGCGTCGCTGGAAAAGTTCGGCGCGGCAGACCTGCTCTTTGCCGGCATGGACTTCACCACCCTGACCCCCGACTATGTGGCCATGCGCATGGGCGAGCCCATCACGGATGAGTGGGTGCAGGATGAGGATGCCTCCATCCGCACGATGACCTATGCCTCCTGCGAGCTGACCTTCACCTGCGATGCGGAGGGCAACAACCCCCGGATTTACATGTTCCTCATCACCGACGCGGGCATGGATGGCCCCCGTGCGGTCTGCGTGGGCAACACCTTCCCGGAGGTGTTCAACCGCTTCCGCAATGGCGAGGGCGAGTTTGACGGCGTGAGCCGGGAGATCCTCTATGGCAGCGAAGCGTCCGGCGAGTTCGGCGTGGCGGATTATGGTTCCGACGCCTCCGTTACCCTGCGCTATGGCCTGGTGCTGGAGGATGGCAGCCGCGTGGTGCTGCACATGACCTTCACGGAAATGGTGCTGATGGAGATCATGGTGTACATGGCTCAGTAATGGTTCTGAAGGAGCACGATGATGAAGATTGATCTGACCTGCCCGGTGGAGGCATGGCGGGTTACATTGCCTGAGGGCGCACGGAAAACGGCGGAAGCGACGCTGTTCAACCTGTCGGACATGCAGGTTTCCTCGGTGGAACTGCAGCTGCGTCTCCTGGATGAAGCGGGCGGGGAAGCGAGCCTGATCACCCACAGGGGCAGGATGCTCAATGGCGTGCCCGGGCGGACATTCCGCATGGAGGTGCCCCTGGATACGGTGGCGGATGCGGCGGGGTATGAGGTCTTTGTCAACCGGGTGTGGTTCGATAATGGCGCTGTGTGGCGGCATGAAAAGGAGAACCTGACGGAGTACGAGCCCAACAACCTGCGCCGCTCCCCCCAGCTGTCGCAGCTGCGCGCCATTGCGGGCGCAGCGGCCAGCGGCTATCCCGTGCGGCGGGATGGGTTGTGGCTGTGCGTCTGCGGCCGCCCCAACCGGGACAATGTGACCACCTGCATGCGCTGCCATCAGGATCGAGAAATGGTATTCCGCCGCTTCAGCCGTGAGGCCATCGAGGAGGCGGCGCAGACCCGCGAGCGCGAGCTGGACGAGATCCGCCGCCGTGCGCTGGAGGGCTCTTCCCGCGGGCAGAATGACGGGGATGATTATGTCCACCGCCGCCGCCCGAAGAAGCGCCGCTGGGTGCTTTGGGTGCTGGTGATCCTGCTGCTGCTGGCCGGTGCGGGCGCGGCGGCGTATTTCGGGCTGCCGGCGCTGCAGTATCGCTGGGCAGAACAGGCGCTGCTGGCGCAGGATTATCAGGCGGCGGAGGATGGCTTTGCCAGCCTGGCGGACTACGGCTACCGCGATGCGGCGCAGCGTGCACAGCAGAGCCGCTATCAGGCCGCGCAGGCGACCCTGGCGCAGGCCGACGCAACGGAGGAGGCACTGCTGGCCGCCCGCGAGGTGTTCGCATCCCTTGGCGGATATGAGGACAGCGGGGAGGCCGTGCTGCGCTGCGACTGGCGTCTGGCGGAAATGCGCCTGTCTGCCGGTCAGTTGAGTGAGGCGGAAACCCTCTACAGCAGCCTCGGGGACTACGGGGACGCGCCCCAGCGCCTCGAGGAGATCGCCTACATCCGCGCCTGCGAGCTGCTGGAAAACGAGCAGTGGGAGGCGGCACGTGCGGCATTTGCCGACCTGGGCGACTACCGGGACAGCGCATCGCTGCGCCTGGATACCTGGTATCTGCCCGGCAAGGCCGCCATGGAATCCGGAGATACTGAGACCGGTCTGGCGCTGCTGGCACAGGCGTCCGGCCACCGCGATGCGGACGATCTGGTGCGCGCGTACCATTATGACAGAGGCACGGCCCTCCGCGCGGAAGGGCGGATCGAGGAGGCGGCAGACGCCTTCAGCCTCGCCAGCGGCTATCTGGATGCGGCGGATCAGGCCAACGAGTGCTTCTACGGGCCGGCCAGCCTGGCCATGGAGGTGCTGGATTACCCCCGCGCGGCGGAGCTCTTTGCCCGCATTCCCGGATACCGCGACGCTGACGAACAGTGGCGGCTGGCCACTTATGAAACGGCGAAGATCCACATGCAGCAGATGCGCTATCCCAGCGCGGCCGCGCTGCTGGCGCAGCTGCCTGCCGACTATGCGGATGCGGCGTCCCTGCTGCTGGACTGCACCTATTACCCGGCGCTGAACGCCTATACCCGCCGGGATTACGAGGAAGCCATCGCGGGCTTCAGCGCCATCCCCAATCACCGGGACAGCGCGGAGATGATCTCCCGCTGCCGCTACGACTGGGCGGCGAAGCTGCGCGAGAACGGCGAGTTCGATGCTGCAGCGGAGATGTACGCTGCCATCGATGGCTATGGCGATGCGGCGGAATGCCTGCAGGCCACACGCTACGAGCAGGCCGCCATGCTGGCGGGCATGTCCGGCGAAACGCCTGCCGAAACCCTGGCCAATCTAGACAGGGCGATTGCCATCTACAACGGGCTGGGCGCGTATGCGGATGCTGCGGCGCAGGCACAGGCGGTCAGCTACGCCTGCGCGGAGCACTTCCTTGCCCAGGGCGACAATGCCACTGCCCGGGCCGCCTTTGCAGCCCTGGGGGACTACAGCGACAGCGCAACCCGCGTGCAGGCCTGCGATTATGCGGCTGCTCAGGCGCTGGCTGACGCAGGCGATCCCGAGGCAGCGGCTGCAGCCTTCGAGGCGCTGGGGGATTACAGCGACAGCGCCGACCGCGCCCATGAGCAGCGCTACGCCATTGCGGAATCCATCGCGGCAACCGGCGATGTGGATGGCGCGATTGCGGCCTTCAGCACCCTGGGTGAGTACGAGGACAGCGAGAGCCGTGTGTTGCAGCTGCGCTACACGGCAGCGGCAGGTCTTGCAGAGTCCGGTGAAACGGCAGTGGCCATCGCAGCCTTCGAGGCGCTGGGCGAATACAGCGACAGCGCCGACCGTGCCCTGCAGCTGAAGTATGCAGAAGCGGAAGCCCTCGCGCTGGCGGATGCAGATGCGGCCATCGCGGCCTTCGAGGCACTGGGCGAATACAGCGACAGCGCGGAACGCGCGCTGCAGCTGCGTTACGCAGAAGCGGAAGCCCTCGCGCTGGCGGATGCAGAAGCGGCCATCGTGGCTTTCGAGGCACTGGGCGAATACGGCGACAGCGCGGAACGTGCGCTGCAGCTGAAGTATGCAGAAGCGGAAGCTCTCGCGCAGACGGATGCAGAAGCGGCCATCGTGGCTTTCGAGGCACTGGGTGAGTACAGCGACAGCGCAGAAAAAGCCCTGCAGCTGCGTTACGCAGAAGCAGAAGCCCTCGCGCAGACGGATGCAGATGCAGCCATCGCAGCCTTCGAGGTACTGGGTGAGTACAGCGACAGCGCAGAAAAAGCCCTGCAGCTGCGTTACGCAGAAGCAGAAGCCCTCGCGCTGACGGACGCAGAAGCGGCCATCACAGCCTTCGAGGCCTTGGGGGAGTACAGTGACAGCGCAGATCGTGCGCTGCAGCTGCGTTACGCAGAAGCGGAAGCCCTCATCCCCACGGACTGGGAGGCGGCAGCAGCGGCCTTTGAGGCCCTGGAGGACTATGCCGACAGCGCGGCACGGGCTGCGGAGATCCGCTACGATGCCGCACAGGCGCTGGCGACAAAGGGCCTGTGGCAGGATGCTGCAGCGGCCCTTGATTCGGGCAGCGAAGACTCGATCCTCAGCGACGATGCGGCGTCCCTGCGCTATCAGGCGGCGGAGCAGCTGCTGGAGGAAGGCGACTGGGAAGGCGCAGCGGCCATCATGGAGAGCCTGGGCGACTATGCCGACAGCGCCAGCCGCGCATACCAGATCCGCTATCATGCGGCAGAACAGACCTACGCTGCAGGCGACTGGCAGCAGGCGGTGGCCATCATGGAAAGCCTGGGCGACTATGCCGACAGCGCTAACCGCGCATTGCAGATGCGCTACCAGACTGCGGCAAGCCTGGCCCTGAAGGGGGATCACCTGGCGGCAGCAGCCATCTACGACGTGCTGGGCGACTACGCTGACAGCGCGATGCTGGCGAAAAAGGCCCGCTACGACGGCGCCTGTGCGCTGGTGGAAGCGGATGACTTCGACGGCGCCATCGCCCTGTTCACGCAGCTGGGCGGGTACAGCGACAGCGCAGCGCAGATCACCGCGACGGAGTACGCGCGGGCGGAACACGCGGAGGAATCGGGCGATTACCTGCAGGCGGCGCGGCTCTATGCTGCATTGGGAACCTACAGCGACGCCCCGCAGCGGGTGGAGGCCATGTACGACCTGTATTACGGCCCGCTGATGAACCCGGTCAACCTGGCCTACAACGAGCAGCGCTACACTGACGCCATTGCCATGCTGGAGACCCTCGACCTGACGCAGGTGCCCGAGCGCTACAAGGATATGCTGGGCGTCTACAAGGAGAGCTGCTACCGGCAGGGCGATGCACTGCTGGAGGCGGGACGGCCTTACGAGGCGCTGGCGTATTACAAGCGCATCCCCGGCTACAAGATGGTGGACAGCCGCCTGCAGAAGGGCTGGTACCTGATCCTTGGCGAATGGACGGACCTGCAGGGCAACCTCTACGTCTTCCGGGAGGATGGCACCTGCAGCCTCAATGGCGAGGAGCTCCACTTCACCGTGGATGGCGACGCCATGTACACTGGCGACAATCCGGATCTGCTGGCCGAGACCCACCGGCTCACCGGCGTCAACCGCGAGCACGCATGGCTCTACGACAAGCGCACCGGCACGGAGATCACCATCTACCTCACCCGCGTGAAGTGAGCGGGAAGAATCAGCATCACCCCATACGTTGAGCGCAGGGCTGGCAGGCATTGAGCTTCCGGCCCTGCGTTTTTTGTCCTCCGGATCGCATACAGAAGGAGAATTTTCTCTGCCAGAGAATAGCTACAATATGATTTATGGTAATCGTCATAGCAAAGGAGAAATCGGTATGGATTACAGATTGCAATACGAAATCAAGGGCCGTCCCGTGCTGGAACAGGGCAGGCATGTGATCTATGGCGAAATCTGCGGCAGCATGGTGCACATCACCGGCGTGTATGCAGAGGATCCGGAAAACCTGGAGGAGGTCTGCATCCCGCAGATGATCGGCGGCTGCCTGGTGGCGAGCATCCAGGGTGATTTCTGCGGCAATGAGTGGGAAAAGTTCCGGATCGGGACGCTGCAGATCCCCGACAGCCTCTTCAGCGTCCAGTTCAAGCGGATGAAACCCCGGAAGCTGCTGCTGACGCAGACGGAAGCTGCCAGGTTGCGCCTGGTCAATGGCATCCTGCTGAGCGGGGATGGCACGGTTGCGCTGGATGCGGTGGAGGAAGACTGCAAGCGGTATGTTGTCCCCGAAGGCGTCCGGACGATTGCCAGCAACGCTTTTGCGAGCAGTCGCGCGCAGGAGATCATCCTCCCGCAGAGCCTGCAGGAGATCGAAGAGTACGCCTTCATGTCGGCGAGGGTGAAGCATCTGGACGTCCCTGCGAGCGTGAAATGCATCGGGAAATACGCCTTTTCCAGGTCAGATCTGCAATCCGTGACGCTTCCGGAAGGGCTGGAAAAGATCGGACACCATGCCTTTGCAGGGAGTGATCTGAGGAGCGTGCGCTTTCCGGGCAGCCTCTGGTCCATCAGCCACAGCATGTGCTATGGCTGCCGGAAGCTCAGGCGGGTAGAGCTCATGCCGGGTGTGGAGGATATCGGTGACTGCGCATTCGAGGGGTGCTATGAACTGCAGGAGGTGATCCTGCCGGAGGGTCTGAAGTGGATCAATCAGCGTTCCTTCAGGGACTGCCGGAGTCTGGAGGAGATCCGTTTTCCGGAAGGGCTGAAGCGCATCGACACGGGCGCTTTTGAGAATTGCCGGACTCTGCTGGAGGTGGACCTGCCGGAGTCTGCACATGATGTGTCGATGGAGGCCTTCTGGAATAGCCCCGTCGATGAATTCTCGTGGAATATGATGCCGGATGATTCTGGCAAGGATCTCTTCACCGATGTATTCGGGGGCGAGATCGTGCAGCGGCTGGAGACCGTGAGGATCTGGGCCCGCCAGGGAGAAGGCGGGATGGTCATCACTGGCGTGGTTTATGATAACTGGCGGGACGCGCGGGATCTGTACATCCCGGCTCAGATTGAGGGTCAGCCTGTGGTGGATATGGTCTGGGAGCATGTGCAGGGCGCTGGCACTGGCACGAAGGTCGAAACGCTGCACCTGCCGGACTGCATCCCCCTGCGCGCCATTCCCGGGGAGATCCGCTATGTCCGCCTGGTGCTGGAGCCCACGGATCATCCGGCCCTGGTGGAGCGGGACGGCTGCATCCTCACGGCGGACGGGAAGATCCTGCTGGGCCCCGCGGACGCCAGGCGGATGAACTTCACTGTGCCCCAGGGGGTGGAGATCATCGCGGCGAACGCCTTCATGGAGACTGGCGCGCGCAAGGTGTACCTGCCCGAGGGCGTGCGGGAGATCGGCGATAAGGCGTTTGGCTACACGCCCCTGCGCCTGATCACCCTGCCCTCCTCGCTGCGCCGCATCGGCAACAGGGCGTTCGCATGGACGCGGCTGGATGAGCTGACCCTGCCTGAAGGGGTCAGGCAGCTGGGCGAATTCGCCTTTGAGAGCAGCCTGATCAGGAAACTGCATCTGCCTGACAGCCTGCGGGAGATCGGCACGGATATCCTGTTGGAATGCAGGCAGGTGGAGGATGTGAGCCTGCCCGCCGGAATGACCCGGTTGCCGGAATACAGAAGCGACGATGCGGTACTGAACGGGCTTCTCGAAGATATGATCATTGCGGCGGATACGGATGTGTACACCATCTACGCCACCGAATCGGAAGACGGCATGCGGATCGGCTATGTGCGGCCCAGGGGCGGCACGACCCTGCAGGAAGTGCGCGTACCCGACATGGTGAACTGCCGCCCGGTGGTAGCCATGGACCTCATCGAAGTGCCGGATATCCACATCGGCACGCTGTATGTGCCCGACAGCATCACCCGGATCGACCTGCGCTGGACACAGATCATGGATGAGATGGTGCTCACCCCCAGCCAGCATCCGGCCAGCTGCATTGCGGACACCTTCCTGATGAGCCTTGACTGCCGGACGTTGCGGCAGCAGCTGGTGCGCAGGGCTGAAGACGTTGTGGTGCCCGAAGGCGTGGCTGTTATCTCCGATGGTGCGTTCAAGGACTGCGAGGTAATGCATATCGCACTGCCCCACGGGCTGAAATTCATCGGCAACGAAGCCTTCCGCAACACAAAGCTGCGGGAGTTCGTTGCGCCCCAGAACCTGCAGGAGGTGGGCCATCATGCCTTTGCGGACTGCAAGCATCTGTGGGAAGTGCAGACTGGCGCGAGTCTGCGGGAGATCCAGGATCATGCGTTTGAGAACTGCACCGGCCTTGACAGCGTGCAGATGAGCGAAGGACTGGAACGCATCGGGAACAGCGCCTTCTTCGGCTGCAGTGATCTGCATCAACTCTGTCTCCCCCGGACCCTGACCCGTCTGGGGGATCTGGCGCTGAAAAACACGGGACTGGAGGAGCTGTACATTCCCGCTTCACTGACGGGGATGGACCCGATGCAGTTCGGCGGAACGCGCCTGGTCTTTGACGATGCGCACCCGTACTACATCAGCCAGGGTGGCGCGGTCCTCAGCAAGGACGGAACCACGCTCCTTCACTGGACCCGCGGAACGGAAGCCATCGTGCCTGAGGGCGTGCGCATCATCAGCGACGCCGCCTTTGCCCACAGCAGGGATCTGGTGAGGGTGGTGCTGCCGGATGGGCTGCAGGAGATCAGCGATTATGCTTTCCTCAACTGCCGCCTGCTGGGGAGCATCACCATCCCGTCCGGCGTGAAGAGCCTGGGCGATGAATGCTTCAAAGGCTGCAGGAACCTGACCCATGTGGAGTTGAACGAGGGCCTTGAAAGGCTCGGGGAAAAATGTTTCGAATCCTGCAGCCTGCAGCACCTGAAAGTGCCGCAGAGCGTGCGCTGCATTGGGCCGGACGCGTTCAGGAACTGCCGGTATCTGACGGAACTGACGCTGCCCGGGCACCTGATCAGGCAGGAAAATGGCTGGTACCTCTCCAAGGAAAGTGATGAATGAAAATGAGAAAACGTCCGGCTCCGGGCGTTGACAGCAGGGCTGGCGGATCGTGCTTGCCAGATTGCATCTTTACAACTTCATACACCGCAATCATTTTCTTTACCAATGAGAGTATGAATGGATACCGAACATGATATAGAAGAGAATAACCCTACCCGGTCTGACAGATAAAAGGAGGCATGTACGATGGAAAATCAACAGGAGCCCTTCTGGGCCAGCATGGATGATCAGCATCCCCGGGGCGTTCCGGTGTTGAAAACGGACAGGTACTGGCTCTATGGCGAGGAGCGGGAAGACGGCCTGCACATCACCGGCGTCAGGAATAATGCGGAGTATGACCTGGACGAGGTGTACATTCCGGCGGAAGTGGATGGCCGGCCCGTCATGGGGCTGCACATGAACTGGACGTTCGACCCGGAATTCCCGCATTATGTGAAGAAGCTGCACTTCCCGGACTGCATCCCCGGCATGAATGGCTGGGAGCTGCGCTATGTGGAGAATGTGGCAGTCATCCCCACGGACCGCCCCTGCTATCAGGTGAAAGAGGGAATGCTGCTGACCCCGGACGGGAAGAAGCTGGTGATGGTCTATGACCGGAGGCGGACAGAGATCGACGTTCCCGATGGCGTGGAGGTCATTGGCGAGGATGCGTTCTTCCAGTGCCATGCCAGGTGGCTCTGGCTGCCTGAGAGCCTGCGCGAGATCGAAAGGGAAGGCTTTGCAGAAGTCCATGTGCGCTCGCTGGTCATCCCCGAGGGCGTGCGGCGCATCGGTTCCGGGGCCTTCAGGAGCAGCTCGATGATCTCCATCATCCTGCCGGATGAGCTGGAGGAGCTGGGCCCGGGCGCCATGAGCGACTCGTCTGTGATGGAAGTGACGATCCCCCACCGCATCCGCGAGCTGGAAGGAACGTTCACGTTCTGCTCGAATCTCCGCCGCGTTCATTTGCCTGAGGGGCTGGAGAAAGTGGGCGACGGCACTTTCGAATGCTGCGAGAATCTGCGCAGCGTGACGCTGCCTTCCACCCTCAGGATCATCGGCAGGCGCGCCTTTGCGAATTGTGAGGAGCTGCAGCACATCGAGATGCCCGAAGGGGTGCAGATCATGGACATGTCGGTTTTTGTGGGCTGCGAGAACCTGCAGGATCTGATCCTGCCCGGGCAGTCGCGCGACGGCGTCCTCTACGACGTCACGGGTACAGTGCTGCTGCGCTGGCCGAAGGAGCGCGGGGGCGAGTGCGTCGTGCCCGAGGGCGTGACGGAGATCGCCGATAACGCCTTCGAATCGGCCCGGGAACTGACCCGTGTGGTGCTGCCTGAAAGCCTGCGCAGGCTGGGCAACCATGTCTTTGCCAACTGCACCGCGCTGAAGGAGATCGTGTTCCCGGACGGTGTGGAGAAGATCGGCCGGGATTGCTTCAGGGGCTGCGATTCCCTGAAGAAACTGATACTGCCCGGAAGCGTTCAGGAGATGGACAAGTGGTCCTTCTTCCTCTGTAAGGGGCTGGAGCTTCTGCGGCTGCCGGAAAGCATGCGAAATGTTGACTTCATCATCAAGGGCTGCGAGAGCCTGAAGGTCATCGAACTGCCCATGCGCGGCGAAGTGACGGTGGACGTGAAGAACCTGATCCTCCCCCATCTGCCGGTGCTGCGCGTGTACCGCGATACGCCGGTGCACCAGCTGCTGCTGCGCCACAACGCGGAAAGCAGCAAGTGGTGGCAGACGAAGATCGAAGTGATGGACTGACGGGCAATAAAAAAGCGTGCGTTCCCTTAGCGGGGAGCGCACGCTCAGACCATCAAAAAAGCCCGCAACCGCATCATATCCGGCAGGGGTGCCGGAAATGATGCTTCCTGCGTTGGCTGCAGCTGCAGATCCGGTCATTTACCGCGAAGTAAACTCCCGGATCTGCAGCTTTGCCGCCTTGGCTTGCAGACTTTTTTGAAGGTCTGCAAACCATCGACTCTGTCGATGCTTTGCGCGTGCGTTCCCATAGCGGGGAGCGCACGCGTTTTTTACTTTGCCTGATATGTCTGCACGGCGGCAATGAGGTCCGCCACCCGGGCGGCGTCGGGGATGGCGCGGAGCTGGAAGCCCTCCATCACGGCAGCAGCGGCGGAGAATGTGACGCGCTGGCCGGTGCGGCTCGTGGGCAGGCTGCAGAGCATCAGCGTCGCCGTGCCGCCCTGCCCCTGCGCCAGGTAGACGGGCTGCGCTTCTCCTCGGTCAAGCGGCCATTCGCTGATGAAGCCGTCGATGCAGCGGATGAGGCGGCGGTCGGTGAGGACATAGTCTGTCTGGCGGGGATGCCTTGCCCACTGGCGCAGCGCGAAACGCAGCGTCACAGCGCCGGCGAGTATCATCACCAGCAGGAACAGGTACACGGGCCACAGCTCCCACTGCCAGCCAATCCCGGTGATCAGCAGCGCCAGAAAGCCGCCAGGCGCCACGATGGCCCATGTGCCGAAGAGCCACCCGCCGGACTCCCCGGCGATGGGGCGGCCGGACAGCAGCTGCCGGATCCCGCTGTCCCGGCGGGTCGGGTGACCCTGCCAGAGGAGGTGCTCGCCTCTTTCGAGGGGGATCAGAGGCGGGTCAGCGATGGGTCTGGGGCGCTCATGCCGCACGCGGACCTCCCGCAGCACGGTCAGCAGCCTGTCCGCCTGATGGATGTGGGGCATGCTGAAGCCCCCCATGCTGCCGAGGTTGGCGCGGCCGGAATCCTTCTCCGGGTTGCGGGCGGCCACGGGCCAGAAGGTCAGCGTGGCCGTGTCGTCCGCCTCCTGCGTGAGGATCGGTTCGGGCAGCTGGTGCAGCAGCAGGCCGTCCACCATGCTGCCCCGGCAGCGCAGGATGCGCCGGTCTGTCACGACGAACTCCGCCTGTTTGCGGCCCATCTGCCGCAGCAGCCAGGGAATCAGCCCCTGGCAGAGAAGCAGCCCCACCCAGCAGGCGGCCATCACGCTGAAAATCACCGAGGGGACATGGGGCGAGCTGTAATGGCGGAGCGCACAGTACGCCAGCAGGCCGATGGGAACGCACAGCAGCGCCAGAAACGCGGCGGCGCCCAGGGCGATCCAGCGGAAGGACAGGCGGCGGGTTTCCGGCTCCGTCTGCCAGAGGACGCGCTCGCCGGAGGTCATGTAGGGCAGGTGCCAGCCGGGTTCGGTCATGGGACGAGCTCCTTTCGAAGGGGTGTGGATCGTGGAAGATTACGGGCGGCGCAGGTGGGCGAGGACGTCCATAACGCGGGGGGCGTCAGCGATGAAGCGGAGCTGGTAGCCGGGGTGTGTGGTGAGGCTGCGCTGCTGCCGGGTGGAGGTGGGGCGGTATGCCTGCGTGATGGCCCACGGATCGCCCAGGAGGATGGTGGCGCAGCCGTCACGGCCCTGGAAGAACCCCATGCGGATGGTTTCGCCCACGGTGGTGGATGTGATCCGCTTGCCGACGGCCCTGATGATCCGCCGGTCGGTGATGACGATGATTGTGCGGCGCATCTCATGCCGGTCCAGCAGCGGCCTGCCAATCAGCAGATACAGGCCGATCGCCAGCGGGATGGCGAAGACGAACTGGAAGGGCAGCAGGAAATCCCCCGACTGCAGGGCTGCAAAGGTCAGCATCACCTCTGCCACCAGGCCGATCCCCAGCGCAAACAGCCCCGGCATGATGTGCAGCCAGTCGTAATCAAAGCCGAAGGGCGGCCGCTCCGGCTTGCCCTGCCAGAGGAGTGTTTCGCCCGCCTCAAGGGGCAGCAGGGGCGCGTCGGTCAGCGGCTGCGGGGCGGGAACGTCCGGCTGGGCGCTGCGGATGAGAGCCAGCACCGCCTCTGCATCGGCGATGTGGTACAGCTCGAAGCTGTCCAGTGAGGCAAGGCTCGTGCGCAGGAGCCCCGAGAGCCAGTCCTGCGGCATGCTCATGCTGAAGTGGAAGCCGCTGGCGGACACATGCACCCGGGTCTCCTGCTCCATGGCGAAGGTGATGGTGGCGCAGCCCCCGCGGGTGGGGAGGATGCGCCCTTTGGGCAGGAGGCCGATATCCAGCGCATCCACCGTGCCCCGGCGATAGCGCAGGATGCGCCGGCTGGTGACGGCGTAGGCCATATCGCCCAGCAGCCACAGCCGGTACAGCAGCGGCGCAAGGGTGGACAGCAGCACCCCCAGCACCCATACGCCGATGATTGCGCCGAAGCTCCCCAGCACCCATGCCGGCGGGCCGGAGGTGGCGATGGCATACAGCATGAACCCGCCAAAGCCCAGGAAGGGCAGGAACAGCAGGGACTTTGCGTCCTCTTTGTCGAAGACGGGCGGATCCCCGGCGGGCCGGCCCTCCCAGAGCAGCTGCTCGCCGGGGGTCATCCAGGGTTCGTACCAGCGGGTTTCGGGCATGGGATCAGCTCCTTCAGCGTGTCGTTCTCTATGAATAAGGACGCACGGGCATGGGAAAACGTTTCATTTTTTCGTCCGGCGGATGTTGCCGGAAAGGCCGGACAGGCTGCGGATCATGTCCGCCACAGCCTCGCCATCGGGGACGAAGAGCCAGTCGTAGTGCTCGAACCTCGTCTGTGGGCCGATGTACAGCGTGGCGCAGCCCCTCCCTTCCCGCTGGACGCTGATGCGGTCGATGCTGCGCAGGAGCTTCACGTCCCGCAGGGCCGGGCCATGGCTCTCGCGGACGAGGGTCATCATCCGGCGGTCGGTCAGCAGGTAGATCTCCCGCCGGATGCGGAGGCGACACTCGATCGTCAGCAGCAGCAGGAAGAACAGCATGAACCCGCCCATGATGGCCAGGAGGGCGGGAAGGCTCTCCCAGGAGTCGCTTGCCCAGGGGATGCCCACCACCACCACCGCCAGGATCAGCAGGAAGCACAGCAAGGCCCGCCGGGGCGGCAGAAGACGCTTTTCCGGCCGACCTTCCCACAGGATGGTCTCGCCTGCATGCAGCAGCGGGGCGTATTCGTGCTGATCTGACATGGTGAACCCTCCTCCGAATAGAAATATCCGTGAGTACAGCATAACATGCCGCACCCACGGATAGCAAGGAATGCAGGAACGTTCCGGAAAGTTTTACAAGTCCGCCTGATGCGCCTGTCTACTCCGGAGGATGGCCTCGCGCTCCTCCTTCAGCTCCGCGCACAGGGCAGCGGGCGTCCAGGCGGCATTGGTGGGGGTCAGGATGGCCTTGAGCGGGAAGGCCGGCACGCGCTGCTGCCGCGCCGTCTGGATGAAGCGGTTGACCAGCGCGTTGTCCATGTGGCAGAACATGATCATCTCGTCGGTGAAGGGCTCGGCCTCGGGAGCCTCGGTACCCTCGGCCAGGCCGGCCAGCACCGCGATGGGCTGGGTGAAGTCCTCCGGCGGCACGACCTTCACCAGCGTGCCCAGCTTCATGCACAGGAAGCGGAGTTTTGCAAGTCGAGCATCAGTCAGATTAAAGGCAAGAATCATGGGACGAGCCATAGGCACCTCCAAGATAAATTCATAATTCATAATTGGAATATCAAATGGCCACGTTGTTGACCGGCGTGCCGGCCAGGAACTGCCGCACGTTGTCCACGGCGATGTCCATCAGGCGCTGGCGGGTCTCGAAGCAGGCCCAGGCGATGTGGGGCGTGAAGATCATGTTGTCAAGGCCCAGCAGCGGGCTGTCGGCGGGGATGGGCTCCACGGCGGCCACGTCGGCGGCAGCGGCGTACACCTTGCCGCTCAGCAGGGCCTCGCGCAGGTCGGCTTCGTTGATCAGCGCACCCCGGGCGGTGTTCAGGAGGATCACGCCGTCCTTCATCTTTGCGATGGTCTCCCGGTTGATCATGCCGGTGTTCTCCGCCGTCAGCGGGCAGTGCAGGGAGATCACGTCGCTGCGGGCGTAGAGCTCCTCCAGGGGGACGTAGGGATCGCCCTGGCCGTGGCGGCTGTAGGCGATGACGTTCATGCCCAGGGCCTGTGCGGCCTTGGCGGTGGCCTGACCGATGCGGCCGTAGCCGATGATGCCGATGGTCTTGCCGGCCAGCTCGATCAGTGGATAATCCCAGAAGGCGAAGTCCGGGCAGGCGGACCACTTCCCCGCGTGCACCGCGTCGCTGTGGCGGCCCACATGATGGCAGATCTCCAGCAGCAGCGCCATGGTGAACTGCGCCACGGCCTGTGTGGAATAGGCGGGAACATTGGTCACCACGATCCCTTTCTCCTTCGCCGCGGCGATATCCACCACGTTGTAGCCCGTGGCCAGCACGCCCACATAGCGGATGGCGGGGCAGGCATCCAGGATGGCGCGGGTGATGACGGTCTTGTTAGTGATGACGATGGGCGCATCGCCGATGCGGGCGATGACGTCCTTCGGGGCGGTGCGGTCGTATACGGTCAGTTCGCCGAGGGAAGCCAGTGCATCCCAGCTCAGGTCGCCGGGGTTTTCGACGTGGCCGTCGAGGATCACGATCTTCATGGCAGGTATTCCTTTCCTGATTATCTGGTGTCATTTTAGCATGCCGGGAACGGGCGTGTCAATCATGGGCGGATGTAAAAACCTGTGCGTTGCGGTGGACAAAGGAGAGCTGTCTGTGGTATAATCGAAGAAGGAATGCCCTGAACGAAAGGATGTGTGCTGATGCGCGCTGTGAAGAGGTGCCTGGCGCTGCTGCTGGCGTTTATGCTGTTTGTGCCCTGTGCCATGGCGGAGGAAACGCTGCGTGGCTATGACAAGAAGTCCGGGTATGTCTATGTGACGCTGGGAACCTTCCCCCAGACGGAGGATGGCCAGCGGCTGCCCATCGTGTGGCGCGTGCTGCAGGTGAAGGACGGCAAGGCTTACATCCTCAGCGAATACGTGCTGGAAGCCCGCCGCATCCACGGGGATTACAAGGAGTACGCCAACAAGCCCACGGCGAAGCACCCCGGCTTCAATGGCGATTTCACCCGGACGGAGATGGCGCAGTACCTCAACGGTGAGTTCACCGGCAACTTCACCGCCGGCGAACTGGCCCTGCTGGCCCCGGATGAGGAGCTGGGCCTGTTCACCCTTCTGTCCAGCGAGGAGCTCAAGGACGCAAAGCTTGGCTTCAGCAAGGATGCGGACCGCAAGGCCTGGGGCACTGAGTATGCCAAGGCCAACGGCCTGTTCGTCTATGGCAGCTCCCGTGGCAATCACAGCCCCTACTGGAGCCGCACCCAGTCCACCAGCAACACCCAGGGTGCGCGCTGCATCAAGTCCAAGGGCGAATTGGGCTACATCAACGTCATCACCGAGGACGAGGGCATGCGCCCGGCCTGCTGGCTGGATATGTCGCAGGTCGTGATCATTTCCGGCGCCGGCACGCTGGAGGATCCCTATGTGCTGCTGACTGAAGCCCCCGCAGCCGGAGAGGCCGTGACGCAGGAAGCTGCCCCTGCTGCGGAGGAGCCCTGCTGCACGCCCGGCGAATGCACCTGCTGTACCTCCTGCACCTGCGGCTGCCAGTGAGACGGATTCATTGATTATCAAGAGAGGAAGAACCCCATGCACCGTATCCTTCCCCTTCTGCTTGTGCTGTTGCTGATCCCCTGTGTGGCAGCGGCGGACACCACCATCACCATCACCTTCACGGGCGATGTGACCCTGGGCGGCGAGGATTATCTCCGTGATGACCCCGCGTCCTTTGCCTCGGTTTATGAGGCGAACGGCCCGGAGTACTTCCTGGCCAACTTTGCCGACTTTTTCGCCGAGGATGACCTGACCATCGTCAATCTGGAAGGCGTGCTGACTGACAACGATGCCCTGCAGCCCATGGACAAGGGCAAGGGCACTTCCTCCGGGGACGGCTACTGGTTCCGGGGCAGCAAGGAGTACGTGAAGGTGCTCACCTCTGCCAGCGTGGAGGCGGTTTCCCTGGCGAACAATCACGCGCTGGACTATGGCCCTGCCGGATTGCGCGACACCATCGCCACGCTGGATGCGGCGGGCATCGAATGGTTCGGCACCCGCGATAAGCATGCAGACGAAACGGAGAAGTTCTTCTTCTACGAGAAGGACGGCGTGACCGTTGCCTTCGTGAGCCTCTACTGGGAGGATTACCTGCAGGGAAACCCGGATGGCTGCGGCGCGTGGCTGTCCCAGCAGATCAAGGATTTGAAGGAGTCCGGCCAAGCCGATGCGGTCGTGGCCATCCTCCATGGTGGCCAGGAGTACGGCCGTCACCGCACCCGCCCGCAGACGGTCTTCACCGCCATGGCTATGAAGGCCGGTGCGGATCTGGTCATCTGCCATCACGCGCATGTTGTGATGGGCATGGATGTGATCGGCAACCGCAGCGCCATCTACTCCCTGGGCAACTTCTGCTTCGGCGGCAACCGCATGGCCTATCAGCTGACCCCGAAGAAGAAGACCACTGCCCAGGACGCCGCCCCGGCGCTGGTTGTCCGCGCGGTGCTCACCTTCGATGACGAGGGGAACTACGCTGGCCAGCAGATCAGCCTCTACCCCGTGCAGACCACTTCCGTCGACCGCAACGGCGCGGACGAACAGGCCAATGATTATCAGCCGAAATTCATCACCGGCGAACTGGGTGCGCACGTGCTGCACCTGATGCAGGTGGACATGTACTATGACCTGAAGGACCGGGTGAACAAGGACCTGAAGGCCTTCGTTGTGGCGGAGGAGGAGCGGCTGGAGGCCATGGAATCCTCGGAAGGGATGGCCTGCATCACCATGCCCTACCTGCCCGCAGAGAGCCAATGACGTCAGGAGGCGATTCGGATGAAGAAAGTATGGCTGCTGGGGCTGCTGCTGGCGCTGTGCCTGAGCATGGCGGCGGCGGAGCTCCCGGAGCAGCTGACGGAGATCGGTGAAAGCGCCTTCGAAGGCGATGCGGCGCTCACGGGTGTGGTGTACCTGCCCGACCCGGTGAAAACGGTGGGTGCGCGCGCTTTTGCGGGCACTTCCATCCACGGCCTTGTGGTGCCGGAGGGGTGCGAAAGCCTGGCAGCGGACGTCCTCGCCCAGGGTTGTGCGGCCTATGTGACCCTGAACGGTGCGGAGACGGAGATCACCGCCTCCGCGCTGACGGATGTGCCCTTTATCTTTGCGCCTGCAGGCGGCAGCGCCTCGGGCATGAAGGGCTTCTATGCCCTTGAGACCCTCTGTGTGCAGGATGGCTTCTTCTACAGCCTCTCCAGCGGGGAAGCACTGCCCCTTTGCGCGGTGGATGGCCGGGCGGTGAGCGGCGTGGTGACCCTGCCCAAGCTGGTGGACGGTCAGCCCCTGCGCCAGCTGGATACGCTGCTGCTGAAGGGGTGCGATGACATGACGGCCCTGCGCGTGCCCTCCTACCTGACCATCCCCGACGGCATGACGGTGGAAACCTATGCTGCCATGACCCTGACGGCGCCCGTGCCCAGCGTGACGGAGTGTACCGCTGGCGATGTGGTGACCTGGACGACGGAGATCAGCGGCGCTTATGGCGATGTGAGCTACATCTGGCTCTTCAATACGGATGGCGTGGCCTACAGCACGATCACCAGCGAGCCGGAAGTGAGCTGGACCACCATGACCCACGGTGAGTGCGTGGCCAGCGTGACGGCCATCGACGCGCTGGGCGACCGCGCGGAGGCACAGGCTGCGGGCATCACCGTGGGCGAGCCCATCCCCGTGTACCGCGCGCTGCTCATCGGCAACACCTATCCGGGCACGGAAAAGGAGCTGGAAGGCTGCGACACCGATGTGGAAGCCATGCGCACCATGCTGAACAGCATGACCGGCATAAATTACAGCGTGACGGTGCAGCAGAATGTGAATTCCAGCGCGATCCGGAGCGCCATCGGCGCCACCTTTGCCGACGCCCGCTACTGCGATGTGTCCCTGTTCTACTTCAGCGGTCACGGCGGTTCCGATGGATCGCTGATCGGCGTCGGCAACTCCGTCGTGACGGTGAGCACGCTCCGCTCGTGGCTGGACGCTGTTCCCGGCACGAAGGTCGTCATCATCGACTGCTGCTACAGCGGCATGATGATCGGCAAATCCGAAGGCTCCAGCAGCCCCGCCAGCTTCACCAGCGCCTTCATCAGCGGCTTCTCCTCCTACACAAAGGGGGATAACCTGGCCACCAATGGCTACATCGTGATGACGGCCTGCACAAAGTCGCAGATGTCCCAGACGCTGTCGGACGGCACGATCTCCTTTGGCGCCTTCACCTACGGCGTGTGCTACGGCAGCGGCTATGACGAGTGGCACCAGAAATTCCTGGGCTACCTCCCCGCGGATGAGGACAGCGACGGCCAGATCACCCTGGGAGAGGCCTACAGCACTGCGGTGGACCGGGTTGACTGGTTGGAACAAATCCAGCCCGCTGTGACGCAGTCCGCGCAGTACTACGGCGACACATCTTTCGTCCTGTGGGGCAAGTAAGCCGCTGCAGCGCGACAGCGTCAGCAGAATTGTCGGAATCAGAATGAATACAGCGCAACCGGAGCTTCCTGACGGCAGGAACTCCGGTTGCTGCTTTTTTCAGAAAATTTTGCAGAAGGGCTTGACAAACATGGTCTGCCGTGATATCATTGTTCATGTCGTCAAGTGACATGGTGCCATGGCTCAGTCGGTAGAGCACATCGTTCACATCGATGGGGTCGTAGGTTCGAGTCCTACTGGCACCACGCACAGAGAAAAGTCACCCCATGAGGGGTGGCTTTTTTCTGTGCACAGGCGAATGGGCTCGGACACACAATACCCTGAGTGTGAACGCACATCGATGGGGCGTTTTCCCCTGCGCCGCCAGTGGCGGAAGCAGCAGGGGAAAATGTTAAGTGACCGAAGCGAAGCAAGACCGTAGGTTCGAGTCCTACTGGCACCACGCACAGAGAAAAGTCACCCCATGAGGGGTGGCTTTTTTCTGTGCACAGGCGAATGGGCTCGGACATACGATACCCTGAGTGTGAACGCACATCGATGGGGCATTTTCCCCTGCGCCGCCAGTGCCGGAAGCAGCAGGGGAAAACGTCAGAGTGTGTTCCTGAATTCACCAGGATGCATTTTCGGCATCTTTTTCTGCGCTTCTGCGTCTTCAAACCTCGATTTACCTCCAGTAAACCTTCGGTTTTCATCCTTGAATTGCAGAAAAATCTGCTCGAAACTGCACCTGCTTCATTTCAGGAACACACTCCGGTGACCGAAGCGAAGCAAGACCGTAGGTTCGAGTCCTACTGGCACCACGCAACCAGCCTTACGGGCTGGTTTTTTTGTTGTGCCGAAGCGGGCTGATGCGCCGTATCTTGACGTACATGCCCTGGCGTGCTATCATCAGTACATGATGAAAGGCGAATCAGGGAGGAATCACCATGCGGAGCAACAGAACGGCTTTTGAACAGAAGATGCTGGACGCGGGCGTGTGCGACGAGCGCTGCGTCGCCTTCTGCGCCACGGCGGTTGCCCTGCCCGGCGGAGAGACCGGGCTGTGCCTGCTGGGGCTGAAGGGGAATGTCCTCTCCGTCTACGACACGGACATTACCGCCACTGTGGGCGCGAAGCTGTATGCGGTGCCCCTGGCCAGCGTGCAGGACCTGAAGACCACCGACAGCCCTCTGATGGAGAAGGTCAAGGGTTATTCCCTGCGCTTCACCTGGGGCGCGCAGGCTTTCGCGTTCAGGAACTGCTATCAGAGCAAGGCCGCGCTGGCCGTCCTCCGCGGGGAGGCTGGGTGAGGTCACAACGAAAAAAGCGGGGTTCACCCGGCTGCCTGTGTTATGATGCGACTGGAGGTGATCCCCATGAAGACGATGACTGAAATCAGCAAGCTGATTGCCCTGGTGCTGCGGCACAAGCCCGAGGCGCTGAACCTGACCCTGGACGAGCACGGCTGGTGCGACGCAGCCGCGCTGGTTGCGCGCATCAACGAGAAGCAGCCCTTCGCGATGGAGGAACTGCAGCGCATCGTGGCCCAGGATAGCAAGCAGCGCTATTCCTTCAGCGAGGATGGCAGCATGATCCGTGCCAATCAGGGCCACTCCATCCCCGTGGATGTGGAGCTGCCCGAGGCGACGCCCCCGGCGGTGCTCTATCATGGTACGGCCTCGCGCTTCGTGGAGAGCATCCGCAGCGCCGGCCTGCAGCCCCGTTCCCGCCTGTATGTACACCTGTCGGCGGACGTGGCAACAGCGGAGATCGTGGGCAAGCGCCATGGCAAGCCGGAGATCTTCGTTGTGGACGCGGCACGGATGGCGGCCGATGGCTTCACGTTCTACCTTTCGAAAAATGGCGTGTGGCTGACGAAGGCCGTGCCGCCCCGGTACCTGACGCTGATGGAGTGAGCCTGAGCGACTTCATCCAAACACAACACAGCCCCCGGAAGGCCCGATGAAAGGCTTTCCGGGGGCTGCTGTTATGTCAGGGATTACTGCAGATTGGCCTTCAGGGCGGCGATGGCTTCGGCGGTCATGCCGTGGGCCAGCAGGTAGGCCTCGGCGCCGGCAGCCAGGTCAACGCCCTCCAGGGAGGCGTTCTTCTCCAGGCCGCACACCACGCGCAGCATGTCCATCACGTTCTTCTCGGCGATCATGTTGTACTTGTCCGCCTCGGCGACGGGGTCGATGCCGTAGTAGTTGACATAGGAGGTCATGTAGTCCGCGACGATCTCCTCCACGGAGCCGCCCATCAGGGCAGAGATCAGCATGGAGGTGAAGCCCGCGCGGTCCTTGCCCTCGGTGCAGTGGATCAGGTAGGGGCCCTCGTGCTCGCTCAGGAAGGTCAGGCCCTCGACCACGCCCGCGGCGAACTCGTCAGAGTCGTAGTTGACGGGCATGCCCAGGGCGATCACGTTGCCGGCGTCCACCAGGCTCTTGTAGTAGGCGGAGTTGAAGTCCTCAGCGGCGGCGTAGGCGGCGATCTCCTCAGCGGTGTCGCCCATGTTCATCACGGCCTTGACGCCCGCGGCCTCAACCAGCGCATTGGAGGTGGCGGCGCGGTTGTTCTCGTTGTTGATGGGGGAAGCGGCACGGTAGAGCTTGCCCTCGCCGATGGAGCCGACCTTCACCATGCGGAAGTTGGCGAAGACTTCGTCGGAGGCGTAGTCAGCGCGCTCGTTGGTGTAGACCAGGCTGTTCATCACCTGCACGTCCAGGGCGGCGGCGGGGCTGGTCAGGATGATGGTGACCTCATCGCCGATGCCGATGCCGGCGGTCTCGGCGAACTTGCCATAGTTGATGCACACAGCGATGCACTCGTGGCCGGGATAGGCGCGCACCATCATGGCGCCCTTATCAACATAGTAGCCGTCGAAGAAGGGCATCTCGCCCTCGAAGGTGCCGGCCTTGACGGTCACCACGTCGCCCAGGGTGAAGCCTGCGGCCAGGAAGTCAGCGATCTTCACGTCCAGCAGGGCGTGGCCGTACTTCTCGATCTCCGTCACCCGGCCCGTCACGGTCACGGGCGCCTCGGCGAAGGCCGTCAGGCTGGTCAGCAGCAGCGCGCAGCACAGCAGCAGGGAAAGCAGCTTCTTCATCTTGTGTTTCTCCTTTCATGGTCCGTGGAGTGGTAGGTAATGATATTTTACCATGTGTTCTGATGGGACACAAGTGGTATTTGAAATATTCGTCCGGATGAACGCATTCTAACTTTTTTCTCTGCTTTCCGGCGGATGTTCGTGCTATCATGAAGCTGTCGGAGGCAAGAGTCCGGCAAAGGAGGCTCCGATCAGGGAATTCAGAGGATTGCTGCAGGGCGTGCGCCCGGTGATCCGCCTGAAATTCTGATTCCCCTGCGTGAGATTTCCGCTGAATGATTCCGTTGTGCTGAGTGAACAGGAGGTACACACACATGAAGAAAATGATCGCCATGCTGCTCTGCGCCCTGATGCTGATGAGCCTGATCCCCATGAACGCCCTGGCGGAGGATGATAACGCCTGGATCTGCACCGACTGCTACATCTGGGTCAGCGGTGAATCCTGCCCCCAGTGCGGCAAGACCCGTGCGGTTGCGCAGATGTCGGCCAATGAGTGCCTGCTGACCTTCCAGATCGACTTTCAGAAGAACAAGTTCTTCTCCAAATACGATGTGGAAATCATCGTCAACGGCAATCGGGCCTTCTTCCTGGAACACGGCAGCTCCCTGGATGGCTCGGTGATCGTGCCCAAGGGCAAGTGCGAAGTCGTCTTCCGCTATGTGTCGTCTCCTTCGGCGGATCTGCGCTTCTCCCTGAACCTGACGGGCAATACCACCTTCTTTGCGGACATTGTCACCCACTTCTACGGCCTGGAGATGCTCAATGTGACCTGCAGCGCCTTCCAGGGCAATCAGCAGCTGGGACTGATGGAATCCGGCACCCGCAACGGCGCCCGCATGATGATCCGGGATGTGACCAGGAGCCGCGGCAACGGCATGTACACTCCGGCGGATGGCTATGTGTTCGTGTGGGTCGAGTTCGAGGTGTCCAACACCACGAACAGCAAGCTGAATCTGCGGCCGCAGGATGAGTTCTCCGTCTACTGCGATGGCTACACCGTCCAGCCCAGCACGCGCTCTGCGTCTGCGGCGCCCATGGGCTTCCCCACCAGCCTGGGGTCGGGCGATAAGATGAAGGCCATGCTGTGCTTCGAACTTCCCACCAACTGGCAGGAGCTCAGGATCGTCTACGGCAATGAAGACATTGCCTATGACCGCCTGATCTACGTGGTCACGAACAAGTAAACAGTGCAGTCAATGGTTCCGGTCGCTGACCGGGACCTTTTTGTTTGCGGCTCGCCCGGAACAGAAAAAAGGACTGCCGCAGTTTTCGTGCCTGCGGCAGTCCTTTTCTGTGGGTGATCAGTACTCGTACACGGTGATGATGCCGCCCATGTTGTCCAGCGTCATGGTGTAATTGTTGGTCAGACGGTTGATGTCCACGGTGAAGGTGGCCACATCGTCGCCCACGTGCTGGTAGGTGATCTCGTAGCGCTTCACGCCGTTCTCGAACACGGCGATGTGCGGATGATCCATCAGGTACTCGATGTACTCCTCCAGGCACAGGCCCAGGTGGTTCATCACGGCGGCATGGCCCTTGCCCACGTAGCGGTAGCAGTTCAGGGACTGGTTCATGCCGGTCTTGTAGGCCTTGTCCACGGTGTCAGCGGTGGGGTAGTTGTTGGTGGGGAAGCGGAAGACGAAGCCGTACTTCCACGCATTCTCGATCAGCCACTGGCCGTCGGGGGTGTCGTAGAAGGGAGTCTCCTTGTAGTAAGTCTTCGCCTCGCCCTCCTCGCGCTCATAGAGCTTCAGGCAGAAGGACAGGCCCGTGTTGAACTCGGACGTGCCGGGGTAGTTGACGTTCTTCTTGGCGCGGGCCAACAGCTGCTCGTCGGTCAGGGAGGGACGGGCGCTGCGCTGCTTCTCCAGTTCGGCGGTGAAGAGCTCGTTCTGATCCTCGTAGGAGCGGAAGTTGTAGCCCTCGCGGACGACGAAGTGGTCATAGCCCAGCGCCTTGGCGTCGGTCAGCAGCGCTACCAGCGCGTCGATGGCCGCAGGGTGCAGCTTGCAGGAGGCATTGTCCCAGAAGCTCTCCAGGCCCGCGTCCTTCGCGTAGGAGTGGATGGCCACCATGGCGGACTCGTCGAAGTCTGCCGGGCGGGAGTGCCACTCGTTCACCAGCAGCAGGCCGCCGAACATCGCGTCGGTCCGGCTGATGGTAACCGTGCCGGGGGCCTCCAGGGGGTAGGTGGTCAGGTCGACGACGTCCCAGCCCTCCTGGGCGGGGGTGGGCCAGGCCTTGTTGCCCTCCTTGTTGGAGATCTGGGCGAGATAATCGGCCTTCTCCTCCTCGTACTGCGCCACCAGGGCTGCGTTGCGGTCGTTCACCGCATCGATTTCCTCCTGCAGCTTGCCGGCGCGGTAATCGCTCAGCATCTTGCCGCCGATCCATGCGCCTGCGGCCAGCAGCACGAAGATAACCAGCGCGATCACAAGACCCACGATCGGATCCATGCGCTTCTTCAGTCTCTTTGCCATATGGATGCACCTGCCTTTGCGGGATTTGGTTCACGGGGATACGCCGGCAGCCTGCAAACAGGTGCAGTCCGGCATATTCTCAGGAGTAATTCGCCATCCGACGGGCATTTTCCTGCAAGCTGAAGCCTTTGGGGAAAAACTTGCATGAAAATTTACATTTGCGGGCATGCTGGTGCTGACTTTCAGGAAAGGAAGGAACATCAACATGCGGAAATCGATCATCCTGATGACGGGCCTGATGATCCTGGCGCTGCTGATTACCGGCTGTGTGGCGGGTGCGGAGCAGCGCATGGGGGAAGCTGAGGGCTATGGCGGCGTGCTGCGCGTCGCCGTGAGCATGAATGGCGGGGACGTCACGGCTGTGGAGGTCGTCAGCCATTCGGAGACCGAGGGTGTGGGCACCCGGGCCATCGACGTGCTGCCGGACATGATCGTCCGGGAGGACAGCGTCGACGTGGACAGCGTCGCCGGCGCCACCATCACCAGCCAGGCCATCAAGGCGGCCGTGGCACAGGCCATCGGGCAGGACATGCCCGCTGCCACCCAGCCTGCGGCTCAGGGCGAACAGGCGGCTCTGCGCGGCATGGGCATGGCTGCCACGGGCCGCCTGGGCCCCGGCACGGCGGAGGACGGCACGCCCGTGTACTCCTTCAACGTGGTCTTTGCCTCCGCGGCCTTTGACGCTGATGGCCGCATCCTCACCCTCGACGTGGATCAGCTCGAGGTGCTCTCCAGCCAGTTCACCGGCTTCCCGGAGGAAAAGGAGGCCGGGCAGGACTTCCTGACCCAGGTCAGCCAGTGGACCACCAAGGGCGCCCAGGGGGATGGCTACATGCTGGGCAGCGGCTCCTGGCGGCAGCAGATGGACGCCTACGAGCAGATGATGACCGGCATGACCATCGAAGAGATCAACGCATGGTACAGTGCGAATTTCTCCACAGAGACCGGAAAACCTGTGGATAACGCTGACGCGGTCACCGGCGCGACCATGTCCCTGCGGGATGAGCACGGCGATATCCTCACCGCCATCCAGCGCGCCTGGGAGGACGCGCAGCGCCAGCAGGGCACGCCCACGGACATGACCTCCCCCACGGAGGACGGCCTGCTGAACGACACCAACACCGAAACGCTGCCCACTGAGGGCGGCGCGAGCTACGGCTGAGGCACAGCTGAAAAGCTGCATACCGCCACCCAAAATCATGCATATCCCCCAGGGCAGGATTTCCCGCCCGGAACGGCGAAAACCTCCGCAACACTCAACATGCGGAGGTTTTTCGTTATGCTGACCATCACCATCCAGCCCGGGGAGCACGCCCTGCAAAATGCCATCGACAGTCTGCCTGCGGACGGCACGCCCGCCGTCATCCGCCTTATGCCCGGCGAGTACCGCGAGAAGGTGGAACTCCGCCGCGACAATGTGACCCTCGAGGGCGCAGGTGCGGACGTGACCCGCATCGTCTGGGCGGACGCGGCCACCGCGCCCCACCCCGACGGCATGAACACCGGCACCTTCCGCTCCTACACGCTGCTGGTGCTGGCAAATGGGTGCGGCCTGCGGAATCTGACGGTGCAGAATGCTGCCGCGCCCCGCGAGAAGGTCGGCCAGTGCGTGGCTCTCTTTGCCGACGGCGACCTGTTCACCTGCGAGGATGTGACGCTGCTTTCCGCCCAGGATACGCTGTTCACCGCGCCTCTGCCGCCGAAGGAGGCGCTGAAAAACGGCTTCCTCGGCCCGACCCAGTTCCTGCCCCGCAAGCCGCAGCGCCATGTGTACCGCCGCTGCGTGATCAAGGGCGATGTGGACTTCATCTTCGGCGGCGCGGCGGCCTGGTTTGAGGACTGCGACATCGTGAGCATCAACGCCTACGAGGACGGCCGCGTCCCCGGCGGCTATGCCACGGCGGCCTCCACGCCGGAGGGGCAGAGATTCGGCTATATTTTCCGGAATTGCCGGTTTATCGCGGGTGAGTGCGTGGCGGACGGCAGCATGTACCTGGGCCGCCCGTGGCGCGAGTTTGCGAAAACCGTGCTGATCGGCTGCGAGATCGGCGCACACATCAGGCCCGAGGGCTGGGACAACTGGGGCAAGCCGCAGTTTGGCGAAACGGGCCTGTATGCCGAGTACGGCTGCACCGGCCCCGGCAGCGACACGGCGAATCGCGCGGCGTTCTCCCGCGTGCTGACGGCGGAGGAAGCGGCGGAGTACACCTACGAGGCGTTCATGGAGAGCCTTTGATGCGATCGTGCGTTGCAGGGGCGGTCATCAGCCGCAGGAATACATTGAAATACAAAGAAAAGCGCACCCGGCCGTGAAAGACCGGGTGCGCCGCGTTTTTGGTTTGCAGGTCGGGCGTTTGCCACCTTCTCAGAAGCAGCCCAGCACCTCAGCTCCCTCGCGCACGAAGGCGATGAACTCGCTGAGCTCCGCGTGGCAGGTGACGGTCTTGCCGCCGTCCATGGTGACACGCTCGCCGCCGCCCACGCGCACCCACTTGCCTTCGGGCAGGTAGACCTCGCGCTCCACGACCTTCGTGTCCATGATGGGCGCAAAGAGGATGTCCGGGCCGAACATGTACTGGTCATCCAGCTCGTAGCACTTTTCATCCGCCGGGAAGTCGAAGAACATCGGGCGCATGATGGGCTCGCCGGTTTCGCTCGTGCGCTTGGCGCAGGCGAGGATGTAGGGCTTCAGCCGCTTGCGCAGGTGGATGTAGCTGGCCAGCACGGGGGTGTTGTGCTCGCCGAAGCACCAGATCTCGTTGTCGCCGCCGGAGCGCTCCTTCACGCCGGGGTGGCGGTCCACCTGGTAGCTGGTGCGGCGGCGGGAGCCGTGCAGGCGCATCACGGGAGAGAACAGGCCGAACTGGAACCAGCGGACGATCAGCTCGCGGAAGTAATCGCTCTCGATGTCGCCGGAGTGGAAGCCGCCGATGTCGCTGTTCCACCACGGGATGCCGCACATGGCCATGCTGAGGCCGGAAACGACGCTCTCCCGCAGGGCCTGCCAGGTGGAGGGGATGTCGCCGTTCCACACGATGGCGCCGAAGGTCTGGCTGCCGGGATACGCCGCGCGGGTCAGGCAGGCGACGTCCGTTTCGCCCTCCTTATTCAGGCCGTCCCAGAAGAGCTTGGCGTAGTAGTAGGGGTAGGTCAGGCCCATCTCCATGCCGTTGCCCAGGTGATAACGCAGGTGATTGCCCTGCTGGGGGTGGTACTCCGGCTCGGCTTCATCCAGCCAGAAGGTTTTGATGCCGTACTGGTAGTAGCCCTTCTTCACCTGCTCCCAGACGTACTCGCGGGTGCGGGGGTTCGTCGGGTCGATGAAGGTCTGCTGACCATAGAAATCGAAGGTGCCGTACTGGCCGTTTTCGGTGCGGACGAGCATGTTCTCGTCGTTCATGGCGTTCCAGTTGTGGCTGGCGGGGTTGATGGTGGGCCAGATGGACACGACGGGGCGGATGCCCATGCTGTACAGCTCGTCGCACATGGCCTTGGGGTCAGGCCAGAGGCTGGGCTCGAATTCCCAGTTGCCCTGCTCCGTCCAGTGGAAGTAGTCGATGACGATGGCGTCCACGGGGATGCCCATGGCGTGATACTTGCGGGCGACCTCCAGCAGATCGTCCTGGCTCTCATAGCGGAGCTTGCACTGCCAGTAGCCCGCGGCCCACTCGGGCATTTCGGGGCTGAAGCCGGTCAGCTCGGCATAGCGGCGCATGGCGATGGCGGGGGTTGCAGCGGCGGCGATGACATAATCCGCCTGATAGGCGCAGTTGGCCTCCCACAGCGTGCGGCTGCGGCCGAACTCCACGCGACCGGGGCTGGGGCTGTTCCACAGGAAATAGTAGCCCAGGGAGGAATACACGCAGGGCAGGGCGGATTTGGTGTTGTAGTGCCACAGGTCGGTGGCGGTACCCTTGCGGTCCAGGCAGGGCTGCTGCTCCTGGCCGATGCCGTAGAAATGCTCGCCCTCGTTGGCACCAAACAGCGCGCGGATGCGGTACATGTTGCCGGCCTGGTGGGTGTACTTGGTGACAGGGTCGCCGTCCTCGCGGGAGCGGAGGATTTCCTTGCCGTCGCGGGTGAAGCGGAATTCACACCGCTGCCAGCCCTTCCACACGTCTACGGTCAGGCTGCCGACGGTCATGTGGGCGCTGTGCTCGTCGCCGGTGACGGTGCATTCGGCGGGCAGGGGGTCGAGCAGCGTCCACTTCTCCTGGGAGAAGGCGCCGTTGCGGGTGGCGCGCACGCGGATGGTGTCGGGGCCGTAGGGCTCAAAGAGGATGGTCTCGTCGCGCATCTGGAAGAGGATGCTGCGGTCGGTGGCGGTGATCTTGCTCATGCGGGGGATGCTCCTCTCGCTTGTTTTGCTGAACGGGGGATTGCTTGTGGATATTGTACATGAATTTTGCGCCGGGGACAAGGGGGCGCACGAAAAAAGCCTCCCACGCGGGGAGGCCTCAGACCGGATGAGCACCGGGGCGGGGCGATATCGCCGGGGGAGAAGGCAGTCAGGGCTGACAGGCGGCCCTCGACGGGCACGCGGATGAAGTCCGGCGTATTCCGGGGCAGGATGTGCATTTCAGGGCGGCTCATGGGGCGGGAGACCTCGCGGAGGATGGAGAAGTTTTCCGGGTAGTTGCTCGTCATGGCGGTTCGCTCCTTTCCTTTTGTGAGTTCATGATAGCATGCGCTCCGGCGGAAATCATGAAGAAAAGGTTGCGAACGGAATTTTGGTGGACTGAAATGCGGAAGTCGGGGGGATGGCGTTGACCTGGATTCATGACCTGCCAGCAATCTGACAGGCAAGCAAAATCCCCGCCTGCCAAAGCAGACGGGGAAAATGTTCGGTAAAAGTCAACTCCAGCGCGGCTCGCCCGTTGCGAGCCGTGCCCGCGCGATGCACCCTCCGTGCATCGTGCGACGCGTAACTGTGCCAAAGCACCACGCGGAAGCAAGCAGAACCGAAGGCGCTCAGCCCGATCGCGAGCTGCCCCGCCGGGGGCTCCCCGGCTTACTTGGCGTACTCCATGGAGCGGGTTTCGCGGATGACGTTGACGCGGATCTGGCCGGGGTACTCCATCTCCTGCTCGATGCGCTTGGCGATTTCCTTCGCCAGCACCTTGGTGCCCTCGTCGGTCACGTCGTCGGGCTTGACCATGATGCGCACCTCGCGGCCGGACTGGATGGCGTAGCACTTCTCCACGCCGGCGAAGGACATGGCGATCTCCTCCAGCTTGGTCAGGCGCTTGATGTAATTCTCCAGGGACTCGCGGCGGGCGCCGGGACGCGCGGCGCTGATGGCGTCGGCGGCCTGCACCAGCACGGCCTCGATGGTCTGGGGCTCCACATCGTTGTGGTGGGCGAGGATCGCGTGCACCACGTCGGGGCTCTCGTTGAACTTGCGGGCCAGCTCGCCGCCCAGGGTCACGTGGGTGCCCTCGGCCTCGTGGTCAACGGCCTTGCCGATGTCGTGCAGGAGGCCTGCGCGCTTGGCCAGCTGGACGTCAGCGCCCAGCTCGGCGGCCATCAGGCCCGCCACGTGGCTGACCTCGATGGCGTGCTTGAGCACGTTCTGGCCGTAGGAGGTGCGGTAGCGCAGGCGGCCCAGGAGCTTGACCAGCTCGGGGTGGATGCCGTGCTGATTGGTCTCAAAGACGGCGGCGTCGCCGGCCTCGCGGATCTGCTGCTCGACCTCGCGCTTGGCCTTTTCCACCGTTTCCTCGATGCGGGCGGGGTGGATGCGGCCGTCGTTGATCAGGCGCTCCACGGTGATGCGGGCCACCTCGCGGCGGACGGGATCGAAGGCGGAGACGATGACGGTCTCGGGGGTATCGTCGATGAGCAGGTCAACGCCGGTGGCGGTTTCCAGGGCGCGGATGTTGCGGCCCTCGCGGCCGATGATGCGGCCCTTCATGTCATCGTTGGGCAGGGCGATGGCGCTGACGGTGGACTCGGCCACGTGGTCGGCGGCGCAGCGCTGGATGGCCAGGGCGATGAGGTTGCGGGCGCGCTTTTCGGCCTCCTCCTTGGCGCGGGCTTCAGCGTCACGCACATAGGCCGCAGCGTCGTGGTAGGCTTCCTTCTGCACGCGGTCGATGATGATCTGCTTGGCCTCGTCCTGGGTCATGGCGGCGATGCGCTCCAGCTCGGCGGACTGCTTCTTGTGCAGTTCCTCGGCTTCCTGGCGGAGTTTTTCGGCGTCCTCCAGCTTGCGGTCGAGGGCGTCGGAGCGCTTCTTCAGGTCGGATTCGCGGGAATCCAGGCTGTCGGAGCGCTTGTCCAGGGACGTCTCGCGCTGCATCAGGCGGGACTCGGTGCGCTGCACTTCGGCGCGGCGCTCGCGGATGTCCTGCTCGGCGGTGGCCTTCTCCGCGTCCAGCGCGGCGCGGTCCTTCTTCAGGGCGTCGCGGGCCTCGGTGATCCGCTCCATCTTCTCGCGCTTGTACTCATCGGCCTTGCGCGCCGCGTCGGTCAGCAGCTGCTGCGCCATCGCCTCGCTCCGGCCGATCTTTGCTTCGGTCACGTTCTTGCGGTAGGTGTAGCCAACGAAGTAGCACACCGCACCCACAATCACGCTGATGAGAATCGTCACCCAAATGGGTAGCATGGTGTCATTTCCCTCCTTTTTTCGTTTTTGTTTCCGGTATGTTTGTGCAAGAGCATGTAGGGAGCCGGCTGCACGAAGAAAGCCGCACGGGCAAAACCCGTACGGCGCTGCTGTATGCGAAAGAGCCCGGCCCTGATGGGCACAGGGAATACGCTTCCCTGCTGATACGCATGGCGGGCGCAGCGGCCTGCTTTCCCGGGGGATGCGGATTTCAGAGAATCGCTGCTTCCCCTGGCGGAGCGGCGCACCACGCCGGAATGACATACGCATCCGGATGATGTGTGAATACCGGCATTTCATCATGGCAGGCGGGGCAAGGCCGGCCTGCGGTTCACAAACGGGACGAAGGATGGCTCCGGCGGGGATATGCGCATGAGGATGCGCCAGCCCATGGCCGGAGATTCTTCCAGGACGCCGTCTCCGGCATCCGGTTTCGATTGCGTTTTATGATGCGGCGGGCCGGCGATAAGGCCGGGAGACGCCGAAAATGGACGTGCAGCGGACGATGGAACCGTCCTGCACGGATGGCGGTATACAGGGACTCTATCGAATAACAGCACGGGCAGAGCGGTCACGCCGCATCACCCGACAGCCGATCAACGTTTATTGTACAGTCTTTTTTGGCAGATGTCAAGATGCATTCCGGCCGAACTTGCATTTCGCCGGGAATATCATGCATCGGGCCTGTCGGGGAGGTAGCGGCGCATGCGCTGGTTCACGCGGAAGATGGCGTTGGTGATCTTCGTGCCCAGCCAGGAGGCGAAGAAGCACACGCACATGGCGCAGAATCCGGCGAAGACGGCGCCCAGCATGGCGCTGAAGGAAACGTGCGTCCAGAACATGCGCCCCACGCACACGCCCATGCAGGCTGACAGCGCGAACCGCACCGGGCGGCACTGCGGGTTCATCACGCCCCACAGCAGCCCTGACACAAGGCCCAGGCAGGGGCTCAGCGCCAGCAGGCAGACCCCTGTCTGCCACGGCACCTCCCGCCATCGGGGGCAGCAGAAGATCAGCCCGTAGGCGAGGAAAATGAACAGCATGCCCAGCAGGGAACTGGGGTTGAGGAAGTAGAGGTGGGGGTTGCGCTTGCGCGGGGGCTGCGGTTCCGGCGGATGCGCGGGGGTCTGCCGGGCGGGTGGATCCGCGGGAGCAGGGTGGGTTTCTTCCCTGATGGGCTTTTCCACGGGGGCGGGGCGGGTCTCCACCGGGGCGGGTTTGTCGGCGGGGTTGGTGTGGGGCCTGTCGTGCCTGGCAGAGCGCTTGCCGGAGGAGGAACCGGACTTGTACCCATCCTTGTTGCCCTGGGACGCGCTGCGGTGGCGGGAGGAACGGCGGCTCCGTGGCTGTCCGCCATGGGAGGGCGGAGCCTGCCCGGCGTCGTCCTCATGCAGCACGATGTAACGGGGCGCGGGCGGATCATCGTCGAAGCTGTTTTCGGACTCATCCGGCGCGGGCGGGTAGTCGTTGCTGAAGCTGTCCTGTGCCGGTGCGGAGACCGCGCCGCCCTGGAAGCGGGGGACGGCGGGGGTCTCGCGCTCAGCCTGGCGGAGCATCTCCTGGAAGGTGGGGCAGGCCGCGTCGTCCATGTATTCCAGGTAGATCCCGGTCAGGCCGCACAGGCCGTTGGAGAGATGGCGGCACTGTTCACAGGGGCGGATGGCGTTCCAGAAGTCCCCATCGGGCTTGTAGGAGGCGCAGAAGCCGCTCTCCGGGCGGGGGGAATGGGGGCAGTCCCCGGCGTTGTTGTTATGGTAGCAGTTGCTGCAATGATACGGATGGCTCATGGCAGGGCTCCTTTGCGTCGAATGACCTGATGTGATTTCAGCATACCACACAAGGCGGCAGAAGACAATCCCGTGCGCTGCAGCGAATGTAAATTCAGACAGGAAATTCCCCTGAATATGGACAAAGCGCCGGGAAGGGAGTATAATTGAAAGGTATGGATGCGCCGGGTATTCCGGCGTCAACAGGTACAACGATGAGAAGAGGCGAATTTCATGAAGAGACTGATGGCGATTTTCATGCTGATGCTGCTTCTGCCCTGCGTGGCGCTGGGCGATACGGCGGAGTATGCGCCGCTGCCCCTGGGAGGAGCTGCCCCCTATCCGGCCGTGCCCGGCGCGCTGAGCGAGGATGGCCTCCATTATGACGATGGCTCCATGACCGTGGATATCGAAACCGCCGTGGTGGACGATGTGACGGTTTACTATGTGTATGTGACCGTGGCGCACAACAGCCAGCTGCGCACGGCCACCGCCGGCAAGCCCCGCTCGAAGACCACCGCACCCGTGGAGCAGATGGCTGAGAAGAACAATGCCGTGCTGGCCTTCAATGGCGACTACTACAACTACCGCGAGGTGGGCGTGGTCTACCGCAGCGGCGAGCGCATCCGCTACAACATCCGCCAGGGTATGGACATGCTCATCGTGGATGAAAACGGTGATCTGGTGATCATCGAGTCCCCCACGAAGACGAAGGTGGAGAACTACCTCAAGGAGCACACCATCGTCGAGGCCTTCTCCTTCGGCCCGGCGCTGATCAAGGATGGCGAGCGCCTGCAGTTCAAGTATGCCGAGAAGAACTCCTGCGGCTACCCCACCCCCGATGAGCGCCTGATCATCTGCCAGCTGGCGGACACGGAAGAGGGCCGCAACCAGTACCTGTTCATCGCCTGCGACGATCCCGGCCTGTCCGTACGCCGCATGACTGACCTGGCCGAGGAGAAGGGGGCAATTGTGGCCTACAACCTCGATGGCGGCCACTCCACCAGCATCTACCTCTGCGGCGCGCGCATCAACCAGATCCCCAAGGACCGTGCTGTGGGCGACATCATTTATTTCGCCACCCTCGTGCCCTCCGGAACCGAAACGACTGAATGAGGCGAACCAAGATGAAGAAGCTTCTCCTGATCCTGAGCATGCTGCTGCTCCTGCCTGTGGTATCCCTGGCGGATGAGCTGGAAGTGACCTGGAAGGCCGGCGGCAGCAAGAAGATCGACCCCGCCGTGCTGATGGACGGCAGCGACGAGACCCTCTACCGCTTCGCCAAGGCCAACAAGGCCGAGCTGACCTGCGACCTGCCCGATGGCGCGCAGGTGCAGGCGGCCTATGTCCGCATGGACGCCCTCCCCTCCAAGATCGAGCTGCAGTTCCTCAACAGCAGCCGCAAGTGGGAGACCGCTGTGCTGCTGGAGAACCCCGGCCCGGAGTGCGTCCTGATCTCCGATACGCCCCTGACCGGTCGCCTCCGCCTGCTGGTGACTTACCCCAATGGCAACAGCGCCACGCCCCTGACGGAGCTGCGCGTCTTCACCGACGCGAACCTGCCGGAGGAGCTGCATGCGTGGTCCGCCGGCGGTCAGCAGGATGTGCTGCTCACTGTGGACACGCTCACCGGCTTTGACGCGTCCGTCATTGCCTCGTGGATGGCGCAGGGCCGCACGGTTGCCATCGCGACGCTGACCAACCCGGCCAGCCCCCTGGCGGCTACCGATGCGCTGTGGGATGCGGGCCTGCGGGTCATGCCCCTCTTCGGCGGCTATGCGGAAACCACTCGCACCCCTGCCAACGCCCTCAAGAACTGGACCGAGAAGAAGGTCGTGGCCACCGTGTCCTCCTGGATCCGTGGCGTGCAGCCCATGCTGCTGGTGGACGGCGGCGAGATCACCGCCCTGGTGATGGACAAGGCCTGCGCCAATGCCATCGACCCGGACTACGAGCTGGAGGATGCGGCTGCCGGCGGCCTGTGGGCGGTGCCCCAGCGCATGACGGCGGCGGATGATGTGGTATCCGCCATCGCTGCCATGGGTCAGCGGGACGACAGTCTGGTGCGCGCGGCCTGCCTGGTGCCCTTTGAGAGCGCCGTCTCCAGCGACGTGAGCCTCATCCCCTACCCGGACAACCGGGATGAGGAAGGCTACCTCACCGAGGGCGAATTCGTCTATGAGGATGCGGAGAATGGCCTGTGGGCCTACCTCAGCCCCACCCTGCAGGTGGAGATCATCCAGTATGACATGGAGGATCCCTGCCAGCGCTACTTCGTGGCCGAGGTGAAGTTCGACCCGGCGGCGGAGCAGTTCAAGCAGCACACCTGGGTCAACGCGGTCTACAAGGATCAGCAGATCTACCCGCAGACCCTCGCGCAGACCTCCCGGCTGGTGCTGGCCGTCAACGGCGACTACTACCCCTACCGCGTGGACAAGGGTAACACCGTGGGCAACATCATCCGCAACTACAAGGTGCTCTACACCATGAACATGAACAAGAACCCGGGCTTCCCGCCGCTGGACACCATGGCGCTGCATGATGACGGCAGCATCTCCGTCTATGCGGTGAAGGAGGTTTCCGCCGAGGAGCTGGCGGCCCTGGGTGACGTGCATGATGCGCTGTCCTTCGGCCCCTACCTGGCCCGCGACGGCGTGCTGCGCATCTACAACGGCAAGAACGCCTCCCTGCAGGAGCCCCGCTGCGCCATCGGCATGGTGGAGCCCGGCCATTACATCATCATCGACTGCGAAGGCCGCGTGCCGGACGGCCCCAAGGGCCTGACGGTCAACCAGGTCGGCATGCTGCTCTACGGCTACGGCTGCAACGAGAGCTTCATGCTCGACGGCGGCAGCACCTCGGTGCTCATCTTCATGGGCGAGAAGCTCAACCGCACCGGCAAGGACACCTCCGTGGGCAGCCCCCGCAACCAGCATGAACTGTTTGGCATCGGCAATTCCGAGCTGGTGCATACGGACTGGTTCGACGGCAAGCCCAAGAAGTAACTGCATCCACTGCCCGTCTCTTCATCAAAGGAGGCGGGCTTTTCAGCAGGAGGGATGACTGTGAAGATCCTCGTCACCGGCGGAACGGTATTCGTCAGCCAGGCCACGGCGGCTTACTTCGCCGCGCAGGGGCATGAGGTGTGCGTCCTCAACCGGGGCAGCCGGGGCCAGCTGCCCGGTGTGCGCCACATCTGCCATGACCGCCTGGATGCAGGGCTTGACCTGCGGGGCGAGGTCTTCGACGCGGTGCTGGACGTGACGGCCTACAACGCCCGGGACGTCGATGCGCTGCTGAACGCGGTGGGCGACGTGCCGCGCTGGGTGATGATCTCCTCCTCCGCCGTGTACCCGGAAACGCTGCCCCAGCCCTTCCGGGAGGACATGCCCGCAGGCCCGAACATCTACTGGGGCGCGTACGGCACGGACAAGATCGCCGCGGAGCAGCACCTGCTGGCTCGCCTGCCCCAGGCGTACATCCTGCGCCCGCCCTACCTGTACGGCCCGGGGAACGAGCTGCACCGGGAGGCCTTCGTGTTCGGGTGCGCGGAGGCGGACCGGCCCTTCTTCCTGCCGGGGGATGGCAGCATGCCGCTGCAGTTCTTCCATGTGCGCGACCTGTGCCGCCTGATGGAGCGGATTCTGACGGAGGCGCCCGCGCAGCACATCCTCAACACTGGCAACCCGGAAACGGTCAGCATCCGCCAGTGGGTGACGCTGTGCTACGCCGCAGCAGGCAAGACGCCGCGCTTCGTGCCCGTGGACGGGAGCGTCCCCCAGCGCAGCTACTTCCCCTTCCTGAATTACGCCTATGCGCTGGACGTAACCGCCCAATCGCAGCTGTTGCCGGACCTCACGCCCCTGGGGGCGGGTCTGCGGGAGAGCTATGCCTGGTACCGGGAGAACAGGGCGCTGATTCGCCGCAAGCCGCTGCTGGCGTATATCGACGAGCACCTGATGAAATGAAAATGGCTCCGCTGACTGCGATGGTCGGCGGAGCTGCTTTGTTTGAGATAAAACAGGCCCTGCAGCCTTCCGGACTGCAGGGCCGTGCTGTATCTTCAGCAGGGGGTCAGGCTTACTTGCGCGCGGTGTAGGTGGTGTGCAGCAGCTCGTGAGCCTTGTGGCTGCCGGGCTTGCCGAGGAAGTCGGCGTAGACGGCAGTGATCTCGGGATTCTCGTGGGACTTGCGGATGGTCTTGGCGGCATCCTCGGCGTACAGGCCGGCAGCGCGGGCCACGCGGGGATCCACATCCATGCGGGTGGAGGCGTCGACGATGGGCTGGCCGCCGCCGTTGACACAGCCGCCGGGGCAGGCCATGACCTCAACGAAGACGTAGTTCGCCTCGCCGGACTTGATCTTCTTGATCAGCTGCTTGGCGGCGCCGGTGGAGTTGGCCACGGCAACCTTCAGCTCCTTGCCGCCCAGGGTGACGGTGGCTTCCTTGATGCCCTCGATGCCGCGCACGGCGGTGTACTCGATCTGCTCGATGGAGCGGCCTTCCAGTACGTCCGCAGCGGTACGCAGGGCAGCTTCCATCACGCCGCCGGTGGCGCCGAAGATGGGGGCAGCGCCGGAAGAGGCGGCCACCAGCTCGTCGAAGCACTCCTCGTCGGGCAGCTGGGTGAACTGGATGCCGGCAGACTTGATCATGCGGGCCAGCTCACGGGTGGTGATGGAGATATCCACGGTGCGCAGGCCGTTCAGGGCCATTTCGGGACGGGAGGTCTCGAACTTCTTGGAGGTGCAGGGCATCACGGCCACGACGACGATCTTGGAGGGATCCACGCCGGCCTTCTCGGCCCAGTAGCTCTTGATGATCGCGCCTTCCATCTGCATGGGGCTCTTGCAGCTGGACAGGTTGGGGATCAGCTCGGGGAAGTTGTGCTCCACGTACTTGATCCATCCGGGAGAGCAGGAGGTGAACATGGGCAGCACGCCGCCGTTGGTCACGCGGTCCAGGAGCTCGGTGGCCTCCTCCATGATGGTCAGGTCAGCGGCAAAGTCGGTGTCGAAGATCTTGTCGAAGCCCAGACGCTTCAGGGCCTGGGTCATCTTGCCGGTCACGCGGGTGCCGATGGGCATGCCGAACTCCTCGCCCAGGGCGACGCGGACGGCGGGAGCGGGCTGCACGACGACGATCTTCTCAGGATCGGCGATGGCGTCCCACACCTTCTGGGTGTCATCCTTCTCGCGCAGCGCGCCCACGGGGCAGGCGTTGATGCACTGGCCGCAGAAGACGCAGTTGGTCTCCATGATGGAGCGGTTGAAAGCGGGCGCGATCTGGGTCTTGAAGCCACGCTCCACAGCGCCGATGGCGCCGATCTGCTGCACATTGCGGCACACGGCCAGGCAGCGGCGGCACAGGATGCACTTGTTGGGGTCGCGGACCAGGGAGGGGGAGATCTCATCGAGGGGGTACTCGATGTTATCGCCGCAGAAGCGGGACTCCTCCACGCCCAGCTCCTTGGCCAGGCGCTGCAGCTCGCAGTTCTGGCTGCGGACGCAGGAGAGGCACTTGCGCTCGTGGTTGGAGAGGATCAGCTCCAGCACGGCCTTGCGGGCCTTGCGGACCGCGGGGGTGTTGGTCTTGACGACCATGCCCTCGGAGACGGGCATCACGCAGGCAGCAGCCAGGGAGCGGCCGCCCACGTCCACCACGCACATGCGGCAGGCGCCGATCTCGTTGATGTCCTTGAGGAAGCACAGGGTGGGAATATGGATGTTGGCCTGGCGGGCAGCCTCCAGCACGGTGGTACCGGCAGGAACGCTGACTTTCACGCCATCAATGGTAACGTTAAGCATATCCATGTTAGTCTATCTCCTTCCGGTCAAAATCAGCCGCGGCTGATGGCGCCGAACTTGCACTTCTCCATGCAGGCGCCGCACTTGAGGCACTTGGCAGTGTCGATCACGTGGGGCTCGCGCACCTTGCCGCTGATGCAGCCGGCGGGGCACTGACGGGCGCACAGGGTGCAGCCCTTGCACTTGTCGGGATCGATCTTGTAGGTCAGCAGCGCCTTGCACTGGCCGGCGGGGCAGCGCTTCTCGTAGATGTGGGCCTCGTACTCATGGCGGTAGTACTTCAGCGTGGACAGCACGGGGTTGGGAGCCGTCTGGCCCAGGCCGCACAGCGCGGTGGTCTTGATGGACTCAGCCAGGGTCTCCAGCTTCTCGATGTCGCCGTCCTCGCCCTTGCCCTCGACGATGCGCTCCAGGATCTCCAGCATGCGCTTGGTGCCGATGCGGCAGGGCGCGCACTTGCCGCAGCTCTCGTCCACGGTGAAGTCCAGGAAGAAGCGGGCGATGTCGACCATGCAGTTGTCCTCGTCCATGACGATCATGCCGCCGGAGCCCATCATGGAGCCGATAGCGACCAGGTTGTCATAGTCGATCTCGATGTCCAGCTCGGAAGCGGGGATACAGCCGCCGGAGGGGCCGCCGGTCTGGGCAGCCTTGAAGGCCTTGCCACCGGGGATGCCGCCGCCGATGTCATAGATGACCTCGCGCAGGGTGGTGCCCATGGGAACCTCGACCAGGCCGGTGTTGTTGATCTTGCCGCCCAGGGCGAACACCTTGGTGCCGGCGGACTTGGCCGTGCCCATGGTCTTGAACCAGTCAGCGCCCTTGACGATGATCTGGGGGACGTTGGCGTAGGTCTCAACGTTGTTGAGGATGGTGGGCTTGCCGAACAGGCCCTTCACCGCGGGGAACGGAGGACGCGGACGGGGCTCGCCGCGCATGCCCTCGATGGAGTTCATCAGAGCGGTTTCCTCGCCGCAGACGAAGGCGCCGGCGCCCAGACGCACGTCCATGTCGAAGTTGAAGCCAGTGCCGAAGATGTTCTTGCCCAGCAGGCCGTACTCGCGGGCCTGCTTGATGGCGATCTGCAGGCGCTTGACGGCGATGGGGTACTCAGCGCGGCAGTAGACGTAGCCCTGATCAGCGCCGATGGCGTAGGCCGCGATGGCCATGGCCTCGATGACCGCGTGGGGATCGCCCTCCAGGATGGAGCGGTCCATGAACGCGCCGGGGTCGCCCTCGTCAGCGTTGCAGCACACGTACTTCTTCTCGGACACGGAAGCCTTGGCGAACTTCCACTTCAGGCCCGTGGGGAAGCCGCCGCCGCCACGGCCGCGCAGGCCGGAATCCAGGATGGTCTGGATCACGTCGTCGGGGCTCATCTCGGTCAGCACCTTGCCCAGGGCGGCATAGCCGTCAAAGGCGATGTACTCCTCGATGTTCTCCGGGTCGATGACGCCGCAGTTGCGCAGGGCAACGCGCTTTTGCTTCTTGTAGAAGTCGACCTTATCCAGGGACTTGACGGTCTGCTTGTCTTCTTCCATGGCGCCCTTGTAGAGCAGATCCTTGACGATGCGGCCCTTGACGAGGTGCTCCTCGACGATGCGGGCGACGTCCTCGGTCTTCACATGGGCGTAGAAGCAGCCTTCGGGGTAGACGATGCAGACGGGGCCAGCCTCACACAGGCCGAAGCAGCCCGTGCGGACGACCTTGACTTCCCTGTCGAGACCCTTCTCGGCAAGGAGCTTTTCAAACTCGGCGATGACAGCCGCGGAATTGGAAGAGGTACAGCCCGTACCGCCGCAGACCATCACGTGAGAACGAATCAGATCCATTGTGATTTCCTCCTTAAGTTATCTCTGCGTTGGTCATCAGCCCTGATAGCCGATGGTGTACTCCTCCACAGGGCGGCCGTTGACGATGTGCTCAGCCACCACGCGGGCAACCTTCTCGGGGCTCATGTGGATGTAGGTGACCTTCTCCTGATCCTTGACGGTGATCTCGACCATGGGCTCCAGGCGGCACATGCCGATGCAGCCGGTCTGGGACACGGTCACGTTCTCCAGGCCGCGGCGCTTGATTTCCTCGACGAACTCAAGCATCACGGGGCGGGCGCCGGCGGCGATGCCGCAGGTGGCCATACCCACCACGACGCGGGTGTCGATGCTGTCGTCCTTGCGCATGCTGACCTGGTCGATCATGCGATTGCGGATGGCCTGCAGTTCTGCCAGACTCTTCATGAAAAATTCCCTCCATGCAGTTCATTGATTTCCGTGCTTAAACAATCCTTGATCCAGCTGGCGATCTCCATCTGATTCAGGGGAAGGGGCGCCACCGTCTCCCGGATGATGCGGGTGTCGAAGGTGAAGTCCTTGCCATCATAATCGAAGGTGAAGAGGAAGTCCGTGTCCGGATTCATCATCACCAGGCTGAAGAATGCGCCGGCGACGTCGCCCATGGGCGGACGGTCGATATGTGTCAGGCCGAAGGCGGCCGTCACCACCGTGCCCACGCCGACGGTGGATTCAACGCTGATGCTGCCGCCGGTCATTTCCGCCGTCTGCCGCAGCAGGGGCAGGCCCAGGCCGACCTTCCGCGTCTTGCGGGAGGTGGTGAAGGGCTCCATGACGGATCGGACCATCTCTTCGCTCATGCCGCAGCCATTGTCGCGGAAGACGAAGGTGATCCTGTCCTCCTCGTGGCTGACGGTAACGTGTACCTCCGTCAGGCTTGCGCCGGCGGAGATGGAATTCTGGGCAATATCCATGATATTGTCCGCAAGTTCACGCATCATGGCGGCAACTCCTCAGCGCAGGGCGATTACTCGCGGTACTTGGCGATGATGCCAGCCACCTGATCGGGGGTGAGGCGGCCGTACACGTCATCGTTGACCATGATGACCGGAGCCAGGCCGCAGGCGCCCAGGCAGCGGGTGGCATTCAGGGTGAACACGCCGTCGGGAGTCGTCTTGCCGGCAGGCACGCCCAGCACCTTCTCCAGCTCGTCCAGCACCAGCTGCGCGCCCTTGACGTAGCACGCGGTGCCCAGGCAGACGCTGATGATGTACTTGCCCTTGGGCTCCAGGTTGAACTGGGCGTAGAAGGTCGCCACGCCGTAGATATCGCTCACGGGGATATCCAGCTCCTTGGCGATGTGGTTCATGACCTCTTCCGGCAGGTAGCCGTAGATGTCCTGGGCACGCTGCATGATGGGCATCAGGCAGCCGGGCTCGTTGCGGAGCTCGTCGATCACCTGCTGCAGCGCAGTGTGCTTGTCCATGTTGTTGTTGCAGTTACAACAGCACATTGTGATTCATCCTCCTTGTGCAATGGATTGCGGGATTATGTTGAAATCACGCGCCCGCCCGGAAGATGCGGGCGTTCGTGAGATTTGCCTGAATTTGGCGGGGATTCATCCCCGGCCGGCGATGGCGTCAAAGAGCGCCCGCACGGACTTTTCCTTCACGGCGATGGTGAAGGTGGGCTCCAGGATGTTTTCCAGGTAGTGTGCGTCGCTGGAGCGCAGGAGCCGGCAGCCGCCCAGGTCGATGGGAGGCATGGGCACGGCGTCGGAGACCTCGATGGCGTCGTACCGGCAGCCCTCGGGCAGGAAGCCCAGGGCGTTGAGCACGCCGTTGGAGCCCCGGTTGATGTGCGCCGGCACGCACAGCCCGCCGTGGGCGTGGATGGCCTGCTCGCACTCCTCAAAGCTCAGGTCCAGGGCGCTGATGAGCAGCGTCGGCTCCTCGCCGATCTCCTCGTCCTCTTCGTTCATGAGCACCTGGCGGCCGAAGAATTCAGGCCGGTTGGGGATGGGCGGCAGGTGCCCGTGGACAAAATCGCCAAAGGCCATGCAGCTTTCCACATCCGGGAAGTAGCACAGCATGTGGGCTTCCTCGCGGGTGGTCAGCTCCATCCCGGGCAGCAGCAGCACCCCCATCATGTCCGCCACAGCCTTCAAGGCGGGGAGATTCCCGCAGGCGTTGTGGTCGCACACGGCGATGGCGTCCAGCTGCTTGATGAAGGCCATGCCGACGATGTTGTTGGGGGTCATGAGCATATCGCCGCAGGGGGAGAGGCAGGAGTGGATGTGGAGGTCGCAGAAGACGTCCATCTTCAGCGCCCTCAGCCCTTCTTGGCGGCGGGCACGCCGTTGGCGGCCATCAGCGTGACCAGCTCGTAGGCGGTCATACTGCTGGAGAGGAGGATGATGTCCTCCTGGGCGGCCTTCTTCACGATGGCCTCGTCCACGGGGAGCTCCTCGGGGATGATGACGCAGGCGAAGTCCAGCAGGGCGGCCACGGCGATGACGTTCATGTGGGCCTGCACGGTGATCCAGGCCATGTCCGCCTGGCCCTTGCCCATCACATGGCTGAGCAGGTCGCAGGTGTAGCCGGAGGAGATGGTGCGGTCTTCATAATCGCCGGTGAGCACCTGGCAGCCGGAGAGGGTCACGAATTCGGATACCTGCATGGGTCATTCCTCCTGCGGATCGGTATTTTCGGCGTCGGGGGCGGCGACCGTCCGGTTGGCGCCCACGGCAAAGCGGGTGGATGCGCCCAGGGACACCATCTCGCTGGCGAGGGTGCTGATGCGCTCGTTGAGCTTGAAGATGCAGTTCATCTCCGTGGCGAAGCCGCCCACGATGTCCCGGGCCAGGGCCCGGCAGGTGGGGGAGCCGCAGGAGCCGCAGTCCAGCCCGGGCAGGTTCTGCTCGATCTCGTCGATGCGGGCGGCCTTGAGGATGCGCTCCATCATCGTGCCGGTGAGCTGCTGTGCGTCGCTGGGCTCGATGGGCTCCGTGGTGCGGAAGCGGGTGGCTGCGTCCTGGAAGATTTCGGTGCGCTGCACCATCTTCGAGGGGGTGTGGCGGAGGATGGCGTTGAGGCGGCTCTTGGCCACGAAGCCGTTCTCCACCGTCAGCGGGCCGCCCAGGCAGCCATTGGTGCAGGCCAGCAGCTCCACATAGTCCAGGCGGTCGAAGCGGCTGTCCTCGATCTGCTCCAGGGCGCGCTTGACGTTCTCGATGCCGTCCACGCACAGGGTGTGGCGCATGCCCACCGCATCCGCCTCGCCTGAGGGGATGGCCCAGCGTACGCCCACGGTGCTGGCCCGGTCGATTTCAAGGGGGGTGAAGCCGTCCTTGACGTGGGCCTGGATCTGGGTGTAGACGTCCTTGATGGCAATCACGCCATCCACAGCGGACTTTCCGATGCCCAGGGGATTGCGCACGTCGGAGAGCTTGGCGGCGCAGGGGGAGATGAAGAACGCGCCGATCTTCTCCACGGGCACGCCGCGGGTGCGGGCGAATTCCTCCTTGGCGATGCGGGCTGCCGCTTCCATGGGGGAAACGATATCGATCACATTGTCCAGCAGGCTGGGGTACTTCTGCTGGATCAGGCGCAGCACCGCCGGGCAGGCGGAGGAGATGACCGGGCGGGGGCGATCCTCGTTGATGAGCGTGCGGCTGATGGCATAGGAGATGACCTCCGCCGCACGGGCGACCTCGAAGACCTCGTCAAAGCCCAGCTTATACAGGGCGGCGATGATCTTCTCGGACTGGTGCACCTGCGGGAACTGGGTGTAGAGCGCCGGCGCCGGCAGGGCAATGCGGTATTCGAACGCCCCGATAATGGAGAGGGGCTCGGTGGTGGCGACTTTGGCGTGGTGCGGGCAGACGCGGATGCACTCGCCGCAGTCGATGCAGTTGGCAGGGATGATGACGGCCTGGTTGTTGCGGATGCGGATGGCCTCCGTCGGGCAGCGCTTGAGGCAGTTGGTGCAGCCCCGGCACTTGTCTGCGTCAAGGCTGACGGAGTGGAAATAGCGTTCTTCGCCCTTCATGGGGTTCTGCCTCCTTCCGCACAGCAGGTCGGTCAGATATTGAAAACCATGGTGATGTCCGTGCCCACGCCGACTTCGGATTTGATGTCGAAGGCGTCGGCGTTGCGCTTCATGTTGGGCAGGCCCATGCCGGCACCGAAGCCCAGGTTTCGCACCTCGTTGGAGGCGGTGGACCAGCCTTCGGTCATGGCCTTTTCCAGGTCGGGGATGCCCGGGCCGTCATCCACCACGCGGATGGTGATCTTCTCCGGCTCAACGGCAAAGTCGATGCGGCCGCCGTTGGCATGGATGACCAGGTTGATCTCCGCCTCGTAGGTGCCCACGGAAACGCGGCGCACCACGCTGGCAGGGATGCCCAGCTGCTTGCACTGCCGCTTGATGCGGGCGGAGGCGTCGCCGGCGGTGGTCATGTCGCCCTGCTTCACCTGGAAGGATTCCTTAATCATCGTCATCGTCGTCGCCTCCGTTCAGCGCGCCCAGGGGGCAGGGCTCCAGCCCGGCGGCGTAGAGCAGCCCGCAGGCTTGGAACATGGAGTGGCTGGTCTGCAGCATCGGCAGGCCGATCTGCTCCGCCCGCTGAACCGCGTCCCTGTGCGGCTGCTTTCCGCGCACGAACACCAGGCAGGGGACGTCCAGCATCTCCGCCGTGCGGACGCTCTGGCTGTTGATCAGGCCTGTGAGCAGCATCGTGTCCTCGCTCACATGGGCCAGCACATCGCTCATCATATCCGATGCGAAGGCATAGCGGACGGGGACGTCTGCCATCTCCTCACAGCAGAGCCAGTGGGCGTCGAGGATCCGGCCGATCTCGCGGATGGTCACGGGCGTCACGCTCCTTTCGTGCGGTGTGCAGGTCGTTTGGGATGGTCATGATGGCGTGGCGATAAAGACATTCAGTTTATTATACCCGAATCGACGGCCTTTGTCAATTAATCTACAATGACTTTACTGAAAACATGGCGGAAAATGCGCCGGCGCATATCCCTGCCGCCTCCTGCGCAAGTTACGGGCAGAATGCCGCAATGGCGCAGCGGGAGGCGATGGCATGCGGAAACGGAACGGGCGCGTTCTGGCGCCCATGAGCGGGGTGGCGCAGCCCCTGGAGGCGGTGGGGGATGAGGTCTTTGCGCGGGGCGTACTGGGCGCGGGCGTGGCCATCCGGCCATCGTCGGGGCGGGTGGTCAGCCCGGTGGACGGCGTGGTGTCCTCCGTGGCGGCGACGAAGCACGCCTACGGCTTCACCGCAGAGGATGGCACGCAGGTGCTGGTACATATCGGCCTGGAAACGGTGGGGCTGGATGGCGAGGGCTTCCGTGCGCTGGTGGCGCAGGGGCAGCGGGTGAAGGCAGGTGATGCGGTGGCGGAGGTGGATCTGGCGCTGCTGGAAGCCCGGGGCCTGGACGCGGTGACGCCGGTGATCGTGCTGGAAGGGGCAGCGGAAGCCTGTGCCACAGGCCGCGTGACAGCCGGGCGGGACGTGCTCCTGCGCGTGCCGGGATCTGCTGTGGCCCCGGCTCCGGAGCAACCCCGGCGGCGCGGGGGCTTCGACTTCCTGCAGCGGCTGGGCAAGACGCTGATGACGGTCATCGCCGTGATGCCGGCGGCGGGCTTGGCGCTGTCGGTGGGCAAGCTCCTGCAGATGCCGGGCATTGCGCTGCTCACGGGTGTAGGTGTGATGCTGGAGCAGATCGGCTGGGCGGTGATCGGCAATCTGCACCTGCTCTTCGCGGCGGCCATCGGCGGCAACTGGGCCCGGGAGCGGGCTGGCGGCGCCTTTGCGGCGGTGGTCAGCTTCGTGCTCATCAACGCCATCACCGGCGCCATCTTCGGCGTGAGCAGCGACATGCTGGCCACAGAGGGTGCAACGGTGCGCTCGCTCCTGGGGCAGGAGCTGGCGGTGGGGGATTACTTCACCCAGGTGCTGGGGCGGCCGGCGCTGAACATGGGCGTCTTCGTGGGCATGGTGGCGGGCTTCCTGGGGGCGGCGGCCTACAACCGCTTCTACAACTTCCGCCGCCTGCCGCAGGCGCTGGCCTTCTTCGGGGGCAAGCGGTTCGTGCCGCTGGTGGTGATGGCGTACTCCCTCATCGCATCGGTGGTGCTGGCGGTGGTGTGGCCGCTGGTGCAGGCGGGGGTGAATGCCTTTGGCGTGTGGATCGCCACGTCCCAGGAGGTTTCGCCCGTGCTGGCGCCCTTCCTCTACGGTACGCTGGAGCGCCTGCTGCTGCCCTTCGGCCTCCATCATATGCTGACCATCCCCATGAACTACACGGCTTTCGGCGGGGAATATGTCATCCGCACCGGAGCTGCGGCGGGGACGGTGGTGTACGGGCAGGATCCGCTGTGGCTGGCCTGGGTGACGGACCTGATGGCGCTGCGGCAGGCCGGGGACGCGCCGGGGGCTGCGCAGCTGATGGCGCAGGTGGTGCCCGGGCAGTTCAAGGTGGGGCAGATGATCGGCTCCCTGGGGCTGCTGCCGGGGGTGGCGCTGGGCATGTACCGGCGCATCCCCCGGGAAAGGCGGGCGGCCTGCCGCTCCATGTTCCTCTCGGCGGCCCTGGCGGTGCTCCTCACCGGCGTGACGGAGCCGGTGGAGTTCATGTTCATGTTTGCGGCCTGGCCGCTGTACATCGTGTATGCGCTGCTGCAGGGGTGTGCCTTTGCGCTGGCGGGGGTGGTCGACCTCAGGCTGCATGCCTTCGGGGGCATTGAGCTGCTCAGCCGCATCCCCATGAGCCTGAGCGCCGGGCTGGCCGGGGATCTGATCAACTTCCTGCTGGCCTGCGGGGCCTTTGCGGCCATCGGCTTCGGGGTGGCGTACTTCATGGTGGGGCGGTTCCGCTTTGCAACGCCCGGCCAGCCCGGCAGCGATGTGCACAGCGAAAGCCAGGCTGGCGGGGAAGCACAGGGCAATGCCCGGGCAGAGCGTATCATTGCTTTATTGGGCGGGCGGGAGAATATCGTCGTGGTGGACGCCTGCATGACCCGCCTGCGGGTGACGGTGAAGGATGCGTCCCTTGTGGGGGATGCGCAGGGCTGGCGCGGGGTGGGCGCGGTGGGGCTGATCGTGCGCGGAACGGGCGTGCAGGCGGTCTTCGGGCCGGAGGCCGACGGCGTCCGTGCGGATGTTGACGATGCGCTGCGCGCTGGTGCGGCGGATTGAAGGGAGGAACGCATATGAAGGAGTTCACTTACACCATCGCAGACCCGCTGGGGATGCACGCCCGGCCGGCGGGGCTGCTGGCCCGGACGGCCATGGGCTGGCCGGATACGGCCATCACCGTGGAAAAGGCAGGGGATGTGGCGAAGGCCACGCAGCTGCTGCGGCTGATGAGCATGGGGATCCGCAGGGGCGATGAGATCCGCGTCCGTGCGGAGGGCCCGCAGGAGGAGGCAGCCATTGCAGCGATGGAAGCCTTCTTCCGGGAGCACCTGTGAAGGGAGGGAGGACGATGAGGCGCGTCAGGGGTACGGGCGGCGCACCGGGCGTGGCCCTGGGGCGGTTCCGCTGGCAGGCAGCGCAGACGCAGCACCGGAACAGCGCTGCGCAGTCGCCGCAGCAGGAGCTATCCGACTTCGCCCGGGCGCAACAGCAGGTGGCGCAGGAGCTGCAGGGTCTGGCGGACGCCTGCCGCCGGGAGGGCCGTGGGGAGGCCGCAGCCTTGCTGGAGGTTCATGCCCTGCTGCTGGCGGATGAGGATTTCGTCGCCGCCGTCCATGCGGGGATCGCGGCGGGGGCGGACGCCGCGCAGGCCGTGCAGGCGGCGGGGGAGGCGATGGCGGCGCAGCTTGCCGCCCTGGAGGATGACTACCTGCAGGCGCGGGCCGGGGATGTGCGCGATGTGGCGGGTCGCCTGCTGGATGCGCTGGCCGGGCGGACAGCGGATGCTGTACCGGAAGAGCCCTTCATCCTTGTGGCGGAGGATCTGCTGCCCTCGGCCTGCATCCGATTGCGGGATGCGCCGCTGCTGGGGATCGCCCTGCAGGGCGGCAGCCCCCTGGGGCACACGGCCATCCTGGCCCGGGGGATGGGGATCCCCGCGGTGTTCGGCCTGGGAGAAGCCATCGGCCCGGACTGTGACGGGCAGGAGGCGCTGCTGGACGGCGGGCAGGGTGAGCTCCTGCTGGATCCGGATGACGCAGCGCGCGCCGCCTTCCGGGCGCAGCAGGAATCTGCCGGGAACCTTGCGGCCCTGCGCGGTCTGCCGGACGAAACCCGCGATGGCCGGCGGCTGGACATCCTGTGCAGCATCGCTGCGCCGCAGGACTGCCGCGCCGTGCTGGAGAACGACGGCCGGGGCGTGGGGCTGCTGCGGTCGGAGATGTTCTTCCTCACCTGCGGAACGCCGCCGGAGGAGGAGCAGCAGCTGCGCGCCTATGGGGAGGTGGTGCGCCAGATGGCCGGGCGGCGGGTGGTGATCCGCCTGATGGACATGGGCGCGGACAAGCAGGCAGCCTTGCTGCCCCTGCCGCCGGAGGAGAACCCGGCTCTGGGGCTGCGGGGCGTGCGCCTGTGTCTGGCGCAGCCGCAGATGCTGCACACGCAGCTGAGGGCCATCTGCCGCGCCTCGGCGGAGGGCCCTGTGGCGCTGCTGCTGCCGATGGTCACCTCGCCGGAGGAGGTGAGGGCCTGCCGCGACAGGCTGCAGGAGGTGCAGGTGGAGCTGCGGCGGGAGGGCTTTGCCTTTGATGCACAGATGGAAGTGGGCGTGATGATCGAAACCCCGGCGGCGGTGCTGATCGCCCCGGAGCTGGCGCAGGCGGCGGACTTCTTTTCCATCGGCACCAACGATCTGGCGCAGTACATCCTCGCCTGTGATCGCCAGGCGCCGTCGGGGCGGCAGATGGACGCGCACCACCCGGCGGTGTTCCGCGCGATGCGGATGGCGGCGGAGGCGGCGCATGGCGCGGGGATCCGCGTGGGCGTGTGTGGGGAGATGGGCACGGACGCGGCGCTGCTGCCCTTCCTGCTGGAAATCGGGGTGGATGAGGTGACGGTTCCGCCATCGGCGGTGCTGCCCCTGCGCGGGGCGCTGCGCGAGATGGATGCAAAAAGAGCGTGCAACCCGTGAAGGCAGCACGCTTTCTGTATAGGTCTGGTTGTATGTCAGGGGGCGATGCATGCCCAGCTCCCGTCGCGCCACAGGTACAGCTGCGTCCTGCACAGGCAGTAGCGCATCGGGGCGGTGACGCCGTCCATATCCGGCAGCGTGTCGCTGTGGCAGATGGCGCCCGAGTCCTCCGGCACGGCGGCGGTGGCCAGCGCCTCCGGGGGCACGAAGAGGAGTGTGGCATCACGCATTCCGGGACGCGCCAGGCTGAGGGAGAAATCCGCGCTTTCGTTGAGGTAGGAGGAGGGGAACATGCGCACCGCCACCTCGTTTTCCCGCAGATCCCGCAGGAGGGCCTGGGGCGGATCCACGCGCTCAAGCCGGGCGATGAAATCCTCCCGGAGGATCTCATCCGCAGCGATGAAGGAGGGGGTGGGCAGCCTGTTCTTCTTTGTCAGGCGGCGCAGCAGGGCAGCCAGGGCCGGTTTGCGGATGCAGGCGTCCATCTGCGGGGTGGGGCAGTAGATGATGCGGTCCCCGACGGCATAGCCCGCCACATATCCCCGGCTGACCAGCAGGTCAATGGTGCGCTGGAGCGACTCCATCGGCATGTTCCTGGCGTAGGTGGACATCTGCCGGATATCCATCATGCCAAAGAAGGACAGCTTCAGCACCAGCATGCACAGAACAGGATCCGTGATCAGGCAGAGCTCTTCCAGCTTCTGCTCCGAGGGGATGCTGAGGGGCCGCAGCGGCTCGATGGGGCGGATATATGGGTCGTCATCGGCGGCGGGGATCTCCGGCACATCGGCAGGGATGGGTTCATCAGCAGACGCAGGGTCGCTGACGGGATCCGGATCGGCGATGGGGTCGGCGGCGTCGATGCCGGGGTCGTCCGGGAAGTCAGGTTCATCCAGGTCGTCCAGGGCGTCGGGGATGTCCAGGTCATCGAGGCTTTCCGTGTCGGTGACGGGATCACCCGGATCATCGGGGTCTTCCGGCTCGGAGACGGACTCTGGTACGGCGGTGGGTGCGGGCATGCCGTCGATGCTGAGGTCGTCCGGAATGTCGGAATCATCCGGGCTGTCATCAGCCGGACCGGCGGCGGATTCCGGCATGTCGGTGAGCACGGGTGCGTCGTCGATGGCGGGGGAATCGAAGTCCTCCGGAAGCGTGAGGTCCTGCGGGTCATCGTCATCGGAGAGTTCGGCTTCCTCTGCGGGGTCGGCGGGCAGGGCGTACTGGCTGAGCAGCAGGCCGAAGATCACCGGCCGGGGCAGGAGGTCACCGCAGGTCTCCAGGCGCGCCATCAGCTCAGTGGGCAGGGGCGTTCCGGCGTGGCAGGCCTCGCTGAAGAGGGAGAGGTCGCTCAGGTCGGCGGTGAAGGGGGCTTCCGGCTGCTCCGGCAGGCCATCGAGCAGCTCCTGTGCCCGGGCGAGCAGCGGCGCCGCCGCGTCGGCATAGTGGGGAGAGGCGGAGGTGATGCGGCACACGTCCTCCAGCAGCGCACGGGCCTGCTGGTGGCTGCCAGCCACAGCCTGCTCCCAGGCAGCCTGATATTCGGGAACGGTGGAGCGCTTGGGCGGGATATTGCCCGCACCCAGCCGGGATACCATGCCGGAATAGACTTCATTGTAGCGGCTGAGCAGGCCGGAGAGCAGGATGGTCGCCTGGTCGATGAGGTCCTTTGTCGGCGCCTGATGCGTGTGGACAAGATGGGCGATCTGGTCGATCACCCCTTCGGTATGGGAGCGGCTCTGCTCATACTGCGCGAAGAGTTGTTTCATGTTCAGCTGCACCTCCGTGGTGTGTGGGCGGGTCCGGAACGGCGTGTCTCTGTGTCTGTTTATACCATATCCTGCGGGGGATGTCAATCGCGGCCGGCGCGGGCCGGACGCATCGTGGGCGCAGGCAATATGCTCAACGCACGGGGAGGGGAGGATTCGCTTCTTCAGTCAGGATTTCTGTCCGATTCCGGTGCAATGCGCCTGTACTCCTTCGGGGAGCAGCCGTAGAGCCTGCGGAACAGGCTGTAGAAGTGGCTCAGGTTGCCGAACCCCGCCATGAAGCATACGTCGGTCACGCTGTGCTGGCCGGCCATCAGGAGTTCGGTTGCGTAGACCATCCGGCGGACGTTGATGTAGGCGGTGGGCGTGGTCTTCAGGTGCAGGCGGAACATGCGGTTCAGGTACTCCTGCGAGTAGGGGCAGAGCTCCAGCATCCTGGGCAGGCCGGCGATGTAGTTCTCCTGCTGGCGCATGGCTTCCTCGAGGGCGGCCAGCCAGGGCGGGATGACCGGCACACTTTCCGGCGATGCGTCCGCCGGGGACAGCATCTCGTGCAGCAGCGGCGGCAGCATGGCGCGGAAGAGTGGAAGCCTCCGGGCGGGGCTGGCGGCGAGCAGGCGCTCCAGCTGCTGCTGCGCGGCGAGCAGCGCGCTGCCCCTGAGCACGGTATGCGGCGGCAAGGGCTGCTGCGGAAGCGATATGTCAAGATAGCACAGGGCGCGCTGCAGTTCCTCAACGGGGAAGCCCAGGGAGTACATCACGAAGTCGAAGTAATTCACGGCCGAAAAGCTGTGGGCGTCCTCCGGGCGGAGGAGCACGAGCGTCCCCTTCTCCAGCAGCTGATGCTGGCCGTTGACGACATGAAGACCCTGTCCCTGACTGACGAAGAACAGCTCGGCAAAATCATGGTCGTGCAGCGGGTATGTCTGGCGGACGCTGTACTGTTTGATGATGGAGACCCCTGCGGCCAGTTCGCCGTCAGAGAGGGAAAGGCGCGGTATATTCATCGGACACCTCGGCAGATTGATAAGGTCAATATACCACACAATGAGGACAAAATACAAGTGGCGCCCGTGGGAAAAGCTGCTATACTGTTGAAATAAGGCGCATCAGGAGGACAAGAAAATGAGCAGACTGTTTGACATTACCGACTTCGGCGCGCAGGAAGGCGCACTGTGCACCTCTGCGATCCAGCGGCTTTTGACGCGGCGGATGCGGCCGGCGGAACGGTCGTCATCCCTGCGGGAACCTTTGTGACCGGCACGGTCAACATGGGCGGCGCGTCGCTGCATCTGAACCGGGGCGCGGTGCTGAAAGCCTCGGGCAACATGGAGGACTACCGGGATTTCGGCTTCATGCACAATGAGATGAAGCAGACCTGGTCCGTGCTCTACAGCGTTGGCCACCAGCACATCCGCATCGGCGGCGAGGGAGTCATCGATCTGAACGGGCGCGCGTTCTTCCACTTTGACCGCCGGGAGGTGCCGGAGGGTTTTCCGGCGCTTTCGCAGGAGCAGCTGGCGCAGTGCACGGTGAAGTATGACGTCAGGCTCACCCAGCCCATCTTCTTCCACCGCTGCAGCCACATCACGCTGGAGGACGTGACCCTGCTGGATGCGCCGAACTGGACGCTGTCCTTCAACGACTGTGAGGATGTGCGCCTCACCGACCTGACCATCCGCACGGACCCGGTGATCCCCAACAACGACGGCATGCATTTCTGCGGCTGCAGGCGGGTGTTCTTGCGGGGCTGCAGCGTGGTCTCGGGGGATGACTGCATCGCGCTGAGTGGCATCACCGACTGGAACATCCCCTGCGAGGATGTGGTGATCTCCGACTGCGTGCTGACCTGCTCCTCCAAGGCGATCGTGCTGGGATACATGCACAGCATCGTGCGCAATGTGACGATCAGCAACTGCATCATCCGCGACAGCCACCGGGGCCTGTGCCTGATGGCGTCGACGAAAACGGGGCTTGTGGAGCATGTGCTTGTGGAGAACCTGCGCATTGATACCCGCGTCCGCGCGGGCAACTGGTGGGGCAATGGCGAACCGGTGGCGATTTTCGCCCTCCAGCACCACAATCCGGCGTATCTCCATGCTGCGCCGGAGCGGGCGCTGGCGGTGAACATCCGGGATATTCAGCTGCGCAACATCAGCTGCACGGCGGAGAATGCTGCGGCCATCATCGGCGATGCACAGAGCGTTGCGGATGTTCTGATCGACGGCCTGATCTACGAGCGCAGGCCCCGTGGCAACGTGGCACTCAAGGGCATGGGCCGCATTGACGTGTCCCCTGCGGCAGAGGTGGTCGTTGCGCCGGAGGATGCATGGCTGCTGGTACAGGGCTGCCGGAATGTGCAGGTGTGCCATGCGCACGCGGTGGATGAAGAGGGACAGCCCCTGCGCGTGTGCGTTCAGTAACAGACAAAAGTGAAGCCGACGCTGACATGTTCTGTCAGCGGCGGCTCAGACCCTTGAATTGTCAAGTCAAGTGCAACAGCAGATTGAAGAATATTTCAAAGGGAGATCTCCAGCCAAGGCATTTGCGCGGACGAAGATTGATCTTGTTGGTAAAGGCAGCGAAGAAAGCCGGATCGAAAGACTCCAAGTCCGTAGACTTGGGGCAATACTCGCGGATGAGGCCGTTGGTGTTTTCGTTAGTGCCGCGCATCCAGGGAGAGTGAGGC